>JAJDCS010000044.1 GCA_029260715.1 Phycisphaeraceae bacterium | reverse complement strand
CGCTGGACTATCGGCCGCCGGCCCCGGAGGCTTGGCTCGTTGTTGAGCCGGACTTCGCTACGCTTCGTCCGCCTCAACAACCCCAAGGAACAGACGTTCAACTAACATAGACATTGGTACAACACGTGGGGGCAGGTCACCGTCAACAGCTCACAGATCGTTGCTACAAGCGGCATGGTCGACGGCGCCATCGTTGGACCGGCTTCACTGCTCATGAAAAAACCGCTTGGCGTGCTGGAATTAGCTAGTCTCGGAACCGGCTTCGACGGAGAGGTCGTCCTTGAAAAAGGCCGGATATTTGTCTCAGGAAACGACGGCCTGGGCTCAACTGTTGGCAAAACCCGGATCAGTTCGTCCGAAGCCTCTATGCTGATCCTTGGCGGCTCGACTATTGCTGACGACTTCATCCTCGATAACGCCACCGGTCGCAGCTACACAGGCGCTTTAATGGGATACAGAGAATCCAGCCAAGGTATCGTGCCCGCGGTTATCACAGGCACGGTCGATCTTGGCGGCGTCGGCTCATTCATCGGGATGCTAGAAGATGACCACCCAGTCTCCAAAATACCCTCGCAACTTGCCCTGGCGGGGCCGATCGTCGGGGGCAGCCTGATTAAATTAGGAGCCGGGGACCTGCTCATTACCGGAAATGCCAACACCTACACAGGGCAAACCGTCGTGATGGATCGGGGTTTGATCCTTAAAGATCAAGGGTCGCTAGCTACTACCAGCGGTATCCGTATTGACAGAGGAGTTGTCTCTAGGTTCGTAATCGACAACACGGGGTCGGATGACATGGCGGACCGGGTTTCAGACAGCATCCCTGTTGAGATCAATGGGGGAACTCTCGTTTTCCGAGGCGGTTCATCGTCAAGCAGCGAAACACTGGGCCACACCACGCTCAACCGCGGCCACGCCGTTTTAGAATCAGAACTCGGGACGCTGAATCTGACGGGCCTGACCCGCGAGCCGGGCGCCACCGCGACTTTCGGTGTTAAGCCCAACGCCGATCGGAAGATCACACTTGCCAACCCCCCCACATTGATAAACGGCATCATCGGCGGCTGGGCAACGGTCGAACGGTCTCTGTTTCAGGCAAACTTTGTGACCTACGACCCAATCAACGGCTTCCAAAACCTCCCGACCCAGGGCAGGCCGTCACAACTCAACGGGGCGTTGGCAACGGACAACGTCTTCGTGACCGTCAACCCAGCCCCCTTAACGAGCAACACGACGATCAACTCATTGGCCGCACACAATAAAAATCCAAGCAACCACCCGCTGAATATCAACCTCGGCGACAATTTGTTAACCATTGAAAGTGGCGGGGTCTTAAGCTGGATCGAACAGGGGTCAGCAAGACAGTTCAACATAATAAATGGTGACCTAACAGCAGGCATTATCACGAAAGAATTAACTTTTATATCAACTAATTGGCATATCGACGCGAACTTAGTTGATAACTCAGAAGGTTCTGTGGGCGTGACGGTCGGGGGAACTGGTATTGTTTTTCTGAGAGGGAACAACACTTACAGCGGCAAAACGACCGTAAACAGTCAGCTAAATATCCAATCAGCCTCCGCTGTACCTCCCAACAACGAAGTCGTTTTAAACGGCGGGACTTACTCCGTCGAATATGCAAGTGCCGTACCGGTAGACCTCAGCGCTTTGACCATTAGGGATAACGCTTGGATTGAGAGCCCAACAACACCGATTGACGCGGACTCTATTCAAGTCGAATCCGGCAGGATCAACGCGAAGCTCAGCGGCAACGGCTCGGTAGCAAAAACCACGCACGGCTACTTAACGCTGGCAGGGGTCAACGACCAGTTCAACGGTGACATCACCATCTACCAAGGCGTGCTCGAAACAAAAAACTCTCTTGCACTAGGCACGGGCACAACGACTGTTTTGCCCGGCGGGCGGCTGCTGACATCCACGTCTAGCGACCCATCTCTCATCGGGACAACCGTGGTCATGGCGGGCGGGGAGTGGCTCGGCGGCGATGAGGTGTTTGCGAACGTCCATGTCGTCGCGGACTCAACGGTTAGCCACAACATCGACCTTCGGGGCTCCGTCATGATCGACAACGGGGTGCAACTGTCCTATGACGTGTTTGATCGACCACTGGGGGGCGACTTTAGCTCATCAAGTATTGGCTTGATTGACGGCGATCTTATCGTAGGCCAAGACGCTAAAATCTTCGTTGAAGAGGGTCTCGATTTAGACTTTAAGGGCACGATCCAGTCGGCATCGCCTGTTTCTACGGTCGATTTTCTAGGGCCCGTTGACTTTGGCATCACCGGCCTAACGGTGAACGAGGGGCACCGCTTGCTGGTCACCGCCAACGGCTCGCCGATCACGATCGATATCGCCAGGCACGCATCGACCGTTACCGGCGGCGGGACACTGGAAAACGACCTTGTCGTGTTCACAGACGCAACGGTCCAGCCGGGCAACGGCGTTGGCCGGCTGACACTTAATCAAAATCTCCAGTTAGGCGCAACGACTCAAGTCGAATTTGAGATAGCCGGAAGCAACCCTGTCAGTGGGTATGACCAGCTCAACGTTGTTGGCGATGTGTCGATTTTCTTCAGCACGCTTAATGTGTCGCTGCTCGACGGCTTCTTGCCTAATTACTTCGATGAGTTTGATATCATCACGGCTGGCTCACGCAGCGGCCGGTTCTACTTTATCGACGGCGCGCTTGTCAACGCCGACATGACACTCGTCCCAATATACGACCACGGAGGCAGCCCCGGCCTAACGCTGGTGGCTGCCCTGCCCGGCGATGCGAACCTTGACGGCACTGTCAACGGCCTAGACTTGCTGACCTGGCAGGCCAACCTCTTCACCGGCTATGAGTGGGACCAAGGCGATTTCAACCTCGACGGCCGAGTCGATGGGCAAGACCTGCTTATCTGGCAGAGCCACCTGTTTGATAGCGTGGCCGATCTTACCAACGACGCATTCCCCTTCGCGTCCAACACACCCGCTGTCCCCGTGCCGGGCACACTGAGCTTGATCGTCCTTCTGGGAGGGATGGGCTTGGCGACGCGGGGTACCTTTTCACATCGGTAAAAGGCTAACCCAGTCGGCTGCGGATTGAACCTCACGATTCATGCCGGCCGCCGATGCAGCCGATGTTATCAGCCAAAGCTTGGGATTTGGTAGATCGCCTGAAAACATGTAACGTACGTAGTTTAAGTCACCTGCTGGGTGACTAAGGGTGCACGAAAACGGCGAAATGGCGGTATCACGCGCCGCCAATCTTTTGTGGACATCCGCCGACCGACTCAAGGCAATAGACAAGTGAGCCCGCTATGCAAACCGACACGCGCCACGACCAACCGCCCACAGGTATGCTGCGGTACCGCTGGGTTGGGCGTGCGACGCTGTATTGCCTCACCGCGACGCTCATCGCTTCGGGGGTGGTGGTGTTTCTGTCGCTGCTTTGGGTATTCACGCGGTTGGGAGACCACGGCTGGCTTACTTTCCTGCTGAAAATATCGCTGGCGGTGTGGCTGGTGAGCGGAGTGGTGTCGCTGCTGATTTTGTTTGTGCTTCACCGCCTGCTGATCCCCCCCAAGGAGTTTCAATACGAGCCGTTGGGAGACGCGCGCGTGCACGTGGGCCTGACTGCCTACAACGATGAGGAATGCATCGGCGACGCGGTGCGTGAGTTCCTGGCTTGCCCACAGGTACACCGCGTGGTTGTGGTGGAGAACAACTCCAAGGACCGGACGCGCGCGGTGGCGGAGGAAGCCGGGGCACACGCCGTGGTCACTGAAACGCAGCCGGGGTACGGGTCGTGCTGCATGCGGGCGATGGCCGAGGCGGCGGAAGGCGCGGACGTGATCGTCCTCTGTGAAGGTGACATGACGTTCTTAGCCAACGACGTTAAAAAATTCTTGGCCTACCTCGAAAACTGCGACATGGTCCTGGGCACCCGCGCGACACAAGAACTACGCGCAGCCAAGACGCAGATGGACTGGCTAATCAACCCCGGCAACCAGATCGTGGCTAAGCTGGTCCAGGCGCGGTTCTGGGGCACACGACTGACCGACATGGGCTGCACCTACCGCGTGATCCGCGTCGAGGCTTACCACCGCCTCAAAGACCGGCTCACCGTTAAAGGCAACCACTTCTCGCCGCACATGTTTATTGAAGCGCTGAAGCTGCGCATGAGGATCATTGAAATCCCCGTGGTCTTCCGCAAGCGGCAGGGGCTGTCCAAGGGTGTGGGGTCGAACAAGATCAAAGCGGCGAAAGTCGCGGTCTCGATGCTGAAGCTGATCTACGGCGCCTGATCCGCGTTAGCCTCGTCGTCACCCACACCAAGAGAGCTCATCTCCACGCCCGCGGCGCTGAAACGCGCTACGGCCACGCGGTTCAGGCGTAGGTGTGTTGCGACAAGGTCTTTGTTCAGTTCCACGCCGTAGTGGTCAGCCAAGAGGTGCAACACGCGCTTCGCCGTGGGTATGCGGCCGTCCCAGTTGACCATGCCGATCACTAGCCACGTCGCGGGCGCGTCGTATCCCTCAGGCACGGCTGCGTCGGGGCGTAAGCTTCCGCCCTCGTACAGCCCGTCTTCGATATCGGTGGTCGGTCCAAGGTTGTAGTACCGGCCTAAGACGTCCATCGCCTCGGGGTGAAACACCACGCCTTCGTCAACGGCCCGCTGCTGGCTGACCTTGATGATCTGCTGGGGCAGCAGGTACTTGTCGGGCTGCTGCCACCACCGCTCGATGTGCACACACTGCCACGCCTGGACAGTGGCAAAAAGCAAGACCGCCGCCGTAGCCGCCGCCCGGGCGCGCTTATCGCTCCAGCCAAGCGCGAACACCGCCAAACCGACAAACAGCGTGGGCTGAATCAGCGACAGGTAACGCGGGTCCATGAAGTGGTGCATCTTGCGAAACGGGAAAAGGATCAACACCCCGCAGGCCCCCACCGAAAGCAGGACGGCGGTGCTCGTGGCGCAACGCTTACTCAAGTGAAACAGCCCGACACACGCGATCGGGTACACCAGCAGTCCCGCAGGCCCCAGATGGATCAGGTCTTTGGCTGCGACGACAACCTCGCGGAGAATCTCGAGCTTTGTCGGGGCTGCCCCGTCACCCCCGCCGCCGAACAAGACCCTGCTCACCAAGCCGAACACCCCCACCTGAGCCACCAACAAGCCCACCACAAACGCCAGCGTGATCCCCGACGCCGCTTTGATCCAGTCGAACCCTTCACCCCGGTCGGTGAAGACGCGTGCGGCACACAGCGCCACCGCCCCACCGGCTAAACCGAACCACACCGCCACACCGAACTGCAGCGTGCTGAGCTGCAACCCCAGCACCACGCCCAGTCCCACCCACTGCCACATCCCGTGAAACCCCCGGTCCGGGCGGCGAAGCAAAGGTATCACCCACACCACCGCCAGCAGCGACAGCAAGATCATCAAGCTGTACATCCTGCCCTGCTGGCTCTGATCAACCATGTTCAGGTCAAAAGCAGCCAGCGTCGCCACCAAAAGCCCAGCCGACACCGAGTGCGCCACATAACCCAACAGGAACGCCGCGGGGATCGCCAAGACGCCGAACACCAACGCCGGCAGCCGGATGACCCAAGGCTCGGTCGAACCGAACAGATCGATCGACCAACGCACCGTCAGGAAAGACAGCGGCGCCGTTTCAAAATGGTTTTTCCATGTGACGAACTGCTCGTAGGGCATGCCATACGAGGCCCGCCAGGTGTCGGATTCGTCGAACCACAGCGGCCTATCGGCAATGGGCCAAGCGCGGATCAACCCGCCGACCAACACAAGCATGAACAAACAGCCCACGACCCACGCGTTGCTTTTCATATGGTCCGCCCGATCCACGCTTCAGCCTTGGAAACCGATCGCCTCATCGGCCCAGCATAAGGCTAGGGTTGCTCGACGGGAAGTGCGTTTAGCTTTGCCGCCACGCCTGGCAGTTTGATTAGCTTCTTGTGGAGCACCTCCGCGCAGTACCGGTTTCCCGCAGCGGAGAAATGCCCAGCCGCGCCGGGGAAGCTTAAATCTTCGGGTCGCAGGTACAGCGGCTTGAACTGGTCATACGGGAGCTTACAGAATTCTTCCACAAGGTCTATAAACACGATGCCAAGCGACGGCAATTCCTTGTGGAGGTACTCACGCCAAATTTCTGATTCTTTGCTGTGGTAGTCCTTCTCGAACGGCAGGTAAACCACGACCAGGGTGCTGCCCTTCTTGTTGTTGATCTCGCGGAGGTCGGCGAATATTTTTGACACTACGCTGAAGGCTTTGGTCTGGTCAATACGCGACACGCCGGGCCTGCCAAGCCCGATACCGCTTATAAACTTGCCGATCAGTTGGAACATGTTGATCTTCTGAAAAAGCTGAGCGTTTTCCGTTAGCCAAGGCGCCATGAAAGACCGCTTGGGCACGGGCGTGTTGTAGACCGTCAGCTCACCGTTCTCAATACCCAGCAGCGGCTTGTCGTACCCCCAAAACCGGCTCTTGCGCATGCGGTTAAAGTCGTCTGTGATAAACGAAAATATTTGCACGCCGTGTTCGAGGACCGCGCCGTTTCTTTTGTACCAGAGGTAGGCTTGATCGATGCCGTACCCCCCCTGCCCCATATTGACCGTCTCCAAACGGGTGTCGATCAGCTCAAGCTGGCGGCACCAGGTCTGCTCATCGTCAACGCCGTACCCAAGCGTGAAAGAATCTCCCGAGCAGATGACGCGGAGCTTGGACGGCGGGGGCTCAACATCAAAATCATGCTTGTTGCGGAAGCCCTGTGAGTTGGTCGTGACCGACGCGCCGGGGCCGTACAGGTCTTTAATGTGAAGGCCTGGGACGGCTACCCACCCCAGTTCCGCGTCATGCTGCGTGTGGGCGCGGTCAGCCATCGGCGCCCTGGACCAGAACACCGCCTCGTACAACACCAGTGTGATGCTGCAAGCCCCCTCCAACAAAAACACAAAAATAACCAGCGCCGCGGCGGCGAAGGCTAATTTCTTGAAGGTGTCACCGTACTTGCTCATCACCGAACCCCTCTAAACCCCGCCACGCGTCCCGGACACAGCTCGGCCATGCACGCACCCACCGCTAAGCTTGCCGTGTACCGTAATTCATGCAAAACGTGCCCATTCAAGCCGATCTTTAGATAGATGCGCATCGCCCCGGTGTACACCGCCTTGGGGGTGATCAGCGTTCGCTTAATAACGGTAATGGTCCGGCTTGTACGGCCCATCTACGGGCACGCCGATGTAGTCGGCTTGCTCTTTTGTGAGCTTGGTGAGCTTGACGCCCAGCTTGTCCAGGTGCAGCCGGGCGACTTTTTCGTCCAGGTGCTTGGGCAGGACGTAGACCTTGTTCTCGTACTTGTCGTTGTTGTTGGCTAGCTCGATCTGGGCGATCGTCTGGTTCGTGAAGCTGTTGCTCATGACAAAACTGGGGTGGCCCGTGGCGCAGCCGAGGTTCAGCAAGCGACCCTCCGCCAAGATCAGCACGCTGTGGGCTTTGACTCCGGGGGCGTCGGGGAATGTCCACATATCGTACTGCGGCTTGATGTTCGTCTTCTTAATACCCGGCACTTTGGCCAAGCCGGCCATCTCGATCTCGTTATCAAAGTGGCCGATGTTGCCCACGATCGCCTTGTCTTTCATCTTGGCCATGTGCGCTGCCGTGATGATGTGATAGTTGCCGGTCGTGGTGACAAACACGTCGGCGAAACTCAGCACGTCCTCGATGGTATTAACCTCGTAACCCTCCATCGCCGCTTGCAACGCGCAGATCGGGTCGACCTCGGTGACGATCACCCGCGCGCCCTGCCCGCGCAGCGACTGGGCGCAGCCCTTGCCCACGTCGCCGTACCCACACACCACGCACACCTTGCCCGACAGCATCACGTCGGTGGCGCGCATCAGCCCATCCACCAGCGAGTGGCGGCAGCCATACAGGTTGTCGAACTTGCTCTTGGTCACGCTGTCGTTGACGTTGATCGCGGGGAACTGGAGCGTGCCGGCTTTTTCCATCTGGTACAGCCGGTGCACGCCGGTGGTGGTCTCTTCGCTCACTCCGCGGCACTCCTTAGCCACAGCCCCCCAGCGTGTGGGGGTTTCCTTGAGCGTCTTACCCAGCAGCTTGAGCACCACGGCGAACTCCTCGCTGTCAGCGGTGGACGGGTCGGGCACTTTACCCGCTTTCTCGAACTCCATGCCCTTGTGGATCAAGAGCGTGGCGTCGCCGCCGTCGTCGACGATCTGTTGGGGGCCCTTGCCGCCGCCGAAGTTCAACGCGCGCTCGGTGCAGTCCCAGTACTCTTCGAGTGTCTCGCCCTTCCAGGCAAACACGGGTACGCCCTTGGGGTTCTCAGGCGTGCCGTCGGGCCCCACGGCGATGGCCGCGGCCGCGTGGTCCTGCGTCGAAAAGATATTGCACGAACACCAACGCACATCCGCCCCCAGCGCCGTGAGCGTCTCGATCAACACAGCCGTCTGCACCGTCATGTGCAGCGAGCCCATGATGCGCAAGCCCTTGAGGGGTTGGCTAGCGGCGTACTCCTGGCGCACCGACATCAGGCCGGGCATCTCCTGCTCGGCCAGCTTGATCTCCTTACGCCCCCAGTCGGCCAGTGATAAATCTTTCACTTGGTAATCGAGCTTCGCCGTCTGTGGCGCTGTGGTGGTTGTGGCGGTCATCGTGTGTCGTGCTCCTGTCTTAAGTAGAAAAATTCGTGCCTTCGACTATCCCTATCGACCATCGCAAACGCTACGTTGTGGCCTATCGTGAGGGTCTGATAACATCTTTCTATTTCTTACTTACCCGGCCGCTGGGCCGTGGCAAGCGCCAACGCCGGCCCTTTCACACCCGGCTCGGGCGGCAGCGCCCGGCACCGGGCCCCCACCAACCCCGCGTCGGTCAGCCATTGTTCCAATACGGCCGTATCAAATCCGGGCCACTGCTGGCCCATCTGCCGCCTGAAGCCGTCGCGGTCGTGCCTTAGCAGATCGACGATCACTAGCTTGCCGCCTGGTTTCACGACCCTCGCGGCTTCTTTCAACGCCGCTTCCGGTTGTTGCACATAAGTCAACACCAACAGCAGCATGGCCGCGTCGCACGAACCGCCCTCGATCGGCAGGCTCTCCATATCGCCTTTTTTTAACTCAACATTCTTCATGCCCGCGGTGCGCTTGCGCGCCGTTTTGAGCATCGCCGCTGACTGGTCCACCGCGATCACGCGCCGCACGTGACCGGCCAACTCGGCTGTAAACTGCCCCGTCCCGCAGCCCAGATCCGCCACCACCCATTGCGACGGCAGCAGCGACAACACCGCGGCACACAAAAAACTTTCGCCGTAAAGCTCGCCGCGCATCTTCTCCCACTGCTCAGCGGCGTTGGCAAAGAACGCCTGCGGGTCCGCTTGCCGCTGGTTCAGGCAGCGGTCCAAGCGTAGCCGGTCCTGGGCGGTGGTGGCCCAATGGGCGGTCTGCTCGCGCGCCAACGACCACAGATGCTTGGCAGCGGGGTCCATCTCATCAACCGCGGCTGTGTAAAAATTGGCTGTGCCCTGGCGGCGGCACTGCGCCCAGCCTAGATCGGCCAACAACTTCAGGTGACGGCTGACCGTGGACTGGGGCATCTGCAACACGTCGCACAACTCAGCCACGCCCAGTTCCTGCCGCTCCATCAACCGCAGCAGGCGTAGGCGCGTCGGGTCGGCCAAGCTCTCAAGCCAGCCAAGAAAACCATCGGGTTGTGACGCGGATTTAATCATCGTTTCATCCGGATAATAGGATATAAGCAGACCCGTCGCTTCGTCAATACCATCCGGTTGCCACCCCAGGAAAACCGCAATACAGTTAGGCAAATACTAGAGTTAGCGATGATAACTCGCGTATTATGATTGAAGCGATGCGATACGACCGTATGCTAATTTTGGGTTTGGGCCTGTGCTTTGCGGCCGGGAGTGTGCCGGGTTGCGTGTATGAACGGGTGGTCAGAGACGGGTGGGCGCCTCTACGCAAACTCGGTTGGGCCCAACAGTCGGAAGACTCACAAAGCCGGGCCGCGCCCACGGCCGCCGCGCGCACGGACCAGTGGTCGGTGCTGATCCAAACCTTTCAAGGCCCACAACGCGATCAACAAGCCCTCACGCTCATCCAACACCTTGAGACACAAACCCGCGTGCCCGACCTGTGGGTGCAAGACCGAGGCAACCAATCCGCCGTCATGCGGGGCCGATACAGCGACCCCGCCGACCCCGCCGCGATGAACGCGCTGCGTCAAACCCGGCTTCTTAAAGTGGGCAACCAGACGTTTGAATCCGCTCAGTTAGTGTCTCTAGGTCACGGGGCGTACGCCGCCAGCAGCAAGCTCGACCTGCGCCAACACACCGGCATGTATTCCCTGCAAATCGGCTACTACGATGAAAACTACGGCGACGAATTCCGCAAAGCCGCCGAGCAAGCCGCCCAAGCACTGCGTACCGGCGGCGACGAAGCCTACTACTACCACGGCCCGCACCGGTCGATGGTCACGATCGGTTTATTTACGGACTACGACTTCGGCCGCGACGGCCCGCAGTGGACCTACGGCCCGCGCATCAAAGCCCTGCAAGACAAACACCCCTACAACCTGGGCAACGGCAAGACACTGCTGCAAAAAACGGGCGGGCAAGCGATCGGCCAGCAACCCAGTTTCTTGGTCAGGGTGAATTAAGCCGCGGGCCAGAGATATCAGCCGCACCGCCCCGTAAGACGCTCCGCCACACCACTGTCAACGCCCATATCACCGCCGCGTAGACAGACGTATATTCAACCACCACCACCCACACAGGCAGTTCCCACGCTACGGCGTTGCCCAACACCGCGTAGCTCCAGGTGATCGTTAAGCTAAACACCCACACCCCAAGCCCAAAACGGATCGACACAAACGCCAATGCCCACAGCAAATACCACGGGTAGACCGTGCTCGACAGCAACAACGCGGCGAAGAGATACACACACGCCACGCGCCACAAGCCCCACCGCAACGCCATGCCCCCGATCAACACAGTGATGAGCAACCCGGCCATCAACACCCCCGCTATTGTTTTGGACCCGGTGGCATACACCGCGGCCGCGTGCAAAGAGCTATTGAACGACCACTGGCCCACAAACGATCCGATTGTCTCGAACATCCGACTCAGCCCGCCGTCTAAGAAAACAAACGGCAGGTAAAGCGCACACAACGCGAACACCGCCCCACCCCCCGCGACCGCCACGCCCCGAAGCGAAGACCGCAGCCGCCACACGATCGGTATTGCAAGCGGCAAGACGATCGGCTTCACCGCCACCGCCGCGGCGAACGCGGCGCCACCCAGTAGCGCGTGCCGCCACGCCATCGACCTGGTTTGAAACAGCATCAGCCCCGCCACCAGCAGTGTTATCCCGATCACGTCTTGATGCCCGCTCGCGGCGACCTCGCTGATCGCTAACGGGTGCCACGCGTACAGCGTCGCCCACCACACCGACCGTCCGTCTCGTTGCAATTGAATGATCAACAACACGATCAGCATCAGATCAATCAAAACAAATCCGAAGCGGAACGTGTTAACACCCAGCGGGTCGAGTTGCTGAGGGCGCAGCCGCCACAGCGCGGCAAAAATGTACTGGCTGGTCGGCTGGTAGATCGTCACCAATTCGGGGTGGTTGACGCGATCAAGGATCGGGTCTTGCCCCTGACCGGCGCCTAGCTCTTGGGGCGATTGGTAGTACGGGCTGACCCCGCTAGCCAATTGACGCCCGTCGTGGATGTACCGCCACAGGTCGTCGCTGAGTTGCGGCCCGCCAGCCAACACCGCAACGATCCGTGCGGCCAACGCCACCAGCACAATGACCGCCGCACCCGCCCATTGGCTAGCGGCAATCCGACGCTTATCGCATGACAGCCGCCAAGCAATAACACTGAGCACACCCCACGCCGCCGCACCGATGATCCAATACCCCGTAAGTGAACTGAGATTGGCGATGCCCGCTGACGGGTCTACACGGTCTACTTGAATCAAGCCCACCACCCACGCAAACACGCACGCCAAAACCGCCGCGACGCAAAGAAGACATGTAATGACGTGTGGTGCCGGTGTAGACTTCGAGCCCATCAATGATCCACCATACGAGCCGTCCGCCTCAGGCGGATCAGCGAGCGGTTTCTTCAAGTTACACATGCGGGCGTTGCTCTGCCGATGGTCTCAGACAATTTGCGCCGCATCGATTCGACGAGCTGTGTCTTCACCCGCTCCATCGAAGGCGCGTCGCGCCCGAGCAATCGCTCCAGGCTCGTCACACCCCGCCCAGAGAGCCCGCAAGGCACGATCGTTTGAAAATGATCCAGGTCCGTCGTGACGTTCAACGCCAGCCCGTGAAGCGTCACTCCTCGCTGTACACGCACACCCACGGCGCATAACTTTTTCATCTCATTCGCTGCGGGCGGCTGCACGCCCCCAGCCGCATCACCCACCCAAACACCCCTGGCGCATTGGTCCCGGCACGCCGCCACGCCGAACGCCGACACCGTGTCCATCACCACGTCTTCAAGCAGGCGCACGTATCTGCCAACGTTCAACCCCAAAGGCGTTAATCGGATAATCGGGTACACCACAAGCTGACCCGGGCCGTGGTAGGTCACATCACCCCCACGGTCGGTCGGCTGCACGTCGATGCCCAGTTCAGCTAGCCGCTGCGGGGTAGCCAGCAGGTGCTGGGGACAATCGCGTCGCTGACTGACCGTGATCACCGGGTCGTGCTCAACGAGTAACAGCGTCTGAGGGTCTTGCCCGTCGAGCACGCGTTGGTGGACGCGCCGCTGCACAACCAGCGCCTCGGCGTAAGCCAGCCTGCCAAGGTCTCGCATGACAAAATCTGTGGGGTCGCTATCGGGCATCGCCTGTCATTACCTTCGTCGACCACTGCTTAACGGGGAGCGACACGTGTTGATGCGAAACCGGCCCAGCATGAACTAACGGTTGACTTACACTGGAGCTTCTCAACGACATGCCTATCATAGCGGCTGCACCGGCTACCCCGAATAAAGGATTGTTCTCTTGTCCAAGATCCACCCCAGCGCCGTGATCGACCCGCAAGCGAAGATCGCCCCGGATGTGCAGGTCGGCCCCGGCTGCGTTATCGACGGCCCGGTCACAATCGGCCAAGGCTGCCGATTGCGGGCGCACGTCCACCTGCACGGGCCGGTCTCGCTGGGCAGCGACAACGAGCTGTACCCGTTCGTCTGCATCGGCTTCGAGCCTCAGGACCGCAAATACAACGGCACGACGTGTGGCGTGAAAATCGGCGACCGCAATATCTTCCGCGAGGGCGTCACGATCCACTGCTCGACCAAGCCCGACCGCCCCACCACCGTCGGCGATGACAACATGTTCATGACCAACTCCCACCTGGGTCATGACGTAACCCTGAGCGACCGCTGCACGATTGTGACCGGCGCGGTCGTCGGCGGACACGCGCAGATCAGCGACGACGTGACCCTCGGCGGCAACGGTGCTGTGCACCAGTTCTGCCGCGTGGGTCGGCTGGCCTTCCTGGGCGGCAACAGCACACTCGTCCAAGACCTGCCCCCGTTTGTGACAGCGGCAGGCTACCTCCGGGTCAACGGCCTGAACCTCGTGGGCCTGCGACGCAGCGGCGTCGACCGCCAAGCCATCGACGCGGTGAAGTCCGCGTTCAATACGCTCTATCTTGAAGGCCACACCAATCAGGTGGCTGCTGAGATAATGGAAAAGATGGTGAAAAAAGGCGGCCCCGGCGCCGAGCTTGTCGCTGAAATGGCCCAGTTCGTCCGTGGCAGCACGCGGGGGCTGTGCCCGCACGCGCACCGGGAATCCCGACGCCGCAAATCTAAGGAGTAACCCCGTACCCGTGAATGCGCGTGTAAGCCCCACCCCGCGACACGGGACACGCCGACACCGTCACGCCTTCTCGCGCACCGTCCCCCCCACCACGATTGCCGCGCTGATCAGCACGAGGTTCTTGATGATGTACTGACCCTCGAGCGTGGGAGCATACGGAACTTGCGTGAAACACACCGCCGGGAGCAGAACCAGCGGCAGCATCGTCCCCGGCATCTGAAGAAAAAGCAGCCCCAGCGCCACACGGATTAACGGGCGGAACAGCAAACCTACCCCGATGGCCACCTCCCACCAACCCAGGATCGGCACAAAGACTTCCGGCGGAAACCAATACACCGTTTTAGCCACCAAGTCCGCCGCGGGGCTGATGCCGAACGGCTTAAGGATCCCGAACCAGATGAACGTAACACCCAGCGACACGCGCAAGAGCAAGTGGCCGTGACGCCTCATCCAAGCGGCGATACGCTTGTCCAATGGAACCATTACCGCCCACATCACGCAGCTCCTAATGCAATGGGCCAGCACTCACTAAAGGACTGAATTATAGGCAGGTATTTGGCTCGTAGCCCAGGTGTTTTTTGTACCGCTGGCGGATCGGTTCGACGACCTGCTCGATGAACGCGTCCACCTGCTGGGGGGCGCGCCCAATCATGCCCGCCGGGTCGGCGGCGTTGTTCAGATCAACACCCTTGAAAACCGCTTCGCCACTGAGCCTGTCTAGCAAATCGTTCTCGGCAGCGTCCATCTTCACGCGCTGGGCAGCCTCCTGGCTGTGACGGCGGATCACCTCGTGGGCGTCCTGCCTGTCGGCGCCGCCGCGCACCGCAGCCATCAGCAGGTTCTCCGTAGCCATGAACGGCAGCTCACGCGCCAGGTTCGCCGCGATCACCTTCTCATAAACCACAATCTGGCTCGACACGTTCACCACCAAGTCCAACGCCCCGTCGATGGCCAAAAACGGCTCGGGCAGCGACAGCCGTCGCGTGCTCGAATCGTCTAGCGTGCGCTCGAGCCACTGCTCGGCGGCCGTCACAAACGGCACCTGCGTCAGCCCAATCACAAACCGACACAGCCCGCAGACGCGCTCGCAGCGCATGGGGTTGCGTTTGTAGGCCATGGCCGACGAGCCGATCTGCGATTCCTCGAACGGCTCTTCGAGTTCTTTGCGATTGGCTAGCAGGCGCATGTCGGTGGCAAATTTTTGTGCCCCAGCAGCGGCCGCTGCCAGCGACGCCGCCACCAACCCGTCCACCACGCGCGGGTAGGTCTGCCCGGTAACAACGCAGCGTTTGTTAGAATCCCAGCCCATTTTTTGGGCCACCAATTCGTCAAGCCGCTCGACCTTGCCGTGGTCGTTATCGAATAGCGCCAAAAAAGACGCCTGCGTGCCCGTCGTGCCCTTGGCCCCTCGGAACCGCAGCGACTCGATGCGGTGCTCGACCTCCGCTAGGGCGATGGCCAGGTCCTGGGCCCAGAGTGTGGCGCGCTTGCCCACGGTGGTCGGCTGGGCGGGCTGAAAGTGCGTGAAGCCCAGCGTCGCCAACTCGCGGTATTGGACCGCGAACCGCCCCAATTGATCGATCCCGTTGGCCAGCTTGACCGCGACTAGACCCAAAGCCTCACGGGTCTGTAGCAGTTCGGTGTTGCAATTGAGGTATTGGCTGGTCGCCCCCAGGTGGATAATCGGCCGAGCCAGCGGCGCCGCGTCGCCCAGTGTGTGGACGTGCGCCATCACGTCGTGGCGTAGCTGCCGCTCATAACCCTCTGCCACAACGTAATCAATGTCATCAAGGTGGTCGCGTAGCTGGGCGATTTGCGCGTCGCTGATGTCAAGCCCCAGTTCCTTCTGCGCCTCGGCCAGCGCCAGCCACAGCCGCCGCCAAGTCGAAAATTTTCGCTGGCCCGACCAGATCGCCTGCATCTGTGGCGAGGCGTTGCGCGTCGCTAGGGCTGATTCGTACCGCTCGTGTTGGCTCATCGTGGTGCCTCGGTGTTGACCTTACCCGTCTGCTGGGCCATAGTAACAAGCAACCGCATCGCAGGCGACGCCACCGGACGGTCCCCGGAATCATTCCTGAACCGTGGAGGAGGCAGCTTGTTAGGAGGAAGATTTCGACGGTCTTGGCCACAACCCAGGACCCGCGTCGACTTGCGATGACTGGAGCGGGTCATGCCACAGGCATTAAACCCCAAGCTTGTCGAGCGGGCCGTCCGCGGCGACCAAGCCGCTCTGTGCCAGCTTCTGCAAACCTCGCAACACCGGCTCTATAACGTGGTCCTGCGCATGATCGGCCACCGCGACGACGCAGCCGAGGTCACGCAAGACACACTCCTAAAAATCATCGAGCACATCGGCGACTTCAAAGGAAAGTCCGATATCACCACCTGGATGACGCGGATCGCCATGAATGCCGCGTTTTCACACCTGCGCAAGCAGCGCCTGCGCCGGACCGTCAGCCTGGACCACGCCGCCACGGACCCGATCGGACGCGTGGGCAGGGACCAGCTATCCCCTTTGCGGGACCAGCTTACCGACCCGCGCGAACCCAACCCCGCGATACGCGTCCAACAAGAAGAGCAGCAACAACAATTGACGGCCGCCCTGGCGCGTCTCCAGGACGACCTGCGGGCCATCATCGTGCTACGCGACATCGATCAGATGGAGTACCAGCAAATCGCCGAGGTCATGGGCATCCCCATAGGCACGGTCAAGAGCCGCCTGTTCCGTGCGCGCCTGGCGCTGCGCCGGGAGATCCTCCAGAAAAAACCACCGCCGCAAAACACCCAGAATCGCCCCAAGCAAGCCGTATCCACGCCTGATACCCCCTCAACGTCTATTAGAAGGCTGTCCAATGGTTGATCGCTACAACGAAGAAACAATGCTCGGCTACATCGAGGGCGACCTCACACCTGACCAGGCCGCCCAATTCGAGGCCTCCATGACCAAAGACCCCAGGCTCAAAAGCCTCGTCAGCCAGTTGGTCCAAGACCGCCGCACCATGCGCACGCTCCCCACCGAGTCGCCACCCGATGAGTTGCTAAGCCAAGTCACCCAACGCCTCGAACGCAGCATGCTCCTGGACGCGCCCCCGCCCGAGTTGAGCCCCGTGCGCCCGTCGGGCAGCTACCGCTTGGGTCGCATGATCGCGTACTCCGGTTTAGCTGCCATGATCCTGATCTCCGCAGCCGTCGTCGTACACACACTCGTCGACCGCAATCTCTACGAAGACTTCACGCCAGCCGGCCTAAGCATGTCCCGCATGGCAGACAACAAGCCCCGTCGCTCGAACAGCGATCAACTATTTGAATTCAAGCCAAACGCCCCAACCACGCCTTCAATCTCAAGCACACTTGCCGACGATGAACACCAAAACGCCGAACAGGCGTTAGCCCTGTCCGACGCCTCCACAGCGCCAATGGCTTTGCTGGAAAACCGTTCCGACACGGCACCGCCCCCGAAGCAAGACCTCCTAGAAATCATCAATCAATCCGGGCTGCGTGTACGCGGAGATGCAAATACAGAAGCAACCGGCTCATTCGCGATGGGCCACAAAGAGGGCTCTCTTGAACGGCGCGCCCAGGTGCCCCAAACACCAGACGCACCGGCCTCAGCCGACACCTTCGCCCGCCTCACGCCCGCCCCCGCGAAAAAAATGAACACCGCCAAAGACCAGCCCCTTAGCCCACTGGCTCAAAAAGTTATGCAACACCTGACGCAAGCCGACCCACAGCTTGCATCCAGCGAAGCGAAAACCGAAGATGAGGCGCTCACAGCCGCCCGCCAACTAGGCAAAGCCAAAGAGTCAGACGCGGCACAAACGCCCGCCGAATCTCCCGCCAGCCCAACGGCCCGACCGACGGTTTGGCTTGAGCTAGCCACGCACGACCCTCAGACCGGCCAACAAGCCCTGCTGACCTGGACCGTCGCGAATGCCGTCCCCATCGTCGCGCTAACCACACCGCCCCAGCCCGACGCGGCTCAACTCGAAACAACCACCGATGCCGACCGCAACCCGTCGAGCGCACAGCCCCGCCAGATCACCCTGGCCATGACCGCGTCTCAACTAACACAGTTGCTGCGGAATCTAAACACCGCCCCAAACCAACACGCCAGGCTCCTGCCCCAAGCGCCGTCGTGGAACGCCCCATCGATCACTTGGCTCGTACAGGCCGCCCCGCCCTACTTCCGCACCGACGACGACGCTGACACAGCCGCCGTTCACCCGCCGCGCATCCCGCTTGTCGGACATGGCCACGCCACAGCAGTGCAGCCCCTGTTTAAAACCGATTGGGGCCAACTACTCATGCAGCGAATCCCCATGCGCCCCACCGTGCCCGTCTACGACCCACAAACACAACTGACCGTGACCGTGCTGGTCTTACCCACGCCAAACGCCGACAGCGAAAGCACCGAGACGCCGAACGACTAAAATCTTCAGATTGAATAAACACGAGCCGCGACACCGCTACGGGACTTTAAACCCCTCCCAACGGACCTCGCCGCCTCGCTCAATGATTAACTCCACCATGCCCGCCTCCGCGGTCGTCAGCCTTTGAATTGAAAGCCGCTCCAGCCAATCGCCCCACTTGTCTTGGCTGAACCGCCCGGGCCCACAAGACTGCAACACCACCGCAGGCGCCACCGCTTGGAGCCACCGCGGCGATGCTTCTATAAAACTGCCGTGGTGCGGCAGGTCAACCACGTCCGCGCGCACGTCCGCTTCCAACGCAAGCAGCGATTCAATCGCGTCCTGTTGGATGTCGCCATTGAGGACCACGTGCCGACCGGCGACACGCACCGACAGCACCACCGAAGTGTCATTGACGCGCTGCGCCCGAAGCCCCTCCGGCGGCCACAAAACCTCCAGCACCGCACCGCCGTGCGCTTCACGCCAACCCCGGCTAATCACCCCTACTGGCACGCCACGCCGGCGCAACTGCTCAATCAGCACCGCCGAAGCCGAACCAGGATCACGCCGCGCCGCGTCGAGCATCTGAGGCGGCACAAACACCCGCCCCACCTTGACACGATCAACCACGTCCAAGCTGCCGTTGAAATGATCCAGGTCCGCGTGTGATATCACCAAGGTATCGATACGGCTCACCCGCAAGTGCTGCAACGCGGGAACGATCCGATCGCTGCCCACGCCCGTGTCGTGCTGCGACCCGCAATCAAACATCAGCGTGTGTTGCTGCTCATCCCCCGCCACGCGTAGCAGGTAACACGACCCATCCCCGACACTAAACATGTTCAGCGTCAACGCCGGCCGCTCACCGCCAACGCCCATCCGTTGAGCCAGCGGTGAGGTCACCGTGGACAGATCAACCACCCCAACCACACACAACCCCACCGCCACGACGAACGCCACACGGCGTTGCACGAACCGCCCCGCCAGCCAAGCCGCCACCACCGCCAACGCTCCGACCAACCAAACCAGCGTCGGCTGTGTGTGCAGTGTCACCCCCGCCCCCGGCCACTCGGACATCCACGCCACCAAGCCCGTTAACCCATCCGCGCTGCGCTGCAGCGGCCAAACCAGCAGCACCCCCGCACTGGGCAACACTTGGCCGATCAGCACTTTTAAATACCCCACGCCCAGCACCGCCATCACCAACGGCCAAGCCAGCAGCGAAGCCGCCACCCCCAGCAAACTCACGTACCGGAAGTGGTACGCCACCAGCGGCATCGCGATCAGAAACGCGATCACACTCACCGCCACATACCCCACCAGCCACCTGGCTGGCCACCGCCACCATGACCCTTGATGCTGCTCATACGGCGCGTCAAACCCTCGCCACAGCCACCGGCTCACCGGCTCCACAAACACCAACAACCCAAACACAATCCCGAAGCTCAGCTGAAACCCAACCGACAACAGCTCGCTTGGCCGCCAGATTAATATCAGCAACGCCGCCAACGCGACCAGCTCCAACGCGCGCATGCGCCGCCCCGTGGCGTACCCCACTGTGAATAATCCCGACATGACAGCCGCGCGGAGTATCGGCACACGCGGCACCACGGTTAGCAGGTACCACACCAGCACCGCCAACACCACCGCCGCCACGCGGGGCGGGCTTAACCCCAACACCCTGGCCCCCAGCCACACCAGCCCCAGCAACACCATCAGGTGCGCCCCGCTGATCGCTAATAAATGCGCCAGCCCCACACGGCGAAAGTGCTCTTCAAGCTCCGCCAAGTCGCCGCCGCGTCGCCCTAACAAGATCGCCTCCAGAAACGCCCGGCGCTGCGGCTCAAACGCCGCACCCACGTGCAGCGCCGCCACCGCACCGCTTTCGCACCACCGCCGCACCGCTGTAAACCAGCCAGCCGTCGGCCGCTCAACTAAACTCCAGTTGCCTCGGTTCACGAGAGTCAACCGCCCGCGTATGCCCCGGCTTGCCAGGCTAATCCGCCAATCGCGCTCGCCCGGATTCGCAGGCCCCAAGATCGGCCCAAGCCAACCCGTGACCCGCACACGATCGCCTTGTTGTAAACGGTGATCCGCTTGGCGCACCCGTGCGTAAACACGCCCGCTGGCGTGCTGCGCCGCACCGTCAACGACAATCGAATCAACCCGCAACACAAAAACCGTCGAGGGCTGCCTGTAGCTGAACTCGCCGAACACACCCCGGCGCGGGTCGCTCAGATACGGCTCGCCATCGACCGTGCCGGTGATCTGCGCCAACTGGGATTCGTCGCCCACAAACCGCGCGACGTCATCGGTTGGCAAGCGGTGCTGCCAAACCGCAGCCCACCCCGCCCCTACCATGACAACAGCCAACCACCCCCAACACCGCGCCGCGCGCAGCCGACGCTTCGCCGCCATGACACCCGCCACAGCCGCCAACGCACACCCCGAAGTTAGCCACAGCCCAACCCACCCCCACGCCAACCCCACCGCCGCGCCCAAAGCCCAGCACACCGCTAACGGGATAAAGAATAAACCCGTGTCACCAACGACACGCTTATGACGGGAACAGAACAATGGTGTTGGCTCAATAAGACCGGTCACGCAGCGTCATAATAACCGCATGGATATATCCGCATCGATTATCGATTGTCTGTGGCTGATGGCTAGAACCGGGTCAGATGTGAGGTTGGCGGTGATTGCTCGCAGCACCAAACACGATGGTAATCTTTCTAAACCGTGACGCGCACGTCTTTCCGCCACTTGGCGATCCATGAAGGCGATACCCCCAAGCAATACGCCACCGCCACAGCCTGGTGCAACAGCGTCGTCCTCCACAGCCCTTGCGACGCCCACCGACGCCCGGACGTCCTGACCGACGCGGGGGCCATCCGCACCCGCCCGCGACGTGCCAAGCAACGGACCAACGAAAAGTCTTCCATCAAAGGCTGATCGCGGTAACCGCCCAATTGATGAAACACGTCAGCCGTCAGAAAAATCGCCTGATCGCCATACGGCAGGCGCAACGCCCAAGACCGCAGATTCGCCGCACGCTCAATCAGCCGCAGCCCCCACCCAGGCCCGTTGATCTTCAAGCCAAACGCCCCCCCGACCACGCCCGGCTGGCCCATCACCCGGCGCACGTGCCTATCAAACCCACGCGGCAGGCGCGTGTCGGCGTGCAGGAACAGCAGCCACTGCCCGGTCGCATATGCGGTGCCCGCGTTCATCTGCCTAGCCCGGCCGCGACCGCTGGAGACCACCCGCGCCCCGCAAGACCGCGCCAGCTCAGCCGTCCCGTCGCGGCTGTGGCCGTCCACCACGATCACCTCAGTGTTCGCACCGGCTTGCGCCGAACGAACGGTAGAAACAATGTGCCACGCCTCGTTCAACGTCGGGATGATCACGGACACCCGCCCACGCACCCTCGGCTGAGAACGCTGCGGCATGGCCGGCGACGAAGCGATCGCCAAAACGTTGTCTGGTGCAAGAATACTTGACATGTCGAAAGGGCAGAACCTCCTCTCTCGCCTCTCACCTGTCCTATCTTCCTCTGGATCGATGACAAAAACAACCCATGCCACGCCGGCAATACTCATTGAACATCACCGCCGATTCCCTCGACTGTTCAGCGACCAATCATAATCCAGCCATCGGATACCCGGTTTGCGGCCCGTATCGATCGCCTCTCGCAGCGGCGGGCTGTGCGATGCGGCGTAATCCAGCACGGAACCAGCCGCCTGTTCAAAGTCGCCCCCGTACCAGTTGTACAAACTGGTCAAATAAACCTTGTCCGGGCTTTGCGGGTCGAACCGCAGCCAGCGGTCGTGGCTGTGGGCGTACGCAGCCTGGTCTTCAAGCTGTTGCTCGAGGTGTGACGCAGCGTATGCCTCATTTCGCAGCGGCGGGCAACCCACGGCTGCGCACACCAGCGCGAAATGCACACGCGGCTCGCGGAACTTCGGACGCACCTGCTCGTGCTCGATCTGGTTCAGGCTCCACGTATGCGGCCCCACGCGCCAGCGCGCGTCGTCCCACCTTTCCTCCGCCGTAATATCCTTAATAGAAGCGAGGGGGTAATAATCCAAAATCAGTCGCAGCGTAAACGCGTTGTACGCGTTAATCAGTAAAGCCAGCTTCTCGTCGCGCCCAAGCTCAGCAAACGGGGCGTCCCCAAGCGACGCGATGTAGCGATCCAGATCGCCGCTGCTCCCCTTCAAGCCCTCGTAATCCACCCACCCGTCGCTGTCCACGTACCGCTTCAAAACCCCGTCGAACAGGCTGTGGTCGAATGACGCGCCGCCCGGGTGGTCCGCGTAAGCCTCTTGCATAGTCACGCTCGGCGGACCGAACCACCGCTGAATCGCGCCCAGCTTAAAATACGCGCACGACCCCACACCCAGGACAAGCAACCCAAGCATCGCCACCTTCGCCCCGCCCCACACGCCGTGCAGCGCCATCGCATCACGCCGCCTGCCGCTGTCACCGCGTCTCGCCGTTGTCACCGCTTCGCGTGTCATATGAGCATCATCATCAGTCAACCCAATCACCACGGACTCATAATCTTAACCGCTCCGCCCCCCCCTTCATTCCCGCCACACCTACCACCGCCCCTCCGATATGCCTTTATCATCACAACAGCGCCTCACAACGAGCCGTCCGCCTCAGGCGGATCAGGGAGCGGTCCCCGTATACAATTGTTGCATCCAAAACCAAACCCGTCCTAGGATTCACCACTATGCCCACAGACACCCTCACAACCAAACCCGCCACGCTAAGCCAACTCAAAGCCACAGGCTGGCAATCAAAATCCGTCAAGCAAGAGCTGCACGACAACTTACTCAAGAAGCTGACCATCCGTGAAGACCTATTTCCGGGGGTCATCGGCTACGAAGACACCGTCATCCCCGAGATCAGCATCGCCCTGCTCGCCCAGCACGACATGCTCTTCCTCGGCGAGAAAGGCCAAGCCAAGAGCCGCCTCATGCGTGGGCTCATCCAGTTCCTTGACCTCGAAATCCCTTACATCGCCGGCGCCACGCTCCACGACGACCCGCTTAACCCCATCTCCAAAGAAGCCAAGAAGATCATCGCTCATTACCGCGACGACACGCCCATCGCCTGGTGGCCCCGCGAAGAACGATACGCCGAGCGGCTCGCGCCCGGCACCAAGTTCGCTGACATCATCGGCGAGATCGACCCCGCCAAGCTCGCAGCCGGCACGAGTATGAGCGCCGAAGAGGCCCTGCACTTCGGGCTCATCCCACGCATGAACCGCGGCATCTTCGCTATGAACGAAGTCCCAGAGCTAGACGAACTGGTCCAGGTCGGCCTGTTCAACATCCTCGAAGAGCGTGACGTGCAGGTGCGAGGCTTCCCCATCCGCTTCGACCTCGACGTCGTCATCCTCTTCTCCGCCAACCCCACCACCTACAACCGAAGCGGCAAGGTCATCCCCCAACTCAAGGACCGCATCGGCTCAATGATCCGCACACACTACCCACGCGAACGCGACACCGGCATCGCCATCATGGAACAAGAAGCAGGCCTAGACCTCGACGGCCAACACCCCGTGCGCGTGCCACGCTTCATGAAAGAAATCTGCGAGCAGATGTCCACCGAAGCCCGTCAATCCGACTACGTCGACGCCCAATCAGGCGTCAGCGCCCGGTTCTCCATCGCCAACTACCGCACCATGATCGCTAGCGCCCGCCGCCGCGCCGCGGTCTTGGGTGAGCCGTCCGCTGTGCCGCGCATCAGCGACTTAGCCCACACCGCCGCCTCCGCCATCGGCAAGCTCGAGCTGGACATGATGAGCAGCCACCAGATGACCGAGGCCCAGGTCCTCGAAGCCATCCAAATCGCCGCCGTCAAAAAAGTGTTTGACGAATACGCCGACCAGCACGGCCTAGACGAGATCGGCGACATCTTCGGCAAGGGTGTGAAAATCGAGGTCGGCGATATGCTGCCATCCTCCGCTTACGCCGACCGCCTCCGCCGCGTCCCGCCCGCCTGGGAGAAAGCATTCGAGATCAACCCCGCCGACGACCCGGCTGTGCGCGCGTCATGCGTCGAATTCGTCCTCGCCGGCTTGCACGGCCACAGGAAAGTCTCACGCACGACGACGCACGGGGCGATTGTGTATGAGACGTAGAGTATGGGATAAAAAGTAGGGTGTGCTTCAGCACACCATTTCAAATAGAGTTATTTGTGTCGCTGTGTTGTGCTGAAGCATACCGTGATTACCTCTACAAGTTAATCTCCTCAAAGGTACAAGCATGAATCGTGCCCCAAGAGCTAACGCGAATTTAGTAATAACCCTTTATTTTAGCCTAAAAATACTACCTATACTCATTTCAGGTATATGTATTTATTTAGGATATAAACTATTTATATTAGGCGTCACCGGAGAGGCCAGTCTAAGCGTCGAGTCCAAAACGATAGGTGCCCAACTAATTAATGCTGCTCCTGGTTTATTCTTCGCTGTCGGCGGTATAATTTCGCTTATATTCTCCATCGTGAGAGGCGTCAGGATTAACTTTGATAATCCATTGGACAGAGGGACGTGACCTTCCCCACATTTTGTGGGCCGGGGTGCCACTGCTTCACTTGCGCTAGCGAGTAAGCAGTGCCGAACTGAAATGCGTCACCCGGGTGCCATACAGCACGCCGCAGGCTGCTGTGTGCTTCTACCACCACACCTGTGCGCACAACCCGCACATCTCAACACCCAAAAACAAAAAAATATCATAAACCACTTCACCCCACCCCAACACCCCACCCACCACACCTTAGACCCTAAACCACGGACTCTGGACTACGGACCCTAGACTCCCCCCGCGCGCACAAACCCGTCGCACCCGCCAAAGGTTGAAGCCCCGCGTCGGGAGGACCGGCCGGGGTCGCCGAGAGGCCCCGCAATTTTATGCAAGCCCATGACCCCTCATGAGAACTCGCCACAAAGTGTGTGAGCAGGGAGCGGACAGAAAGGGGGACAGGGAGGATAGGCGGGCCGGGATTAGTACGTGAGCGGTGAAGGCCACCTCAGCCCAACCGCCTTTGCGCACATAGACCGCTCCCTCATCAATGCGCATTGGTGCCGAAAAGTCCCGCGAGAAACCTCGCTCTAAAAAAGCGAAAAACAAAACACGGCTTAACTGGAACCTCCGGGCCAGCCGGTGGGTGGCACTGATAAACTTGTTTGTCAGTGAAGTGACGCTCCATACCGCCGCCAGGGCGCTCGTGCCATTGCCCCAATGACGCACCCAACCCACCTGTACTCAAACACTCAGGTGCATATGATGCACCGCTAAAAGCGTAGGTCCGGGCCCACCCGGACGCAGTTACTCAGTGGGCTTTCATGGACAAAAACGCTACACACCATCACGAATCGCACACCCCACCGCTGCTCCAAGCCACGGGCCTGGTCAAAACCCTCGGCGCCAAGCGCGTGGTCGACAACATCGACCTAACCTGCCAAGCCGGCGAAGTCCTTGGACTCCTAGGCCCAAACGGCGCAGGCAAAACAACCACCCTGCGCATGTGCTACGGCTACCTCCGCGCCGACGCCGGGCATATCAGCATCGCAGGCCACGACATAGCCACACAAGCCGACAAAGCAAGACGACTGCTAGGCGTCTGCACACAAGACGACACATACGACAACGACTTCACCGTACGCGGCAACCTCGAACAGACCGGCCGATACTACCGCCCCCGGCAAGCTGACCTGCCCGCGCGCATCGACGCGCTGCTTAAGCGGTTCGGCCTAGCGCCCTACGCCCACCAAAAACCCGATACGCTATCGGGCGGTTACAAGCGGCGGCTGATGATCGCGCGCGCGGTGGTGCATCAGCCGAGCGTGGTGTTTCTGGATGAGCCTACCACCGGGCTGGACCCGCAGGCGCGCGTGGCTGTGTGGGAATTGATCAACACCCTGCGTGATGAGGGGCTGGCGATTGTTCTGACGACGCATTACATGGACGAAGCCGCCCGGTTGTCGGACCGGTTGCAGGTGCTCCAAGACGGACGCGTGCGCGCGGCTGGACTTGCCCAAGACGTGCTGGGCGACGTGGTGGGTGAGCACGTGGTGCTGCTGGCGGCCCGCGCGCCCGAAACGCCAAACGCGCTGGACTGGTTCCGCAAGCGCGGCGACAAGCCGGCCCAGGTGCTCGCCAACTGGCACATCGCGCTGGACGCGCCGGGGTTGGCTGCGTTCGTCGCGGCGTTCCCAAGTCTGCCCTACGAAGTGCGGCAGCCGAACCTCGACGACCTGTTCCTGGCGATCGCCGGGGAGGACGCAGCATGAACCCCTACCTTCCCGCGTTTCAATGGCAGAGCAGAGCCGTGCTGGGCAGACACCTGCGCGTACACATGCGCAACTGGCACACGGTCACGCTGCCGCCGGTGTGCGAGCCGCTGATCTTGCTGCTGGCGTTCGGCGTGGGCCTGGGCGAGCAGATCGGCGACCTGACCTGGCACGACAAGCCGATTGATTATTTGCACTACCTTGGGCCTGGTATCCTGGCGTACACCGTGTTCATGTCGTCGTTCTTCCAGTCGCTTTTCGCCGCGTTCATACGCATGCACTTTCAGAAGTCATGGGAGGGCCAACTCACCACACAGGTGCGCCTGGAGCACGTGGTGTGGGGCGAGGCGCTGTGGGCGGCGACGTTGGCCACGGGGTATGCGGCGGTGGTGTGCGTGGTGCTGGCGGTCTTCGGGTTGACGGGCGCGTTGCCGCTGCACTGGGGATGGCTGCCGTTGGTGTTCCCGCTGCTGTTCCTGGGGGCGCTGATGTTCTCGGCTTTCGGCTTGTTTTTTACCGCCATCCTGCCCAGCATCGACCACATAACCCTGCCGTTTTTCCTGGTCATCATGCCCATCGGCTTCACGTCGAGCACTTACTTCCCGCTGCCGCAGACCCCGGTGTTGGATGCCGTGGTCCTGCTCAACCCGCTGCACCACCTGGCAGAGGGCTTGCGGTGGCTGCTGCTGTTTGGTGAGTTGACATGGCACTTGCCCGCCTCCGCGGGGCTGTGCGTGGTGCTGCTGTTGCTACTCGTCCCCCTGGACATGCGGCTGTTGCGCAAGCGCGTCTTCGGCGACCGGTGATACCCCACGCCAAAATCTTCCCCAACCCACATCCAACCCGCCCATCCCCGCGTATGTGATTATTGAACACGCAGCCGACACAATAGCGGCGACAAGCAAACAAGCCCACGCCGGCCAACCAGGCCAAGTGTTCAAAAGACAACCAGGCGCCGACACAACAGAGTCTTAATCACAGAACGTTAACCCTTTTTGACCAGGAGAACAGACATGCTGCGCTATCCCCTCAACCGTCGTGCAAGAAAGAGCAAACCCCGCCAACAACGCCAAGACCAGCCGCTCACGCTCGAATCGCTCGAGTCCAGGCAGATGCTAAGCGCCGACGGGTTGCTTGGGTCCACGCTCGTCGCACAGACCGCCTTTGCCAATCTCAACACACCAGTCATCACTCAGCCGCTGACCGCGCCCTCAGCATCAGCGTTCAACCCCGAGACAGGCATCACCATCACGTCTGTCGGCAACCTCGACGGCTCACGCACCGTCACACAGACCAACGCCAACGGCGACGTGATCTCAACCACAAACATCCCAGCCTCAACACCGCCGTCCGCTTCGACCACAGACCCCAACACCGGTAACACCATCACCGCCACCGGCAACCCCGACGGCTCGCAAACCGTCACGGAAACCACACCAACAGGCAACACCGTCTCAACCACCAACGTGCCCACATCATCGCCCGACTCCGCCTCATCGACCGACCCCAGCACGGGCGTGACCACCACATCCACCAGCAACCCCGACGGCTCGCGCACTGTGACGGAGACCGACGCCAACGGCGACGTGACCTCAACAACGGACGTCCCCGCGTCCACACCGCCGTCCGCTTCGACCACCGACCCCGACACCGGCAACACCATCACCTCATCCGGCAACCCAGACGGCTCAACCACAATCACCACGACCACGCCCGACGGGCAGACAACATCAACCACCA
This sequence comes from Phycisphaeraceae bacterium, assembly GCA_029260715.1. GTDB lineage: Bacteria > Planctomycetota > Phycisphaerae > Phycisphaerales > Phycisphaeraceae > OFTM12. The sequence continues at coordinate 99,133 of JAJDCS010000044.1, read as the reverse complement.
ACACCCCGTCCACCGGCACGTCAGCCTCATCAACCGACCCCAGCACAGGCATCACCACCACATCCACCAGCAACCCCGACGGCACACGCACCGTCACACAGACCAACGCCGAAGGCGACGTGATCTCAACCACCACCAAAGGCACGCCAAAGCCTCAACCCACGCAAGACCAGCCCCAAGGGCCGAAGATCACCATGCTCGTCTACGACATCGAGACCGGCAACGACTACCCCGTTTTTGAAGGCGACTTCGACCCCAACGGGGGCCTATTCGGCGACGGCGGCACACAGTCAGACACAACAGACGATACCGCCCCAGACGGACCCACGGAACCAGCCGGCGATGACAATGAGCCTGTCGACTCGCCGTCAGACACCGCGCCCGACACGCCCCAAGACCCCACGCCCCCGGCCTCAACATCACCAGGCCAAACGGAAGACACCGACTCACAGGCGCAAAACAGCAACTCTGAATCTAACAGCAACTCGCAATCCACCGGCGGCCCCAGCCTCAACGGCCCAGCCGCCGCCACCGCTGTCACGCAGGGCATCGGCTTGCTGCCTGACATCGCTGACGCTCGCGCCGCGCAACTTGGCGAAGAACTGGCCGGCACCTCGAAACTGGCCAACCTGTCCGACACCGTCAAAACCGGCGCCAAGGTCGTCGGAGCCGCGGGCAACATCATCGGCGGCGTTGTGGAGTACACACAATCGGCAGGCACCACCAAAGCCGACAAAATCGCCGACGCTGTGGGCGTCGCGGGCGTCGGCTTCGCACCGGGCGTCGGCATCAACCAAGCGATCGGCGGCACCGTCGACACCGTACTGGCACTGACCGGCATCGACGACAACGCGGGCGTCGGAGACGTGATCGGCGCCAGCAACGTCGTCCGCATCACCCGCGCCGGCCTCAGCGACACCATCGGCCTAATCACCGGCGACCCAACAGCAGGACGCGAACTCAACGCACTGAACCACGCGTTCCAGTCCGGAAAGTTCGGCACCGTCACCCAGGGCATCTCCCAAGCCGGCGACTACGTGGGCGAAGTTGCCGCAGACACCGTCATCGGTGGCCTCCAGTGGCTGGGCGTCATCGACGACCCCAGCGTAGCACCGGAGATCCCCCAAAACACCCCGACCATCTCCCCTGAAGACATCGGCCCAATCCCAGAGGACGTACCCGACGGCGGCCTCACCTAACCCAAACGGGGCGTAGGGGAAAAACCACCCACAGCGACAAAAGGGAGCCACACGGCTCCCTTTGTCGTGCGCACAGAGAACGACTCCGGCGTTATCACGGTGTGACGCAACGGCCTAACCGCGGCGCCGTTTTGTGCTGTGTTGTATTGAAACCGGGTTGCGCAGCCGGGCAGTGTCAGGGACCGCCGATACGCGCACCCGCCACACGGAACGTCGATCGGATCAAGTCAAACCCCGGCTGTGCAACGCCGTCATGGGCAACAAGGCAGACCTCTCGCACCTCGACATACCGACCCTGCCCCACCGACGCGACCAACACCAGCAAACGGTAAGGCTTGCCCTCGATGTCAAAAAGCGCCGTGACGCCCTCGCCCCGTAACGGCCCCCACTTGTTACAAGGCGATTCCTGGCGCCTTGTGCCCGTCCATTGCTCCAGGTCAGCCAGGGTTTGAGACAAATTCTCACCCGCCAAAAAACTGGATTCGTAAGTGTAGAAGAGGGCAACCGCGTCCTGCATGGCTTCCACGGAAGCGTAAAACTCGGGGTCGGCTTCGGGGTCGTCTTCGAGCCACCAGTTCCCGGGGTACTCGAAGCTAAACGTGGCGTTCTGAAAAACGTGTGTCCTGCTCAGACGCGGGGGTTCGAGCAACTGGGTATTAAAAGCGGCAACCGCGAACACCACGATCGCCATGCTATACACGACACCGGGCAAGAGGATAAACCATATCCGGGTCCGCCAAACCCGAGGCGGGTCGTACACCGTACGCACCCCACGGTAGCTGGCCCACACCGACCACAACGGAAAAAGGGCAAACAGCATGTACCACACGCCTCTTTCCGCTTCCATCGCTTCCACCGGGGAGTTGTAGACCATCGCGTCCGTAAACGTGATCAACACCGTCGGGACCGCGATGATCTGCGCCGCGTATAGGTACACACGGCGGACCAAACGCTTCTCGGGACGCTCCACTCCGCACCACTCAAGACGCTTGCCGTACCACCACCCCCCCAGCGCGTAGTGCATCAGCCCACCGAACGCGCCCCCCGCCAAAATCAACGCAGCGTAACCTTCCCACCCCTGCGACAGGCCAAACTCCGACATGCTCAACCGCCCCTGCGTGTGCTGCATCTCGATCCGGTCGATCACACCCGACATGCCGAACACCCACGCACACAAAGCCGTCAACACAAACGACGGCTCAGTAGCGAAGTGCTCAAAAAACCGCTTCGGCTGAAAGTACAGATACCACAGCCACAGTGCGTGGTTGAGCTCGCCGGGTTTGCCGCCGGCCTGGTCCTTGGGCTCACCGGGATCAGGATCGGGCCCCTGGGTCTGGGGCGGCCCGTAGCGGCCGAAATCTGGGTCGTGTGTAGGCATCACCAATAATAATCTTGTCGCGGCTTCGATCTAGCCTCGATCAGCAACCATCACTGCGCGTTTCAAAACTCAAAAAACATCGGAGTATTGTAATCACGCCCACGACATTTAGAAACTATTTGCTATAAAAAACAACCGTTAATCTAATGCGCCCGCCCCCTGCATCGCCTGCTCTCGGCCCCACCGATTTGCCAGCCTTACTCCACAGCACAAGCACCCGCCTCAACGCCATACAATACAGCAATGCCCCAACGCCCCAAGCCAACACACCCCGGCGGGATCATCCACACCTACCGCGGCTACGACCCCCAGCGGTTCCCACTGCCAAACGACCACCCGCCGGACCTCGTCTCACCGGCCTTCGACCACATGATGGCCTACGGGTCGCTCGACGACCTGCCTCCCGAGGCGCTGGCCGAAGCCATCGAGCTCGACCCGTCTCAAATAGCAGGCCTGGGCCCGAGCATCGGCTCACTCCTGGCCATGCTCGAAGCGCGCAAGCGAAAAATCCTTGAAACATATGAAACAGAAGCCGCCCACCATGACGCCGACCGGCAGTACCACGACTGGGCCACGCAAATGCGCCCGCCCCACAAGCTGCGTAAGCGCTTCCTCGAAGCCGTGCGCGACGAGCAGATCGTCGACCTCGAACGCCTCTGGTACGCCACCGACCAACGCAGCGACTTCGCCCGCCAACTCGTCACCGCCGTCGACCGCCTGGGCGACAAGTACCAAGTCGAACAGCTAGCCGACAAGTACGACTTCACCGGGCGCAAGCCCATGACCGCCGCCCAAGCCCTGGAGATCAAGGAGGAACTCGAAACCATCGACCGCCTCATCGAGCAACTCAAAGAAGCAGCCAAAAACGCCAAGCTGTACCTGATCGACATGGACGCCCTGGCCCGCTTCGCCGACAACGAGCAGATGCAAGGTTTGGAGTCGCTGCGCCAGCAGGTGGAGCAATTGCTAGAGTCGCTGGCCCGGGAGCAAGGGCTGGCCCGTGACGGCGACCGCTTCCGCCTCACGCCCAAAGCCATGAAGATCATGCAAGCCAAGCTGCTCGACCAGATCTTCTCCGACCTGCAAAACGCCAAGACCGGCCGCCACCGGGGAGACCTTACCGGCGACGGCGCCGTCGAAACACAACGCACCAAGCCCTACGAGTTCGGCGATTCGCTGGCCAACATGGACACCACCACCTCGCTGATCAACGCCATGGTCCGCAGCGGCACGCAACGCCCCATACGCATGAAACCCGAGGACATCGAGGTCCACCTCACGCGCAACGCGCCCAAGTGCGCCACAGCCGTGTGCATGGACATGAGCGGGTCCATGCGCGGCGGGGGGCAGTACATCAACGTCAAGCGCATGGCCCTGGCCCTGCACGGGCTTATCCGCACCGAGTACCCCGGCGACTTCCTGGACTTCGTCGAGGTCTACACCATGGCCAAACGCCGCCACGCCGCCGAGGTGCCCGAACTTTTACCCAAGCCGGTGACCATCCGCCAGCCTTGGGTCAGGCTCAAAGTAGACATGAGCAACGACCAGATCACCGAGTTCGACATCCCGCCACACTTCACGAACATCCAGCACGGCCTACGCCTGGCCCGCCAACTGCTGCAAGTGCAAGACACGCCCAACCGGCAGATCATCCTCATCACCGACGGCCTACCCACCGCGCACTACGAAGACCAATGGCTCTACCTGCTCTACCCGCCCGACCGACGCACCGAGCAATTCACCATGCGCGAAGGGCTGCTGTGTAAACAACAAGGCATCGTGATCAATATCTTTCTGCTGCCGAGTTGGTCACAGAGTGAAGAGGATATCCAATTCGCCCACCGCATGGCCGAGAGCACGGGCGGACGCGTCTTCTTCACAGGAGGCCAAGACCTCGACCGGTTTGTGGTGTGGGACTACGTGAAGCGGCGGCGGTTCATCGTGGGGTAGCGGCTGCGGGTGCCGCGACATCTTTCATCCATTCGTAAACGCCTAACAATGGTTCAACGGTCAACACGCGACCGCTTCGGCCCACGATCCGTCCAAAAGCCAAGCTTCGCCGCCGGCAATGCCGCCCGCGTGACTTTGATGTGATCCACCAAACCCGCGTAACCCGTGTTAGCCAGATCGGGCCTGGGAAACGCGTTGCTTTCGAACTGTGCGCTGTTCTCCACCAACGCGTTGTTGCGGTTGTCGCTGTCCCATTGGCTTGTCGCGTCGAAGAACCTCAGGGGCCTCGAAACGTTGAACGCCTCAGGGACACTGCGGTGATACCGCCCGGCGACCTGCCGCCCGTCGATGTATAGCTTCAGGGCCTTGTCGTAGCCATTGAAAGTAAAGGCGATGTGGTGCCATTCGCCGTCGAAGAGGCCGTCGTTCCGGGCGTTCAACCCCACGTACACACCCGGCGAGACCATCCCCACCGACCCCGGCACGCCCCTGCCCTTCGCGGGTTGATACGCGCGCAGGTTCACAAACCCAGCGTCGTTCTTGAGGATCAGCGAAAGCCCGCCGTCGATATCGCCGTCAAAAACAAGCGGAATATACGTAAAGCTATCTTCGGCCTCCGGCTTGATCCACATCTCAACGGTCAGGGCGTGAACAGCGTCCGCGGTTAAGTCCCCACTCACGCTTACTCTCGTCCGCCCATCAAGCTTAAGGGCGTCGTCGTTGTGGCTGACTTTCACAAAACGGGCAGCCCCACCGCTGGTGATCAGCTTCGCGCCGCCTGAAACACGGTTGTTCAGCCGGCCGCCGTCGAAAGACCAATGCCCCAGCAGGCAAGAGTCGGGAAAATCGCCGCCGTCCATGGGATTGGTCGCCGCTTTTTCTTCGTCCACGTTTCTGATGCCATCGCCGTCGGCATCCGCGTCTTGGCTATCGGGGACGCCGTCTCGATCAATGTCGTCGCGCACGACGACTTGTTGAGTTGTGGCGTTGAGCGGCACTCCCCCGGGGCCGAGCGGCCAGACGTGCAGCGTGTGCGTGCCGGGCGTGGGGGCGATCAACGAGCCGGTCTTGCCGCGCGTGAAAAACGCTTGATGCGCGAGGAACGGCGTGTGCCACGAGTAGAAATACCCCGCGATGGTGCCCGCCCCCTTGGCATTGGCAGCCCAAGTAAAAGTAAACGGCTGACCCACCGTCACGGAAGGAACCTTAAGTTTGAGGCTGACCCGGTCAGCGTCGTCATCAATCGCACGATCCTCCTGACGCAGCCCAACCTTGAACGGGAAATCGCTCGTGTCAAAACCAACCAGCCCATCTCCCCCTGCCTCGCGGGCTTCAACTTTCAAAAAATACGCTCTGGTCGCGTCTAACAAAGACGTGTCCATGTAAAAAACACCCTCAGGGCCTTTCATCGCCCGGCCCCGGCTGTCTGTCGCCGGCAGCCGCTGCCACGCCCCGCCTTCGTCTGAACGGATGAACACAGAAATTTGCAGCGCGTCCCCGTCCGGGTCATAGGCCGAGTAGTAAATGGGCGATACACCGCTTTGAGTCTCCCCGCCCGTCGGGTAGTGGAGCAGGCAAGCCGGCGCGCGGTTGTGTTTTTTCAACCCCATGGCGCGGTAAGCGGTCACGCCGTTTTCGCCATCTTCGTAGTAGTGAAAGCTGATCCCGACATAGCTCGCCAAGTCGCCATACCGCCGCTCCACCGCTTGGATGTCCCGCCGCATGGCCGCCTCGCCGGTGTAGTAGTAAGACGCGGTCGGCAGGTACAGCGTATTGTTAAACGAATCCTCCACCGGTTCCTTCCAAGGCAGCTCCTGCGTCTCAACACCCACGCAGACGCTCCGCTCCAGCCCCCGCTGCCTGGCGTAGGCAAACTCACTGGCCATCTGCTTGACCGGGTTGCGGCTGTCGTAGTTCATGATCGCGATGTAGTCCACAACGTCTTGCACCTTGCGGTGATCCACCGGTGTCCCCTCGGATGGGTCCCAGTAGTGGGGGATCGCAACGCCCAACAGCAGCCGGTCGCCGACTTGTTTGTTGTGGTCGTCCACCATCGCCCGCCACTGCTTGAGCGATTCGAGGTACTGCCTCCAGATGACGTTTCGATCGGAAAGGTCCGACCACGAATAAGGGTGGCCGACTTCTTCCCGCATGGTGTGCGGCTCTGTGTCTTGCTGAATCCCGTCGAATCGCTCGCGCGGCGAACCGGCCTCGTTGAACCGCAGGATGACCCGTGTTTCCATCAAGCTGGTCTGGTTGTAGGGTCGGCTGGTCTGTGGGTCGGTCTCCGTCAGCGCCCACAAGGCGTTGCCCGTTAAGTATTCCACGGCAACGCCCCGGCTGTGGGCGTCGGCGATAAACTCACGCACCGCATGTGGGTGGCCCTGGATCAAATCCAACGGCAGCGCAATATACAACCGGCGGATGGCGTCCTCGGGCCTGCCGTGGGGCGCCGCGGCAAAGCTCCAAAGCTCCAGCCGACGCGACTGGTCCAAAACAACCTTCGAACCCATGCCCCATATCCAAACACACCGCTCTTTAGCAAGCAGGCGGCCGTTCATCGCAACAACGACGACCAAAACAAACGAAAAAATATTTGCCTTCATGATCTTCCTCACTATTCAATAATCCGCTTGACCCCCGGCGGGGTTCCCCGAAACCAACTTGGCCAAACACCCGGTGTGCTTCATACCCTATACCCAACAGCTCTTTGGGTCACGCCCAAGAGGCCACGCGCCACGCGCCGCGTGTATTACCGGACGCCTCAGCCAACACGACGCGATTCTTGGCCGCCAACACGACGATTTTAACCGAACACACGCAACACAATTAACGCCTGTACCGATATTGCCGATAACGCTCCAGCGGACTAATCGCAACCCCACTATTGAAAACCTGTAACCACACAAAGCAGTTGGGGAACCCAATGCATACAAAACAGCAAATAACACTCGCACAAAAATCACTGCTGGCGTTGTGGATGATCCTCGCGATATCCCCCCTCTGCGCCGCCCAAGGCCTGACCGACACAGCCCAGCCCTCCGCCTTAAACGGGCCGGAAATGGACTTCATCGACGAAGACGCCATCGACGACACCCACTCCAAGCACACACGCGCCAGAAAATATGAGTTGTTCCTTCTCGGCCAAATGTTCGAAGGCGGCGACGCCACACTACCCAACGGCACAAACATCGAATTCGAGGAAGCCATCCAAGGCGGCTTCGGCCTCGGGTACAACGCCTCGCCGCATTTCAACTACAACGTCGAGATGATCTTCGGCACGACCGACACGGTGTACCGCACAGGCGGCGTCCCATTTTTACGAGACGAATCCGTCATGTTCTTCCTGAACGCGAACGTCGAACTCTACCTTCTCGAAGGCCCGGTCACCCCGCTCATAACCGCGGGGCTTGGGTTCTTCAACGCGACGCTGGAACAAAAAATCGGCGGCGCGAAAATCACCGAGACCGACTTCTCCTACGGCTACGGCGCCGGCGTCCGATGGGACATCAACGACAAAATCTTCCTCAAAGGCGTCTACCGCTTCACCATCACCGAGCTTGAAGGCTTCGAGGAAGAACACGAATTCGAATCGATCAATATCTATCTGGGCATCAAGTTTTAGAAGCCATCCCCAAACCCCTGATGAGGTTGAATTGTGTGCCACTGGCTGCTTGCCAGCCAGTGCGGATGGCGGAGGTTTGCACCGGGCAGACCGTGGCCAGTGATCTACCGTTTTGGGGTTTGGGATGGCTTCTAATCACCTAAGCCCCCACGAACGCACCGCCCGTGTGTGCAAGCCCAGGGCCTTGTTAGGTGTTACTCTGCCCTCGCGCCAGCGTCGGGCCGTAGGTCAAGATGGGGCGATCGGGCTTGCCTTCGCCGCTTTCGGTGTAGCCGACAAACGAGCCTTTCATCATGTGGTCCCACCCGCCGCAACACATCTCGTGGCACAAAAGCGCCTCGTTCAGGCCCTCGTGCGTAAACACAACAGCCGTGCTCGAACCGCCGTTGTCGGTCAGGTCCCAGATCAGGCGCGTGCCGATCCACTCTTCAGGCGGCATGTTCATGCTCTTGTGTGCGTGCTGATCGGTACACTTCCAAACGACGCGGCGGTTGGGCTCGAGCGTTTCAACGGTAAACACCATCCACGACCGCCCGAACCGGGTGACGGCTTTGCCGCCCACGTGGCCCTGCACGTCGCAATCGGTGGTCCACCACCCCGCGACGCCTTGCTGTGTGGTTAATGCCGCGTAGACGTCGGAGACCGGGGCGTTAATCGTCAATTTGCAGGTGTAATCAGGCATCGCCTCATCCCTCCATCGAGTAGAAATATTCTTCCTTGGTGATCTTGTCGTTCTTCACGGTGTACAGCCCGACCTCGTTCATCTGCATGCGCTTGCCCGTGCCCTTGGGGGTAACGTCAAACTCAAAATACACGGCGAAGCGGTCTTCGCCGTGCGGGAACGGGCCCTTCACGTCACCGCCGTGGACCTCGTGACTGTCTATCCACCACTTATTTTTTCCTTTGACCGCATCAATCCCCTTCATGGTCTGCTCCATGCCCGGCACGGGCGCGGCTTCGACGCTCACGACATCCGGGCTGTAGAGCGTTTCAACCGCTTCGAGATTCTTCCCCTCACGGCACAGCGCGACAAGTTGGTTGGCGACTTCTTTCAGTGACATTGGTTTGATCCTCCATCTAAAGGGTTTGATTGAGACTGCGACTATTTTAAAACTCAATCCGTCGTGGTTTTATTGCCACGTTTAGGGTGACATATATTTCGCCAGCGCCGCCAAACACCCGGCCCAGCCCCCGCTGTGGGCGTCGCGGTTCTGCGGGTCCATCAATTTTTCATGGGTCAAGACCAGCTCGGTAGCCGCGTTGCCGTCGGCCTGGGCTTCGAACAGCTCAACAGTGACCACGCTGCCCTGCACCCCCGTGGGCGGCTTCTCCCATGACCAGGTAAAGACCAACTTCTTGGGCGGGTCAAGCTCGACAAACTCGCCCACCGTGACGTACTCCTCGCCCCCTTTTTCCATGTTGATCCTGTAGTTGCCGCCGACCTTGGGGTCGATCTCACAAACGCTGCTGCAGTGCTCGGGCGTGGCGCACCACCACTTGCGGCGGGTGTCGGGATCAATCCACGCGTGGTAAACCTTCTCACGCGGAGCTTTGATGAGCTTGACCATGCGGATGAAGTCGGGCGCTTTCTCGGGCATGTGGGCGTCTCCTTTGCTTGTAGCCTTGTAATCAGGGTCTCACAGGGCGTCGTTTTCCAAGTAATCAGCCAGGGCGTTGAGCTGCCCCTCCCAGAAGGCGCGGTAGCGGTCGACCCACTGCGACGCCTGCCGCAGCGGCTGTGGCATGAGCTTGCACCGGCGCACGCGCCCGTCGCGGCGCTGCTCCAACAGCCCCGCCCGCTCCAACACGCGCAAATGCTTGCTCACCGCAGGCAGCGACATATCAAACGGCTCGGCTAACTCCCCGACCGACGCGTCACCCTTGGCAAGCCTGGCGATCACCGCCCGGCGCGTGGGATCAGCCAGCGCGGCGAAGGTCCGGTCCATCGCTTGGGTATTAAACTTAACCATATGGTTAAATATTAGACGAGGGTGAAACTGGTGTCAAGCCCCTTGCCGGAATACTTCCGGGGGAGGGCATTTATAATCACCTGATGCCCCCCAACACCGACAAGCTCGCCGACCTACTTGAAAAGGCCCGCGCCCTACCCAAGACTCCCGGCGTCTACCTCATGAAAGACGCCCAAGGGCGCGTGCTGTACGTCGGCAAAGCCGCGAAACTGCCTGACCGGGTCAGCAGCTACTTCATCCCCTCTGCTGACCTGGGCCCGAAGAAGCAGCCCATGCTCGACCTGATCGACGACTTCGACGTGATCGCCTGCGAGGTTGAGTGGGAAGCACTGCTGACCGAGAACCGCCTGATCAAAGACATCCACCCGCGCTTCAACACAAGTCTGACCGACGACAAGACCTTCCCATACCTCGTGATCACCACACGCGACGACTTCCCAGGCGTGTTCATCACGCGCGAGCCAACCGCCCCGCAGTACAAAGGTGCCAAGGTCTTCGGCCCGTTCACCAGCGTGTACGCGCTACGCGAGTCGATCCAACTCTTGCAGCGCGTGTTTAAGTTCCGCACGTGCAGCCTGGACATCCGCGACGGCGATGACAGCCGGCGGTACTTCCGCCCGTGCCTGCTCTACCCCATCAAACAATGCACCGCACCCTGCGCCGACAAAATCACCCAAGCGGACTACCGCGCCGACATCGACCGCTTCATCAAGTTCCTAGGCTCAAAGCGCTCGGTCATGCTCCGCGAGATGCGCCAAGACATGAAGCAAGCCTCCGAAGACCAGCAATACGAGCTAGCCGCCGTGCTGCGAGACCAGGTCCACGCACTGGAAAAACTCGACGACCGCGGCAAACACACGCAAGGCTGGCAGCCCGAAGCCGAATCGTTTTACGTCGACCCGCGCAAGGGCCTCGAATCCCTACGCAAAACGCTGAACCTCGACAGCCCCATCCGCTGTGTGGAGTGCATTGACATCGCCCACCTCCAGGGCGGCGAAACCGTCGGCTCAAAGGTCTGCTTCGTCGACGGCAAGCCGTTCAAGAACGAGTACCGCCGTTATAAAATCCAGACGGCTGCTAACGACGATTACGCCGCCATCCGCGAGGTGGTCAGCCGCCGCTACCGCGACGCCGGCAAGGGCCACGAGCTGTACCCCGACGTCATCATCATCGACGGCGGGCTGGGCCAGCTGCACGCGGCGCTGGCCGTGTTCGAGCCGCTGGACGTCAAACCCCCCATGGTAATCTCACTGGCTAAGAAAGAAGAGCTGATCTACACCCAAGCCCAGTCCGAGCCGATCCGTCTTGGCCGACAAAACGCGGGGCTGCGGCTCTGCCAAGCGATCCGCGACGAAGCCCACCGCTTCGCACAGCACTACCACCACCTGCTGCGCCAGAAAAAAGTGATGGGGCAGTAGCGTCACTAAAAGCGAAGCCGACCCACACCGTAACGCGAAAGCATAATCATCCATGGCGGAAAACGAAGACGCATTGCGTAGTGTGTTGAGCGCGACGCCAGACGGCGTGGCCATACGCGTGAAGGTCGTGCCCGGTGCCAGCCGGACCAAGCTCGTGGGCCTCTTGGGCGATCGGTTGAAAGTGGCGGTGGCGGCCCCGGCGCAAGGCGGCAAGGCCAACCGGGCGGCGTGCTCGTTACTCGCGGAGTTGATGGGCGTGGCAGCCAAGGACACCGCCGTGATCGACGGGCAGACCAGCCCGCGTAAAACCATTGAACTGATGGGGTTAGACCTGTGTCAGGCCACAGAACGGCTGGGGGCACTTCTAGGCCCGTGCGAGGGTAGGTAAAATACCCGCGTCTCAGAACGGTTAGAACCGCTTCGGACCGGTATAATTTGCCAGAATTTAGCGCGATCCGCCACAAACGGGTTGGTCGTTAAATAATCTTGTGGTATTGAATAAGTGCCTCTACAATGTATATTCCCCTGAGGATGGAGAATTTATGCTGATCAAACGGGTGTTCATGATCGCTGGGCTGCTGGCCCTGCTGGCTGTATCTGTAAACGCCGCGGTCATCACCGGCGCAGCCGGCCGCAACACCACCGCCCCCACCGGCCCGCTCGCCGACAGCGGGTGGCAGTACCAAGGCCGGTGGAAAAACTTCCTGGGCACGCCCATCGCCCCTGATTACTTCATCACCGCGGGGCACATCGGCGGGGCCGTGGGCAACACCTTTTCCTACAACGGCTCTTCATATACCACCACCGCGTTCTGGGACGACCCCAACAGCGACCTACGCATCTGGCAGGTCAACGGGACATTTGATTCCTACGCACCGCTTTACACCGACAGCGATGAAGCGGGCAAGTTTTCTGTGTTATTCGGCCGCGGCACACAGCGAGGCGCCGAGGTGGCGATCAACAACGACCTCAAAGGCTGGTTGTGGGGCACCGACGACCACGTGCAGAGCTGGGGCACAAACACCATCACACAAGTCTCAGAAGGCGAGCCGGACACAGGCGACTTGCTCGCCTACGAGTTCAACGTCGGGCAAAGCAACAACGAAGCCCACCTGACGGGCGGCGACTCCGGCGGCGGGCTGTTCATCAACGACAACGGCACGTGGAAACTCGCGGGTATCAACTTCGCCGTCTCGGGGCCTTACAGCCTGTCCGCGGACGGGTCCGCGTCGTTCAACGCCGCGCTATTTGATACCGGCGGTCTGTACGTCGAAAACGAAGACGACGAGTGGGAGCTGGTCCAAGACATCGCGCCCAACGTGCCAGGCGTGTCGTTCTCGACGCGCATCTCTTCAAACCTCGACTGGATCAACTCCGTCATCACCGCCATGCCCGCGACAACCCCCGAGCCCTCCACCGGGCTGGTGCTGCTGGCAAGCAGCGTCGCGATAACCTCCATCCGCCGCCGGCGCGCGTAAAACTCTACACGCCACACCCTAAACAACACAAAACGACAACACCATCTAGAATACGCCCGATCGGAGGCCGCCATGCCCACCGGGCTGATCTACGACGACTGGTTCTGCTCACACGACACAGGCCCTAACCACCCCGAACGCCCCGATCGTCTGCGCGCCATAAAACAAGGCCTAACGCAAACCTCGCTGTGGGACCGGCTAGATCACCTCCCGTTCGAACCCGCCGACCGCGCCAGCGTCGAGCGCGTCCACACGCCGGCTTACATCGACCGCCTGCTCACCGCGTGCCGCGACAACCAGCCTTACATCGACTCGCCCGACTCTGCGATCTGCCCGGCCAGTTACGACATCGCCCTATTGGCGGTGGGCGGCATCCTCGCCGCGGTGGACGCGCTCATGGCCGGCCGTGTACGCAACGCCTTCTGCGCCATGCGCCCCCCCGGCCACCACGCGGAGCCCGACCGGTCCATGGGCTTCTGCCTGTTCAACAACGCCGCCCTCGCCGCCCAACGCCTGATCGACAAACACAACCTAGAGCGCGTCGCCGTCGTCGACTTCGACGTCCACCACGGCAACGGCACGCAGCACATCTTCGAACACCGCAAAGACGTGCTATTCATCAGCCTCCACGGACACCCCGACACCCTCTACCCCGGCACCGGCTACGCCCACGAAACCGGCATCGGCGATGGCGAGGGCTACACACTGAACCTGCCGCTGGCGCCCGGCAGCGGGGACGACGCCTACCTTGCCGCGTTTGAGACGCGAGCGTTGCCACTGCTCAACACCTACCAGCCACAAGCCGTGCTGATCAGCGCCGGGTTCGACGCCGCCCCGGAAGACCCGCTGGCAGACATGCAACTAACCACCGACGGCTTCGATTGGCTAACCCGCCAAATCATCGCCGTCGCCGACCAACACAGCCAAGGCCGGATCGTCTCAACCCTAGAAGGCGGGTACAACCTAGAAAGCCTGGCACGCAACGCCGCCAAGCACGTCAACACGCTAATCGACGCGGCGAGGTAGAATGATTCATTTCAACAGCGACAGCCCCGCATCGCGAAGCAGTCGGGGCCGACGCCCGTGAGGCAATTCCGCTAGAGCAGGTGGTGTGATTAATCACCATTCGCCGGGTGGCACGGCTTGCTTGCAAGCCGTGAAATGCGGCTCCGCCATGACACCTGTCACCGAATAGGATGGCAGATAATGACGCCAGTTGCTCTAAATTCTGCTATCCTCAAGCCGCTGCAACGTGCTTCGCGGGGACTGGATTAAGCCGTGACCAAGATCGATATCGGCACCGAGACCGAGGGCAAAAACCACTGGGCGTACGAGGTGCGCGTAAAGGAAAACGGCTGCGCGTACGACTACAAAGTGACGCTCAGTTGGCCAGACTACGACCTCTGGTCGCACGGGCGCGTCGCGCCTGGGAAAGTGGTGGAAACCGTGTTCGAGTTCCTCTTGGAGCGTGAGCCGGCTGAAAGCATCCTCTCAAAGTTCGACTGCTCACTCGTGCGCCGGTACTTCTCAGAGGTCGACTCCGAACTACCCAAGATGCTGTAGCCCCGCCGAACCGCCCCACACCCGCTTAACCGTCACCGCCCTGCGCGGCAACGCTCTTGACCTCACGCGGCATGATATGAACCTGCGGCAGTTCCTGGGGCAGTTGCTTCGCTGAGGTCACGCCCAACTCCTCAAACTTGCGGGCCGTGACCATCACACGCGAATCAAACGAACTGACAAACTTGTCGTAATCCCGACCGGCTTTCTTCAACGAACCACCCAAATTCAACAGGTGCTCAGCCGCGTCACAAAGCCGCTTGTGCAACTGCCCGCCGATCTCGCTGATCTTCCTGGCGTTCTCAGCCAGTTGCTCCTCACGCCAACCCAACGCAACCACCTTAAGCAGCGAAACCAATATCGTCGGCGTGGCGATGATCACGCTCTTGCTCATAGCGTCTTCGATCAGGCTGGGGCGACGCAGGATCGCCGGGTACAAAAAGCTCTCGCCGGGGATGAACAGCACCACAAAATCGGGCGACCGCTCAAACTGATCCTTGTAAGCCTTCTTGGACAAGTTACCGATCTGTGTCTCGATCTGCCGGGTGTGCTGCTCTAAAAAATTGTTCTGCTGTGCTTCATCCCCGCATTCGGCTGCCTGAAGAAACGCGTCCAGCGGTGTCTTGGCGTCCACCACAATCGTGCGGCTGCTGGGCAGGAAAACAACCATGTCCGGCTGAAGCCGACCCTGTTCCGTGGAGACCGACACCTGCTGGGTGAAGTCGCAGTGCTCGACCATGCCGGCCATCTCAACTACTCGCTTCAGGTGCATCTCACCCCACTGCCCACGCACCTCAGGCCGACGCAGCGCCTTCACAAGGTTGGCCGTCTCACCTTTTAACAGCTTCTGGTCCTCGATCAGCGACACGAGCTGCTGCTTGAGCCCGCCGTACGCCTCCTTGCGCGATCCTTCGATCTGCTTGATCTCGGTGCCGTATTTGTCGAGCGATTCTTTGAGCGGCTTGACCACCGCGTCGATGGCCTGCTTACGCTGCTCAAGCTGGGCGGCGGCGTCTTTCTGCTCACCCTCAAAGCTCTTCTTGGCTAGCTGGAGGAACTGGCGATTGGCTTGTTCGAGCACCTCGCCAGCCGTCGCCTTGAACGCGTCGCGTGATTGCTGCTGGGCTTGCTCGAAACGCTCCGTGAGACCGCGCTGCTTTTCATGTGCCGCCGCGAGTTGGGCGTTGAGGTCGACCAGTTGTTTTTCAGCTTCGCGGGTTTGCTGTTGACTGACTTCAATGCCCTCACGCAAACGGTTGCGATCGGTCCGCAGCAGCACCGCCCAGACCGTGGCCCCCGCCCCAACAACCGACACCGCCATCAAAACAAGAATCCAGGCCTCAACCATCCCGTGATTGTATCGAAGATCAGACCTGAGATTTCGGTAGTGGGTCGGTTTGAATCCAAGCGTTACCACGACGAGCCGCGACCGTTAGGGAGCGGTCTCTTCCGCGATTAAAATATATCTCACAACGGCAAGCCTTTCTGAGATATTCAAGCTGACCCACTACCGAGATTTCAGTAAGCGTAAACACCACCAACCAACGGCTGACTAGCCCTTCACGTCCAGGTGGTGGTAGAGCGGGGCGTCGTCGTCCGCGTCGGGAGCCGACGGGGGAGCTTCCGAGTCTTGAGAGGGATCGACGGGGGTGTCGGCTTGCTGTATTGCTTCGCCGTTGTCGGTTTGAGGCTGATGCTGACGGGCCGAAGGCTGAATCAAGCCTTCGTCAAGATCATGCTGCTGCTGAGGCAGGTGCCCGTCGATCTGCAGGTGGTCGGTGGGCTCGACCTTCTCAACGTCATTGACAGCGGCCAGTTGCGTCTCGAACGCCTCACGCACACGGCGGGCGCTGTCTGATTCTTGGGTTTTTTTGCGGTCGCGGTCGCGGGCAACCTGCTGGGCTTGCAGCCCGCTTTGAGCAACACCCGCCGCGACTCCGGTTCCTATCACGCTCATGGCAAATACCTCTTGCCCCGCTGCGCAACGTCCTATGCTAATTATTATATCGGCCAATACAGAGGCATGGCTTAACCACAACCTCTAGCTGGCTTTATTTCAAACACTTATGACTTTTAAATGGACCGGCAGCCGCTGCTTAGGATTCCGCTTTTTCGATCATCCAGTATTCCAGCTCCAGAGGCGTGGCGCGGCCGAAGATCATCACGATCACGCGCACCTTGCCCTGGGCAGGCAGCAGCTCGTCCACGGTGCCTTCCGTGTTCTCGAACGGGCCCTCCCGGACCTTGATCGGGTCGCCCTTGGCGAATTCCATCTTGACCGTGGGGGTTTCCTCGGGGGCTTTGCTGGCCGCGAGCATCTTCTCGATCTCCGGAACGCTCATGGGGCTTGGACACCCAGCGGCACCGATGAAGTCGCCCACGCCGGTGGTCTCTTTGATCAGGAAGAACACGTCTTGAGGGATGCGGCCGTCCTCTTCGAGCTTCATCTCCACGAAAACGTAGCCGGGGTACAGCTTCTTCGTCGTGATCTTCTGCTTCCCGCCTTTGATGGTCTTGATCTTCTCGGTGGGAACCAGGATGCGGTTGACCAGGTGGGTGAACCCCTCGATCTTGATTTTTCGCAGCAGTGTCTGCTGGACGTAGTCTTCTTTGTTGGACGCCACGCGCAGCACGAACCAGTTCATCCCCTCGGTAACGAGCGGCTCCTCTTCTGCGATCTGATCCACGTGCGTGACTTCTTCGTCGGGCATGGTGAGGGTTCCTTGCTTGTCCAATGGGCTGGTCCTTGGTTGGGTTAGCCTCCACCGCCTTCGAGGACGCCTATCGAGATGAATAGCTTGGCAAACGCCAAGTCCACAACAAAAAGTAGCAGCGACAGCAGCACCGTGCCGGCGATGACCACCCACGTCGAGCCGGTGATCTCCCGCTTCGTAGGCCAATTGACCTTGCGCATCTCAGAATCCGTCGCGACCATAAAATCGACAATACGCGGCCGGTTGAAACACCACCACATCAGCCCACCCCAGACCAGGATCAACCCCGCGGCGCTGCCAGCTTGGATGTACAGGCGATACCTTTCATCGCGGATCACGCTCAGCTCGTTCCACAGCCAACCCACGCCACAAAGCACCAGCGTACCGGCCCCCACGGCGCTGAGCACCCTGGTCCAATACCCCTGGCCGGGCTTGTAGACGGTTAACAGAGCCAAACGAAACACTCCTTTGCAGCCTGCCACCCCAGACGCGCCGCTGGGCTGCGTCGAGACTCATATGCTTCATTCAAACACACGCCAGGAGGGACTCGAACCCCCAACCTGCCGCTTTGGAGACGGCTGCTCTACCAATTGAGCTACTGGCGTAAAAGCCCGCATCGTCTAAAGCAGGGGGACCTTAAAACGGCAGTTGCGCTTTGATCTGACACACACATACCAGCCGGCTCGGTCCTATTTACGCTTAATCTTATGCAGTGTGTGCTTGCGTAGCCGAGGGCTGTACTTTTTCATCCCGGCTTTTAGTTTTTCCGGCATACCGCCCTTCACATTGACAGGCGTACGGTAATTCAAGTCACCGGTCTCGGTGCACTGCAGCCAGACGTATTCAACGGCTTGGGCTTTTTTTGCCATAACTTACTACACCTTTTGAGAGGCTCGGCCAAAAAACCCAGCCCGTCACACGTCTACTGCTTGCCCAATTCCAGCCCTGGTTTGAACCAAGGCCGCAAGGCCACACCTACCGAACCACGAGCGCCGGCCTACTCAAGAATCTTCGTCACCACGCCGGCGCCGATCGTGCGGCCGCCTTCACGCACGGCGAAGCGCACGCCCTCTTCCATCGCCACCGGCTTGCCCTGAAGGTCAATCTCGACCTCGACGTTGTCGCCGGGCATGCACATCTCCGCGCCGCCCAACAGCTTGGTCTGGCCGGTGATATCGCTGGTGCGGAAGAAGAACTGGGGCTTGTAGCCGGTGAAGAACGGCGAGTGCCTGCCGCCCTCTTCTTTCGTTAAGACGTAGATCTCGCCTTGGAATTTTGTGTGCGGCGTGATCGAACCCGGCTTGGCCAGCACCTGGCCACGCTGCAGGTCGTCCTTCTCAATGCCACGCAAGAGACACCCGACATTGTCGCCCGCCCGACCCTCGTCGAGCGTCTTGTTGAACATCTCCACACCCGTCACCGTGGTCTTTTTGGGATGCTCGGTGAGGCCGACGATCTCGATTTCCTCACCGACCTTGACCATCCCCCGTTCGATACGCCCGGTGCCGACCGTGCCGCGGCCCTTGATCGAGAAAACGTCCTCGATGCTCATCAGGAACGGCTTGTCGATCTCACGCGTAGGCTCGGGAATGAACGAGTCGATCGCGTCCATCAACTCTTGGATGCACTTGGTCTTCTCAGGGTCCTTCGGGTTCTGCAACGCCGGAAACGCCGCGCCGTAGATGACCGGCGTGTCGTCGCCTGGGAAATTATATTTATTGAGCAACTCGCGCACCTCAAGCTCGACCAGTTCCAGCAACTCGGGGTCGTCGACCAGGTCAACTTTGTTCAGGAATACCACGATCGCCGGCACGTTCACCTGCCTGGCCAAGAGCACGTGCTCTTTGGTCTGGGGCATGGGCCCGTCGGCGGCGGAGACGACCAGAATCGCACCGTCCATCTGCGCGGCGCCGGTGATCATGTTCTTCACATAGTCGGCGTGGCCGGGGCAGTCGACGTGGGCGTAGTGGCGCTTGTCCGACTCGTACTCCACGTGGCTGATCGCGATGGTAAGGATCTTCGTGGGGTCGCGGCGCCCGTCAGACTCCGAGGCCTTGGCGACTTCGTCGTAAGCCTTGAAGGTGGCCAGGCCCTTGGCGGCCTGCACCGCGGTGATCGCCGCGGTGAGGGTCGTCTTGCCGTGGTCCACGTGGCCGATCGTTCCGACGTTTACGTGCGGCTTCGTACGTTCAAATACACTTTTTGCCATCGGATACTAATCCTCTGTAAATACGGTTAGCTATACACGCCGGGGCAACTCACCCCGACACGGGCCAACCAAACGTGCCTCCGCTCCCAACGAAAAACCTGGCAGCGTCCGGTCCCGTTTCTGACCGCGTATATCCTAATCAATCCAGCCGTGGCGTCCAGACACCCCGGCCACGCTTCGCCCACCAGGTGCAACAGCCACCCATGGGACTTGAACCCACGACCTCTCCCTTACCAAGGGAGTGCTCTACCACTGAGCTAGGGTGGCGTTAATCCGCTGGCCCTGTGCCTTTTAAGCGGCAGCCAGTGAAGACCACGCGGCTCAAGAGTCGCTCGATGAGCCGCCCACGGCAACCCACCTCCCTCTCACCCCACAACAGGCGCCCGCCGCTGTTTTCAAACCGCGAACAAGCGACCCAAACATCGCGCAGGCAGGAGACTAACACCGGTTCCTACTTGCGTCAACCAACAACCCGCCAAGCCGACGGGCGATTTTTTTGATCCGCTCGAAGCATGGTGATATAACAGCTTCCGTAACGCGAAGCGGGCCAAATCGGGCCCAACACACACACGCGGCTGACGACCGACAACCTTCCGGGGCATCGTTTTCTCCTCAGCACAGCCTGGGTTGAAGACGGAGGTTTCCCCGTGAAACGGTTGTACACACACCTACTGCCCCCCGTCGCCGTCGCCCTTACCGCCGTCGTTCAATTGTTGCCCGTCGCCCGCTGCCTTGGAGCATGGATCAGCGAAGTCCAGCCCTGGCCTCGCACCGTGATCAACCACACCGGCACGGCTACATTCGTCATCCCACCGCTGATTGAGATTTCAGGGCTGCACGGCTTACCGCAAGCCGAGTTGGTAATCATCGATGCCAGCCCCAGCCCCCTGTCACCGGGCACACCCGCCCCGATCGGGACCGTCTTGCGGGTTGTCCCGCTCATTGGCGAGCAAGATATCCGTGTCGCGGCGGAATCGCCATGGCCACAGCAGATGGGATCGCCCAATCCGGGCTCAGCCGTTGTGCTGCCGCCGGGTCAGACGCTGGGCTTGGGGGGCAAACCACGCACGCTGTTGCTATTCGACGGCCCCACAGGGCTTGTCAGCTTTGGCGATTCCATCCAGTCGTGGCCCGATCTCGCAAACGCCACCTTACTTGACGCCCTAACCCTTGGCCCGGCAAACGCCGCGGCACCCTTGGGCAACGAGCCGAGCTTAGGAATCGCCACCGACCAGGCCCTCTCCCGCCCCATGCAATCCACAGCCAACCCTTGGGATAGCGTGTATTTGATCGGCAGGCCCAGCCTAGACGGCACGCTGGACAACACGGAGTCTTACCGCCTAGACCCCGGCCTCGCTAACCTTGTCATACAAACTCTACCGTCATCGCAAGCCGAAACACCCGAGCCGTCGACCGCCACCGCGACCGTCTTGCTTGTAAGCCTTTTCTGGATAATCCGTAAACGAACGATAATCCACCCTTGATTGGCAAATATACGCAATACCGCCTATGATTTAACTAGCTCCTGGTGGGGGCGTTTTTTATACTTCAGAGTAGGCTACGAGCTAACCCATAACCATGCAGAACCAAGCCACCGAATCCAGCAGCGATAAATCAGCCATTTATTCGCAGGTCAATCAGGTAATCGCCCGCATCAGACCCGCTGTGCAGTCAGACGGGGGCGATCTGGAGTTGGTGGAAATCACGGACGACGGCGTGGCGAAAATCCGGCTACACGGCGCCTGCGTGGGCTGCCCGTCCAGCACGATGACGCTGCAGATGGGCATCGAACGGAATATCCGGGAGAAAGTTCCCCAGGTGGTGGCCGTTGAGCAGGTCCGCTAACTGGTTCACAACCGCCTTCTCACATCCATTTATGACGATCCGGCTTGGGGCCGGACGATGATATAAAGACAGCCGACTTATGCCCATGCGGCTTGACGCGGTCACGGAACAGACCCAGAGCCTGGAGGCAACTGCCTACGGAAGGAGCGGTTGACATGCTCGCTTTAACACGCCGTATCGGAGAGGAAATCGTCATCGGCGATCCGCGCAGCCCGCTCGGGGTCATCCGCGTCGTCGATATCCAAGGCGACAAGGTGCGGCTGTCGTTTGACTTCCCGCGCGAGATGTCAATCAACCGCCGCGAATTGGCCGAGCAGAAGGCCAAGCAAGACCCCGGCGAGCAGCCTCAATAGCCAACCCGCCTCATCGCCCGCGCACAGCCGCTAACAAGCCTAATAGAATTTATCGACGCACCACTTGAGGAACGGTGCGGCGTCGAACTGGTACTTCTCATCGACCATCCCGCTGTGGTTGACAAACAACACGCCCGCCACCGCCAGAACGACCGCCGCGACCAACGCGAACGCCAGCCGGGAAATCACCGACCGCTTCGGCTTGCCGTCTGACTCCTGACCCGCTTCCGGCGACGGGGCGGGCGTCGCGGGCTGCTTCGTAGCCGCCCCAGCGGCACCGGGCTCGCCATGATCAACAGCCGGCTCGCCTTTGGAAGCGGCGATCCGCTGCTTGGCCTGTGCGATAAAAGCCTCGTCGAGGCTGTACGGGATATCCGTCGTCAGCGGCAGCTTGCTGGGCAACACCCGGATGCCGTAAACCTGCGACCCCACTTGCTGGTCGCCAATAATTAGGTCGATCCACTGCTGACCCAACGGCAGCACCAGCAGCATAGGCACGGGGGTGCTGATCTGGTTGAGCAGGAAGCCCGTCCACCGCAGCAAAGCCTCTGACGGACGGTCACCGCAAGCCGGCACACGCATGTGCTTGGCACGCATGGACGAACTGACACGCTGATCAGAAAACTCGCGGCCGATCTGGTAAAGCACACGCATCAGCCCCTGCGCATCGGGGCCCATCTCGGGTCGATCCGACAGCTTGGCCAACAGGTCCGGCGGGGGTTTGTACCCCTCGGCGCCGGGCCCCGCGGCCTGGACCAGTGCGTTCAAGTCGCTCTGGGCCTTGTCGATGACCCCGGTCACCACATCGGCCGAATCGGTAGCGGCGCAGCTTTGCTCAATCTGCTCCAACAGCGGCGGCAGTTCCTTCAGCACCCAAGGCAGCGACAAACCGGCACACTGGGCGCAGACGATCATGGGGTATCGCTTGCGACCTTTGCCGTCGCTCGAAGACCACATCCGACCAACGACCAGCTGGTCGGGGGTGTGCCACAAGAACAGGTGGTGGAATCCTTCGAGCCGCTCCTCGTCGGCCATCTGGCTCCACGCGCCCGAATCGATGTTCCCGCCGATCCCTTCGACGTACAGCTCGCGCTTCACATTGACCAGGTGCTGGGTCATGTGCCCCAGGTCGGGGATATGGTCGTCCCACCCGGGGTGCTTGCCGAACGCGACGAGCGAAACCTTGGCCGGCAACGCCTTGCGGCTGGAACCTGAACTGAAAATATTCAGCATGGCGGCTATGGACGAACCTTCCTTCTAGCGGCACCGAGTCACGGGTCACGCCAAACGCTACGGCTTGGGCCAACTCTCCTCGGTCGGCCAGTCGTCGAGTTCGGGGATCGGCCGATTGAACTTCAAACCGACCCAGTAATAATAATTCGCGCCGCGCGTATCTTTCATGATCAACGCGACCTTCCACACCTGCTTGTCGTCCTCGTTCGCTTCGGCGTCGAGGGTGTGCAGGGCTTTAATGATCGTCCAAGGGTTGTCCGCGTCGGCCACGGCGTCGGGCGCCTGGGCGTCAAGGTGGTCAAAGAACCTGAACGAAACTTTCTTGCCGGGGATCGAAAAGACGGTGGGCTCCACGTCGCTCAGCGCGTGGTCGGTCTGCATGCGCTGGCCGATCAGCCTGTCACCCCAGAAAACCTCGAAATAACGGTGCGGGGTCAGCGGCGTGTCCCGCAGGTTCAGGCCTTCTATGTTAGGCCGGTGCTTCTGCTCGGTGAACGGCAAAACAACCAACTCACAGGTCAGCGGCTCGGAGCCGTGCAGGGCGTTCTGGATCGCCTCTAGCTGCTCGTACCAGTCTTGATGATCGCCGATCACCAGCGCGCGCCCGGTGTTGACGATCCGCTCGAGTTTCTCTTTGACCTGCTTGTAAAACGCCACGCCACCGCCCTGCCGCAGCGCCGCCGTGGCCAGGTTCTCCGCCGCGGCCTGCTGGGTGCCCTTGATCTTATTCAGCAGCACAAAAGCGGTCTGGGCACGGTCGATCGACAGCTCCTGCCTCAGGTCGGTGGTGCGGCACAGCGGGAAAGACTTGTACTTGGTGATCAACTCGCCGACCGCTTCGATGCCGTCGCGGTAGATCGCGTCGGCGTGCTGGTACATATCGAAATCGATCTGGTAAAGCCTCACGTCGCCCTGAGGCGTCTTGGCCAGCAGCAAGCGAGCGAGGCGGGGCAGGTTTTCTTCCAGTTCCTGGACCTGGCTGCGGACCGTGCGGTTGAGCGTTTCGTTTTCGCCCTTGAGCTTGCTGCGGATCGTCGCCAGGCGAGTGCGTAGGTCGTCGCTGAGCCCCTTGCGCCCTTCGTCTGACAGCGACGCCAATAGCCGGTCGTACGCCGGCACCGCGCCCTCGCCCAGCACCTCGTCCCGCGCCTGGTTACAAAGCACGTCGATCGGCTGGTCGATCTGATCGCCCAAGAGCTGCAACGCCGAGTCGATCCGCCCCTTGGCCCCGGCCATCGTGTCGATCGCGTCCCGCCACTCTTTGGCCAACGCCGCCACGCCCAGCGTGCTGATGTCCGACGCCAAGTCATCGCCCAGACGCTGGACGGTCCGCTCGCTGTTTTGGAAGGCCTTGAGCCCATCCTTGAGACTCACCAACTGTGACAGCAGGTTGTCTTGCACCTGACCCTCGACCAGCCGTGTCCAGCTAGCGCTAAACGCGTCCACGCCCGCCGAGATGGCCTGGAGCGTGACTTCCGGGTCACGCCCAAAAGCACGCGGCGGCCAGGGCTGATCCCCGCCGCGACTCGAATACACCCACCGCACCGCGTCCTGGAACGACGCGTCGTCGGCTTTGTACTTGAGGTATTCCTCTTCGTTCTTGGGCTTCACCAGCACAAACCGGAACAACAGATCGGGGTCGAATTTTTCAGGGCCGTCACCCGACAGCCCCCCCCCAAGCAGGGTTGGCTCGCTGCTGGCCAAAACGAACAGACGCGACATCTCCGCCAGCGCGTAGGTGGCCACTTCGGACCACGCCTCGGGCTTGGCGACCAGCATATTCGCCTTGGCCGCCTCGAACACGGGCTCTAAAAAGCTCGTTTCAATGATGACCCGCATCGCCTTCCTACGACCCGTGTTGAACCCTTCGGTGGCGATGCTCTTAACCAGCCGCAGCGGCTGAAACACGATCGGGATGGAGATCTTTTTCTCCACACCGATCTCACGGCAAAAACCCGGGAACTCGCCCAGTGTGGTCTGCGTCCCGTCTAGGTTGAGAATCGTCTGCCCGCTGTACTCGTAGGGGCTACCGGGGAACGGCTGGTCCACGATCTTCAACGGGTTGGCCCCGCCAACGACGAAGCGGTCTTCGATGGCCGACCACAGGTCCAGTTGCGACCCGATGCTCTTTTTGAGTTGAGTCGCACCAAACCCGGTGAGCAGGAAGAACAACGCCAGGCTGCCCAGCCCCGTCCCCAAGACGACACCCTTGCGCTGACGCTGCAGTTGACGCGTGTTCGTCGCACGGGTGACCAGCCCCTTCTCTTTGAATACCTTCTTGAGGAACAGGTCGCGCAAGAAGTAGGCGCGGTCCTGCTCCCAGACACGCCCCTCCGGCAATGAGTCCACCGGCACGCCCAGCATGTCAGCCAAATCGGCGTCCAACGCCTCGCCCTCGCGCATCGCGGACGTGAAGTAAATCCCACGCAAAAACAGCGGCTTCGACGACCACTCGCCGGCGACGAAGATCATCTCCAAGTACCGCTTCAAACGCGGCGCCAACCCGCTCAACGCGTTCGGGAAAGCATACAACGCGTCGACTTCATCGGTACGGCGGTTGTCGGGGTTGTCGTTGCTCACAGGGTCCAAAAGCAGCCGCATCCTCCGACGCAGCAAATGCCCCTTCACCTTTTCAAGGTGTTGCTCAACGTCGCCGGGGTTGAACGGCTCGTCGAGTTGGGCCGGGTTGGACCAGCCAAGGACCTGGTGTTGGAGCTGCGGGTCGGTCAGGTCTTCAAAGAACTCGCGGAACCCGTTGATCAGGTCGCACTTGGTGATCATGATGAACACGGGGAACCGCACGCCCAGCATGCGCTGGATGTTGTCGAGCTGCTGGGCGATCTTCCCGCCCTTGCGCTCCAGGTCGTCAGCCGTGTCTTTGATCAGGCTCTCGGCTGAGATGGTCAGCAGCATCCCGTTGATCGGGCAATTGGGGCGGTTGGCTTTGAGTAGCTTAAGGAACTCTTCCCACTCGTTGGTCGAGCCCGGCTGCACCTCTTCAAACATCAACCGCCCGGCTGTGTCGATGATCACCGCGTGGTTGGTAAACCACCAGTTCATGTTCAGCGTGCCGCCCGAGCCTTGGAGCTGGTCCTGCAGGCCCGGCGGGAAGCCCACGTTGCAGTGGCGGATCGCCTCGGTCTTGCCCGAGCCCGGCTCGCCGACCAGCGCGTACCACGGCAGGCTATAAATGTTCTTCCCCGCGGCGCGGAACTTCTCCAAACCCTCCTCAAACTTCTTACGCAGGTCGTCCAGCCTCGCCATGCTCGACGCGGCGCTGATCCCCTGCGGCGTCGCGGATGTGTTGCCCAACAACCCCTGCTCCATCGGGGCCGCGCGACGCTTACGCTGCAGCTTGATGATGTACCCGTACAGCCCCAGGCACACGCCCACCATGATCAACCCGATCATGATGATCCAGAAATGCTCCGGGAACGTCAGGTAGACCAACCCCAGCAGCGAACCGCCCCCCAGCACCGCGGAGGCAACCTTAAATGACAGGGGCAACTGCGAAAAAGCGGACAGTGCAAATTTCATAGCAAACCCGATCCTGCTTATTCTTGACTCGCCTTGGCCGTGTCGTCCTGAAGCTCGGCGATGTTGTCGAGCGTCTCGGTCAAGACCGACGTGCCCCGGCTGTATAAATAGATATTGCCGATCAGCAACACGACGATCAAGATCACCGACGCCATCCCGATCCCCACCAGGCTCTTGCCAGGCGGCTCGATCAGATCATCCGTGTTCAGGTACAACTCAGACTCGCCGAAAATCAGCGCCTTCTCGTCGGCGTCGATCATCCCCCGGAGCCGCGCCGAGCACTCCATCATCTTCTTACGCAGGTACTCGGGCTGACCCGCGTACCAGCCGGTGAAGCCCAGGCCCACCAACGTGTAATACACCGCGATACGCTGATCGACCGCATCGCCACGCTCGCTAAGTGTCTCGTCGAGCATGTCCCAGAATTTCTCGTCGCCCGCCAGCTCGTTGTACCGCTGCTCGGCCATCCCCTCCCACTCGTGGGCGAACGAAAGCTTGCTCTCGCGGATCATGAAATCCACAAAAAACGCCAGCACAACCTCCAACCCACCCCGGTCCTTGTCCATGTGCGAAGCCAACGCCGGGTCCGCGTTGGCTTTGGAGAGTATCTCGTCAAACAACCCGTCGATCTCGGCGCGCACGATCGCGTGATCGAAGTTGCCGCCCTTACGCGCCGAGCGGCTCAGACGACAGATATACTGACACAACGGCTCAATCAGTTCTAACAATGTCATGCGTTACGGCCCTGTCCCGGTCATGTACAGCTTGATCTCGTAGTCGGCGCCCTCGTTGCCGATCCACTGGATCGCCATTTTCTTTTCCTGGATGATCATATCCCACATGCGCTTGCTGTCGGTGCGCATCAAGCGGAAGTAGTGCAGGTCCCCCGCGGCTGGAAGTTCCAGCGGGGGGTGCCGCTCCTCGGCCAGCTTCACACCGAAAATCCGCTTGTCCTTCATGGACCAAACCATAAGCTTGAACCGCCCGCCGTCTTCGACAAGCTTCGCCAACGCGCGCGGGTCTTCCTTGGAGTTGATCCCCAAAAAATACTCGTTGGGCCGGCTCAACTGCTCGTCGGTCAGCTCGGCTGCGAGGAAGCCTTCCTCCTCCGTAAAAGGGACCTTCATAAAGCTCGCCGCCACCGCGCCCTGCAACAGCGACCGTATCTTCGCGGATAATTCGTTGAACGCCACCGCCGGGTTGTCGTGATTGTACCGGCTGACCTCGAACTGATCGCGGTCGGGCTGCAGCGCCGCCAGCTCGCCAAGCAACTCCCGCAACTCCAAGTACGCATCGAACGGCGTCACCGCCGGCGCCTGGACCAACGAAGGCAACCGCGCGCTGTACTTGTTAAGCGTGCGCAGCCGAAGCATCTGCTCAAACTGAATCCCTCGCATCGTGTCAATGCTAAAACCGCCGCTGGTGATCTTCACCACCTGCTCCTTGCGCGTGGCCTCGACCTGGAACGCCAGATCACGCACCAAGTCGCGCAGCGTCGGCGAACCGGGCAGCACCAGGCACGGCGGGATAAAATCCGCGTCTTGCTTGGGCTTGCCCACGTCTTCGCCCGTGGCGTGGCTGATCCGAAGCAGCGGCAACGCCTCAATATCAGAGTGGTCGTCGTCTTCAAAAATCAGCCTGGCGTTCACACGCCGCACCTGCACCGGACGGGTGTTCTCCCCCGTGTTCTCGTCGGGCTGCTGGACTTCGGACACGCGATAGATGCGCTTAACCTGCCAGTCCTCTTCGCCCGTGTGCTCGATCGTGTTGCCCCGCGTGGCGTACCACAGCGGCACCGCAAGGCTCACCGTAAATGACGTGCTGCTGCCGCTGAACCGGCTCTTGATATCCAACGCGGGCAAATCGGCGTTGTCGGGGAAGCAGACCTCCAAACCGCTGGGCATCACCACGCGCAGCCGGTCGAACCGCACGAGCATGTTCTCCAACGCGTCGCCCGACAGCCCCGCCTCCACCACGCCGTACGGGTACGACCAACCCAAGCGACGCTCAACGCCGGTCAATGTGGATATCTGCCGCTGGAGGTGCTGGAGGTGGTGCGGCTGAAGGAACAGCCCCTCGTGCCAGTGGATCTGTGGCAGCGTGACCCCGCTTGGGACACCGCTCCCTGATTTAGAGGCTGTATTGGGTGTCGTCTCAGCCAATCGGTTCCCTTCCGGCTAAGCAATTTATTTTATCAACAGGCCGATTAGCCTTCGAGCACGCCCCGCCCACCAGACACGAACACACGCGTCGCTGAAAAAAAATCAACGACGCGTTCAAGGCTATTGAGTTGGGGGTGTGTCTGGTCATGCGGTCTCTTAAATGTCGCGCCACTTCAACGCCCCAACCCCTTCATCGCCTCGACGAAGCCCGCGATGATCTGGCGAACCTGGCTGTCGATCATGGCCGTGTCGTCGAACGACTTGGCCAACTCCTTGTACTTCTGCCAGCACTTCACCTCTTTGGACACAAAGATGCTGCCCTTTTCCAGCACCACCATGCTCTCGATCTCGTGCGGCGCGAACCGCGCCAGGTGCTGCTGGCCGAACTGGGTGCCGATCTGGCTGATCGCCGACAGCAACGCCGCCGTCAGGTGCCGCAACTGCTCAAGATCGTTTGACAGCGACACGTCCGAGTCGCCCTGCGTGAACCGGCGAAGCGTGTTCTGCAAACCGCTGCTACGCAGTGTAGATTTTGGTGCGATATTTTTCCAAATCTGCCACACCAACTGATCTAGGCTGTTGGCGAACATCGCCAAACCGACGGCCATTTCGATCAGCCGGGCGGGATCAACCTGGTGGCTGCCGTCGATCTTAAGGGCTGTTTTCAACTCGTCGATGATCTTGGGCGGCACCGCCAGATTTCCCGGCAGGCTGATACCCGCTTCGGCCAACCGCCCAGCTAGGCGATGTTTCTGCTGGGTGTCCAACGGCTTGGCCAACTCGATCACACGCTCCAGCACGAAGCTCACGTCGTTCCACTCGCGCTGGTCGGTGGGCGATTGGCTCGCCGCCGCCTGCCCACCGGAGCCGGCGGCGGGCGCCGCCGCCATGTTCGCGTCCCACGTGGGGAAGTGGTCTCGCAGCGCGTCTAAAAAACCCTCGCGCTGGTTGGGCACCAACGACGATATCACCCGCTCGACTTCGTCCGACAGGTACTCCTGCCGGGCCTCGGGGGTGTGATCAGCGAAATCGGCCTGGACCTGTCTCAGCCGGTTTGCCGTCGCAAGTGCCAGCTGTGCCAGGTCCTTAGGGGTCTCAGACATAATGGTTGTTCCCGATGAGATCGACCCAACCTCTAGCCTGATTATTATAAGGGCGATCACGATGATCGCAACTGCTTTAGTACCTTATTCCTAGAGAAACCTCACCCGCCCGTGGCCCGTTCTTATCGGGCGATGACCGGCCCTTGAAACTTACCTGATTAACACGGTTATACAGCCTGTAAGTGGGCTAAAGGGCTGTTAATCAAAAATCTTTGCCTCTGCCTCTCGCGTCGGGGGCCTGTGAATTCGTTATTTCATGTAGCTGATGGCGAATCCCGCTTGGGGTGTGTGGCGTCATCGCAGGATTTGAGAAGCGAAAACCAGGTGAACCGGCTGGGCGTTCATCGCTAACAGGAGGCTAGGCTATGTTGGAGAAAGCATCATTTTTTCGGATCGCGGCGGTAGGCGCGGTGGCTTTGTTGGCTGTGGGTTGCTCGTCGGCCCAGGAGTCCAGAGAAAGCCGGTTCCTTTCACCAGCCACTTCGAACCGCTCCCTTGCGGCCTCGGACGGCCTAGGCTTGATGGTCTTCGGTGACTCGGCCACCGCGGCCAAGCCAAAGCTGCCCAAGAACTGGAAGCTTGCGGCCGCCGAGTAATACGTAAGGCTATAAAAACAGATAAACACCGCCCAGGCCCGTCACCGCGACGGGCCTTGTGCGGTTAAATAGGCCTGCTGGTCCAGCAGCAATTGGATCTGCGCCTTGAGCGATTGCCGAGGCGCCGAGAACGCCAGCCGGACACCGACGTCGGAGAAGGCCTGCTTGTCCGCGTCTGGTTGGATGAGTTGCGGCTGATCAACCGGGACATTCGTGGGCGACTGGGCGGACCCGCCGATCACGCCCACGCCGCCGGCTTGCAGAGCCGCCCGGATCGCGCCCACCGCCTCGCGCGGCCCCAAGCCCACCGCGTCGATGGCCTCCAACGCCTCGGGCTGGTCAAAGACGTACTCCGCCACGTTGCCCACCAAGTGATGGAAAACCCGCCTGGACGCGGTCGTGCCGGCCACGGCCCGGTCGAACCAAATCAGCCCGTCGTCATAAGACCAAGGCTCGCCCGCGGTGCCGGGGGTTTCGCCCTGGTTCGACATCAAGCCGAACCGCCCACGGTCGGGCGTGTCGATCCTCACGTTTCTTTCATTCTGGAGCATGGCCGCGTAGACCATCTGCTGCTGCCACCGCTGGTCGCGGAGGTTGGGGTGTTGCGCTTCGATAAACCGGGCGGTGTCGCGCCCGCCCGCCTCGGACTCGAACGCGGCGACCCACTCAGCCGAGGTGGGAACACGGCAACCCGTCAGCCTCGCCAGCCACACCGCCGAGTCGGCGGTCAGGTACTGCATCGGGTGCTGCTCGGTGGGGCCGTCGGGCGGCTGGTCGTTGAAGTAATCGCTCCACCGACCACCGTCTGAAACCAGTTGCGTGTCGGGCGGCGTCCAGATCGGATTGTTCCGGTGTGTGTTCGTCCGGAACCGGCCCGACCTCGTCGTACGCCACACCTTCGGCCCCTCCCACTTGTTGTTGTCGTCCAGCAAAGACGCGAACTGGGCCTCCAAGTCCAATGCCGACACGATGTCCTTGAACAACCCGAAAGAAACCTCCGTCGTGCAAAGGTAAAAAGACTTGGGCACGCTGGCGCTGGCTTCGATACGGACAAACTCAAGCGTGTGCGCGGTGCCGCCCTTTGTCCAGGTATAGGTGATCCGGGCGTTGTCTTCGGTGGCCTGCTTCTGCCACGCCTGGTCGTCCCACAACGCGGAGGCCTCGGGCCCGGTCTGGGACAGGTCAACCGACGCGTCCGAACCGACGCGCTCCTGAGCCAACAGCCCGTCGATCTCTTGATACAACGATTCCATCGCCGCCGACCGCCCCAAGCCGCCCGGCAGCGATTGCATGGTCTGCTTGAACCCGGTCACCGCGGCGCGGACTTGATCGTCCGTGGTGTCGTGAGCGAACCCCGACAATTCTTGCTTGAAGCTCGACAAGCGGAAGTTGAACCGCCCCCACGCGGGCAGCTTTTCAGGATCAACATTAAACGGCGGCGACAGGCGCACCGCCTCGTCCACGTCCTGCGGCTTCGACAGCGTCAAGAACCCTCGCGTCCACCTCACGGGCCCCTGCATCCGCAGCTCTTCGGCGAGCTTCTGCTGCTGCCCGGTGTCTTGGACGCTATCACGGATCATGGCCTCGAGCCACTGACGCAACTCGTATTCTTTCTTGAGCTCAGCCACCCCTTGGGGCCAGGGCGCGTTGGTCAGTTGCCCCAGCTTGCGCCACGCGGCGAACGAGATCGCCGGGCTCAGCTCGGAGCGGCCCTTGTCGGCCAAATCGCGCAACTGCGCCTTGTCGGCCGACTGCTCGATAACACGCAGGTCTTCGATCAACCCCACCACGGGCCCCAACGCGCCGCGGAAACGGTTGAACGTGTCGCGCCCCTGCCACTGGGTGTAAAGCTGATCGATCGACTCCCGGTAGCCCTTGGGGGCGTGGCCCAGGGCGTGCGCGTCAACCAACGCGTCTTCGATCGCCCGGAAGTCTTCGCCAATCGCGGTAACCTGGTCGCACCACTGCCGGTACCCAGCCACCAGCGATTCCCAACGCGTGTCGTCCGTCGCTCCTTGCCAATTCACCGAGCCTTCGAGCCAAGGCTTGAACGCGTCGGCTAACACGTCTTCACGCTTCTGGACGATCAGCGGCTGGGCGATACCGGGCTTCCACCCCCTGGGGTGGACCTCACCGGGTGTGATCGCAGTCAAAACATCCACACGCTCCCGCAAGAACCGCCGCAGTTGCTCGACAGCCCCCTGCAGGCGGGCCACGTCGCCCGGGTTGTCCGTCAACTCACGCCGCCGCGCCCGCCATGCCCGCGTCACCGCAGCGGAGGCCACGCCGTCGAGCTGTTGATCGGCGTCAAGCGCGGTGATGTAGATATCGCGTAGCTCCGCCTCCAACCCGCTGACATCCCGCTCGATGGCTTCTTTTTCCTGCGGGTTCCAAGGCTGACTGTTAAGCGCGGCGATCGTTTCCTGTGCGCCGCTCAAGCGGGTGAGCAAGGCGCGCGCGGTGGTCGTGTCCGACGCATGCAGGTCGTTGATCTGGTCTTCAATCCCCGCCACGATCCCCTGCCAATCGTACTGCAGACGCGGGTCGAGCTTTGAATAGATTTTGCGGTAGGTCACCTCGAAGGATTGCTGCTGGTGGCGGATGCCGGCCAAGACCGCGGGCTGTGAGTCTTCGTCCCAACCCAAGCGTTGATTCTTCGTTGCCTCAGTCAACAGCGACTCAAACTCCTGGCGCCACTGAGAGATCAGCGGCTCGCCTTTGGCAGCCAACTGGCTCAAGCCGTCTTGGATGTCTGCTTGCCAACGCTGGGCGGTGGGGCTCCACAGATCGCGGGGGTCGAGCCTGGCAAAAAACCGATCCAGGTCGTCACTGAGGGTGTTGAGGTCAGCCCGCAGTTGCTTGCGCTGGACCGGGGCGTCGGGCCAGGGCAGTGCCTCAATGCTCTCCTTGCGGTCTTCGAGTTGCTGGTATTGCCCTTGAAGAGCGGAAACGCCTTGATCGTTCAACTCGCGACGCAAGGCCATCACCGCGTCAACCTGCTGCGCCAGCCGGTCCCACTTCTTCTTGAACAGGTTGCGTTGGTCGCTGATCACCTGGTCGGCTAGGTGCTCAAGTCGCAGACGCAGGTCCTGCTGGGTCTGCTGGATTTGGCCGCGATTGGCGACGGTCCAAGCCACGCCGCCGTCCGTCAACGCCGCGATCTCTCTTTGCAGATCATCAAAGGGCGTTTCAAACGATTTCACCTGCGGGTCGTCGGTTTGGCGCAGCTCCGAGGCGATCATCTGCGACAGGTCTTCCCACCGCCAATACTTGCGGGGGTCTAGCTGAGCGAAGACCTGCTGGTTTAGGTCGTCGAGGCTGGTCTCGATGCGCGACGAGTCGTCCAAGACCTGCTGCTTATACGCCTCAATCCACGGGCGGTCCTTGCTGCTGGCAAGCTCTTGGCTGATCCCCTGCAGGTGGGCTTCGTACTGCCCGCTGAGGCTCTTGTTAAGCGGCTGTAGTTGCTGGATGTCTTGGCGAATACTGTCGGCCAACAGCGCCAACTCTTGCCGCGGGTCGGGCGGCGGCAGCGGCCTCTGCAGATACGCCACACGCTCACCGGCGCTCGCCTCAAGCGCGTCGATCGCTTCAACCACGCCGCCGTAGCTGGCATCAACTTCCGCCCGGTGGCGACGGGTCCAGGGCATCTTCTCTAAAGCCTTGATCCGCTGCTCAATCGCCGCAAGCTGAGTATCGAACCGCTTGGCGTGGCCTTGGTCGGCGTACCGCTCGAGTGTGCCGATCTGCTGGCGGATCCGCTGGGCCTGGGGCGCGGCCAACCCACCGTCACGCGACCGCCAAGCCAGACGCGGGTCCGCCACGCCCGGCGGCGTGTCGAGGAACGCAGACGCTTGCTGCTGCAGGCTGTCGAGCCTGACCTGCAGGCCGTTGACCGTGTCGTGGATCTGATCGATCTCCACCTGCTTTTCAAGCAGGCCAAGCGTCGAGCGCAGCGTGTTCCTGTATCGCTCAAGGTCCTGCTGGAACGGCTCGACCATCTGCTGATCGTTGACCTGGCTAAGAATACCGTCGATTTCGGTCTGGACGCCGTCGATGCTGCCGCTGGCGTGCGTCACAAGCTGGTTGAGCACGCCCAACTGCTTGAGCTTCGCGGCAAAGACCTCGTCAACTTCTTCAGAGCTTCGGCCGGGGTTGGTTTCCAGATACGCCACGGCATTTTGAATGAAGGCCTGACGGAACGCGCCGTGGGTGTGCTTGGCCCCCGGTGCCAACACGAACAAATCCTCAACGGCCTGACGGTTGGCCAGGATACGGTTGTACACCGTGACGAAATCTTCTTTCTGCTCGCCCCGTTCGGGCCATTTAAGATCAGCAGAACCGAGAAGGTTCTCAAGATACTGGGCGGGTTGAGCCCAATCCGCGTCGCGGTATCGCTTGGCTTTGGCCCGGATCGCCTCAAGAATCGGCCAATCCTCGAGCGCCAACTTCACAGGCTCAAGCAGCCTGTACGCCTCGTCGACCTTCGGGATCGCTTGCTCGTTGTGTGCTTCATCCGGGACGGGGTTGGCCAGCGCCTTGCGGCTGCCGCGACGACCGATGATCTGACCCGGGTCGATCCGGTTTAAATCGCCGATCTGCTTGAACTGATCCAAAACCTTCTTGAGGTGAGGGTCGCTCGACCAGACGCCCAATCGCCCCTGATCGCTCCACGCATAATAAAGCGGGCCCACCCAGTCTTCATACGCGTTGCACAGGTATTCCCACTTCGCCGTGTCGAGCGTAATCACATCGCCGTTCTCGTTTGCGGAACCGCCTTCGGGACCGAAAAGCCAGTACCCGCCCCCCGCCACCGCCACCGCCAGCACACCCGCGGCCACCGCTACTTTTGAAACCGACTTCGCTGGCGGCGCCGCCAGCCCCGGCAGTTCCTGCTCGATCAGCTCTTGAAGCGTGGGGCACTGCTTGGCCAGGTCCGGGTCCAGCAGTTTGTTGCACAGTTCCCGCCACGGGTCTGCCTTCTTGCCCAGGTGCGCCCAGTGCGGCGACTCGGGCACGGGCCAACCGCCCAACTCGGTGAACGGCTTGTGCAGGATCAGCTTGTGGATCAACTCGCCGACCGCGTGCAGGTCGGTGTGCGGGCCGCTGCCTGCTTTGAGCTTGCCCGCCGCCAGCGGGTCGGCCAGCACCGCGTGACTCAGCACGCCATACTGCGCCTCAATTAAAAACACATTCGTCGGCTTGACGTTGCCGTGGGGCCTGCTGTTGGCCTCCTGCCACTGGACCAAACCCTTCATCACCGAGGAGATGGTGGTGTGCAGCGCGTGCGTGTTGATCTTCACGTGCCCGACGATCAGCCGATCCGCCGGGCGTTCGTACAGGTCCGTGGCGTAGTACGCGCCTTCCGCGGTCGCCGCGGATTCGTGGATGGGCGACAAATACGCCGCGCCGCCCGCCGCCAGGGCCTGCTGGTCCTTCGCGGCTTGCAAGAAAAACTCTATCTCTTGTTGGAGCACCTCGGGGGTGAGGCTGCCCGGCGGCGGCTCGAACACTTTGACCGCGAACCGCGTCTCGGGCCCGGCGTCAGTGCGCCGAGCGCCAAAGACCGTGGTCAGCCAGCCACGATGCAGCTCTTGAACCGCTTCGTAGCTGCCGTAAGTCTTCGCCATCAGGTCGATCCGGGTGATTGCTCGGCGTTGTCAAAAATGACCCGATTAATTCTGGTCCTTGGTAGGTGTCGTGCAGACGATCATGCTGCTCTTGATCACGACCTCGACTTCCTTGGTGCCCATGGGCCAGCTACTGCCGCTAAGCGGAAGGATCACACGCCTCGCGTCCTGGGCGCCGGGTTGGTCCTGCCCGCCGGGGATGTTGGCGATCACAAACAGCCACTTGGCGCCCTTGCCCGTGCCGCTGCCCCCGAGGATCGTCGGCCGCCCGATCCACTCGCCCCAGATCGGGTTGTAACGCGAGAATGTCTTGGTTTCCCGGTCATTCGTGGTGAAGGTCTTGGTCACCCGGTCGGCGTCGCGGCGCCAGTGGTCGTTGGGGCTGAAGTACTTGTTGATCGGGTAGTTCTCCCACGTGGGCTTCTCGCCGTCGTTGATGCCGACTAGGTCGATCTCCAAAGACGGCAGCACATCGCCGTACGCGCGACGCCAGCTATCTTCATCGAGCTTAATCACCACGTCGAACGGCTTGGCCGCGCTGGGCAGCAACCCGCCGTAACGGATCTTCTTAAAGCCCTCGACCGTCTTGCCTCCCCCGCAGCCACCAAGCACAATCACCGAAAGCAGGACAACCGTAAGCCCGACAGCAAAATTAAATCTGCGATGCATAGAAGACCCTTTCGATTGATACACCACCCTGTTCTTTCTTCCCCATTGCGTTTTAACGTTCCGAACAGGCTTTTAAATACACACCAGGCTACGACGACAGCCCCACCTGTAACCTGCGCAACACCATATGGACTTCGCGGTTGAATCTCCAATCGATCACAATCAAGCTCCTGGTGCGCAAGATCAAAGAGCCTAGGTCGCCAAGCGACCGCTCGTATATTTTGTGGATACCGCCTTGGGGCGCGTCGCCGAAATCGTGGCACGGGCAGTCGCCGGCCATCCCCGGGAACAATCGCACCACCATCGCCAGCACGTCCCACCACAGCTTGGGTGGCACCACGTCGAACGCGTCGGCAGGCTCCAGCGGCTCGTGGCTCATGCGGTGAGGCCCAAGCGAACCGACCCACCGGTCATCCTGACTAAATACAGCCTCGATCCGGTCGGACAATTCCGCGGACGCGTCTTGGTCCTGCCCCACCTGCCGGGCCAGGCTCAGCACCTCGTCCAACGCCACCGACAGCTTTGTTTCGTTATCCACCAAGAGCGTGCGCACCGCCAACACGCCCAGCGCGTACATGTCACACGGCGAGCTAAGCAGCGGCACAATCTCGAACGGCGTGTCGGGCATGGGCACGCCCTCAGCCGCTTTGAGCGCCGCCTGCGCTTCTTTCGATAGCTTCTGCTTGACCGTGCGGAACCGCCACTCGCCCTCGGCCATCGCCGCCTCGCGGTCCAGGTGAGCGTACAAATCAGTACGCCCCGACCCCAGGTTCAGCCGCAGCCAAGCAAGGTCGTGACGCGCCGGGGCGATCTTATCCTGCGTGGTCAGCGTGCCTTCGAGCGTGATCACCCCCCCGCTGCTGTCCAATACTTCCCTAATGCGTAGCGCCCCCTGCCCCTGCACCGACCGGCCGGCGGTCTGCGGGTGGTAGATCGAAGCCGCCTCGCCACGCCCGGGCATGTAGTACCGGTAGTCGCTGGTCTGAAGCGGCAACGCAATCGCCACGCCGGGATCAACCAGCGTGTTCTTCGCGGTCCACAAAAACGGCAGCTCACTGCCCCGCTGTCCCAAGCTCACACGGAAGCTGGCGGGGGTCAGGTTGAAGATCGGCTTCTGCGTGTGCTGGGTGATGGCCCTGGCCGCGGCGATCGTGTCGGATAGCAGGCGCAGCTTCAGGTGCATGGTTTCAATCAGCCGGCTCCACCGCCCCGATGCGCCCAAGAATAGCCACCCGTCCGACGCCCGCTTCTCGCCGTCGCCGTCGGTGCCCTGCAGCGACTGGACGCCAAGCCCCAAGTCCAGCACCGACTTGCCGTGGCGGATCCCGTCCCACTGCCCGCTGCCCAGCAGGTCCACAAACGCTTCGAACCCGATCGGCGCGAACGGGCGCACCATCATCAGCCCACCGCCCGCGTTCAGGGGCACAAGTCGCCCGCCCTGGCTGTCGGTCAGCTTCGACATCGGCCAGCAGCTATCGTTGCTGGGCGAATCAGCAGTCACCGTCACAACCGGCGACTGACCCCCCATCTCCTTCAGATACAAATAACGGTGCAGCGACGTGCTGTAAGCCGGCAGTTTCTTCTGCTCTAAAAACCCATCGTCCTGGCACAACGCCCAATGCTCGCCCGACTGGGCGTCGAGCGGGTGGATCGGTTGCTTCTTGTCCAGGTCTAAAAACACCGGCTTGGGGTGGTGGCTTTCCCAGCCGGTGTGGATGACGGTCGCTTCGTCGAGTTGCGCGAAGCTGGCGGCTTGCTCTTTCCACCGCTGGTCCAACGCGTGGTTGGATAACGCTTCGAGGTACGCGGGGACGACCTGCGTCAGACCCGCCAGGTTCTGGACCCACACCTCCACCCACTGCGTCACGCGTCCGACGGTGTCCGTGACCGCGCCCAGGAAGACCTGGGCATCGACCGTGTCGCGCAACACCACAAAGTGCCCCGCCACGGGGTCCGGCTCTTGGCGCACCAGCACCCCGATGCGCAAAGACGCCGCCGCCTGGTCCTCGCTGACCGGGATCACCGCATACCCTTGAGGAACCCGCCCGAGGCTAGACCGATGTTCCGGCGATGGTGGCATAGACCCTCACAATAACGCTAAACCTATGAGTCCGATGAGCTACCACGGTATGGGAAGACGACCCTCTAGCCCCCCCCAACGGGCAGCCCTGCTGTGCCGATACTCACTCATTAGTTTAGCCCGTAGAAAGCGGGTGTCAAAGCATTTGCAATTAAATGGTTATCTAACTGAGACGCCGTCATAACGCCGAGCTTGTAAGCCCCCATATCGATCGCACGGCTCCACGCGTGCCCCAAAACCTTGTTTACCACCCTGGTAAAAATACCTACCGAAACATCTTCAACTGATGCGGCTCCAGATCGAGCTTGCTGACCGGCTTGGCAACGTTCAGCCTGTAGTCGCCGCTAAAGCACGCGTGGCAATAATGCTCCGGCTGACGGCTCACGCAGCTAAGCATGCCCTCAAGCGACAAAAAGTGCAGGGAGTCGACCTCTAAAAACTCGCGGATCTCCTCTACGTCCCGCTTCGCGGCGATCAGTTGCGACGAATCAGGAAAATCAATCCCAAAGTAACACGGGTTGCGCACGGGCGGGCAGCTAATCCTCAGATGGATCTCCTTGGCGCCCGCGCGGCGGAGCTGGTGCATCTTTGTGCGCGTGGTCGTGCCGCGGACGATCGAATCATCCACCACGACGATCCGCTTGTCCGCAATAACTTCGGGCACGGCGTTGAGCTTGAGCTGCACCGCCAAGCTACGCTGCTTCTGCGTGGGCTGGATAAACGTCCGCCCCACGTAACGGTTGGGGATAATCCCCTCGCGACAGGGGATGCCGCTCTCAGCGGCGAACCCCGCCGCCGCCGCGCGACCCGAGTCGGGCATGGGTACCACATAGTCCGCGTCCACCGGCGATTCCTGAGCCAACTTACGGCCAAGCTTCTCACGCACGATCTGAACCGTGTCGCCGAACACCCGCGAACTGGGGTTGGCGAAATAAACATGCTCAAAGATGCACTGCGCGGGACGCTGCGCATCGGCGAACCGCCTGCTCGACACGCCGCTATCGCTTAGCGTGATGATCTCGCCCGGCTCAACCTCGCGAACGAACTTGGCGCCGATCGCATCGAAAGCAACCGTCTCGCTAGCCACGCAGTCGTGCCCGTCTTCCGTCTGCCCCAACACCAGCGGCCGCCACCCCCAGGGGTCACGCACCGCTTCGATACGATCCGCAAACAAAAACACCAGCGAGTAAGCCCCCTGCAGGTGTTGCAAGGCTTCGGTGAGCGGGTCTTCCTTCGACAAATGGTGCGAAGCCAGCAGATGGATAATCACCTCGGTATCGGTCGAGGTGTGAAATATGTGGCCGCGTTGCTCGTAGTTGTCCCGCAACAGCCCGGCGTTGATCAGGTTCCCGTTGTGCGCCACAGCCACCTGCCCGCCGATGTAGCCTTCCATGAGCGGCTGTGCGTTGCCCGCGTGGCTCGACCCGGTCGTCGAGTAGCGGTTGTGGCCGATGCCGGCTTTGCCGGTGAGTTGATCCAAGACGGAACGGGAAAACACCTCGGAGACCAGCCCCATGCCCACGTGGGCACGCAGACCCGCGCCGTCGCTGACCGCGATGCCCGCCGATTCTTGGCCGCGGTGCTGCTGAGCGTACAGACCTGTGTAGATACGCTCGGCGCTGTCGGGCGCGCCCCACAGACCGAACACGCCGCACTTGTCCTTGCCTTTTTCGTTGATCATTAAAAGCGCCGGCCCAGTTGTTATCCGCAACGGTCAACGGTAGTGCGTCGGGTGAGGGCGGTCAAGAAATAGCGCCCGGAACCATAAAACCTCTGGTTTTTACCCTGTAGAACGTTTTTCGATTGAGTGTAGCGCACCACCACGAACCGTCCGCTTCAGGCGGATCAGGGAGCGGTCTGTACCGAGGCGATGAACTATAACCACGCCTGCCCCCGCCAGCCCCTTTCCCACACCCAATCAGTAGTGCCCGCCGACCTGGAGAATGGTCACCTTCATTTTGGCTTTATCCGCCTCGAATACGACGCGGTGTTTCTGGCTTAGGCGCACGGAGTAGGTCTCGTTCTTATAGCCCTTGAGCTTTTCGTAGTGCATGTCGCCGTTTCGTTCCGCGGCTTCTTTGGGGTGGCTGCCCCGATGAGCGACATCCGTATACCAGCGCTGATAAGACCAAAACGCCGCCTGGGGCATTTCCTCGCTAGGGTACTTCCATTCAGTAGTCCAACCAGCCATGATGTGCTCCTTTCACCGATCGCCGAGTGCTTGGGGCTAAGCGAAGCGTGCCCCAGCCCAAATGTTACGAACCCCGGGGCATGTCCACCTACAACGAACTAGCCCCAGCCAACCCGCCTTACTTCCGCCCCGCCGGCTGCAGCTTCAGTTTGCTGGGCTCGATAATAAAAGACCGCTCCAAGTAGCAAGCCACATAATCAATAATGCTCATCGCTTCGGGGATGTCGGGGTTGGACGTGTGGCCCATCGGCTCGAAACGCATCCCCTTGAACCGCGCCACCGCCTCCTCCAAAGGCAGCCCGAACTGCAACGCCAAGCTAAACGCACGGCAGAACCCCTGCACCAGCCCGCTGAGCGTGGACCCTTCTTTGGACATCTTGATAAAAATCTCGCCCGGCTGACCGCTCTCAAATAGCCCGATGGTCAGGTATCCCTCGTGGCCCATGATCTGGAACTTGTGCGTCATGGACCCGCGCGTGGTCGGCAAGGTTTGTCGGTGGGTGGTTGTCATGCTGTGCGTGCCAAATGGTGTGGCCCAGGGCAGTGTGTGAATGTATCGTTAGCATACCGCTTAGACCCTGTTTCACCAAGCACGGATGAAAGCCCCGTAAAAGCCCAACACCTTGCCAAAATCATCTTTCAATTTGGTGGATGGCCCCACGACGAGCCGCGACCGTCAGGGAGCGGTCACGAATG
Source organism: Phycisphaeraceae bacterium (assembly GCA_029260715.1). GTDB lineage: Bacteria > Planctomycetota > Phycisphaerae > Phycisphaerales > Phycisphaeraceae > OFTM12. Next base: position 57,537 of record JAJDCS010000044.1, on the reverse strand, counting down.
AGGCAAAAGACCGATCTCGCAACCAAACACCCGCACACGAAATGGCAAAATGCTCTAAAAGCACACCGCCAACCCCGTCCCCCACGCCCACACCGCCCGCCCCACAAAAACTACGCCGGGCGCTACTCAAGTGGTACGACGCCCACCACCGCCACTTGCCGTGGCGCGCCGAGCCGGGCCAACAACCCGACCCCTACCACGTGTTCGTTAGCGAGGCCATGCTCCAGCAAACCCAGGTCGCTACGGTCATCGACTACTTCAACCGTTTTATTGGGGTGTTTCCGAGTGTGGCGGCACTGGCTGGGGCTGATGAACAAAACGTGCTGCGACAGTGGCAAGGCCTGGGCTACTACCGCCGCGCGCGAAACCTGCACGCCGCGGCTAAACAGATCGTCGATGAAAACGGCGGGCGCATCCCCGACACCGCCGAGCAGTTACTAAAACTTCCGGGGGTAGGCCGGTACACAGCCGGGGCCATCGCCTCGATCGCGTTTGGGAAACGCGAGCCGCTCTTAGACGGAAACGTCGCCCGCGTGCTCGCCCGCTGGCACGCCATCGAACAGCCGATCGACTCACCCGCCACGCAGAAACAACTGTGGTTATTAGCTGGGCAGTTGGTGCCGGCCAAGCGGGCTGGCGATTTCAACCAGGCGATGATGGAACTAGGCGCCTTGGTCTGCCTGCCGCGAAACCCGCTGTGTGGCGACTGCCCCGTGGCCACGATGTGTAAGGCGTACCAACAAGGCGTGCCCGAGCGTCTACCCGTCAAGCTGCCCCGCAAACTCCCGAAACCCGTCCAGCACCATGTGATAGCCCTACACCGTGGCGGGCAATACCTGTTTCAGCAGCGCCCCAGCCGCGGGCTGTGGTCCAACATGTGGCAGATGCCAACGGTCGAAGACGCGCCGAAGCGATCACAAACAAACATTCACATCAAGCAGTGGGTGTCGCAGCACCTAGGCCTAAACATCACCCCACCCAAGCAGGCCGCGCAATTCGCACACCAGACCACGCACCGAACGATCGGCTTTATTTGCTGGACAGCGGATGTTGAATCAGGCCGGCTCCGCCCCGGACGCGGCCAATGGCGAAAACTCGACAAGATTAATGATCTGCCGCTGCCCAACCCACAGCGACGGGTTGTTCAAATTTTGACAAAGACAAGTAGGTCAGGTCATTAACCTGACCTACAAACTGTTGCCAGAATCGCCACCGCCATAAATCGATACTGTAAAACCGACTCCCACCTTGGCTAAGGCCGAAGTTATTTCAGGATCGACATAAATACAAAAAATGTTAGTCCCGTGGAGGTCCTCTGGCTCGATCGCAATATCAATATCAACATCCAACTGTTTTTGCAATGCCTTTGAAATCACTAGATGGCCCACACGTATGAAATTGAGTATTGCACCTTGATGCTCGCGCCAGCTATCAGCGCTAGAAAGGTCGTAAGCAAATCCATCGCCAGCATGCCGAAGGCCAGAGTACGCCCCAGGAATCACCGCATTAAGTTCAGCACCAACGCGATCAAGCATTTGACTTGCCGTATTACTCGATGTGAAACGTGCTACCGTGTACATCAAAAGCCTCCTAACTGCTCCCACTCTTCGAAAGCCTCGATAATTTGTTCACCGACGACGTAGTTGTGACGTACTTCGCGTGGTGCCACGATACGGTGGGTGCCACACATCACGCCGAAGGCTGATGTGTGTTGGGTCCGATGCACACAGCACCCTGACGGGCTGCTGCGTGGCACCCAACGAGTGCATCTCTATTGCTCACTCCGCGAACAGCGCTTCGATAAACCGCCCCGGCTCAAACGGCTCCACGTCGTCGGGCGTCTCGCCCACGCCAATGAACTTGACCGGGATACCCAACTGATCGCGAATCGCCACAACGATCCCACCGCGCGCCGTCCCGTCGAGCTTGGCTAGAAAGATGCCCGTCACGTCGATCGCCTCCGCAAAGACCTTCGCTTGGGTGATCGCGTTCTGGCCCACGGTCGCGTCGAGCACAAGGATCACCTCGTGCGGGGCCCCCGGAATTTTCTTGGCGCAAACATTCTTAATCTTCGTGAGCTGGCGCATCAGGCTGTCTTGTGTGTGCAACCGCCCAGCTGTGTCAACGATCAATACGTCCGCGCCCCTTGCCACCGCCGCCTCGCACGCGTCAAACGCCACGGCAGCCGGGTCGCCCCCCTGCTGACCCTTGACCACTTCCACGCCAAGCCTGCCGGACCATATCTCTAGTTGCTCGACTGCCGCGGCGCGGAACGTGTCACACGCGGCCAGCACAATCGACTTGTTCTCGTCGCGCAGGCTCTTGGCGATCTTCGCGATGCTCGTCGTCTTGCCCGCGCCGTTCACGCCGGCGATCAGGATCACCGTCGGCCCACCCCCGTCCGGCGCGTACCGCAACCGCCGGTCGTGGTCGGGCCAATCAGCCGCCAACCGCTGCTTCAAATAATCCAACGCCTGCTCGCCCTGGCTGACCTTCCCGGCTTTCCACGCGTCGCTTAGCTCTTGGGTGAGCTTCGCCGCCGTGGCCACGCCCACGTCCGCCTGGATCAGTTTCGCTTCCAACTCGCTCAGCAACTCCGCGCTAAGCGCCCTGCCGCCCAGCACCGACCGCAGCCCGCTCACGAGCCCGCTGCGTGTCTTGGCTAAGCCTTGCTTGAGCTTGTTGAATGCGGTTTTGAATAGCGCCATGGGTGGTCGGTGCAGAAGATAAATAAAGAAGCCGCTCGTTGTCGGGCAAATGATACCCAACCCTGAACGTGTTTACAGCCGTGTACTGTTAAGAAGCTGTTTCCAAAATATCCCCCTCCCTTTCAGGGAGGGGTTAGGGGAGGGTCGAGTGCTTGTGTTTTTTCCAGGCTCTCACCCCTCACCCAGCCTCTCCCCTCAAGGGGAGAGGGGTTTCGAAACAGCTTCTAAGACTGTTCTGTCGCGTCCAGGCCCGCGTCCGCCGACTCAGCATCCGATGCACCAGCGGGCGGCGTCACGACCACCGCCGTCTGCGCCGCCGATCGCTGCCTGATCTGCCTGGCCATCTTGTCCAGCACGCCGTTGATGAAGCCAGGCGACTGCTCGGCGCTGTACGCCTTGGCCAGTTCAATCGCTTCGTTGATCGCCACGCGCACCGGCGCGTGACCCGAGACCATCTCGTGGTACGCCAACCGCAAGATCGCCCGGTCCACCGGCGGCTGGCGGTACGCGGGCCACTGGGGCGCCAACTCACTGGCAAGCCCGTCCGCCTGGTCGTGGCTGCCCCAGGCGGCCTTGGCCAACTCAAACGCCTCTTGCCGCGCGCCCTCGTTAGCATCGCTGCCATCCAGCCCCGCGAGAATATCAGCCGCGTCTCCCACGCCGCGCACGTCGAATTGATAGAGCACCTGCATCGCAAGGCATCTGATCTGGTGTCGTGTGGACATGGCTTATTAACAAACGGATAAAGTAAAGAACAGCGGAATGGTCTAACCGCGTCATGAGCCCGCGCCGCCCCTCAAATCGTCTTTAAAAGGTTCACCATCTCGATCGCCGCCAGCATCGCCTTGGCGCCCTGGTTGCCCTGCTTGGAGCCGGCCCGCTCGATGGCCTGCTCAAGCGTGTCAGCCGTGATTACGCCGAAGATCGTGGGCACACCAGTTTCAATGCCCACGCGCGCGATCCCGTGAGCCGCTTCGCTGGCCACGTGGTCGTAGTGGCTCGTCTGCCCGCGGATCACACACCCCAAGCAAACCACGGCGTCGGGCTTACGGGTCTTGGCTAGCTTCATCGCCGCCACCGGTAGTTCCATGCTCCCAGGCACGTGCGCGACCGTTAGCTGACCCGCGTCGCCACCGTGTCGGCTGTAGCAATCCACCGCCGCGTCAAGCAGACGGCTGGTGATAAAGTCGTTGAACCGGCTCACCACCAGCGCGATCTTCGCGTCGCGGGTCATTAGATCGCCTTCGAGTACTTCTGGCATAAAAAACCTTCCATTACGAGCCGTCCGCCTTAGGCGGATAAGGGAGCGGTCCGGGTGGAGCAAGCCCCCAATGCGTCGTACAAGCGCCTCGACAAACACGGTTCGGTGTAGACGCCCGCGATAAGTCCATGAAAGGCCCTTTTACCATCCGCAGACGCCGGGCCAACTCTAGTGCCGACACCATCCGGACCGCTCCCTCACGGTCGCGGCTCGTGGCGGGAAACTCCACCGCCAGCCGAACACTTGAGTATAGGGCTTGTTCGCCTATCATTCACCTTCCTAAATATCCGGATCGCACCTTTACTCCAAGGAGATTTCAGCATGCCAAAGCGTGCCAAGATAGCGGTGATCGGCGGCGGCAACGTCGGGGCGAGCTGCGCCTTGTGGGCAGCGGTCAAAGAGTTGGGCGACGTTGTGGTGGTGGATATCCCCGACGCCGAGGACCGCGTCAAGGGCAAGCTGCTGGACCTGGCCCAGTGTGGCCCGATCGAGCGGTTCGACGCCAACGTCTCCGCCACCTCAGACTACAAAGATATCAGCGGCGCCGACGTGGTGGTGATCACCGCCGGCATCCCGCGCAAGCCGGGCATGAGCCGAGACGACTTGGTAGCCACCAACGTCAAGATCGTGCGCTCGGTTAGCGAGAACATCGCCAAGCACGCGCCCGAAGCCATCGTCATCGTGGTCAGCAATCCCCTGGATGCCATGGTCTATACCGCTTGGAAAGCCACCGGCTTCCCCACGCAGCGCATCGTCGGGCAGGCGGGGTGTCTGGACGTGGCGCGCTACCGCACGTTCATCGCTATGGAACTGGGTGTGTCAGTCGAAGACATCAGCGCCCTGCTCTTGGGCGGCCACGGCGACGACATGGTCCCGCTACCGCGCTACACCTCCGTGCACGGCGTGCCGGTATCGCAGCTGCTTAGCCAAGACAAGATCACCGCCTGCGTCGATCGCGCCAAGGTCGGCGGCGGCGAGATCGTCAAGCTCATGGGCACCAGCGCCTACTACGCTCCGGCGCTCGGCGTGATCGACATGGTCGAGGCCATCATCAAGGACAAGAAGCGCATCCTCCCCTGCGCCGCCTACTGCGAAAGAGAGTACGCCGTCGGCGAAGCCGGCAAGGGCTACTTCGTCGGCGTCCCGGTCCTGCTGGGCGCTACCGGCGTCGAGAAGATCATCGAGATCGACCTCAACGCCGATGAAAAGAAGCTGATGGACGCCTCCACCGAACACGTCAAGGGCCTGGTCGAAGTCGTCTGCAAGGCGTTCCCCGAGTTGGCGTAGGTCGTGTGTTAAGCTACCACCATGTCATGGTCACATAACCTGCTCTTCTGGTTGGTCGCGTTGATCGTCGGCGGGCCGATTGTTATTGCCGTGGTCTGTTGCTTCGTGCTTGTACTGGTGGCGAGGTTTCAACGTCGTTATATCCGTCGACTGGTCCCCGTGTGTGGTGATCAGGGGCAAGCTTCACACAGAACCATTGCAGAAATTAATGGGAGCCCAGCGAGTTCGAATACTTTTATCCACGTCGGAACCTTCTGCAATAATGAGAGAGCAGGCATCCTTAAGACAGATCTTGACCTGTGTCTGTCTGATGACAGTCAGATTATGCTATTGATGTACCCATCGCGGGAGAGTGTTGATATGTATCAACTGATATCACGCGCGGCGGATAATACTTGGCTGATTACTAGCGAGTTCAATTTAGAGGAGGATCTGTCGGGTCTGTATCTAATCCGGATCCTATCGGGTTGCTCCCTCGCAGAAATGTTGCGTTATCATTGTGGTCGAATTGCATCACATTCAGTTGAGGTGGTGCCATTCGACTCCGAAACAGTGATCCTTGACATTTACAACCATGACCAACTGAGGGTGCAGCTAGCAGTTCAGTCGCGGCTTGCTCGCTGGGCTTCACATAGGCAGGATTGTTACACAACGACCTGGCGTGGTGCATTCAAAGTTGTGTGGACTCATTTCAAGAGTATGCCGCTCGACATAGTTCATAGCTTCGTCAAACAGTACAAGGCGCTCGCTGCTTCTCCCACCGAGTCCTGACTCCGCCGTTCGGGATATGGGCGGCCAGACCACTTGGCGTATGCGGGAGACTAAAACAAAAACCCACCCGGATTCGGGTGGGCGTGAAAAGCCTGTTGTGTTTTGAGCGGTCGTCGACGGCCTAGCACAGCGCCGCGAAGGTCAGCATCGCGAGGATGATGATCTTTCGCCGTTTGGCGATCTGATCGGCGTTCATGATGAAGACGGCACTAATCATGGGACTCTCCGCGTCGGGACGCTAAGATACCATCAACGGCCGTGCCATGTCTGGGCGGGCCCCGGCTATCGGATATAATTTATTGAAATACAATAAGATACGACCGTTAAGATTTTTTTTAGCCACTTTGGGCGCAGGACGCATGTTGCCGGAAAACCACATGCCTGGCGGGTCTGTGTTGCGGGGGGGCGTCGCGTGGGCCTGGGCCGGCTGGCTGGTGATAGCGGTTGTAGGGTCGCTCATGGGGCCGGTTGATGCCCAGGCGCAGGCGGGGGCGGGGCCCGGGGAGATGATCGACGCGCCCCTGGTGGACGCCAGCCACGCCCTGCGGGCCCACCGCCAGGTCGAGGATTGGCTAGCGCTGGGCGAGGCTTCGCTGGAGAAGGCCGATCCGATCCGGGTCACCGGGCTGTTTGGTGTCAGGATGACGTTACGGATCGAGGGGTTCGAGGTCGGCCAAGGTCAGGCGTACCGGTCGGCGATCCTAAGTGGCGGCGGTGCGTGGGAAGGCGCAGAGGCGGGGGGGGCTGTGGATCTGTTGCCGATGCTGGCCCAGGCGACCGAGCAGGCGATGGCGGGGGTCCGTCAGAGCCTTACCGATGCGCAGGTGCGGGGCCTGGTGCAGCAGCGTCCCCAGCATGAGCCAAAGGTGTTGACGGTGGCGGAGGTCAGCCAACGTGTGGTGATCGAGTTGGAGCTTGGCTACGGGATGCAGCCTGTCCGTGTGCCTGCCGACGCCGGGCCGGACGAGGTCTACGCCCGATTTGCGCCGAGCTATCACGGCCTGGGTTTTGTCGGCTCGCGTCCCGGGTCGGTGTCGTTTGTCTGGCCTGGCGAGGCGATCGCACGCAACATCTCCCCGTCGAGCCAGGTTGTGTTGGGGCTTAAGCGCCTTAGCCTGGACCGTTCACTCGCCCCCGGGGTCGCCCGGCCTGATGGGGTCAAGCTATTTCGGTTTCAGACGCATCACCTGGCACGTCCGGTTTCGGACATGAGGCCGACGGTCTTGATCCGCGGCAACGCCGACCTGCCACGATTTGCGCTCAGCGACCACGCGCTGGAGAGTTTAGGAGACCGGCTGGTCGAACACCTGTTTGCGCGCTTGACCAGCGACGGCCAGGTGCGTGGGACGTATCACCCGACCAGCGGCCGTTTCGAGCCACAGATCGCACCGGACGATCAGGCGGCGCTGGTCTGTTTCGCCTTGATGCGTCACAGCCGGTACCTGCATTCGGCCAGGCCGGGCGATCTGGCTTCGGAGATTTTCGTCGAGCGATCACTACGTGTGGTGACACGGTTGGGGCTCAAGTCCCTTGAAGCCGGGGACGCGGCGGATCCGCGGGTGCTGGCACTGGTGCTGCTGGCTTTGGTGGAAACCCCGGCGGGCGAGGGCGACAAGGATTTACGCGATCGGCTGGGGGCTCGGCTTGTCTCGTTGGTTAAGGCTCGGGGCTCGGGGGCAGGGGGTCAGGCTCCGCCCAGCGATGCGTCGGCGGCGCTGATGACCGCGGCCCTGGGGAGTTGGTATGCCCAGACCCGGCAAGCGGCTCTGGGCGAGGTGGTGTGGGCCCAGTTGCAACATCTCTGGGGCGGGCAAAGGCCGCCGAACCTGTCGGCCCTGCCGTGGCTGGCGCTGACCGATGAGCTCGCCGGGGGGGTACTGGCGGAGGCCGACCCGACCGGCAAGCGGGCCGAGGCGCTTGCGCAGCGCCGGGACCGGGTGGCTCAGGTGATCGGTCGGCTGTGCCAGCGCCAAGTGATCGAGCACCCGGTGCTGGGCCCGGATGATGTGCTCGGCGGGTTCGTCCTGACGCCCGGCCCGGCGGGGAGCCCACCGAACCCCGACTGGCGCAATGCCCAGCCGCTGATGCTCATAGCCATCGCACTGCGCGACCCGGCAGCCACGCAAGACCGGGACAAGCTCGGCTGGCTGCTGACTTGCGGATACGCCGCCCGCTTCACCGGGCAATTGATGATGGATGAAGTCAACAGCTACTACGTCCGTGACCGGTCAGCTGCGCTAGGCGGTGTGCGTATGGCGTTGTGGGACAACCGCCTGGCGCTGGCGCCCAGCGCCATGAGCCTGCTGGCGGTGACCGAGTTGCAGCAGACGCTGTGGTCGCTCAAGCCGGCCCCCGTGGTCGATCAGGCGGATTCATCGGATGAAGCGGATGCCCAGGAAGACGACCCGGCGGACGTCCCAGACGTTGAACGAGGAGCTGGTGATCATCAGCCCGATCTCCCGGCCGTAGACCCAGGATAACACGGGGAGCCGGGCCCGGGCTATTGGGCGGCTTCGATGGCTTTGACCTTTTCAAGCCGGCGTGTGTGGCGCGGTTCATCGGTGAAGCTGGTAGACACAAAAGCCTTGACCAGTTCGACGGCCAAAGCTTCGCCTACGATCCGCGCGCCCAGGCACAGGACGTTCATGTCGTCATGCTCGACACCCTGCCCGGCGGAGTAGGTGTCGTGGCAGACCGCGGCGCGGACCCCGTCGAGCTTATTGGCGGCGACGCTGGCGCCGACACCCGAGCCGCATATGAGTACGCCGCGCTGGGCCTGTCCGTGTTGGATGGCCTGTCCGACGTATCGGGCAAAGTCCGGATAATCGTCTGTTGGGTTCAGCTCGTGGGCCCCCAGGTCCAGCACCTCATGGCCCAGGGCCTGCATCAGGTCCGCCAGGGGTTGTTTCAGGGGGTAGCCGCCGTGGTCACATGCGATCGCGATCTTCATAGGCCGGGCTCCGGGTCCTTTAGGCTCAGTCGGCGGGCATTATCCCCTGTCTAGCGGTTTACGCAACGCCGGGCCGGCAGAAAGCGCTCGTTTGGCGCGGATATCCGGCTTGGGGTGGGGGGGGGGTAACTCATCTCTATCAGATAAAAAAGTCTGATGTCCAGATGTGGGAAAGAGATACATATCTCGTTTGGGTTGTTTCAGGCTAACCACGAAATGGTCGAATCTACATATGTTGGCACTGGATACCTCCGGTGGCTTCGTAGGGGGGGGACTGCTCAAGCAGTACTGGTCCCACCTGAATCAGGGAACCGATCCGACCCGTAGGGTTGGCTTGGATTGGGAGTTGATGCGTATATGGATCAGCAGTTACTTGACCGCATCCTGAAGTGTGATCGGCTTCCAAGCTTCCCGGCGATCGCTGCGCGTGTGATCGAGATGTGCGGTGATGATAACGTCAGCATCCGGGAGTTGGGAGAGGTCCTGGCGCAGGACCCGGCGATCTCGACCAAGATCCTCCGCACGATCAACAGCAGTTTCTACGGCCTGCGCCATCGGATCACCACCGTCGAGCGCGCCACCGGGATGCTCGGGCTCAACGCGGTGAAGATGCTGGCGCTGGGCTTTAGCCTGGTCCCCCAGTTAAAGAGCATGGGCGGCGAGGATTTCGACCCGGGGTTTCTTTGGAAGCGGAGTTTGTTCGCTTCGGTCGGGGCGCACACGATCGGGCGGGAGCTACAGTTCCCCCACCACGAAGAAGCCTTCATCTCCGGGATGCTTCAGGACCTGGGCGTTATCGTGCTCCTGCAGGCACTGCGGGGCAAGTATGTCAAGGTCCTCGAGCAGACCGTGCACAGCCACGGCAAGCTGCGTATGCTCGAACTGGAAGCGATGAAACTGGATCACGCAGAGGTCGGCGAGGCTCTGGCCCAGAAGTGGATCCTCCCACCGATCCTGATCTCGGTGATCCGGCATCACGAGTCCCCCGACGAGGTCGAGCCGGAGTACCAGCCTCTGGTCCGGTCGATCGCTCTGGGCGCCAAGGCCGCTGACTGTTTCCTGGGCCCGACCGAGCAGCAGGACGCCAGGACACGCGCCTACCTCCGATATGCCAAACAATGGTTCGACCTGGATCAGGACCGGGCTGGCAAATTCCTCGAACAGATCCAGACCGGCACAACCGAGCTAGGCAAGCTCTTCGAGATCGATAGCTGCGTCGAGTTGACCGCGCAGGACCTGATCACCCGGGCAAACCAGACCTTGTCGGACCTGTCGATCCAGATGATCCAGGACGCCTCCAAGCTCGAACATGAAAACCAGCAGCTCAGCGATCAGGCTCACTACGATCCGCTGACCAGTACGCTCAATCGCGGCGGGCTGGACCAGTTGCTCAAGCAGACGTTTGACGAATCGTCACGTACCGGCAAGCCCCTGTCAGTGATCTTCCTGGACGCGGACAAGTTCAAACCGATCAACGACAATCACGGCCACCACGTGGGCGACCACGTGCTGCAGATGGTGGCCTCGGCGATGAACGAAAGCGTTCCGACCGGCGGGCGCGTCGGGCGCTACGGCGGGGATGAGTTCACGATGGTCATGCCGGGCATAGACGCCGTCGAGGCCGTGTCCATCGCTGAGAAGATCCGCCGACGTGTTGAGCAGTTCAAGATCGGGATCGACGGGGGCCGCATCCTCTCGATCACCGTCAGCATAGGCTTGGCGACCTACAACGGCTCAGGCGTTGCGGGGGCCAGCTTCGAGCAACTCGTGATGACCGCCGACAAGGCCATGTACGCCGCCAAAGCCGCGGGCGGAAACAATATCTTCCAAGCCGCGCCAATCGACCAGAACGTGCCTAAGGCGGGGTAATCGAAACCAGACGGGATCGCACCGAGGCCCCCGTTTGGTACGCGCATCTGCCCAGCTTTTTCCAGCAGGCTCAGGGCTTCGCATAACTGAAAAAACGATGTGGGCAAGCCGCTTGTGCTTTGCGAAGCCCCAGGCATGGGGCCGAATTACAAAGCGCCAGCCGCCCCATACACATCCCAATGAATCCCCGCGCGTCTGCGGTACCCGCGCTCTTAACACCGATCAATCTTTCCCCGTCACGTGGACTCGCCATTTAGCGGCGGATCGCAGATCCGCGCGTTGGTCAAACGCAAAGTTCCCCGAACGTGGAGATATTGCCGTGGGTGAACGCACGAGAAAAAACCGGGATGTGCATCAGAGCCGTTTGAGCATCGTCCTGTGCAGGCCTGTGTGCGGGACGACAAACTCATCCGATACCGCCACCCAGCCGAATTTCTCGTAGAACTGGATCGCCGGCACACACGCGTTGCACCAGACATACGGGTATGTGTCGATCTGACGCAGCCGGGTCTCCGCGAAGGACAACAGTGAACGCCCGATACCCCCGCCCTGGTACAGCGGGTCCACCGCCATCCCGTGCAACTGCCACGCCGGCTCGCCGCTGAACGGCCGATCCAGGATCGTCAGGCAGCCCACCGCGTGTTTGCCGATGATCGCTCCGATATGAATCGTGGTCGTCTCGGCGTCACCCACGAAGTGCGCATGCTTGCGGTGTCGTCCCCTGCACAGCACCGCGTGCCGTAGGTCGATGATCCGATCGACGTGGACCAATTGGAGTTTCATGCCGAACTCACTCGAAAAAATCACTGTACGAAAAACGATACGAAAACAACCGCAAGGGCGCACAGATCATAGCGGACACCCGGGTGGAAAGGCGATACCACCAAGGCAGGCATCTGCAGATGAGACTTTACACAAGCGGTGTCACCTACACCGGTTGCACAAGAAGTGTTTATGTAGGAAATTGAATACCCCCAGCTAATATCCCAGCCCTATCTGTCGCCTCATCTCATCGAGCACACGCATGTTCGACAGGCTGTCGTCCTTTGTCATCATCGCGGCCGCCTGACCCAGCGCCGCCGCCGCGAAGTCGTCGGCCTCCAACCCGTACAACGGACCGCCGGCATCCAACCGTATCGTCCGCCGCTTAGGCCCGCCCAAGTTACGTACGCCGTCCTGTTTTGGCGGGGTCATCGCGTCCACCACATATTCCGCTCCATGCACCGGCGGCTTCCAAGGCACCGGCACACGGATAAACCCCAGGTCCCCACAGATCAGCGCCGCGTTGTCTGTCTGGACCGTCATCCCACAGCAAAAAGATAATAGCACACCGTCGGCATACCCCAGAGCCCCCGCCACGTAGTCATCCACACCTGTCGGGTGAGCATGGCCGGTACATTGGATCGACGCCGGCTCCGCACCTGTCAATAGACGTGCAAAGTCCACGCAGTAGCAGCCGATGTCCATCAGCGCCCCGCCCGCTAATTCCGGGCTGAAACGCACGTTCCCCTCGACCTTGCTCGTGCAGTAGCAAAAGCTCGTCCGGATCAGCTTCACCCGGCCGACAGCCCCGCCTCGCACCGCTTCGAGGACCGCCTGGGTCAAAGGGTGCGAGCGGTACATAAACGCTTCAACCAGCAGCAGCCCGCGTCGGTCCGCCGTGTCAAACATCTCTTGCGCCTCAGCCAATCCGCAGGCGATCGGCTTCTCGCACAACACGTGCTTGCCCGCGTTGAGCGCTTTGACCGTCCATTCGTGGTGCATCGAGTTCGGCAACGACACGTACACCGCGTCCACCGTCTCGTCCGCCAGCAGCGCGTCATACGACCCGTGGGCCGACGGGATATCGAACCGTTTGGCAAACGCCATCGCCGCCTCGGCGCCGCGTGAGCCTACCGCCGAAATCGTGCATCGCTTAGCACCCGCGACCCCCTGAGCGAACTGGTGCGCGATGTTCCCCGTCCCCAAAATGCCGAACCCAAGCCGTCCGCTCATCATGCCTTGAAGTGTACACGACCGCATGGTCTCGGGGGTATCATGGGCTCAAACATTCAACCCCGACGGCACACGCGCCGCCCTCATCCCCACCCCGAACGCCCCAGCAACTGCACCTTCGCCAACGACGGCCAAACCCTTTACGTCACAGCCCGAATGAGCCTGTATCGGATCACGCTGAACACAGAGGATGACGGCTAAGCCTCCAGGGGTTTGCAGCTAGCAGGGTACGGTGTATTGATCTTGCAGAGGCCAGAGAATAAGAGAACGATGCGCACGGCCTTACACCGAACGATACGACCTGCCACGCACTCGTGCTCACTTCCGCCGACCCATCAGCTTCGTCACCAACGCCTCGCGGCTGCTCACGCCCATGGTGTCGTACAACTCCTTTGTGTAGCTGCGGACGGTGTGGTAGGAGAGGTTCTGGGACCGGGCGATCTGCCGCTGGTTCTGATCGGTCATGAGTTGGCGGGCGATGCGCGCCAGGCGGGGGGGCAGGGTGTTCAGCGGGCCCCGTGGCTCGAGCCGGCCCTCATGGTAGAGACGCAGCAGTTCCGTGATGAACAGGTGGGCGATGCGGAGTTGCCTGGCCTCATAATCTTTCTGGGGCAGTTTGCGTGGGAAGATGTACATTCGGGCTCGGTTGCTCCGCGGGTAGCGGAAGAACGTAAAGACCGTGTCGCTGATCGACGCCGGTTCCACCAGCTCCTCGAATATCCGGTACCGCCGTAACTCTTCGAACGACAACTCCATCGATCGCTTCGTGGTGTAGACCGGTTCGGTCTTGTCCCATGTCGCGAGCATCATCGGGTCTTCTTCGAATTCGGAGGTCTTGCCCCATTCTGACATGAAGTGGGTCGCGACCGGGTCCCAGTTGTCCCCCCGCACAAACTGCTTAATCCTTGTCGTGGCCTGGGGCCTGAACCCTTCGAATTGCAGCGCATATCCGAAGTCGTTCCCAAGCAACTCCGACAACGAGTTGATGATGAGGGTGTCCTGCTGAATACGGTCGTGGCGCAGGTCCCGCGCATCGCTGAGGATGCGGAACACACCTCGAACATCAGAGAGCCTTAATCGTTGAGACTTTCCCATGATGCCCCGCTTGCCGTGGATGTGGGTCAGGCCTGGGCCGAAGTTACAGCCAGAAGATCAGCTAGTATCAGTCATTGCACTGGTATTGTCAAGCAAAATACCCTCAATTGGGGGTAGCTTGCGGGTGGGCGTGTCGGTAAGGTTCAGTTCCTAAATGGATTGCGTCTTCCGAGGGAGCAATCCGCCGGCCATGAGCGCCTATTCCACCGGCGTCGATCTGTTCCATGCGTGAGTCTGGCATGGGTGTCGGCTTGCGATTCCACCGCTTAGGCTTGTGATCTGACCGGGTGGCGCGGGTAAAGCGCACGATTCCTGGGTAAGTTCACATTCCCGTCACGCCTACCCGGTTAATCCGTAATAATACCTATGCTTCTGGCAGCACCGCGAGCAGGGCGTCGGCCGCAGCGTGCTCAAAGCGCTGTTGGGTGAAGCGCTTTCGGATAGCCGCGAACGCTATGTGTTGGGCGTGTCGGGAACGGCCCTCGGCGAGCAGGGGCGAAAGCGCCCGGACCAGGGCATCGGCATCGCCGAAGTGGGGCATCAACTCGGGGACGACCCGTCCAAGGCCTATTGATTCACCGATGAGGTTTGGCAGGGACATCGTCCGTGTCTGGACGAGCCATCGGCCCGCCAAGTGCCAGGCCCCGCGGCTGATGTTGTAGAAGACGACCATCGGCGTGCTGTGGGCGGCCGCGTGGAGGGTCGCGGTGCCGGACACGACCAGCGCGGCGTCGGCCCAGTTCAAGACGGCGTCCGCGTCACCGACACTCATCTCGATGCCGCTAGGCAAGACACCCAGGGGAGACATCCGTAGGATCTGCTGTTGACGAGCCTCGTCGCTGGCGGCGACGACGGCGGCGATCCCGCGGTGCGAGGCGTGCAGCCGGCGGTAGGTTTCCAGCATGGTCGGCCAGTTACGCTTGACCTCGCTTTGCCGCGACCCGGGCAGCAGTGCGAGCTTGGGGCCATCGGTCTTGGGGAGCTCGTCGGCGGGCGGTAGCTTCTCGCCTGTGATCCTGTCGTACAGGGGGTGTCCGACAAACGTCGCGTTGACGTCGCGGTAGCGAAACCATTCGGGCTCAAACGGCTGGGTGCAAAGGACGTGGTCGGTCAGCCGACGGAGTTTACGGACACGCCAGGGCGCCCAGGCCCAGAGTTGGGGCGCGACGAGGTGGACTATTTTCGCTTGTGGCTGATGTTTGCGAACCATTGAGCAGATCGACCAGTTCGCCGCCGGGCTGTCGGTGGGGACCAGCGCTTCGATTTCGTGGTTGTCCAGCCAACGGCGGAGCCTGCCGAGGCGCTGAAGGTGTTGCTTGGCCTGCGCCGCGGCGCCCAGGAGCATCGCGGCGTGGTCGGTGGTGGATTCGATCAACGCCGCGCCGCTACGCTGCATTTGAGGCCCGCCCAGCGCGTAGATGGGACGATCGGGCTGACGCTGCTTGAGTTCGGCGATGAGGGCCGAAGCGATATGGTCGCCGCTGGGCTCAAAGGCGGTGAACAGGATGCCCGGCCTATCTGCCATGCCGTGCAGTTTAGGTCGGCTACGACATTTACGCTCGGTACGGTCCGGCGGCGCCTTGAGGCCCCGCGTTGCCCCCCCCCGGAGCCGTCTACCTCGTCCCGGCAGGCGGGCTGCTCTGAGAAGCCCGAAAGGCCTTGGTGGGATCGTCATGGTAAAGTGCAGGCGTCGATCCGGGGGTCCCGAGCCGGGCCGTGGTGAGACACGCCTGGTTCGTTCGATGCTAAGTCCCGCGATATCCACGGGTTTGGCTGAATCTCGTTTACACTAGCCGTGAAAAAAAGCATGATCATCCCCAAGCCCGTAACCCACCTGGCCGAAGACGGGGCATTTTTGTTCGACGAGGCGGTGACGGTATACCTCGCGGTGAAAGCAGACCCCGATCACGCCCACTTCATCGCGGATGAATTGGTGCAGCGTATCCGCGTGGCGACCGGGAAGTATGTATCCATCAAGACCGGTCGGCCCGACGATTCCGTGACGGGGGCGGTGCTGCTGACCGATCAGGACCCGCCCAGGGACCTTGGCGAAGAAGGCTATGAGCTGACGATCCGGCCTGACCGGGTCACGCTGCGAGCTGTCACGGCCGCCGGGCTGTTTTATGCCTGCCAATCCTTTTTTCAGGTGCTCCGCTACCACACCGCGGAGGCATCCCGCGCGGTCGCCGACCAAGGCGCAGGTTCCGGCTCGAGCCACGGGGCCGATATCGCCAGCGGCAACGCCCCGCTACACCGGATCCCCTGCGCCACCGTCAAAGATCGGCCTCGTTTTGGATGGCGCGGGTTCATGCTCGATTCGGCGCGACACTTTCAGCCGGTCGAGCTGGTCATACAACTGATCGACCGGATCGCCGCGATGAAACTCAACCGCTTGCACTGGCACCTCTGCGATGACCAGGGTTGGCGTCTGGAGGTGCTGGGCTACCCGCGTCTAACGAGCGTCGGCGCCTGGCGCAGCAACGGCGAAGCAGGCGAAGAAGGCAAGGGGCGCTACGGGGGGTACTACACCCAGGAGCAGGTCCGCGAGGTCGTCGCCTACGCCCGTCAAAGGCACGTCACCGTGGTCCCGGAGATCGAGATGCCCGCGCACAACCTCGCCGCACTGGCGGCCTACCCCCAGTTCGGTTGCTCAGGCCAGCCTATCGAGGTGAGCGATCAATGGGGCCTGCTCGACGGGGTTTACTGCGCCGGCAAGGAGACGACGTTTACGTTTTTGTGCAACGTCCTCAGCGAGGTCGCCGAGTTGTTTCCCGACCACTACCTGCACATCGGCGGGGATGAACGCAAGCCGGGCGTGTGGGACAACTGCCCGGCCTGCCGGCGGGTGCGTGAGGCGCACGGCCTCGCTGACGAGTCGGCGCTTCAGAAATGGTTCATGGACCGGATCGCCGAGCATATCCACCTCCGTCTTGGCCGACGGTCGATCTCCTGGGGCGACAACATCGACGCCGGAGCAAGCGGCGGTCAGATCGTCCACGGCTGGAAACCGAATCAGTCCGCCAAGGCCGCACGCTTGAAGATGGACACCATCAACTCGACGCACGAGTGGGTCTACCTGGACTACCCCGCGACCAAGAAGGATCTCGCCGAGACCAAGCCCGATTGGATGAGGGTGCTGCCTCTGGAAAAAACCTATCAGTTCGATCCGATCCCGCAAGACCTCGAGCCCGACCTGCACCGGCACATCCTCGGCAGTGAGGCGCACCTGTGGACGGAACACGTCCCGACGGAGGCGGACCTGTACCATCAGCTATCGCCGCGGCTGATCGCGTTCAGCGAAGTGGTCTGGTCGCCGATCGAGCTGAGGGATTTCGACGACTTCAAGCAGCGCCTCGCGGTTCAGCAGGCGCATCTGCTCCCGGGGTAGCGCGTGTTTAACGTCGTCGCTTTCTGAGGCAGGGTTTACCCGCGCATCTGCTTGACCGCCTGCCCCACGTCCTTGCCATCTACAGCAGCGCCAGATGACTTGAGGTGCTTCATCGCGGCCCCGGTGGCCTGGCCGTCGTTGCCGGCTGACTTGACCGCATCGGCGACGGGCGTCAGGGCTTGGATGATCTCGTCGATGCTCAGGGTCTTAGGCAGCAGCGATTCGAGGATCACCAGTTCCGCCTTCATCTGCTCGGCGACGCCCGGCCGGTTGCTGAGCTCGGCCATCTCATGGTTGGACTTGACGATCTTGCGGATGATTCGCTGGGCCTGGTCGTCGTCCATCGTGTCGCCGGTGCGGGCGGCGGCGGTCTGGAGCTCGCCCAGCACGACCTTGAGCAGGTCACGCCGCGCGGTGTCCTTGTCCCGCATGGCCTGGATCACCTGTTGTTTGACGTCGTCGATGAGCATGGGGTCCTTTCGCGGGCCGTTTGGAGGCAGGGGGCCATGATACGTCAGCACCCACCGATCGGGCCAGCGGGGGGGCGGGATCGCGCCGTGAGCCTCATTTTGCTATGCTGGGGCCGTGTGCCTTGGCCGATTCCAAGCCGGGCGGAACACTTAACCTGACCTGAAAGACCCAGAGGGACGAATCATGCAAGTCAACGATGCGCTGAACCTGGTCCGTGAGAAGTTTACCGCCGAGTCCAACGGCGAGACCGCCGGCGATGTCTCCGATCGATACCAGAACGCCTTCAGCGAATTTCCGGTGACGATGGAAGTGGCAACGCACGTGCTCGCCGTGCAGTTAATCCAGCACAACATGGCCCAGCAGATGCAGGCCCAGCAGGAAGCTCAGCAGCCTCAGGGCGACGGTTCCCCGAGCTGATATCCGTGGCGGGCCTTGGCAGAAGGGCGGTTGACCATGAAACGATCGCTATCGGTATGCGTGTTCGCTTGGTTGGCCGTGATGACGGCGGCGGTGGGTACCACGTATGGTCAGGCGGTTGACCCGGCCGACAAGCCGGCCTGGGCCACACTGGACCTCGACGTTGATACGACCGGCGACCCGGCGTTAACGATGGCGCTGGCCCGGCTGGACACCGCGCTGCGCGTGCGTCACGGGATCGAGGCCGAGCAGACCGCCGTCGGGCTGTTGGACATGACCACCGGACGCCTGGCGATGCTCCGGGCCGACACGATGTACTACGCCGCCAGTGTCCCGAAGATCACGATCCTCCTGGCGTACTTTCAGACCCACCCCAAGGCCGCCGCCGACCTCGACGACGAAACACGCGGCGAGTTGGGGCTGATGATCAAGCGGTCGAATAATGCCTTGGCCGCCAAGTACAGCAAGCTCCTCGGGCTCGAAACCATCGCAGAAGTGCTTACCTCCCCGGCCTACAGGCTCTACGACCCGCTGCACGGCGGGGGGCTGTGGATGGGCAAGCACTACGCCAGCGGCGCTGAGCGTAACCGCGACCCGTTGGCCGGCGAGTCACACGCCGCGACCGTTCGGCAACTGCTGCGCTACTACCTGATGCTCAAGCAGGGCCGGCTGGTCAGCCCGCAGGCCTCCAGGACGATGCGCGAAATCTTCGAGAGCCCGGATATCGAGCACCTTCAGTCGAAGATCGTCGAGGCGTTGGATGGCAGGGACGTTTCGGTGATCCGCAAGAGCGGCACGTGGAGAGATTGGTACTCGGACTCGGCCGTCGTCACCGGCGAAGATCGGCACTACGTCCTGGCCGTACTCACCCACACCCCGGCAAATCCGGACCACGACCCGCCACGTGCGATCGGCGACGAATACATCGTCGCGCTTGCCCGGGCCGTCGACGACTGGGCGATCGCCGGCTTTGAGGGCGAAGCGACAGTGCGTGAGCCCAAGCAGGGCGAATGAATCATTAAGCACACACAGGCACGAAGACACAGAGTCAAGGAGAAGCCATGGCGCGTTTCGAGAAGATCAATCGGTTTAGGTGGGTGACGTTTGTGTTGGTCGGCCTCCTGTCCGCCACGACGTCTGTGCTGGCCGAGGAAGAACCCGCTGACACCCAGCCCGCCGAAACACAGCCCGATCAAGACGACGCCCCGGAAAGCGATCCGGAAAGCGCCCCCGACAAGTCTGTGCTGCTGGACCCGTCTCACGAGAGCTGGAGCCGCCAGGCCCCCGACGTCTACCAGGTGAAGTTTCGAACGACCAAGGGTGACGTTGTGATCGAAGTCACGCGCGAGTGGGCACCCAACGGCGCCGACCGCTTTTATAACCTCGCCGACAACGGCTTCTACGACGGCTGTAAGTTCTTCCGTGTGGTCGAAGGGTTCATGGCCCAGTTCGGTGTCAACGGCGATCCGGAAGTCTCCGCCGTTTGGCGCAACGCATCGATCAAAGATGACCCCAACACCCAGAGCAACACACGCGGCAGGATCACCTTCGCCATGCGCGGCCCGGATACCCGCACGACCCAACTGTTCATCAGCTTCGGCGACAACAGCTTCCTGGACCCCCAGGGCTTCTCCCCCTTCGGCGAGATCGTCGAGGGTATGGATGTGATCGATCAACTCTACGCCGATTACGGCGAAGGCACCCCCCGCGGACGCGGCCCCGACCAGGGACGTATCCAGCAAGAGGGCAACGCCTATCTCGACGCCGAGTTCCCTGAACTGGACCACATCATCACCGCGCGTGGTGGAGTAATGAAAACAGAACGCGAACCACTGATCTGTTCGATTTGCCGATGAACTCCCTATACCAATAGGATCCATGGCTCCCATGCTGATGAATCAAACCGACTTCCTGAAGACCAAGTTTGAGCAGGGCCGCAGCTACGCCGACTTTGTGGCGCTGGGTGAGGCGGACGGGCAGCGACCACCGTGGGACCAGCGGTATGCGCAGCTTACGCTCAATGATGAGCAGGCGGCGATGGTGGGGGGGTTCACACGGAAGATGCACGTGCTTTGCCTGACCGGGACGTGGTGCGGTGACTGCGTGTTGCAGGGGGCGGCGATGCAGCGTATCGCGGAGGCGAACCCGCAGGCGATCGACCTGCGGTTTCTTCTGCGTAGCGAAGAGCACGCGGAGTTGGTGGTCAAGAGCCAGATCAACGCCGGGTTCCGTGTGCCGGTGAGTTGGTTCCTGGCCGAGGACTTCGAGCCGGTGAGCTGGTTCGGGGATCGGACGTTAAGCCGGTATCGTGCGATGGCGCGCAAAGCGATCGGTCCCGAGGTTGAGCCGACCCTGCCCGACCCGCCCGCCGACCCGGTGCGCGAGGTGTTGCGTGAGGTGCTCGACGAGTTCGAGCGGGTGCAATTGCTGTTGCGCTTAAGCGGCCGGCTGCGTGAGAAGCACGGGGATTGAAAAAAAGATTAATCGAGGGGCACGCTTGCGGCGGGAGCAGACAAGGGTGGTATCCATCGACCGTGCGTATTACACAGAAGTTCGGATGGAAAACCTTAGCTCGGAGTCGAACATGCGGACAGCTTTCTATTTCATCGCGGCCGGACTGTTGCTGTTGACCACGAGCATTAACTCCCGGCCGGTCTTGGCCCAGCCGGATGACGTACCGGCCGAGGCACAGCCCCAGGGGCCGACCGACTTCGCGGCGCTGGATCGGTTTATCCGTGAGTACACCGACGAGGTGGAGGGCGGCAACGGGCGTTGGGCGTTCCAGGTCGGGGGCGTAGCGGTGATGGTGATGGCCGACCGGGCCGCCGACCGGATGCGGATCATGACCCCGGTCGCGCGCGAGGCGGACTTCGACGACGGCGAATACCGTAAGCTGCTGGAGTCGAACTTCGACCGCGCTTTGGACGCCCGTTACGCGCTTAACGGCGGGGTATTGTGGTCGGCGTTTATCCACCCGATGTCCAGCCTGTCCCACGATCAGTTCGATGACGGGCTTGCTCAGGTGATCCGCCTGTCGAGTACGTTCGGCACGACGTATACCAGCAGCGACATGATCTTCGCACCCCGCGAGGGACAGCCGCAAGAGCCGTCGGACCCCGGGCAGACGCCGACGGAGCCCAAGGGCACGCCCACACCGCCCGGACGTGGTGCGCCGCCTGCGCCCAGGACCTGAAGCACCTACCGAAACATTGAACTCTACTTATTCAAATAGCGAGAAGTTAGCCCATGCCCAAGCACTTCACAGCCAATCATCCTTTCCGGTTCCCGCTGCTTTTACTCGCCGCCCTTTGCGTGGGAACGCCGGCGTGTGTCCTTGCAGAGATCGCGGACGGCCAAACCACCCTTGCGGCGCCCGCAACGCAGCCTCAGTCCGCGGTCGTCCATCCGGATTGGAGCTACAACGCAAGCATCTACGAAGTCAACATCCGCCAGTACACTCCCCAGGGGACGTTCAAGGCGTTCCAGGAACACCTGCCTCGGCTTGAGGAAATGGGCGTCGGCATCCTCTGGCTCATGCCGATCCATCCGATCGGCGAACTCAACCGAAAGGGCACGGTTGGAAGCCACTACGCGGTCAAGGACTACCGTAAGGTCAACCCAGAGTACGGCACGATGGACGACTTCAAGGCCCTTGTCGCCGAGGCACACGAGCGCGGCATGCGCGTCATCCTCGACTGGGTCCCCAATCACACGGCCTGGGACAACGCGCTGACCGTCGAACACCCCGACTGGTATACCAAGGACGAGCAGGGCAACTTTGCCCCGCCCGTGCCGGACTGGAACGACGTGATCGATCTGAACTACGACAGCGAGGATCTGTGGCGATACATGCTCGACTCACTGGCGTACTGGGTGCGCGAAGGCGACGTCGATGGCTACCGGGTCGATGTCGCCGGGATGGTCCCGCTGGACTTCTGGGCGCAGGCACGCCGAGAGCTCAGCCAGATCAAGCCGGTCTTCCTGCTCGCCGAATGGGACGCCCCCGAGGCCCACAACGACGCCTACGACATGACCTACAGTTGGGGGCTCAACGGCGTGTTCCACGGCATCGTCAAAGGCGAGAAGACGGCCGATGATTTGTGGGCCTACCTGAAGGGTGAGTCCGAAAGCTTCTCGCCCGAGGCGATACGGATGTACTTCACCTCCAACCACGACGAAAACTCTTGGAACGGTTCGGCGGTCGAGCGCTACGGCGACGCGGCCGAGGTGTTCGCGGTGCTGACGCTCACCCTCGACGGGATGCCGCTTGTCTACAGCGGGCAGGAGGCGGGGATCGACCGCAAGTTGGCGTTTTTTGATAAGGACGAGATCGAATGGGCCGATCACCCGATGACCGAGGTCTACTCGACGCTATTGAACCTGCGCAAGACAAACAAGGCGCTCGCGGTCGGCGGGCTCGGGGGAGAGGTAACTCCGATCAAGTCGTTTACGGAGGGGTTATTCGGTTTCACCCGGGAGCGCGACGGCGATGGCGTGGTGGTCGTGGTCAACCTGACCGACCAACCTCAGCGCGTCGCGCTGACGACTGGCCCGAGGCCGGATGTGTACCAGGACGTCTTCACCGGCGAACACGTCGACCTCAACGAGGGATTCGAGGTAAACCTGGCCCCCTGGGGCTACCGGGTCTTGAAGCGTTGATGCGGCTTAGTCGTAGAGAAGAACCTTCGCCCGTGCCTCGGCGAAGCCCTTGAACGCGGGATCCTCGCGCCAACGGGCTACGATAGCTTCCACCGGCTCACGGGCCTTAAGCGCGTCCAGCACCCACTGCGCACCGACCAGGCCCCGCAGTTTGTCAACCTTGTAACGTTCGGGATGAACCTTCAATAACGCATCAAGCATGTGCATCCCCGCTTCGACCGGACGCACCGCCCGGCGGTCGGTGACGACGAAACGCACGCCCTGGCAGACCTCGCCGATGAATTGGTAGGGGTAGTTTTTTCGCCCCGTGATGTCGGTCCCGGAGGGGACGAACGTCGTGCGCATCACCCAGATACCCGGGAGGTTGCGCGACCGAAGCTCGGCGGCAAACGCGTCGCCGTCGACCCAGGGAGCGCCCAAGTACTCAAACGGCCGATCCGTCCCCCGGCCGACCGATACGTCCTTGTTCGCCTCCGTCAACGCGACCATCGTGTAGATGATCTCCTCGCTAACCGACCGCATGTTCGGCGAGGGGTTGACCCAGGGCAGGCCGGTTTCGTCGAATATCATGCCCCGCCGCCAGCCCTCGCTCTTGATGACGGTCAGGTCGCAGCCGATCCCGTACGGGCCGTTAAACAGACGGGCGATCTCCCCGACGGTCATCCCGTGGGTGGTCGGCATGGGCTTAAAGGAGGTGAACCTGCCGACCAGGTCATCGTCCTGGATCGGGCCGTCGAAGTCGGTCCCGCCCAGCGGGTTGGGGCGATCGAGCACGTAGACCTTGATCCCGCGTTTGGCGGCGGCGTCCATGCACTCGCCGAGGGTCGCGATGTAGGTGTAGAACCGTGCGCCGATGTCCTGGATATCGAAGACCAGCGTATCGACGCCATCTAGCATGTCGTCGGTGGGTTTGCGCGTCTTGCCGTAGAGGCTGTGGATCGGCAAGCCGGTCGCTTCATCGACGCCGGACTCGATCCCACGGTCGGCGTCGCCGCGTATCCCGTGCTCGGGGGTGAAGATGGCGATCAGCTCGACGTTTGGCGAGGCGTGCATCAGGTCGAGGATGTGTTCACCGGTGCGGTTGATCCCCGAGTGGTTGGTGATCAGCCCGACCTTTTTGCCTTTGAGCGCTTCGAAACCGTCGCGCTGCATCACGTCAAGCCCGGTCAGGACTTTCGGCTTGGCGTGCGCGGGCGAGGCCCAGGCCGACAGCACCAGGCAGGCCAACATAAGGAACGGGGTTCGTGACAAAGTTGCACGGATCGGCATGTCGTAGCCTTTCAAGGGGCGGGTTACTGATCGGTGGGTTCGCGTCGTTCGGATTTACGTTTAGCGCGGTGTCGTTTGGCGTCGAGCCGGCGCTGGATGGACCCACGACTGGGCTTGGTCGGTCGGCGGCGCTTGGGCCGGTTCATCGCTTCGACGATCATCAGCCTGAGCTTGGCAAGACACGCCTGGCGGTTGGTATTCTGACTTCGGCTTGATGAGTCGGTGAGGATGATCCGTTCGCCGTCGCCTGTCAGCCGACTCCCGGCATGCACGGCCAGCCGTTTGATCGCCCACGGAGGCAGGGCCCCGGCAAGATCGGCCATCTCAAGGGTCAGCGTCGCCTTGGTGCTGAGTTTGTTGACGTTCTGCCCCCCGGGCCCGCCGCTGCGAGAGAACGTGAAGCGCAGCACCGACTCGGGCAAAGCCACGCCCGGCGCGATCGGGATACGGTTGTCGGGGGTCGGATCGTCCATGACCCATGGATTGTCGGGGGGATCGGAACGTGTGTCGAGTTCTGGAGATTCACATGCACATCGCATCGCTCACGCGGCTCTCTTAGAGCGCGCAATTCCAGTTCTTGGTTTCGTCTGTCTCCCTATTTCGAGCTCGGTCACCGGGCTAGAAGTGGTGGGTCCACCTGACTTGGCCGCGGATGCCCTCGGGTCGATTCTCGACTTCGGTCTCGAAGTACAGGTTGATAAATACATGGTCGTCCTGCGAGATGTGCCAGACAGCCCCAGGCCCCAGGCCCAACACTCTTTCACGGCCGCGCATCCGAACACCATCGACTTTAGAGTCCGAGATCTGCTCAAGGAAGTACCCGTTGAAACCCACGCGCAGCTTGTCAGCGATGAGCATGTACGCGATGGCGAAGTTCGCGTGGATCGCCTCACCGGCCTGGGTGTCGTCAGCGCCGGGGAACAGCCGTGTGTTCGGGTCGTCGTTCTTGAAGTTGTAGAGGTAATGGATACGGGTCGACGCCGTCCACTGGGGGTTGATGAACCAGGTCGCGGCCCAGTAGGGGTTCAGCGAGTAGTGGTTGGCCCCGGGGTTCAACTCCCGGTTGTTGTCGTAGTCGCCTGTGGGGAAGATGACGTCGAACTCGAAGCGGTGCATGAAGACCGGGCCGTTCTCACCCATGATCGGGTCCCATTGCAGGAACGGGCCGAACGTGATGTCGCCGAACCCGCCGCCGTTGTCGCGCAGCGGGGGCACGGTGCCTTCACCGTCGATATGCACGACCGGCACGAGCAGGTCCAGGCCCCACTTGCCGCCCCAGAGCACGGCTTGGTCGGACTGATAGATGAACTGGTTCATGCTCAGGAAGACGTCGACGTCGTAGTCGAGCTTATTGCCCTTTGCGTCGCGGAAGACGTGGGACGAGAAGAACTGGGCGTACTGCTGGTAGTAGTATCCGGGGCCGGCGGGGGGGCCGCCGTCCATGAAGGATGTGAGCCCCAGATTTACCGAGGGCAGCGCCTGCGCCCGTGTTTCCTGAGTGCCCAAGCCGGCCAGGACCAGGCATACCACCATGACGGATAAGAAGTGTCGTTGCACCACAGCCTCCTTCGTGAATGGAAGAAATGAGATAGCGTTATCTTAATACATGCTGGCAGGGTATTCGATTGCCCCGGTCAAACGCAAGTCAGGCGGCAGACTTTTTGCTCTGAGGCCTCAAAAATCAAAGGCGGGGCTTTGAAAAAAAGATGAAATAGTGGTAAATTCATACCCGTCCGGGGCCGGGGACAATGGGCGGGTACGTCCTTTAGCTCGTGTGAGCACCATCCAGCCCACATTGTGTCGACCCAACTGTCCACCCGCGACCCCTTTTGGATCCTGACCATGCCAGACCAAGTCAAGTACCTGCTCGACGAATCAAGCATCCCAACCAACTGGTACAACATCCAGGCCGACCTGCCCTCGCCCATGCCGCCGATCCTGCACCCGGGGACGGGCCAGCCGGCTGGGCCGGAAGACCTCGCGGCGATCTTCCCCGACGCGTTGATCGCGCAGGAGGTGACGACCGAGCGCGACATCGAGATCCCTCAGCCGGTGCGCGAGATGTACAAGGCTTGGCGCCCTGCGCCGCTATTTAGGGCACGTCGGCTTGAGAAGGAACTTCAGACCCCGGCCAAGATCTACTACAAGTACGAGGGCGTTTCGCCCGCCGGGTCGCACAAGCCCAACACCGCGCTGCCGCAGGCCTGGTACAACAAAGAAGCCGGCGTCAAGAAACTCACTACCGAAACGGGCGCCGGGCAGTGGGGCTCGTCGCTGGCGCTGGCGTGCGCGATGATCGGCGACATCGAGTGCAAGGTCTTCATGGTCAAGTGCTCCGCCCAGCAAAAGCCTTACCGCAAGGCGTTCATGGAGAGCTTCGGTGCGACTTGCACGCCCAGCCCGTCGGACGAAACTGATTCCGGCAGAGCCATCCTGGCCGGTGACCCTAAGTGCCCCGGGTCGCTGGGCATCGCGATCAGCGAGGCCGTCGAGATGGCGGCGAAGGATCCCAATACCAAGTACGCCCTGGGTTCGGTCCTCAGCCACGTGCTGCTGCACCAGACCGTGATTGGGCAGGAGTGCATCAAGCAGTTGGAGTTGGCCGGGGACGACCCGGATGTGATCGTCGGTTGTACCGGCGGCGGCTCGAATTTCGCCGGCCTGGCGTTCCCCTTCCTGGGCGATCAGCTGCGTGGCGGCAAAAAACGGCGATTCGTCGCCGTCGAGCCCGCGGCCTGCCCGTCGCTGACCCGCGGCAAATACGCCTACGACTTCGGCGACACCGCCCACCTGACCCCGCTGGTCAAGATGCACACCCTCGGCTCGACCTTCGTCCCCCCGGCGATCCACACCGGCGGGCTGCGGTACCACGGCATGGCGCCGCTGGTTTCGCACGTTGTTGAATTGGGCCTGTGTGACCCGATCGGTGTGCACCAACTCGAAGCCTTCGCCGCCGGCATCCGTTTCGCCAAGGCTGAAGGCATCCTCCCTGCACCGGAAGCCAACCACGCTGTCGCCGGCGCCTTCCGTGAGGCCGAACGCTGCAAGCGCGAGGGCAAGAGCGAGGTCATCCTCTTCAACCTCTGCGGCCACGGCCACTTCGACATGAGCGCCTACCAGGCCTACAACGCCGGCGAGCTTCAGGACTACGAGTACCCCGAGAAAGAGATCGCTATGGCGCTGGCGGGCCTGCCTCCGATGGGGAACTAAGACGGTTTCTGATTAAGTTCTGGGCGTTACGGATCACCCTCAGCCCCCGGCTTTGCCGGGGGTTTTTCTTAGGTATCCGATCCACGAAGCACGAGCTTCAATTGGAATCCGTATGAGTCTCGGGCATGAGGCGTCAAGCAGTGGGCGAAGTCGTCGTGTGAAGTAGATATACGATGGAAGCCGGGTCTCCGTGCGTTCCGTGAAATGTCCGCTTACCCCAGCGCGTCATAGAGCAGTTGCTTCCACTTTTGGATATCCAGTTCCCAGACGATCCGGCAGGGTGGGGTGCTGCTGACGGCCCGCCATGTGTCGGCGTTGCGGTCATCGTCGGCGACGTTTAGTCGATCGACGACGGTCATGCCCCGGGTCAACTCGTCGGCGCAGGCGATCTGGACGAGGTGTTCGCTGGTCTTGATAGCCACAGCGGGGTCCAGCGCGACGGCCATCGCGGTCGGGTCGGGCAAGCTGATACCCACGTCGCCTGTCTGAGTCTTGTTGGCAACCATGACGTGGGCGTTGCAGTCGATGGCGAAGTGCGCCAGCAGCGTATCCAGGCCCCGGACGCGGGCGATATCCTTTTCTGACAGGTTGGCGGCGCCGGTGCTCAGTTGCCAACCGACCATTTCGATCTTTAAGCCCGATCCGAAGACGATCTTCGCGGCCTCGGGGTCGCACCAGATGTTGTATTCGGCCCCGGGGGTGACGTTGCCCTCGCAGCAGGGGTTTCCGCCCATCACGACACACCGGCCAACCCGATCAACCAACGCAGGGTCGCGCCCGATCGCTTTGGCGATGTTGGTCAACGGCCCGAGTGTGACGAGTGTGAGCCCGGGATACTTTCGACTCGCATCGAGTAAGGCGTCGACGGCGTGGGTGGATTCGGCGGCGCGTTTGGGGGC
The DNA here is from genome assembly GCA_029260715.1 of Phycisphaeraceae bacterium. Classification (GTDB taxonomy): domain Bacteria; phylum Planctomycetota; class Phycisphaerae; order Phycisphaerales; family Phycisphaeraceae; genus OFTM12. Next base: position 29,288 of record JAJDCS010000044.1, on the reverse strand, counting down.
GGGGTAGTTCTGGTTGCCCATCCCATCCTCGCCGTGAAACCATTGTGCGTGAACCGGCATGCGTTGAAGCGGCCGGTCCTCACCGAGGTAAACCGGGACTTCGGCGCCACAGAGTTCAACGGTGTAGAGCGCGTTGCGGACGCCTTGCTCAAGCGGCATGTTCCCGCTGACCACGGAGATGCCCAGCACGCTGACACCCCGGCAGCGTAAGGCCATGACCAGGGCGACGGCGTCGTCGGACGCGGTGTCGGTATCGATCCAGAAGGTCCGGTTCATCGGCTGTCAGTGTACACCAAGCCCGCCGCGGCCCCGTGGTGACCCCTGAGGGTTTCTAACAGCACCCGCGGTCTGTTTCTACTTACGCCGACTTCTTCAGCTTGTATTGGCTGACGAGGTAGTCCGTCGCGTGATCAATCGACATGGGTTTGGCGAAGTGATACCCCTGTGCGTGGTCACACTCCAGGGCCTGTAGCTGCGCGACCTGATCTGCGGTCTCGATCCCTTCGGCGACGACGCTGATCCCCAGCGTGTGCGCCAGAGTGACGATCGCCTGGATCACGGCCGTGAACTCGATCTGATCGCCCATGTTCAGGATGAACTCCCGGTCGATCTTCAGGACGTTGATGGGGAACCGGTGCAGGCAGCTCAGCGAGGAGTGCCCGGTGCCGAAGTCGTCCATGGCCAACTGCACGCCCAGGGCGCGTATCGACTCGAGCACGGGGGTGATCTCATGGCGGTCGTCCATGATCACGCTCTCGGTGATCTCAAGCTTGACGTCTGCGGGGCCGACGCCGACTTCGTCGAAGATGCGGGACAGGTTGGGGACCACGTCGGGTTGCGTGAGTTGGCGCTTGGAGACGTTGACGTTGACGTAGAGGTTCTCGGCGCCATTGATCGTGCTTTTCCATTTAACCAGTTGCCGGCAGGCCTGCTCCAGGACCCAGTTGCCGATGCTGACGATGTCTCCGGTTTCCTCCGCGATCCCGATGAACTGATCGGGTGAGACCAGACCCAGCACGGGGTGTTTCCAGCGCAGCAGGGCCTCGAATCCTTGGAGCGTTGCGTCCTCCAGGGAGATGATCGGCTGGTAGTTGAGGGAGAACTCCCCCCGCTCGATCGCTTTGCGCAGGTCCTTCTCGAGGTTGAGCCGGTGCAGGGCCTGCTGGTGCATCTGCTCGTCGAAGACGACGTAACGGGCCTTGCCGGCTGCCTTGGCCTGGTACATGGCGGTGTCCGCGTCGCGGATCACCTCATCGGGCCGGCTGTACGTCCCGTCGCTGGTGACGATCCCGATGCTCGCGGTGGAGGTCACCTCGTGTCCGCCAAGGTTGTGCGGCATGGAGAATATTTCGAGCAGCCGGTTAGCGACTTCAATCGAGCCTTCGATCCCGTCGACCCCGTCCAGCAGGACCACAAATTCGTCCCCCCCGAGCCTCGCCGCGGTGTCGACCGCGCGGAGCTGGACACGAAGCTGCTGGGCGATGTTGATCAGGAGCATGTCCCCGTATTCGTGGCCCAGACTGTCGTTGATATTCTTGAACCGATCGAAGTCCAGAAAGAGAACGGCGTACTTGTATTCCTTGATCCGCTTGGACCTGGCTATCGCTTTGCCCAAGAGCTCGGTGAAAAGTGATCGGTTGGGCAGGCGCGTGAGTTTGTCGTGCTGGGCCTGTTCGAGAAGGGCCTTTTCGGTTTCCTTCTGTTTGGTGATATCTGACGAGGACCCTGCCATGCGGATTGCCTCGCCCCGCTCGTTGCGGATCGCGACACCCCGGCAGAGGAACCAATGCAGGTCCCCCGACTTGGTGGTCATCCGGTGTTCGTTGCGGAACTGTGTGGCCTGCCCTGCCAGATGGAAGGCCAGGTCGGCCTGAAATTGCGACTGGTCTGACGAGGCGATCAGCTGGATCCAGGCCTCGGAGTTCCCCTCGATCTCGTGCTCCTCGAACCCGAGCATCGATTTCCACCGGGGCGAGAAGTAGATCTTGTTGGTCAGCAGATCCCAGTCCCACAACCCGTCGTTGGACCCGTTGGCGGCCAGGGCGTAACGCTCCTCGCTGCTCGCCAGCGTCTGCTCGGCCTGCTTTTGCTTGTTGATGTCGCGGGCCACAACCGAAGCGCCCACGGTGCGCCCCTTGGCATCCCGGATCGGCGACATGTTCAGCGAGACGTGCAGCTGCGTGCCGTCGTGGCGGAGGGTCACCGTTTCGAAGGATGAGGTCCGCTCGCCGCGCTCCGCTTTCGCCAATAGCCCCTGGATGAGATCGTCACCCCCCGGGGGGTAGAGCATCGAGGCGCACTGGCCGACGACCTGCTCACTGCTGTAGCCGTACAACTCCTGCGCCGACCGGTTCCAGCTCGTGATCACGCGGTCGAATGTCTCGCCGTAGATCGCGTCGTCGCTGTTCTCGACGATGGAGGCGAGTTGGCGTGTCTCCTCCTCGATATCCAAATGCTGCTTCCGCTCGATCACCGCGGCGGCGATCAGCATCAGGATGTTGATCTCTTCATCGGGGATCTGATCGGTCGGCAGGGGATGAGCTTGCTGGCGGAAAAAGCACAACGTGCCGAAGGTCTGGCCGTCGATTCGGATCGCGGTACCCAGGTAATGCTCAAAGGGCACAGGCACATTCTTGAAAGACGCCTTTTCTTGTTCAGAGCGGTCAATACGCACAGGCCCGTGCCTGCCGACGACAATGGAGCAGGCGGTATCGTTGGTGCCAAACTCTCCCCCGGGTGAGAACACCTCACTGTCGGGCTCATGAGATGCCAGGACCTTGAACGTGTCCCCCTCGACCTGAGTGACCACGCCGATGTCCATGCCAAACCGGCCGCAGCCGATTTTCAGCAGGTCCTGAAGCTGACGCTCAAAGCCCGCCCCCGACTCACAGGCCACCCTATAGATTGATGTCCAATAATCTTGGCGATCTTCCATCGACCCGACTCCGTCCCCACTAAGTTGGTCCTTAGTGACCCACCCATCGAACCCCAAAGTCATTCGCCATGGCGCACAGCCTGGTGATCCACGAGTCTCTCTCGTGGACCATGATCTAGTTTTCTCGGCTAGCCTAACCTCGTACTTAACGAACGAGGGCCTACTTGTTGGGTGTTATCGGTCTTGCTGGGTTGCGCGGCCTATAATGACAGGCAGTAGTGATCGTCAGATTTAGGTAATACCTGTGAATCATTTTTCGACATGCCTCCTGGCCGGGTTTCTATCGTGCTGCCTGGCCGTCGCAATGGTGCTGGCGGACGGCCCGCAGACCGGGTGGCACCCGACCGATCGCATCAGCCTGACCAACCCCGCCGCGAACGACACCCTCTACCCGGTGAATATCAATAACTGGTGGGGGTATATGAATCAGCGGGGCTCACTGGTGGTTTTCCCCCGGTTCGACTGGGCGGAGGCGTTCTACGACAGCCTTGCTCGTGTCGTGGTCCGTGGCAAGACAGGTTTTGTCAAGGGCAACGGCGATTTTGTGATCCAGCCGATCTTCCCCTACGCCGATCGGTTTTCGCAGGGCAGGGCGGTGGTGGGTGACGGCGAGCACTTCGGCTTGATAGACAAGACGGGCAAACTCATCGTCCCGGTTGAGTTGGATGGGGCGCTGCGCTTCCAGGATGACTTGGCGGCGGTGCTCAAGGACGGCAAGTGCGGGTTCGTGAACGTGGCGGGCGACCTGGTCATCCCACTTTCCTTTACGCAAGTGCGATCGTTCCACGAGGGCTATGCCGCCGTCCATTGGCCTGACCCCGGCGGCGGGCCCGATCGCATGGGGTACATCGACCGGCGGGGCCGTGTGGTGTACACCGCCGAGCACCGGACCTTCATCGAGTTGGGTGATTTCCACGACGGGCTGGCGCGCGTGAAAGTCCGGGATAAGTGGGGCTACTTGGACCGGTCCTGGAAATTCAGGATCAAGCCCCGCTTCGACGGGGCCCGTGACTTTACCAACGGCGTGGCGGCGGTGAGGGTCCAAGACAAGTGGGGCTACATCAACAAGGCGGGGGATCTTGTGGTGGAGCCGGCCTTCGACGAAGCCGACGACTTCGACGACACGATGGCGATGGTCTACGTCGGGAGCAAGTTCGGCTACGTCAACCGCAGCGCCAGCCAGGGCATCCGGCCTCAATTCGAGCACGCCCGGCCGTTCTTCCGAGGCTACGCCAGGGTCAGCCTTGATCCCGGGTTCGCGTACATCATGCTGTCCGGCAAGGTGGTGTGGGACCCCAGGCAGGCGCTGCTGGGGTTCGTCAACAACCGGAGTGTCGAGCGGGGTGCGGTCAGTACGTTGCGTTATGTAACTCACAACCGGATCGTTGCGCCGCCGCTATACCGCGATCCGATCCCCGATCCCTACCCCCCCGACCACCTCTACGAAGAAGTCCTTGCCGCGCTCCCGGCAAAGTAGGTGTAACACCGAGAATCACAGCGCACTTTGTATCTCACATGTATCTCGTGTGTCTCACACAACTGGTTCTAACCAGTCATGAACGTTAAGGGGTTAAACGGAAGACGACTTGTTTTAGCAAGCTCGTCTTGTCGTTTATTCTAGAAATGTTGATCCGTGCACATCGGATGAATGTTGTGAAATTTCTCGGTTTTTTCTGGTCCAAAGTGTTAGGTGGTGCGTATGATGATATAGACAGCACATCAATAGTTTACGGTGGAGTGACAATATGTTTGACTCCGACCCCGAGCCCGACCCCAGTCAGAACCCTGACTTCGACCCGCAACACAACGACGGGCAACCCCACGTTCCCGATTACTTCCCCGACGAGTTGCCCCTGTTTATGCCCGGCACTCTGGTCCGTCACAGGCGGTACGGATACCGCGGCGTGGTTGTGGACTTCGACATGAGTTGCCACGCAGATGATCAGTGGTATGACGCGAACGCAACCCACCCCGACCGGGATCAGCCGTGGTACCACGTCCTTGTCCATGGCTCGACGATCAACACCTACGCGGCGCAGGAGAACCTGATCGCCGACGCTACCGGCGGCCGGATCGATCACCCGCTCGTTCAGCACTTCTTCGACGGCGTCGATCAGATCGGCTACCTCCGCAACAGCGAGATGTGGCCGTCGTTCGAGGGCTGACCCATCGCTCTTTACCACGTCCGGCCACTTCGTCGCTTCTCGATCAAGAGGTCCTTGCATCTGCTCCGACCGCTAGAGCAAGCAATCCAATCGTAGCGGCCTTTGATAGCTGCGGGGCGACGCCCCGCAGGGCCCGCCGTGTGTTACATGGCGGCTGGGAAAGAATCGTATATGCAATCGATACGAGCGACAGGGGCTTATCCGAGCGGCCGTCTAGATTCGGGTCGGGCGTCCGCGTATCGGCGGACCACGTCCATGATGAATCGGTTGACGGTGGTTGGGTGCGAGAGGTTGATCAGGTGTCTGCCATCGGGGATGACCACGTCGGGATCGCCATCATGTAGCGGGATGATCGGGTCGTGTCGGCCGTGTATCTGGTGGATAGGGGGGAACCCCGGCTCGTGATGAGCGGAAAAATCCCAGTCCGCGCAGGCATGGCCGCCCCACCGGACCCGGTCGGGGTCTGATTGGCCGGCCATCTTGATCAGTAGCGCGCGGTGGGTGTCATCCAGGCCGTCGAAGAGCGCGACGCCCCGAGCAGCCAGGGCCATCGCCGCCGAGCCGAATAACCGCCGTGGGATCATATCGCCTAACCGGCGCGCCACGGACCAGCCGCGCGGCTTGGCGTGCTTTGACCGGCAACTGCCGATGAGGATGACCGCTCGGGGCCGAAGGTGTTTAGCCATCTGCATCGCCACGAGCCCGCCGAAGGACACCCCGCCCAGCAGCAACGGCCTGCGATCAGATTGTTGAGGTTCCAGGCGTTGGGCCCAGCGGTGCGCATACGAGTCGAACGGCTCATCGCGCTGGGGCGCCAGCCAGGCGGGGCATTCCAGGTCGTTGCCGAAGAGACGTTTTTGTTTCTCGAACAACCTGGGATCGGCGCCTAGCCCGGGAAAAAGAATCAGACGCGCGGGGATGTAGCGTTTCAAGACCACCTCCGGGCATCGGCCGGTGTCGGATCGCCGGTTTGTCGCATGGTCCGGCTGCTACTGGATCCCCAGCAGCTCTACCTGGAACACCAGCACGGCGTTGGGGCCGATCCCGGCTTGGGGGATGCCCGCCTCGCCGTAAGCCAGGTCGGCGGGGATGACCAGTTCCCACTTGTCGCCGACCTTCATCAATTGAAGCGCCTCGACCCATCCGGGGATCACCCGCCCGACCTCGAAGCTCGCCGGGTCGCCGCCCAGGGAACTGTCGAACACCGTGCCGTCGATCAGTGTGCCGTGATAGTGCGCGAAGACGCTGTCATTTGCCGAGGGGGATGGGCCATCACCGGATTGGATCACACGGTACTGCAGGCCCGACTCGGTCACGGTGACGCCTTCCTGCTGAGCATTTTGGTCCAGATACGCCTGGCCCTGCTCCACGGCCGCCTTCACCATCGCGTCAAATTGCATCCTCTGCATACGGATCTGGAAATCGGAAATGATCTGCTCGATCTGCTCCCGTTCCAACCTGGGCTGGATATGTCCCAGGCCGCTGTTGACCCCTTCCGCCAGAGCGTCTGGGTCTATCTCGATGCCGTTCTGCTTCAGCATGGAAGCCATGTTGTATCCCAGCGCAAAGCTGAGGTTCTGCCCCTCACTGTAGTCGGCTTGTCCGACCGCCGGTTGGGTTTGTGCCGCCGCTTCCTGGGTTTGTGCTGCCGTTTCCTGGGGCTGCTCAGTGGTGGGGGCGGGGTCCTGGTCCTGGGCTATGGCTGTGCCGCAGGCGGTCCATGCGGTGATGAGCAGGGCGGCTGACAGGGTGGCGCGGTTCATCGTGGGGGGTTCCGTGATGGGTTGAGGTTGATTCAGGTGTTTAAGCAGGCCGGACCGGGCATCATAGCAGGAGCATCGCCGCGCGTCGCTCTTGTCGGTTTGCCCGGGCCTGGGTCGGAGAAGGTATGATGCACCGGTGCCGATCCATCGGGCCTGACCGCCGTCGCCCGGCTTTCTCGGGAGACATCGCGCAAGGCGTGTTCAGATGGAAGTGGTGCCGATCAGAGAGCGTATTCATCGAGGAAGCATATGGTTGTTCCGCGCCCCGATCACTGCCGTGAGCATGCCTTTTCATGCCTGGCTGAGCAACTGCCGGCCTTGGATACCACCCGCGGGCTGATGCGTTCGGCCGTGGCGATATCGATGCACGAGCTCGCGGGAGCCGACCCGGTCCGCATCGAATCTCAGATCGACGAGCTATCCAGGAAGATCGGCAAGCGGATCAACAGCGCCCATCCCCGGGCGGTGATGGCCCACGCGCACGACGTGCTGTTCGAGGAGCGGGGCCTCAAGGGCAACCGGGGGGACTACCACAACCCGCGCAACAGCTACCTGCCGATCGTGCTGCGTACCGGCCGAGGCCTGGGGGCGACACTGTCGCTGGTGTACAAGTGCGTGGTCGAACCGTTGGGGGTCCCGGTATTCGGGATCAACGCGCCGGGACACTTCATGGTCGGGATCGATGGGGCGTCGTCAGACCATGCTGTGCGTGCGGTGACACTGATCGACCCGTTCGACGCCGGCCGGATGCTCTCGTCTGAGGAGGCGCTGTTCGCCTTCCACAGCGCCGCCGGGGACGCGCCTCTGCCAGAGGATCCGTTGAAGCCGGCGACTCATGCGCAGTGGCTTTTGCGTATCATCCAGGACCTGATGGATGTGTTCGATCGCCTTGGCCAACGCGATGACGTGGCCGCGATGCTGGAGATGCGCGAGCTGATCCAAGGCAACCAGCGCGGCGCCTGATGGCGGGGCCTGATCCGGCTGGGTGTTCGTGTTTGAAGGTGTGCCCGAGGATTCATCGCAACCTCAAAGACAAGCTGAGCAGACCGACAGCAGGCTTAGGTGTTTGGCCGATGCGCGCATAAAAAGGGTCCGCAGAGGAGTGGGGGTTTCCTCGTACGGACCTGAGGGGGGTGGCGTAGTTGGGTGATCCAAGCCGATGAAATCTGGATCATTGGCATAATCCATGGGCGGGCCTTGTTATTCCACTACCTGAGCCTTGGAGCGTTTTTTTTTGGCCACCGCCCGGCTCAGAACCGGTTTTTGGACAATATCTTCTTGAATGGACAGTAAATATGACTTTAGATAGCTCAGGTGTTAGATCTGGCGGGGACGAAATTCAGACGATCACGAAAGTCGTGCTGGTCGGCCATTGCGGGTTCGACCAGGCGTCGATCGGGCGGGCAGTTGCCTCGGCTGTGCCCTCGGCGGCGCTGGAATCGGTCTTTGACACAGCCGGCCTGCAGCAGCACGCCGGGCCGGATGCCCTGTTGCTGGTGAATCGCGTGCTGGATGGGCGGTTTTCCACCGGCTCGGGTGTCGAGTTGATTCAGGAACTGGCGGCCAGCGAGCACGCCCCCGCCATGATGTTGATCTCCAACTACCCCGAAGCCCAGGCGAAGGCGGTGGACGCGGGGGCCCTGCAGGGGTTCGGCAAGAACGCACTGAGGTCACAACAAACCGCGGAGAAGCTCCAGGCCGCGGTCTTGTCGTCTTTGGCTAAGTAGTGACTTTCTCTAAGTAAGAACCCTGTGCCGTCGCGCTGGCGATCGTTATCCCATGCGCCAGGTTGCCGGTTTGATCTGCAAGCATATCGATCCTCGAATATGATCTATCCATCGTATCGGGCGAGTCTTATCGCTTTGGATGGATCAACGTATCTGGGATCGACATGGGATCAGGCGCAAGAAAATCCAACCGCAAAATACCCAGCCGCAGTTGGTCTCGGCTTGGCGACGAGGCGTTGCTGGACTTGCGGATGTCTGACCTGGGCTTGTCGGTCGATCGGCCGCCGCTTAAGCGCCGGGTACGTCGGCTGTATGAGGAGCTGGCGCACAGAGGGCTTGCGTTCCGCCCGCATGTCTGGCTCTCCAGTGAGTGGTTCAGCCCCGACGGCGTGCCGGGGATCGCGATCCCGTTTTACCTGGCGCACCCGCGCCTCGCCAAGCTCGAGCAAAGGCGGATGCTCGAGGTCGAAGGCGGCAGTGACACTCAATGCTCCCGGATCCTCCGTCACGAGGCCGGACACTGCATCGGCACCGCGTACCGCCTGCACCGGCGCAAGAAGTGGCGACAGTTGTTCGGCTCATTCTCCACACCCTACCCCCAGTATTACGACCCCAAGCCCGGCAGCCGCGGTTTCGTGCTGCACCTGGACTGGTGGTACGCCCAGGCCCATCCCGCGGAGGACTTCGCCGAGACCTTCGCGGTCTGGCTGACCCCAAACTCCCGCTGGCGCACCCGGTACCGAGGCTGGCCGGCGCTTCGTAAGCTCGAATACGTGGACGAGTTGATGACGGAAATTGCGGGCACCACCGCGCCCGTACGGTCCAGGCGCAGGGTCGAGCCGCTGGACCAACTCCACACCACGCTCCGTGAGCACTACCGGCGAAAACGGCTGTACTACGCCGACGAGTGGCCCGAGTTTTACGACACCGACCTGCGCAAGCTGTTCTCAGACGACGCCCGGCACGCCCGGCAGCCGACCGCCGCATCGTTCCTGCGTGGGGTTCGCCCACAGATCCGAGACGCGGTGGCCCGGTGGACCGGGACCCACACCTACACCGTCGACCAGGTGCTGCGCGATATGATCGACCGCTGCATGGAACTGAAGCTTCGGCTGGCGGTCCCCCAACGGCGCGCCAAGGCCGACGCCATGATGATGGTGACCGTACAGACCATGAACTTCCTGAACACCGGGCGGCGCAAGGTGGCGCTATGAGCAAGCGTAAGAAGATGCAGATCGTCGTGCTGATGCACGAAGACCTGGTCCCACCGGACTCGATCCACGGCATGAGCGACGAGCAGGTCGCGCCGTTCAAGACCGAGTTTGACGTGGTAACGACCTTGTGCGACATGGGCCACGAGGTCCACCCGCTGGGCGTCTGCGACGACCTGGGGGCGATCCGCAGGGCGATCGAGGAGATCAGACCGGGGGTCTGCTTCAACCTGCTGGAGGAGTTCCACGGGATGGGGGTCTATGACGCGCATGTGGTCAGCTACCTGGAACTGATGCGTCAGCCCTACACCGGCTGCAACCCCCGTGGGTTGATGCTGGCGCACAATAAGGCGATGTCGAAGATGATCTGCCGGTACCACCGCATCCCCGTGCCCCGATTCGCGGTGTTCCCGGTCGGCCGCAAGGTCCGTCGGCCCAAGAAGCTGGGGTTCCCGCTGCTGGTCAAGTCGTTGACCGAGGAGGGGTCGGTCGGGATCAGTCAGGCGTCGGTGGTGTACGACGACGCCAAGCTGGCCGAGCGGGTCGCGTTTATCCACCGCACGGTCAACACCGACGCCATCGCCGAGGAATATATCGATGGGCGTGAGCTGTACGTCGGGGTCATGGGCAACGACCGGCTCCAGGTGCTGCCGATCTGGGAGATGGTTTTCCCCAAGCTCCGGGACGAGGCGCCGAAGATCGCGACCGACAAGGTCAAGTGGGATCTGCAATATCAGAAGAAGATCGGGTTGAACACCCAGCCGGCACGGGACCTGCCCGACGGGGTGGATAAACGGATCGGCCACCTGTGCAAACGGATCTACCGGGCGCTTGGACTCTCCGGCTATGCCAGGATGGATCTGCGGTTGACCCCCGACGACCGGGTCTATCTCATCGAGGCGAACCCCAACCCGAACCTGTCCTACGGCGAGGACTTCGCCGAGTCTGCCGAGATCGCCGGGGTGGAATACGAACAACTGCTCAACAAGCTGATAAGCCTGGGCATGCGTTACCGTCTGCTCGGACAGGCTTGATCCGGATCGTGCTATAGCGGTTTCACGTTGTTCCTAGCGTTGTCAAACGGGTTTAGCCCTTGCTGCCACGCCCGGAGCCTACCGCGTAGCCGCTTCTGCTCACAAAAAAACCGCTCCAGGCATCGAAACAGGCATAAAAAAAGAAGACGACCCTTTTGGGGCCGTCTTCTTGTTGATAAAGCTCCGAGGCGCTTGTTTCCAAGTTTCTGGGTCCCGCAACCGCCAGTTTTCGGAGCGGCGGGCGGGTCCCCTGATCTATGGCCGTGAATCCGTCACGGCCAAGCATAACCCGAGGGCTACTTCTTCTTCTTGGCCTTACGTTTGGCCTTCTTCTTGGTGGCCTTACGCTTGGTCTTGCGTTTAGCCTTCTTCTTGGTCGCCTTCTTCTTGGCCTTACGCTTGGTCTTACGCTTGGCCTTCTTCTTCGTAGCCTTTTTGGCGGCCTTACGCTTAGTCTTACGTTTAGCCTTCTTCTTAGTGGCCTTCTTCTTGGTCGCCTTGCGTTTGGCGGCCTTCTTCTTGGCCTTCTTCTTTGCCATGGGCTCGGTCCTTTCAGTTAGCCCTCGGAGCTGTGGGTCAACTGGAATCAAACAAGAAAATCCGGTCGTCGAAAATTACGATAGCGCCAGCTATATCGGCACAGGTCTGGATATGCCTTGAGCATTATTCACTTGTGAGGGGATATCCTACAACACGATACGCGCTTTGTTCAAGTCCAAAACCAAAAAAAAATGATCGGCCCGATGTCCGAACCATCATCGAAGCGGGATCTGCGCTGCGCATCATCACGACCCATGACAAGACATGACGGTATGCAAGGCATCACACCGCGCGCGTTTCTTGATCCGGTAAAGCGCCAACAGGTCTCCAAATGAATCACCGTATCCTGGCACACCACACTTGTTGGTGGGTGTTTTGAGGCGCGATCTGTACGAAATGGGACGCTTTGTGGGGCCTCTCGACACGTCTGATCGGGAGGTTACTTGCGCAAGGCGCATGCACGTAAAGTGTTTTGTTTAGAACGACTTGCTGCGATTAACGCAATGTGGATAACTTTCCGGCGGCTGGGACTGACCCAACTAACAAAACCGCCGCCGAGCTGTAGTGTGTCAGCGCGGCGGCGGGCTGTGTCCGGGCAGTCAACGCGGCGGCGTGACACTTACTCGTCGTCGTGTTTGGGTTTGAACTCGGCGACGATCTGCTGCTGGACGTGGCTGGGCACGGGGTCGTAGTGACTGAGGTCCATGGTGTATGTGCCCTGTCCGCCGGTCACAGATTTTAATTGTCCCTGGTAGTTGCTGACCTCGGCCAGAGGGACGATTGCGCGGATGATCGCCATATCGCCGGGGAGCATGTCGGTGCCCTGGATCCGCCCGCGTTTGCCCGAGAGGTCGCCGGTGACGTCGCCCATCGCGTTGTTGGGGACGGTGACTTCCATGTCGACGACCGGTTCGAGCAGGGCGGGCCTGGCCTTATTCACCGCGTCGATGAAGGCCCTTCGGGCGGCGGTGACGAAGGCGATTTCCTTGGAGTCCACGGGGTGATGCTTGCCGTCGTACACGCTGACTTTAAGGTCCTGCATCGGATACCCGGCGATTGCGCCCTCCCGGACCACCTGCCTCACGCCCTTCTCGACCGCGGGGATTAGCTGGTGTGGGATCGACCCGCCGAAGGTGTCGTTGGCGAACTCGAACCCGGCGCCGCGCTCCAGCGGTTCGACCCTCAGGTAGACCTCGCCGAACTGCCCGGCACCGCCGGTCTGCTTCTTGTGGCGGTGGTGGCCCTCGGCCTTGGCCTGGATCGTCTCGCGGTAGGCGATCTTAGGCTGCTTGGTATCGACCTCGACGTTGTCGCGGTGCTTGAGCTTCTCGAGCATGATCCGCAGGTGCAGGTCCCCCACGCCGTGGATCACCGTCTCGTGGGTCGTGGCGTCGCGGGTGACCTTGAAGGTCGGGTCCTCTTCCTGGAGCTTGGTCAGGGCGTCGGCGATCTTCTGCTCCTCGCCGCGGCGCTTGGCGGTGATCGCCAGTCCGACCATCGGCACGGGGTAGGGCAGGGGCTTTAAGTGGATGCTGTCTTCGTCGTGTGAGTCGTGAAGCACGCCGTCGCGGTGGATCTGGTCAAACTTCGCGACCGCGGCGATGTCCCCGGGGATCGCGGAATCGATCTCGACGTGCTTCTTGCCCTGTAGTTTGAACAGGTGCCCGATCTTGACGGGTTTTCGGCTTTCGCCCTCGTCGGGATCGCCGATGAACAGCTGCGAGTCCTTCCCGATCGTCCCCTGGTGTACGCGGAACATGCACAGCTTCCCGGCGAACGGGTCGACTCGCACGTTGAACACATGGGCCAGCACATGGTTGTCCGGGTCGGCATCGGCGTGGATCTCGTGCTCGGCGTCGTCGCCCTTGATAAACGGCCTTGGGTTGCCTTCCTTGGGGTTGGGCGCCAGTTTCACCAGCACATCCAGCAGCGATTCGATGCCCACGGGGTTGTCCGCGTTGTTGTGCGGGTGCGCCGAGGTGAAGCAGATCGGGACCAGGTGCCCCTCACGCAGGGCCCGCTCGAACGGCTCGTGAAGCTGCTCGGGCTTGACTTCGCCCTGATCCAGGTAGATCTCCATCAGCTTCTCGTCGATCTCGACGACCTGGTCGATGATCGCGGTGTGGGCGTCTTCGACCGATCCAAAGTCGCTTTCACCCTCGGGATTGAAAAAGCAGTCGACCACGGCCTTGCCGCCGTTGGCGGGCAGCGTGATCGGCAGGCATTCATTGCCAAAGGTCTCCCGAATCGCCGCGACCAGACCCGGCAGGTCGGCGCCCTCGGCGTCGATCTTGTTGATCACGATCATCCGGCAGAGGTTGCGGTCCTTGGCCCGGTCCATCATCCGACGGGTAAGAGACTCGATCCCCGCCTGGGCGCTGATCACGACCGCCACCGTCTCGACCGCCGGCAACGCGCTGATCGTCTGGCCGATGAAGTCCGGGGCACCGGGCGTGTCGATCAGGTTGATGTGCCGGCCCTGGTAGTCGCAGTGGACCACGGCGTTGAACAGGCTGTGACCGTGCTCCTTCTCCTCATCGGTGAAGTCGCTGAGCATGTCCCCGGCCCGGCCCATGGCGCCGATCGCCCCGGCCTTGAACATCAACGCCTCGGTCAACGTCGTCTTGCCCGAACTCGCGTGCCCCACCAGGGCGATATTACGGATGTCTGTCGTGCTGTAGCTCGCCAACGAATGGCCTCCTTCGTCCGCTAGTTGTCAGGTATTCGGGCGGTCCCGAATAGTCCAGACAGTATAAGACCCGCCGCTGTGAACACCAACCACCCCGCCTGCCGTGGACTTAGGCCCCGTGACCGCTATCCTGACCCACAATGACCGACCCCAAACGGCTTGCCAAACTCGACCACAGCCACGTCTGGCACCCGTTCACCCCCATGCGGCAGTGGCGAGCCCAGCCCCCGCTGGTCATCGACCGGGCCCAGGGCTTTTACCTCATCGACACCGCCGGCAAACGCTACATCGACGGCGTCTCCAGCCTCTGGTGCAACGTCCACGGCCACCGCGTCCCCCAGATCGACCAGGCCATCCGCGATCAACTCGACAAGGTCGCCCACACGACCCTCCTCGGCCTCGCTTCACCCCCGAGCATCGAGTTCGCCGCCATGCTCTGCGACCGCGTCAACGCATGCCTTGCGCCTGATCCCCAATCCCCAGCCCCTAACCACAGTCTTCTACTCAGACGCCGGCGCGACCGCGGTGGAGGTCGCATTCAAGATGGCGGTCGGCTACTGGCACCACACCGGCAAGCCACAGAAAAATAAGTTCATCGGCCTCGCCGGCGCGTACCACGGCGACACCACCGCCAGCATGTCCGTCGGCTACTCAGAACTCTTCCACAAGCCCTTCGTCTCCATGGTCTTCGACGTCAAAACATTCCCCGCCCCCGACGCCGCACGCGCCCACCACATCCTCCCAAGCCCACCCGCTCCTGCGGGTGGGACGGCAAGTGATGTTTCATCGTATGTCTTTCCCAGTGAAGATCCCGAGCTCAACACCGCCCTGATGTCTCACTGCCTCACCGCCCTCGACAACCTGCTCACCGCCCAGGCCGACCAGACCGCCGCCATCGTCATCGAGCCGGTCATGCAGGGCGCAGCCGGGATGATCTGCCAGCCCCCAGGCTTCGTGAAAGGTGTCGCGGACCTCGCCAAAAAACACGACGTCCTCCTGATCGCCGACGAGGTCGCCACCGGCTTCGGCCGAACCGGCAAGCTTTTAGCCTGCGGCCACGACCAAGTCACCCCCGACATCCTCTGCCTCGCCAAGGGCATCACCGGCGGATACCTCCCTCTCGCCGCCACCATCACCACCGATGCCATAGAGCAGGCCTTCACCAGCGAACCCGACGAACGCCCGCCCAAAACCCTCTACCACGGCCACACCTACACCGGCAACCCCCTCGCCTGCGCCGCCGCCATCGCCTCCCTCAAGCTTTTCGACGAAAACAACCTCTTAGACCACATCAACCAGAGCGCCCAACTCATCCAAGACAAGCTCGTCGCCCTCCGTGACCACCCATTCGTCTCAGACATCCGCCAGCGCGGCCTGATGGTCGGCATCGAACTAGGCAAAGCCCGCCAAAGTGATTCCGGGCCGGATTCTTTCGATTTCGCCCGCCGCGCAGGCGCCCAGCTCTGTAATGCTATGCTCCCCCAAGGATTGATCATCCGCCCCCTCGGCAACACCCTCGTCCTAATGCCCGCCCCCGCCATGGATCACGAAACCCTCGAAAAGATGCTCGACATCGTGGTCGCGACGGTGGCAGATTGGCGCTTCGACACATAGCCCCGGCCTTGGACGGGGTGCCCGGAGTGGTCACGGCTTACTCCGCGTTCTCGTTCGGCGAACTGTCAATCCACCGTTGCACCCTCTCAACCTTGTGCGGTACTCCGATCTGCTTGTACAGGTCGAGAGCATTTGTCCACAGTTCAAGAGCTTTTACTGAGTCTCCGCTAATAGAAGCAATCCTACCAAGGTTGCAGTACTGATTGGCTTGGCTCTCAAGTCGTCCGATATTCTTATTTATACTCAGGGATCTTTGAAACATCTCTTCGGCTTTACCAAGGTTGTTTCTGCTATGATTGATTACACCAAGGTTGCCATAGGCATTTGCTATCCCTTCTTGGCGACCGAGTCTATTTTCAATCTCGAGAGATTTTTGGTACATGGTTTCGGCTTGGTCGAGGTCGCCTCGCTCTTGATATATCAGTCCCAGGTTTCCGTAGGAGTTGACTATACCTTCGAGTCTCCCAAGTTTCGTATCAATCTCAAGCGACTTTTTATGCATTTCTTCGGCGTTGTCTAGGTCTCCACGTTTTCGGTAGATCAGCCCGAGGTTGCCATATTCACTGGCAAGACCAATATGTCGATGAGTCTTTTTGTTAATCTCAAGTGCTTTTTTATGGAGGATTTCAGCTTCACGGAGTTCGCCACGGGTCTGATGGATCAGCCCCAGATTGCCGTATTGACGAGATAGACCTTCGAGTGCTCCCAGTTTTTCGTAGATCTCAATAGCTTTGCGGTGTAATTTCTCGGCTTGAGTAAGATCACCAAACTTGCGGTATATCAGCCCGAGATTTCCGTAGCTAGCCGCTTTTGCTGTTAGGTCCTCGTCAGCTAGTTCGCCCATACGCAGATAGGCTTGCTCCGCACTATTCAACTCGCCGCGAAGTAAATGAATGCCGCCCATACGATTGATGGCATCCAGATCGTCCGGTTCAATCTTGAGGATGACTTCAAGGCGTTTCTTTGCCTCATCAATATCGCCGCGCAGGAATGCAATCTCTGCGATCTCTCGGCATAGCTGTATGTAGTCTGCCGTACCAGCTTCGATATGCGCTTCTTGCTGATCCGCGACAGAGATGAGTGCGGCTTGTAGTTTGTCTGTGTCGCCCGAAGACCGCGCCTCATTTAGAGCGGTTTTGGATTGTTGATCACCGGCCTTTGCTTCTTTCTGAATACGGTTCAAGGCTGAAGATAGCGTCTGAATCCTTGCGTCACGTTCTTCAATAGTCTGTTGAAGTTGCGTCTCATTGCGGCTGTAATGGTCTACTATCTTCTTTAGCGTTTTGGAATCAGCTGCTCCCTCGTGTGGAATAGTTGCCTGCCAGGTAAACCAGACCAGTGCGAACAGAGCCATGCCACCACCCGCCTGAACCGCAAGTTTTCCAATGACTGGTATCTGACCATCTATCTTTACAACGATAAATCCTGTGATGAATCCGCCAAACAAACCCGCCAATATGGAAGCGACGAAGCGCATGATCCGACGTTGGTCGGGTGTCATGTTCGGTGTGATGAAGTAGGCCACGAACATGAAAACAAGGAGAATCGATCCGAATATCCAAGATGCGAGGACTTCGTGTGACATGATTGACCCGGCGAGGTGAAGGGACTCCTGTAAAGGATATGTTCGGATCACTGGAGCGCCAATTTTCATCAAGCGATCAATAATCCAGCCTTTCGAAGAATCTCATCGCACTGAAGCCTGCCAATTCGACACCATATAGATACCCTCAGGACCTCTCCCGGCAGGTCAGGCGGACATCTGGCCATACTCTCAGGCCCGTAAACCCCTTTTAGTACACATCTTGTATCAACCCACCCTTTCCGGCCGCTGGCACCGCCGTTGCAACTATCTATATACCTGCGGGAGATCCACGGGGAGCGTCTGTCTGCCTAAAAGAGTCCGTCATGAATACCACCCACCACCAACCCGCCAGCCGGTTCAACGTGCTGCTGACCGAGGACCGCCAGCATTCGGCTGGGCACTGGACCCGGCAACTGCCCCGGCTGCTTCAGCCCCAGGGGGTGCGGGCCTATGTCGCGCGGACCGGGCAGGAGGCGGTGGCGATGGTCAATGACCTTCAGATCCACGCCGCCTTGATCGACCTGGCAACCCCGCAAAACGACGAAACCGCCACCCCCGGTTCCCCCGCCCCCGGAAGCGTCCCCGGAAGCGCCCCCGGAGCCCCCGGATTGGCCGGCAGTGGGTCCGGTGCCGTAGGCGAAGCGGGGGGGCTTTGGGTCCTGGAGGTGCTCAAGCGTCTGCCAACCCGCCCGCCGATCGTCGTCGTCAACAGCCGGGCCATCGCACGCATCCAGGCCCAGCGGTTCCTCAACGAGGCCCTGCGCCTCGGCGCGTTCTCCGTCATCAACCGCCCAAGCGATCTGGAGGTCATGCTCGACGTGATCCGCCGACTCATCGACCGCCAATACGAAGGGACGTGGCCGAGGAATTGAAAGAGGCCATTAGCCGTTAGCCATTAGCCATTAGAAAAACAATCCAAACCCTAACCCCCAAACCCTAAACACCAACCACCAACCCACACGGAGTATCGACATGAAGATCCGACCCCTCGGAGACAAGATCCTGGTCAAGCGCCTCGAAGCAGAGACCAAGACCACCAGCGGCATTTTCCTCCCCGAAAGCGCCAAGGAAAAGCCCCAGCAGGCCAAGGTCATCGCCGTCGGCGAAGGCAAGGTCCTGGATAACGGCGACCGCGCCAAGCCCAGCGTCAAGAAGGGCGACACCATCATCCTCAGCAAGTGGGGCGGCACCGAACTCAAGCTCGACGGCGAAGAGTACCTGGTCATGGGCGAAGACGAAGTCCTCGCCGTGGTGGAGTAAACCCACAAGTGACAAGGAGGTCACACTATGTCGAATGACTTACGATTCTGGAATCTCCAGGAAGCAATTGAGATTCTTCAAATGAAGCCTTATGGCAACATAACAATCACTGAGACAAAGGTTGTCTCAGCACTCAGAGAGTTGGAAATACCCTTCAGGCAGGATCAAGGCT
Organism: Phycisphaeraceae bacterium; assembly: GCA_029260715.1. Classification (GTDB taxonomy): domain Bacteria; phylum Planctomycetota; class Phycisphaerae; order Phycisphaerales; family Phycisphaeraceae; genus OFTM12. Next base: position 10,593 of record JAJDCS010000044.1, on the reverse strand, counting down.
GGAGGATGTACGAAACGGATTTTGGACGTTTGAATGATTATTTCAATGCATCTAACAAACGCCATCGTTCATGTTCGTAACCAACCACCAACCACGAAACACCAACCACCAAGGAACCACCCATGCCCGCTAAAACAATCACATTCGACAACGAGGCGCGCGAGGCCATACGCCGCGGCGTCGCCAAGCTCGCCAAGGCTGTCAAGGTCACGCTCGGCCCGTCCGGCCGGGTCGTCGTCCTCGAAAAGTCCTACGGCAGCCCGACCGTCACCAAGGACGGCGTCACCGTCGCCAAGGAAATCGAGATCGACGACGCCATCGAAAATATCGGCGCCCAGATGGTCAAGGAAGTCGCTTCCAAGTCTTCCAAGGACGCCGGCGACGGCACCACCACCGCCACCATCTACGCAGAGGCCATCTTCACCGAGGGCCTGAAGAACATCACCGCCGGCGCTAACGCCAACCAGGTCCGCCGCGGCATCGACAAGGCCGTCGAGTCGCTGGTCGCCCAGCTGCACAAGACCAGTAAGAAGATCAGCAACTCCAAGGAGGTCGCACAGGTCGGCACCTGCAGCGCCAACCAGGACGCCCAGATCGGCGACATCATCGCAGAGGCCATGGACAAGGTCGGCAAGGACGGCGTCATCACCGTCGAAGAGGGCCAGTCGCTTGACACCCACGTCGAGCTCGTCGAGGGCATGCAGTTCGACAAGGGCTACCTCTCCCCGCACTTCGTCACCGACACGACCGACATGCTCGCCGTCCTCGAAGACGCCTACGTCCTGATCCACGAGAAGAAGATCAGCAGCGCCAAGGACCTGATCCCCATCCTCGGGAAGATCGCTGAAAGCGGCAAGGCACTGCTCATCGTCGCCGAAGACATCGACGGCGAAGCCCTGGCGACCCTGGTCGTCAACAAGCTCCGCGGCGTCCTGAAGGTCGTGGCTGTCAAGGCCCCGGGCTTTGGCGATCGGCGTAAGGAGATGCTCGAAGACATCGCCACCCTCACCGGCGGCCGGGCCATCATGGAAGAGCTCGGGATCGACGTCGAGAAGCTCGAGCTTACCGACCTTGGCCGGGCCAAGAAGCTGATCATCGACAAGGACACCACGACGATCATCGAAGGCGCCGGCAAGACCAGCGGCATCAAGGGCCGGATCGAAGCCATCAAGGCCCAGATCGAGCGGACCACCAGCGACTACGACATCGAGAAGCTCCAGGAACGCCTGGCCAAGCTCGCCGGCGGCGTCGCACAGATCAACGTCGGCGCTGCGACCGAATCCGAGATGAAAGAGAAGAAGGCCCGTGTTGAAGATGCGGTCCACGCCTGCCGCGCCGCGGTCCAGGAAGGCATCCTCCCCGGAGGCGGCGTCGCCGTGCTGCGGGCTCGCAAGGCCCTTGACAAGATCGAAGGCCTGGTCGGCGATGAAGGTTTGGGCGTCGAGATCGTCCGCCGTGCCGTCAGCGCTCCGGTCAAGCAGATCGCCGCCAACTGCGGCCTGGACGGTTCCGTGGTCGCCAACAACGTCGAAAGTAAGACCGAAGCCAACTACGGCTTCAACGCCCTGACCCAGACCTACGGCGACCTGATCAAGCAAGGCGTCATCGTCCCCACCAAGGTCGAACGCATCGCCCTGCAAAACGCCGCCAGCATCGCGGGCCTGCTCCTCACCACCGACGCCGTCGTCAGTGAGATCAAGGAAAAGAAGAAAGCCCCAGCCGGCGGCGGCATGGATGAGATGGGGTACTAAGGTACAATGCCATGATGAACCACCCGGGGCCGGGTCACATAACGTAGTAACCGCACACGGCGGGACGGCTGAAACGCTGTCCCGCCTTTTTAATTAATGTCTAAAGGAGACAAAGTATGGCAGCTAAAATTAGGATCAAAGTTGGCAGTGTCGAAGTAGATTATGAGGGTTCGGATCAGTTTTTAGAAAAAAAACTTCCTGCCCTGATCGACCATCTAGCTGCTTTGGCCAAAGATGTCCCGGCGGATGCAACTGACAAAACAGAAAAGAAAGAGGAAAAAGGTGACTCAAAAGTCGGGGCATTAGCTTCATTTATCAATGACAAAGCCAAGGGTAAATCACAGGTTATACGATTTCTTGCGACTGCAGAATGGCTTCACCGGAAGAATGGCCGCAAAAATATTAAGACCGCTGAAGTTAGCAAAGCACTCCGAGATAACCACCAAAAGAAAATTAGCAATCCCGCGGATACACTCAATCAGAACGTTACCAAGGGGCATTGTGAGAAAGTTGGTTCAGAATTCTTCGTTACGGAAGAAGGAAAAAAGGAACTGGGGTAAATTTTGGATAAAGAAGATTTGATTAAGCAACTATGTCCGCCTCTCGATCAGCAGTTGACATCTCTACTGCTTGACGAGTTCATTTCGCAGGAGAGGCGGTATGTTCTATGTGATTGGGAGCCGGCGACATTAGATGGTGGGCAGTATGCAGAGATCGCTTCGAGGCTTATTTATCACATTGACTCAGGCACTCTCAATATGCGGAAAGGTGTAGATCCATGCCTAAAATATATTGAAGACTCAAACAACAGCAATTCTCACAATTTCGCGCCCCGTCGAACAGCTTTACATCTCTGTAGAGTGCTCCGGACTATTTATAAGTTTCGCTCACAACGTGGGGCGGTGCATATCGATCCTGATTACAGCGCAAATGAACTAGATGCAGGGTTGGTCATTGCGAATGTTCGTTGGGTGATGGCGGAATTGCTGCGTGTCTTTTGGACTGGTGATCAGAGCGAAGTGAGTCGTGTGATTCGCGAAATTATCCGATACGAAGTACCTGCAGTTCTTTCGTTTGATGGGCGGCATGTGGTTTTAAGGACTGATTGCTCTGCCGAGGAGGAAATTCTAATCTTGCTTCATAACTCGGGAGAAGCTGGCATGAGTAGAGGCGAATTGGGAGAATCCGTCGCCAAAGCGGCGCCAACTATCACAAACACTCTCATTAAACTCATTGGTCCAAAATGTAAGCAAGTTATTAAAGATCGCTCTAATCGATACTTTATTACTCCCTTGGGGACTAAGCGAATTCATGATGAACTGGCTGGAAAGCTTGTTACGGGGGGATAAGAATAGGGGCGGGAAAGGTGTCAGGAATGAAACGGGGTCAGGCCCCGTTTCAAGTCCCTGATGTACGGATGTAGATGAAAATTGAACCAGTATGGATAACTTACAAGCCTGACGTCAAAGGCGGGAAAGTTAAACGGAGTCTGGCGACGTCCGTGATCTAATGAGAAAATTGAAACATGATCGAGATAGATATCCAGTGAAGCGTTTTGTCGTCAAAAAGAATGTCATCGGCAAAGAGCCGCAGATGGAGATATCGCGCGCTCAGTTTAGATCGGCAAAGAAAGCATGGTCTACGATAGTTAATGTATTGCGGGTTGAGTCTAACGCGGACTATCTTCTTAGCAGTTATGAAGAGCTTGAGCAAGAGTGTCTGCGCCTTGCCTTAAAATCGGCCACACGTCGTGAATATGATTGGTTGGGATTTGTTAATGATACTCATGTAATCGACCGCCGCATCTTTAATTTACTTGCCTCTGCTCGTGCATACATCGATAAGTCCAGATCAATAGTAAAGAAAGTGGGGGGTGAAGTCCTGTTGGAAGAACTCGATAACCTAAGGAATCATCAGCATCAAACATACTTCTCCTATAGGCTGTTGGAAATGCTGAGAAACCATTCGCAGCACGCGGGGACTGCAACAGACAGTGTGGCTCGATACAGCGGGATGGAAGAAGTTCCTACCGCGAGTACGGCTTATGCGGAAGTACGGTTCGTTTTTGTTACTCGGCCTAAACTGAATGCGGATGCTATTGCGGAAAATAAGAGAATCAGCCTGTCAATGAGGCGTGAGATTGCATCCGAAGTAGCGCCCGATGGAACATTGGATCTGCTTCCTCACATAAGGCAATATGTCGCTTGTCTTGGTACGATCCATGAAGGTTTGCGGACGTATTGTCTTGACGAATTTGAGAAGGCGTGGAGTGAAATTAAAGCTCTTATCGACGCTTATAAGAAAGAACACGGCGATGACACGCTAGGACTATATGCACTTGCACTTGGCGATGGTGTGATTGCTTCTGATCGGATTCCACTGTTTTCTGGTCCAAGTGACAGAGTTAGATATCTTAGCGGTCGAAATGTGCACATGTCGAAGATCCACAAATGGATAGTCTCGAGTGAACTGCCAACTCGTGAGAGAAAGTAAATGAGAAGAAAAGGGGTCGGGAGTCGATCTTCCTGAGTGTCGTTCATCCGGGAAATGAAACGGGGTCAGGCCCATTTAGGTGACAATACGTAGAATGAGATGATGGTCATGATCGCCAGTATCGCGAACGTGGTTGGACTAGCGCTGGTTGTCCTTGGCGTTGTTGGGGCGGCATTAACCGTCGTGATCGGCGCCCCCGTGTTGTTCATTCTCAGCCGGCGGGAATGGGCCCAGAAGTGGCGATGGGTCCGTGGGGACACCCTAAGTCTTATCACGACGGTCGGGCTCTTCATGACGATAAGCTTTGTCGGCGTATTAATTCTACTCGTGCTTTCGTGGTTCGACTAGCAAGTAGAGTAAGTGAAACGGGGTCAGCCCCCGTTAGGGTTCCTATGGGACGGTTTCAACAGCGACTTGTCAGCTAAATATCTGATAGAATGACCCCCCTTGCTGTGGAGCAGCCTGAACACTGTGTTTCGGCAACGCTGCAGCACCTTTAATTTGAGGAATTGGACAATGGCAGAAGGCACCATCAAGCGGCTCACGGACAAAGGCTTTGGATTTATCAACACCGGGGGCGAAAAAGACCTGTTCTTTCACTCGTCAAGCCTCGAAGGCGTAAGCTACGACGACCTCCAGGAAGGACAGCGGGTGACCTTCACCGAAGGACGTGGAGAGAAAGGGCCATGCGCCGAAAACGTCAAGCCCGCCTGACCCCTCCGGCGAGGAAAAGGCGAGGAAAAGGGGTCGGGAGTCGATACGGAAAACCAACGGCCCCCCGTATCACGACTCTATCCCCCATCCACCGATCTGATAAACTCATGCCGGAGCGTTCCCTGACGTCCCCCGGCGTGGTCCGGGGGTCCGGGGTCGTCTGCTGTGTGTCGGCTTCCTCTATTTGAAAGTCCGCATCCCATGGCCAACAAAGATCAAAAGAAGCGAACAGACTCGAAGAACAAGCCCAAGCTCACCGTCAAGGAAAAGAAAGAGCGCAAAGCCAAGAAGACCGCCGCGAAGAACAAGTAACCCCGGTTGGGAACAGGGATGAACGGGAAATGAAACGGGGTCGGACCTTGTTTAGACGCTTTATTCACGACGCACGACAACAGCCAACGCGCCGAACACCACGAGCACAGCCGTCGCCGGCTCGGGTATCAGGAGTACGCCCGAACCCGACGTGAAGCTCACGCCGGCCGGGGTGTCGATGGCCAGTGCGCCGGTATTGCGGAAGTCGAAGTGGCTCACGTTGACCCCGTTGCGTGTGCGGACGCCGGCGGCCAGCCTTACATACACGCGGTACTCGCTGCCTTGCTCCACGGTGAAGACGCCGCTGATCGTGTGCGGTACGCCTGTGCCGGAGCCGGTGAATCCGTCGTAGATCGTCACGTCTTCGCGGATCAGGTAACCGGTCCCGCCCACCTTGTGGAACCAGAGCGAAGCGTCGGCGCCCGTGGTCGAGTTCGAGGCCTGGAAGAGCTCGTAGATCCCCTCGACGGTGAAGGAGACCGCAACGTCGGCCGACGTCACCCCGTCGGGTAGATCGAACTGGACCGAGTCGGTGAACGAGGTGCTGGCGATGGCATAGCCCTCGTTAAAGTTGTTGCTCGCCCCTTTAGCGCCGACGTAAACCCTCAACGCGCCGCTGGTCAAGTCAGCGCTCGCGGCGGCCTCGGCTGTGCTGCCCGTACCGCCGATCCTCAGGCCCGTGTCCAGCAACGCGGAGGTCGCCCCCTCGGTCTCATCGAATACCAACGTCGGATTAGAATCCCCGTAGGGATCGGCATCGGCCCACATGTTGACGCGGTAATACGAGATCGGAACGGCGCTAGCCGTCTGGTGTGCGCCGAACACCAACGACAAACAGGCCGCGGCCATGAGCCCATGGGTAGTCTGCATAGCGATTCCCTTACTCACTAAACTGACACTCCCCATTTGAACCCGACTGGGCTGCGCCGCCGGGTTCCTCAGTCATCAGTGTAATTTCCTCCCCGGGACATACAAGACAAAATTAACTTAATATCACCCAATCCACGCTTGACGCCGCTGCGAACGGTCGTTTCGCCTGCATAACCTTCTTTCTGGGCAGTGGTTTACACAAACTGACACCGCTGACCCTCCGTTGGGGTAAGAAGTGGGGATAAGCCCCTATAATCCTCCACATGCTCGGTGTGAGTGGTAGATCCCGTTCATGCTTGCCTCGCAGGCGGAGCCGGGCAATCCAAATCGGAAGTGTCAGATCACTGCGAATTTCGACCCCGACAAACTAGGCTGGCGATCGTTTTTCCAGGATCAGATAACCCCGGAGGAAGCGGCCGGAGGCTGGCAGCCCGCCCGCGTCTGTCAGGGGAAGGCCCGGCGGTGTCGCGTCTGGAGCGCTCGTGGCAGGCACACGCTGGAGATCAATCTGTTTGGTGATCAAGGCCTGCCCGCGGTCGGCGACTGGTTGTTGCTTGATCCGAAGCGGGCGCAACGACCCCGCCGGCTCGAACGCTTCAGCGCCCTGACCCGGCAAGCGCCAGGCTCGCGGTTCGCCACGCAGGTCCTCGCCGCGAACGTCGATACGCTGCTGATCGTGACCGCGTGCAACCAGGAGTTCAACATCGGGCGGATCGAGCGCTACCTCGCGCTTGCTGCCGAGGCGCAGACCCGGCCGGTGCTGGTGCTTACCAAGGCCGACCTGGCCGACCCCACCCCCGGTAATGCCCCCGGTCAAGGCCCCGGCCCCCGGTATTTCGTTGAGCAGGCCCGGACGCTGGGCGAGCACCTGCAGATCGAGTGCATCGACGCCCGTGATGCCGACCAGCTCGAACCGATACGAAAACTCTGCGGCCCGGGCCAGACCGTCGCGGCACTGGGTTCGTCGGGCGTGGGCAAATCCACCCTCATCAACGGCCTCACCGGTTTGTCCGGCGAGGCGGGCCAGCAGGTCGGCGAGGTCCGCGGCGACGACAACAAAGGCAAGCACACCACCTCGTCCCGTTCGTTGCACCCACTGCCCGCCGGCGGGGTGCTCGTCGACCTGCCGGGCATCCGCGAACTGCAACTCACCGAGGCCGCCGACGGTATCGACGACACGTTCGCCGAGATCACCGCTCTTATCGACGACTGCCGCTTTACCAACTGCGGCCACACCAACGAGCCGGGCTGCGCGATCGCCGCCGCCCTCGCCGCCGGCAAACTCAACCCACGTCGCTGGGAAAACTACCGAAAACTCCAGGGCGAGCAGAAGGTTTACGACCAAGCCAAAGCCGATCGCACTAAACGCGACGGCCAACGGTCTACGAGCAAAAAAGCACAGCGCCGACTCGACAAAGAAGATCAGCACTAAGTTCTACCCACACTACGGGGAAAACCGGGGGGGGAAACCGGTGTCGGGTACCGTCTTTCGTCACGGCCCTATCCCGCCGTCAGCGATCTGATAAACTCATGGCGGAGCGTTCCCCGGCGTGGTTGGGGATCGGCTGCCCCGTGTCGGCAACCTCCAGATGAAAGCACGCGTCCCATGGCCAACAAAAATCAAAACAAGCGGACGGACACCAAGAACAAGCCCAAGCTCACCGCCAAGGAAAAGAAGGAACGCAAAGCCAGGAAGACCGCCGCCAAGAACAAGTGAAGCGGGGCCGGGGCGCATCAGTCAGGGTGATGAGGGGAAATGAAACGGAGGCGGGCCCCGTTGGTCCCCTTTGATTAACTGCGTATTGGAGATCATATGGCCAGCGATTTTCAACTTAGCCGAACGGATCTCGTACTTCTGATCATCAACCTGCTGATGTTGGGGGGTTGCATTGTCCTGCTCTTGGTCTCCGGACCAAGCGGGCCGCTTATTCTGCTTACAATCGGCGTCATGGCGGTAACCTTGGGCAAGATTGGCGCAGGTTTTCTGAAGCCAAAACAGGATGGACCGAAAAAGGCATCAGGAACCCTAGACGAGTGATGAAGTAAGTGCCACCGTCTAAAACCTTCTGGAACAAGCGGGCCCGCAAGTACGACGCCAAGCTCTACAAAGGCCCGAACTACGCCGCCCGGCTTGAGCGTGCGGACGCGGTGTTTGGGGAGAATGCTAACGTTCTGGACGTCGGCTGCGCGACCGGGGAGATCACGCTGGATCTTGCACAGCACGCCGGGCAGATTCTTGGGATCGATCATGCGCCCAACATGACCGAGACCGGCAACGCCAAGGCCCGGGAGCGCGGGATTGACAACTGCCGGCTTGAAGCGCTGGACGCCAACGATCCGAGCCTGGTGGAAGGCTCCTTCGACGCCATCACGAACTACAGCCTGCTGCACCTGGTCGACGATGTACCGAGCACGCTTTCGCGCTTCCACGATCTGCTCAAGCCCGGCGGGCACCTGCTCACCGAGGCCCCGTGCCTGGGCGACTGGAACCCGTTGTGGGGTGTCTTGATCTGGTTAGCAGTGCTCGTCGGCATGTGCCCGAAGGTCGCAGCGCTTAAGCTCGCAAACCTCGAAAAGATGTTCACGGCCGCCGGCTTCGAGATCATCGAGAGCACCGTCCACAACCCCAAGAGCGGGATGCACTGCATCCTGGCGCGGAAGGGGTAGAGGCGTGAACGGGATCAGGCCCCGCTCTTGGCATCGGGCTTTGATGCGTTCTTCTTCTCGGCTTTGGAGAGCAGCAGCAAGCCGATCACCAGCGGGACACCTCCGAGACCTACACCGCTGACGAGGCGGGGTCCGACTTTTCCGACGGGCCCTTCTTCGGTGAAGTAGCCGTACATCGCTCCAAAGAGCAATAGAGCACCCACCGCAACAAGTATCCAACCCGTAATCTTCATGGTGATGCTTTGTGAAAAGAGACAGAAAAGAGCGGGGCCGGACCCCGTTTTGGGGTTCCCCGACCACCTTGGGCCGTCACAGAATATCACTGACTTCAACCTCGAAACCCCCGAGCCAGCCAGCCACGAGGTTGTATGCCCCAGCGAATATGCAGAAAAAGATAAACCCAAATATCGCCATCACAACCGGCATGAAGAAGTAAACGATGCCCATGATGCGGACTTCGGTATTGCCAAGTAGGATCATCGGGATACCAATGAGCGTATATAATAAGCCCATCAACACATAAAGAGCGGTCACCACTTTGCTGGACTGCAGAACCGAGATTCGAACGACTTGCTTTTTCATGGTGTGTTCCTTGCGACGCGATGAAGAAGTGCCCCACGGCTGAATACGACATCCAATAAATTTATACACGATGCCGACAATCTTGTCCTGCCGGTGGAAAACCCAAGAGGCCGCGAGTCGATCCGGCCAACACCCGTTTCCATGCGCACGATTCCGGCGGTTTCTCGATGGAAAAAGGGGGCAACACTGCTCTGTAGAAAACCTCTGATGTTAGGCGCATGTTAGCTTGCGCGATCGGCCGAATCATCGTACATCTATTGCATGAGCACCACCAGCAAGTCACCACGGAAGGTGGCGCTGACCGCGTTGGCGATCGGGCAGCGGACGTTGCCAACCTACGCACACCGCTTCGCGCCTAAAACATTCACCCAGCCGCAACTGCTCGCCTGCCTCGTGCTGATGCGCTTCCACAAGACCGACTTCCGCGGCATCGTCGCCATCCTTCAAGACAACCCGGCGCTGTGCGATACACTGCAACTCAAACGCACCCCACACTTCACCACGTTGCACAAAGCTTACCGCCGACTGATACGCATGCCGATCGTTCGGCAACTGTTTTCGACATCCGCACAACTCCTGCTCGGTCGCAAACGCACCGTCCCACGCGCCGCCGCCGATTCGTCCGGCTTCGAGTCCTCACGCATCAGCCCGTACTTCGTGCGGCGGCGTCAACGCGGGCAAAAAGACACGAAAAATCCGCTTTACATCACGACCACCTACTCTCACTTCCCCAAGGGCCACATCATCTGTGATTGTGATACGCACCTGGTGCTGGCGTGCTACCCCAAGCGAGGCCCGACGCCCGACATCGCTGAACTGGACATCCTGCAAACCCAGCTTGCGCCCGGCTTTCGCCTGCTGACGCTCTACGCCGACGCCGGCTACGACTCGGAATCGAACCACGAACTGTTGCGCGACTGCCTGGGCATCCGCAGCGTCATCCCGCCGAAGCACGGCAGACCATCAGCCAAACCCGCGAAGGGCAAGTACCGCCGACTCATGCAACGCCAATTCAAAAATGTCAAACGCACCGGCTACGGACAACGCTGGCAGGCCGAAACCGTCTTCAGCATGATCAAGCGAAACCTCGGCCACGCCGTCACCGGACGCTCTCATCACGCCCGCAACCGCGATATCCTCCTGCACTGCCTGACCCACAACGTCATGATACTCAGGCGGCAATGCGGAGGTTTTCTACAGAGCA
>JAJDCS010000043.1 GCA_029260715.1 Phycisphaeraceae bacterium | reverse complement strand
CACGTTGCATTTATAAATTTGATTGACTGGGTGGCACGGCTTGCTTGCAAGCCGTGAAATGCGGGTTCGCCATGTCAACGACCACCGAACATCCATCAAAGATAATCACGACAGGTGCTCTAACACATTCGATATCGCACAACCCCCGGCCATTTTTGCCGGGGGTTGTTGTATATGAAGCCAGACGCTAGTGTGTCATGCCTTCACGGTAATTCCGGCTCAACACAAGCACCCGTTTTGTGGCTTCCCCAGCCATATTTGCGGCTGCCCTGGGCCGGAGGGTGGCGCCCCTGCCATCGTTTACCAAAGCGTCCATCGGACTTGAGCGCTGTCCCGTTCTTAGCCGGAGATATATGGTGTGGTGTAAGCCCCGTGACAAGGGATTATTCGGGAATTTAAACGGCCTCGCTGCGGGTCTCACCGCCGACGCGGACCGTGACGCGGTTAAGCCACTTGCGCGCGGTCACATCCCGGCTTTAGACGGCGTGCGGGGGATGGCCATTCTGATGGTCTTGATATTCCATGGCTGGATCGCGCCCGTCCGGTCGGCTGTTGACGATTACCTCGCGCGTGCGGCTGGGTTTGGGTGGTGCGGGGTTGACCTATTTTTCGTCCTGTCGGGCTTTCTGATTACCGGGATTCTCTACGACGCCAAGGGAAGCGCCCATTACTTCCGTAACTTTTACGCGAGAAGGTTTTTCCGCATCTTCCCGTTGTACTACGCCGCCCTGGTGTTGGGGTTTTACCTGACGCCTGCTTTTTTCCGTGTTACTGACCATGTACAAAACGATCAGTGGTGGTTCTGGACCTACCTCTCTAATTTCTGGTTGGCATCCCACGCTGAAGCTAAAACCGCTCTGACGGTGACTTGGTCACTCGCGATTGAGGAGCAGTTTTACCTTGTATGGCCGCTGCTTGTGTGCCTGCTGGGGCGTGCGTCATTGATGCGGCTGTGCGTGGCCACGGTACTGCTGGCGTTCGCCGCTCGCTGCCTGCTCATGGCCGGGGGGTATGAACCGGCGGTGGCGAGGTTTGTAACCATCTGCCGGCTGGACACGATGGCCGCCGGCGGGTTTCTGGCGCTACTGGTGCGCAAACCGAACGGAGCGGCGGTCATCGCCTCGTACACACGAATCATCGCGGCGGCGGCGGCGGCGGCCGTCCTGGCTGTGGCGGTGCTGCAAAAAGGTTTCTCAGAAAACGGCTGGCTGATGATCACCCTGGGGCAGACCGCGCTGGCGATCGGCTACGCGGCGTTGTTGGCTGTCGCTATTTCAGCGAGTGATGGCTCGGCCACCGTGCGCTTCTTTGAGTCCAAACCGTTTCGCGTCTTGGGCAAGTACAGCTACAGCATCTACCTCTTTCATATGCCCTTGAACTTGTGGATCAGCGATCACATTTGGGGACGCCAACAGATGCAAGGGGGCGCCGCCATGGCGATATCGGCGCAGCTCGTGTTCTACGCGCTGAGCGTAGGGTCTTCACTGGCCGTCGCCGTTGTGACTTGGAATTTATACGAAAAGTGGTTTTTGATGCTGAAGAAGTATTTTCCAGTCGCGACAAGTCAAACGAGTGACGGGCAGGCTCACACCACCGCGGTAATCCGCTAAAAAAACCTGTATAACCCCGCGCTGAAAACCACCGATTGGGTTGCCGTGAATGCCGCGTGTCTACGGCAGAGAAAAAAGCTCTTCGCGGCGCTGCTGCCTGCTGATGGGCCCGCGCAAGACGCCCGCCAGCGCATCGAGAAACGCCCGCTCGTTTGGCCGATCGCCGCGCAGGCCCACTCGCACAGCCACGCCGATGTTCGTACCATCACCAACCGGCCAGGCCACAACCGTCGCCGTCCGCCCGTCGGGCAAGAGCCCCATCGCCCGGATCACGCGCACCGGCTGGCCATCCGCGTCAGCGGCTTGCTGCTCCTGCAGGCCCATCTTGCCCCAGTGGCTTTCCTTGAACGCGCGGGGGATGTCGTACCGCAGCCGGCTGTAGTCCGCGGACCATTGCGCCATGCTCGCGTTGGGGAACGGCTCTGCCAACCCCACAGCCGTCAGGTCCTCCACTGTCTTGACGGGCCCCGACGACGCACAGCCCGTGAAGCCCAGAATTAACCCGGCACTCAGGCTCAACGCGCCCAATATTCTTGTAAGAACCCGCTGTGTTTGATCTTTTTTCATCAGCGAACCGGATAGAATACCGTGTGAGAGGACATCGCGCCCGTAGACCCAAAGGAGTGTAACGCAATTGGACCTGACAATCAGTCTGCCACACGGCCCCCAGCGCTTGGCCATCACCGGAACAGCCGAGCAGAACCTCAAGATTATCCGCGAGAGCTTGGGGGTGAAACTGCTTTCCCGCAACGGCACGCTGCGCATCACGGGCCAGCAAGACGCGGTTCGCCGGGCGGCGTATGTATTGGAGAACCTCTCCGACGCAGCGAATAAATACCAGCCGCTGACCCGCCAGGAACTCTTGGACACCATCGCCAGCGTCAACCGTGCCAAAGTCCACACCACCGCGAACAACGCCTACCCCCCCTCGGCGGATCAATCCGTCGCGGGCGGGCTAGAGGTCTACCTGGGTGGCCGTCGCATTACCGCGATCACGCCCGGCCAGCTTGAATATCTCAAAGCCATCCGCTCTCACGACCTGACCTTCTGCACCGGCCCCGCCGGCACGGGCAAGACATACTTAGCCGTGGCGTCGGCGGTGAACATGCTCAAAAACAGCCAAATCCGCAGGCTTGTCCTCGTGCGCCCGGCGGTCGAGGCGGGCGAAAAGCTCGGCTTCCTGCCGGGCAGCATGCAGGACAAGGTGAACCCCTACCTGCGCCCGCTGCTCGACGCGCTGCACGACATGATGGACTTCGACCAGATCCAGCACTTCATGGCCAGCGACGTGATCGAGATCATCCCCCTGGCCTTCATGCGCGGGCGCACGCTCAACGACTCGCTGATCATTCTCGACGAAGCCCAGAACACCACCCGCAGCCAGATGCTCATGTTTCTCACCCGCCTGGGCCACGGCGGGAAGATGATCGTCACCGGCGACACCTCCCAGACCGACCTGCCGGACCCCACCCAGTCCGGCCTGGTCGACGCTATCAGACGCCTGGCTCGCATCAAGGGCGTGGCCATGGCGACGCTCCAGCAGGCCGATATTGTTCGCCACAGTATTGTCCAACGCGTGGTTGAAGCCTATAGCCAGGACGCCTCAAAACAGACCGGGCCACAAGCCTAAAATAATGGCCACACAGGAATTACACAACAAGATTGATAATTGCACCTCTAAATATTACAATACATTTGGTATTCATAGACCCGCCTAATCACCCCCACCAGGCGATTTATCCAGGCAAGGTAGCATGACGAGGTATAAAATCGGCCGATAAAACGGCGTGGGGAACTGATCAACGCGGCCTTCAAGGACGATAACCGCTAGTAAAGCAATCTTTTATAAAGACTATGGCTGCACTAAAAGCCAATTCGGCGCGGCGACGCGAGGTTCGCCGCAATATGCCAAGGGCAACGCCCGGCTGGTCGCACTGGGTACACCGCCGCGAGGTGTGGTGGGCCGCGCTGTTCACCCTGGTGTTCTCAGTGGTCAGCAGCCTTGTCGCCATCACCGCCAAGCAGCGTCCCATGTTGCAGGTCGGGCAGGTCGCCAAATACCCGGTCGTGGCGCGCGTTGAGTTCCGGGCCATCGACCCCGAAAAAACCTTTAAGAAAAAAACAGACGCCCGTGACCGAGAGCCCGCCTACTACACGCCCAACGAGCAGTACTTGGCTGAGGTGCAGGAGCGGCTGCTGGGCTTGGTGCAGCTTGGCAACAAGGAAAGCATCGACCAAATTTCCGAGTCCGAACGCCAAACGTTGCAGATCACTCCGCGGGGCTTGGACACGCTGAGGCTCTACGTCACCAACCCCCAGCAGACGCCGACCTGGGAGCAGTTGGTCGGGCAGTTCATGGAAGACTTCGCCGGCATCGCCGCGCTCGACGACGAGCAAGCCAAGATCGAAGCCGACCCCCAGCAACGCGCCGCCAAGATTGTGATCAATCACCCCACGCTTGGCCTCAAAGACCGCTACGACAACGACCTGATCAACGCCCACACCGATCAAAAAGCCTTGGCCAAACGCGTGACCGCGCTGGCCAACCGGTTCACCAGCGACCTTCGCCAGACCGTCGTCGCGGTGGTCATGCAAAACCCCCGGCCGATCTACCGGCTGGATACCGAAGAGACCCAGCGCGTCCGCCTCCAGCGGTTCGAGGAGGAGAAGCCCGTTGAGATGATCTACCGCCCGGGCAGCGTGGTGGTCAAAGCCGGCGACAAGGTGCAGAGCCTGGACCTGCTGGTGCTGGAACAAGAGCAGCAGGCCTATTTAAGCCAAATCGGTCCGTGGGGGCGGTGGATGACGATGGGCGGGTTGGCTGGGCTGATCACACTGATCGGCACCGGCTTGTGGGGCTACATCCTCGCGTACAACCCGCGTGTGGTAACCAACCCCATGCGGGGGGTGGCGATCCTCACGCTCCTGCTCGCCTGCCAGGCGATGGCGGTCTTGGGCACCGGGCTGGCCCCGAAATTTGTTTTCGTGACGGCTGTGTTCCCCATACTGCTAACGGGGATCATCCTCACGATCGCCTACAACCAGCGGTTCGCCTTGGGCATCGGCGCGGTCCTGAGCCTGGTTGTGTTGGTGAGCCTTAATCGGTCGTTGGGCTTCGGCGTGGTGATTCTTACGGGGCTGTGTGTGGCGGTGGCTTTGCTGCACGACGTGCGCAACCGCTCAACACTGGTCAAAGTCGGGCTGTGGAGCGGCGTGTCCATGGGGGCGGCGATGCTGTTGCAGGGCATGGCCTTGCGACCGCTGCACCTGCCAGACGAGGTTAGCCGGATCGGCATCGACGCGTTCCTGGTCTTGGGCACGGGGTTTGTCGCGGGCCTGGTCGTTCAAGGCGTGCTGCCGTGGATCGAGACGCTGTTCAACGTCACCACCTCCATGACGCTGCGCGAACTCAACGACGCGTCGCACCCGTTGCTGCGTCGCCTCGCTCAAGAAGCACCAGGCACCTACCAGCACAGCCTGCGCATGGCAGACATGTCCGAAGCCGCAGCCGACAGCATCGGCGCCAACGGGCTGCTGTGCAAGGTCGGGGCCATGTACCACGACATGGGCAAGGTCAACAAGCCCATGTACTTCGTCGAGAACCAAGGCGACGGCCCCAACCGGCACAACAAGCTCTCGCCGGCCATGAGCCTGCTGATCATTGTCGGCCACGTGAAAGACGGCATGGAAATGGCCCGCGAGTACGGCCTGCCGCGCCCGCTGCGACACTTCATCGAGTCCCACCACGGCACCACCCTCGTCGAATACTTCTACCACGCAGCCAAGCAAAGACGAGAAGCCGAGGACAAGCCCGCGCCCACTGAGTTTGAGTTCCGCTACCCCGGGCCCAAGCCCCAGACCAAAGAAGCAGCCATCCTCATGCTCTGCGACGGCGTCGAGAGCGCCGCCCGCACCCTCGACGAGCCCACCTCCACGCGCATCGAGCAGCTCGTCCACGCCATCGCCAACAAGCGCCTCATGGACGGCCAATTCGACGAGTGCAGCATCACCCTCCAAGACCTACACAAAATTGAACAGTCTTTAGTTAAAACCCTCTGCGCCACCTACCACAGCCGAATCAAATACCCCGGCGGCAAGCAAGAGCAGCCAACCCCCACAGAAGACGCCGCACCACAAGACAACGCCGCCGCGTCTTAACGTGGTCTTGAGTAGGCCCGGCATCCTGCCGGGCAACTCATCGTAAAATCCGCTAAGAAACAACGCGATATGGACTGCCCAGCTTACACGACAAGAACTAGAGCCGGGTGCCACACAGCAGCCCGCCAGGGTGCTGTGTGCGAGCGGTCCCAACACACATCAGCCTTCGGCGTGATGTATGGCACCCGGCTAACAGCCGCTGTAGGACTGACCTTCCCCACCTTCACAACTCGTATCAAACCCTCCCCCTAACCCGCGCAGCTTCACAACATGTCCGCGAGACAATCACCACAAAACCCATATTTTTGCTTGCGTTTAGCCCGATTTGCCCACACAATTGAAAGGCTATGCCAGAGCCAAGCCCCATCCTCAATTTTTTGGTCGACATGGCTGCGCGCCTGCCGCTGATCATCGTCTGGATCGTCGGAATCGTGTTCGCGATCCTACGCTGGCGCCGGCACCCCAGGGCATCGCTTTTAATTCTCATTGGCCTGGTGCTCTTTATCCTCGGCGCGTTTGTCTTTAGCCTCCTTCATCACATGTTGTTTTATCACCTGATCATGGACGACGCTTCGTCTGAAAGGATCCAACAAACACTTTTCCCCGTGCAGATAACGGGCGCGGTGGTTCATATGGCTGGATGGATCCTCGTTCTAATAGGAGCATTCAGTGCGGCCGCTGCGCCCGGGGCGGTTGAACGCCCCACCACCGCCCAAACGTCCGATCTGCTGACCGGCGTACACCGCGAAGCCCTGGGCAGGATTGTCCCTGTATCACCGGCGTTTTACATCAGCATAATCGCCGGGTCGTTCGGCCTGGTGCTGGTGCTGACACTGATTTCATCGGTGTTCATCTACCTAGCAGACGAGCCAATAATCGGTGGCGGCGTTGCGTGCGTCAGCGCCCTTCCCGTCCTCGTGGGCATGACAGCCATGTGCGTGTTCATACACCGGATCTGGGACGCGATCCAGATGGGCCAACCCCGGACCACCCCGGGCAAAGCGGTCGGATTCCTCTTTATCCCGTTCTTCAATTTCTACTGGGCGTTCCAGGTCTACTGGGGCTGGGCGAAAGACTACAACCGCCTCATCGCCGAGCACGGCATTGACGCACCGGCCATGCCCGAGGGGCTGGCGCTAGCGCTTTGCATCTTCATGGTGGTAACAACTCCGCTTGGGTTTATTCCGTTTCTCGGACCGCTTGTCTCCATTGCGGGGCTTGTGCTGCTGCTTACGTTTGTGGCCAAGGCTTGCGGGGCGGTCGAAGCGTTGATCAACGCGGGCACGAGCGTCCAGCCCGCCCCGCCCACCACCACGCAATGACCCGGCTTGCCCAGAGGTAGGTCAGGTCATTGACCTGACTCCGAACACCCCTGTGTCGCCGATTGTCAGTTAGTAGGCCAGGCATCTTGCCTGGCGTCCGGCCGACGTACTTCCTTCGATGCTCGGCAGGAGTGCCGGGCCTACCCGGCTGCGCCACCTACCACAGCCGAATCAAATACCCCGGCGGCAAACAAGAGCCCCAAGCACCCGCCGAAGCCGACACCACCCCTCAAGACAACGCCGCGGCGTTTTGAATAGGTCAGGCTATCCGATTAGTACTAGCCCTCCAGCTTCACGGTGCGACCAAAGGACCAAGCTCAGCGAGTCTGGCAGCAACGATAGGTACAAGGCAACTGGAAAGCTCATCAATTTGCTTATGTACATAACAAGCGCCATCAACTCTTTGCTGCTTCCAATCTTTAACGGAAAGAGGCGAACCGACCGAATCAACAATTCGATTGAACATAGTAACGTTTTGCCAATATTGCTGAAGCAAACTGAAGTGTTGGATTAGTGTCGCATGAGGACGCTGTAAGTAACTACTTATGGCTTCATTGCTAAGGCGCTGCATTGGATATGGCCCCTTCGCTTCAAGCATCTCCTTTAGAGTACTGCATACAGTTGCAGCAATTTGGGTGTTATATTTTAGTTCTAAATGGATACCTGAAAGCACTGTGCGGACAGTCTCTACGCCAATGACCGTCGCAGAGCGGTCAAGTTGAATCAAGGACTTCCCATCAAGCAACCGTGCATTATCAGCGTAATCGGATTGAACGCTGGAAAAGAAATGCATCTTAGATTGATCCGATATCGTCCCACCATTAATTACATAGAAGCTACTTATCCGGTGGTCTTGACCTGTGTGAGGGTGTCGGAATGGATTCTTGAAAGCCTGATGGCAATCACGAATTAAGTCGTCGGTGTCGGAAAGGCTAATTGAAGGCTTGTATTTTACTTGGATACCGTGATAGCGTACGTGCGAAAATCGGTCGAATTCACCAATGATTAAGTCTTTTCCAAACTCAGTTGTACCGTGGTAATGAATTACTAAAGAATAACCCAGGCGATTGAGAAGTGGAACAACCAATCTATCAGTAAAATTCACTTCAGAGTCATAGGAAAATTCTGGAGGAAAGGCCAAATTAGTTTCCCTTTAAATAAAAACCGTTCCAGTAGATAGCAAGCGAAGCAAATCGGTCTTGCCTTCATAACGCCCGCACCCCTGTCAACAACTCCCCCCACACCCCACCAATCGATTATAGATCCACGCCGCCAAGCCGAAGAATACAACGCCGATGCCCACGCCCCACACAGCCCCGATCAACGCACCTATCACTGTCGGACCAAACCCAACATAAAAATCGCTGATCATCTCAATCATCTCCACGCCCACGCCGAAGAACGCCGCGGCCAAGCCGTAAACCAAAAATAACACCGCGTAGATGATGCCGAACGCCAAGCCGAACTTTAGTGGGTCGAGTTTCATGAGGGGTCTGCCTTTCTTGGCTCAAGAGATGCTCCAAAAGCTCAAATCCGCTCCGCTCACCGCCGATGGAGCCGCCCGCCGGGCGGTGGTATGATACCCCTCTTTTACTCTAGGCCGACGAAGGACGAGAATCGATTATGTCATTACGCACACACGACTGCGGCGCTTTGCGGACGGATCACGTGGGCCAAACGGTCAGCCTGGCCGGGTGGGTCAACAGCTACCGTGACCACGGGGGCGTAATCTTTATTGACCTGCGCGATCGGGCGGGCGTGACGCAGATCGTCTTCCACCCGGAACACGCCGAGGCGCACAGCCTGGCTGACAAGCTGCGCAACGAAGACGTGGTCTGGGTCCAGGGCGCGTGCGTGGCGCGTGAAGCGGGCATGGCCAACCCCAAGCTGCCCACCGGTGAGATCGAGGTCCAGGGCGACAAGGTTGAGATCCTCAACAAGGCACATACCCCGCCCTTTACACCCGACGACGCGGCCAACGTCGGCGAAGAGACCCGCCTGAAGTACCGCTACATCGACCTGCGCCGCCCGCGCATGCAGCAGATATTGAAAACGCGCCACCGCGTGACCAAGATCATGCGCGACTACTTCGACCAAAACGAGTTTTACGAAGTGGAGACGCCCTTCCTGTGCAAGTCCACACCGGAGGGCGCCCGCGACTTCCTCGTGCCCAGCCGCCTCCAAGCCGGGGCGTTCTACGCCCTGCCTCAGAGCCCCCAGCTATTCAAGCAGATCCTTATGGTCGCCGGGCTAGAGCGGTACGTGCAGATCGTGCGTTGCTTCCGCGACGAAGACCCGCGCGCCGACCGGCAGGCTGAGTTCACGCAGCTTGACCTTGAGATGAGCTTTGTGGACACCGAAGGCGTTATCACAATGGTCGAGGGCGTGCTGCGGCGGGTGTGGAAAGAAGTGCTAGACGTAGAGGTGCCGCCCATCCGGCGCATGAGCTACGCGGACGCTTTAACGCGCTACGGCTCGGACCGCCCAGACCTCCGGTTCGGCATGGAGCTGGTCGACATCGCCGACCTAGCTGCCAAGACCGACTTCGGCGTGTTCAAGGGCGCCCTGGACAAAAACAAAGACGGCATGGTCAAAGCCATCCGCGTGCCCGGCGGCGGGACCATGACCCGCAAAGAAACCGACGCCCTGGCCGAGTGGTCCAAAGGGTTCGGCGCCAAGGGGCTGGCGGTGACGAAGATCGTGTCAGGCGACGGCGCGCCCAAGCTCGAAACCGGGATCGCCAAGTTCCTCGCACCCATCGCCGACGAACTGATCAAACGCATGGACGCTCAAGAAGGCGACCTGCTGTGCTTCGCAGCCGACCGGTCGAAGGTGGTGCACCGCGTGCTCGGTGAGCTTCGCGTGAAGCTGGCTAAAGAACGCGGCATGATCAAAGAGGGGCAGTGGGAGTGGGTGTGGATCGTGGACTTCCCGCTGGTGGAGTGGAACGAAGACGAGAAACGCTGGGACAGCTTGCACCACCCGTTTACCGCGCCGCACCCCGACGACCTGGATAAACTCGAATCGGACACCGCGGTGGTCCGCTCTCAAGCCTACGACATTGTGCTAAACGGCTCAGAGCTGGGCGGCGGGTCAATCCGTATCCATCAGCCTGCGATGCAGATGGACGTGTTCAAGCTGCTTGGGATCAGCCCCGATGACGCCCGTGAGAAATTTGGCTTCCTGCTCGACGCGCTGCAGTACGGCGCTCCGCCGCACGGTGGTTTGGCGCTTGGCTTGGACCGGATCATCATGCACCTGACGGGCACGACGAACATCCGCGACGTCATCGCGTTCCCCAAGACGCAAAACGGGGCGGACCTGATGACCGAAGCCCCCTCGCTTGTCGCCAACGCCCAGCTTCAAGAACTGCACCTGCGCACGGTCATGCCCCAGAAGGCGCCCGCGACGCCGGTGGGGTAAACGCGCCGCGACGACAGACACCCCTCTCACAGCGGTACGATCTTATCGGCAGACCGCGTCGCCCCGCTGACCAGCGCCAGCTTGTTCGCCGCGTTGTACGCAGCCACTTTGTAGCACTCCGCCAGCGTCGGGTAGTTGAACACGGTCTTGAGGAAGTAGTCCAGCCCCCCGCCCAAGCCCAGCACGGCCTGGCCCACGTGGATCAGCTCCGTGGCGCCGCTGCCGATGCAGTGGGCGCCCAGCAGCCGCCTGTCTTCTCGGTGGAAGATCATCTTGAACATGCCCGTGTCGTCGCCGAGGATCTGCCCGCGTGCGATCTCCTTGTACCGGGCGATGCCCGTTTCGTATGGCACCTTGTCGCGTGTCAGCTCTTCTTCGGTGGCACCGACCATGGAGATCTCGGGGATGGCGTAGATGCCGATCGGGAAGTGTTTGCCCATGGGCTCTGCCTCGACACCGAACATGTGACACGCCGACAGCCGCCCCTGCTCACTCGAAGTGGCAGCCAACGCCGGATACCCAATCACATCGCCCGCCGCGTAGATGTGCTCCGCCTTCGTGCGGTAGTGGTCATCGACCTTCAGCCTGCCGCGGTCGTCTGCCTCCAGCCCCGCCGCTTCCAGGTTCAGTTCAGCCGTCGCGCCGACCCGCCCCACCGAGGAAAACACCAGGTCCGCCACGATGTGCTTGCCCGATTCGAGTTGGATCAGCCCCTTGGGCTGCGGGTCTCCGACCACCTCGATCGACTCTACCGCCTCGCCGCAGCGGAACGTCACGTTGCAATTACGCATCTGGTGGATCAGCTCGTCGATGATCTCGTGATCGATAAACTCCAGCGGGCGTGTGCGCTGGTCAATCACCGTCACCTGCACGTCCAGCGCCGCGAACATAGACGCGTACTCGATACCGATCACCCCCGCGCCGACAACAGCCATGGTCCGCGGCAGACGATCCAGATTCAGCACCGCGTCGGAGGTAATCACGGTCTTGCCGTCCGCTTTCACGCCGCGTGGCTCGGCTGGCTTCGCACCCACCGAGATCAGGATGTGGCCGCCCGTGAGCGTGCGCTTGCCTTCGAGTGAGTCAATCTGCACGGTGTGCGCGTCCGCGAACGAAGCCTTCCCGTGTACCACCTGCACGTCGTTGCGGGCCATCGCGTCTTGGACGTTCTGAATCTCACGCTCGATCACCCGCCCGACGTGGGCGACAAGCCGGTCCATGGAGGGCCGCGCCTGAGGCCGGTACCCGCCGCCGACTTCCTCCAAGCCCGGCGTGGCGTAGAACCGGCGAACCGCTTCGCGGAAAGTCTTGGACGGGATCGTCCCCGTCTCGATGCAGACGCCCCCGATGCACCGCTGCTTCTCGACAATGGCCACCTTCTTGCCAAGCTTCGCGGCCTGAATAGCCGCACGCTGACCCGCGGGGCCGCTGCCGATACAGATTAAATCAAACTCATAATCTTGACTCACTCATAGCTCCTTTTCAGCGATCGGCGTTCTGGGCACGGTGACGCAGGTAATGGTCCGCTAACGTGATGGCCACCATGGCCTCGGCCATGGGAACGAACCGCGGCAGCAGGCACGGGTCGTGACGGCCCTTGGTGGCGATGGTGGTCGGTTGGCCGTCTCGCGTCACCGTGGGCTGGTCTTGGGGCAGCGAGCTGGTCGGCTTGACCGCGCACCGCAACACAATCGGCAAGCCCGATGAAATCCCACCCAGCATACCGCCGTGGCGGTTGGTCGTGGTCGTGATGCCGCCGGGGGTTGTGCCCGGCACGAAAGCGTCATTGTTCTCGCTGCCGCGCGCCGTGGCCACGCCGAACCCAGCGCCGTATTCCACGCCAAGCACAGCAGGCAGGCTGAACATAGCCTTGCCCAAATCCGCTTTAAGCTTATCGAACACAGGCTCGCCCCAGCCGGCCGGGACGCCCGTGGCCACGATCTCCGCGGTCCCGCCGATCGAGTCTTGCTGGGATCGCACCTGCTCAATCAATTCGATCATCCGCGTGGCAGCCGCCGGGTCGGGGCACCGCACCGGGTTCGCCTCAACTTGATCAAGTGTCACCGCCGCGGGATCGGGCACATCGGCGATCACCGCCCCGACCTGCTTCACATACCCCACAATGCTCACACCCTGGACGGCTAACAGCTTTTTCGCCACTGCGCCGGCCGCCACGCGCGACACCGTCTCGCGGGCGCTGGACCGCCCACCGCCGCGGTAGTCGCGCAAGCCATACTTCGCGTCGAACGTGTAGTCGGCGTGCCCCGGACGATATTTGTCTTTGATGTCGCTGTAGTCTTTGGACCGCTGGTCTTTGTTCCGCACCAACACGGCGATGGGCGTGCCCGTGGTCTTGCCCTCGAATACGCCCGACAGAATCTCCGCCCGGTCAGCCTCGTCACGCTGCGTGGTGATCTTGGATTGCCCCGGTCTACGCCGGTCCAGGTCCGGCTGAAGGTCGGCCTCGCCAAGCGACATGCCCGGCGGCACGCCGTCGATAACGACCACATACCCCGGCCCGTGGCTCTCGCCGGCCGTGGTGACACGGAAAAGCTGTCCAAAGCTGTTGCCCGCCATGCGTGACCTGTTCCAATCGGTATCGGACGATAACGGCCCACAGACGCGACGGCCGCAGCCGCCTATTCTGCCTTACATCGTCCGTGGAGGCCAATCACTTTTGGGCCAGCGCGAGTTGGTGGGCGATCAGGCGGGTTTTGAGCATCAACAGCGCCGCTTCGAGTTGCGGGTCGCTGCTGGTCTTGATGATCTCGTCAGCCGTCGGGGGCGGCTCTTCGAGTTCGGCCAACTCCTCGTCGCTGTGCAACACGTCGATCTTCTGGCGAAGCTCCATCGCGTCGGCCATCTCCTTGGGGGTCATCCTCACCACCAGGTCCGGCTCAATACCCCATACTTTCGATTCCGGCTTGCGGTGGATAATGCGCCCGCGTGGCAGCATGTAGTACTGCGTCGTCAGCTTCAGGTAAGCCTTGTCGCCGCTAAGACGGAACAGGTCCTGCACCGAGCCCTTGCCGAAGCTGCGCGTGCCCACGATGACCGCCCGCTGATAATCTTGCAGCGCCCCCGAGAGAATCTCCGACGCGCTGGCCGAGCCCTCGTTGATCAAAACAACCATGGGCAGTTGGTCGTGGGTGTGGTCCCGCCTCGCCCGGAATTGGCTGGTCTGCTTGCCGTCGGAGCCGACCGTCGAAACAATCGGGCCCGATGCGATAAACCGGTCGGAAACCTCCACCGCCGAGCTGAGCAACCCGCCCGGATTAAATCGCAAATCAAGGATCAAACCGTTAAGCGGGCCGTCCTTGACCATCTGATTAATCGCGTTGTCCAGGTCGGTCGCGGACTGGGGGATGAACTGGGTGAGCCTGACGTAACCAATCCGTAGGTCGCGGTCGATGAAATAATCCCACCCACCCCCGTGGCTGCGCTGCCAACCGCGGATCGACTCGATCACAATCTCCGCACGCGTCAAGACAAAGGGGATCAACTCCGCCTCGCCGACCCGCTTGATGCCCAGCTTCACCTTCGTGCCCTCAGGGCCGGTGATCTCACGCACCGCACGGTCCAGCGACCACATAGCCGTGTCGTTGCCGTCCACGGTGGCGATGATGTCACCCGCCTTGATGCCCGCACGCTGGGCGGGTGTATCCTCAAGCGGGCTGACAACAATCAATTGATCGTCGCGGATGGAGATCTGAATACCCACGCCGTAAAACTTGCCCTGGGTGTTGCGGCTGAACGTCTCCACCTCGTTGGGCCAGATCACCGCCGAAAAATCATCCAGCGCGTCGGTCGCCCCCTCGCTAAGCTCGTAGACCAACACGCGGTCGGGCAATTGGGCGGTCTTGTCGTTTAGCGAGGTGATCCGGTCGATCACCGTGGCCGCGTCCAGAAAATTCAGCGGGTTCTTGCGGGCGTCGATGCCGTCGAGCATTTCCAGCAAGCCGTCGTGGAATCGCTTGGCTTTGGGCGCGTCCGACAGCATCGGGAACACGCCCGTCAGCCCGTCCGTTTCAACCAACGCCAACAGGCTCTCCAAAGCGCTGTGGAGCATCTGCGTGTACCCGACGCTCGATACATGCCGCCTGGCCGCCTGGGCCAGAGTCTGGCGGAGCATCGAAACCTTGATGTCGCTTAGCCGCTCTTCCCAAGGCTCTTCCTCCCCTTGCGGAGGATCGGGTAGTTCTTCGCCCAGGCGCTGGGCCCGGGCCGCGTACAGCTTGCGGAGTTGCTTCGGCGCGTACAGCCGCAAGGCGCGAAGGTGCCGGCCCGTGCGCGTGATCTTGTCGCGGTACAGGCTGGGGTCGTCGAACAAAAGCGTCAGGGCCCGGTAGAGGCTAAGCGCTTCAACCCAGTCTTGGGCGTCCTCTGCGGCCTGAGCTTGCACACGGGTCTGTGCAACGAGCTTCTTAACCAGCGGCGACGCGATCATCGCCTGCGGATCAACCGCGAGGTTGTGGGCCGTCACGGCGCTCGCCAACGCCTCCTCAAGCTTCCCCTCAGCCAGGCGAGACTCAAGTTCCTCGATCGCTTTCTCGTATGACTCGTGCCACTGGTCGCTGCGTTTGAGTTGGTTTTGCTCGTACCGCTCCAAGTCAGTGATCAGCGACGCGGCCTGGGCGTCGCCGTGGCCGTTGGATTTGAGCAGGGTCAAGACTTGGTCGAACCGCCCGGTATCGGCAAGCTGCGGCAGCTCCGCCAGCTGATCGGGCGAAACCAACTCGGCGGCAAGCGGCGAGGCCGCCATACACGCGGCAAAAACAACCGCCACGCACACAAGCCATGCTTTAACTGGATCGGCGAGTCGGTTTTTGTACATGCTTGAACGATCTCCGCCCCGTTCGGGCCACAGACGGTTGCGTAGGCTCAATTCGCCCCAAGACAGCCGACCGATACGGGCGGATCGGATCAGCCACATGAAGTTTACGCCGACTCTTTCCTGGATTCACGCAGCTCGTTCAGTGGCAAGCGTTTTTCGATCGCGGCGGCGTCGATCATGTACCGCGTGCCCTCGTTGTTCATCTCGGGCAGATCGTACAGCAGATCGAGCATGACGTCATCGATCACCGACCGCAGCGCCCTGGCGCCGGTGTTTCGGGCCATGGCCCGCTTGGCGATCAGCGACAGCGCTCCAGGCGTGAATTCCAGCTCGGCGTTCTCCATCGTGAAGAAGTGCTGGTACTGGCGGACCAAGGCGTTCTTGGGCTCGGTAAGGATCTGGACCATGATATCCTCGGTCAGCGGCGCCAGCGGGGTGACGATGGGCAACCGGCCGATCAATTCGGGGATCATGCCGAACTCGATGATGTCTTCGGGCGTGACCCGCGACATGAGGAATTCCCGGTCTTCGATGCGCTCGTCGGCGGTCCGCTCGGACACGAACCCGATCGACTTTTGGCCCAAACGCTTGCGGATGATGTCCTCTAATCCCACGAACGTCCCGGCGCAGATGAACAAAATGTTCGTCGTGTCGATCTGGATGTACTGCTGCTCGGGGTGCTTGCGGCCGCCCTGGGGTGGGACGTTCGCCACCGTGCCTTCGAGCATTTTCAGTAGCGCCTGCTGCACGCCCTCGCCCGACACGTCGCGCGTGATCGACACGTTGTTGCTGGTCTTGCCGATCTTGTCGATCTCGTCGATGTAGATAATGCCGCGCTGTGCAGCCTCGATGTCGTAGTCCGCGGCTTGAAGCAGTTTGAGCAGCAGGTTCTCGACGTCCTCGCCGACGTAGCCCGCTTCGGTGAGCGTGGTGGCATCGCCGATAGCAAAAGGCACGTGCAGCGTCTTGGCCAGCGTGCGCGCCAAAAGCGTCTTGCCCGAACCGGTCGGGCCGATCGTCAAGATGTTGGACTTGTCCAGCTCAATCCCGCCGCTTTCTTTTTCCGAAGCGGCCAGCCGCTTGTAGTGCGTGTGCACACTCACCGCCAGATCGCGCTTGGCTTTTTCCTGGCCGATGACGTACTGATCGAGATATTCTTTGAGTTGGCGGGGCGTGGGGATCGACCCGACCATGGGGCGACCGGACTGAACGCGGCGGCGCTCCTGCTTGAATATATTCTGGCACAGCTCGGTGCAGTTGGCGCAGATATAGACGTCGCTGGGGCCCTCCACCATGGGGCCCACTTCGCGCGAACTCTTGCCGCAGAACGAACAGGTGGTGACGCGCCGCCCTTTAAAGCCGCTGCCACCATCGTCGCCACCACCGCCGCCCTTGGCGCCGCCCCGGCCTCCTTTGCCACCGCTTCGATCGTTTGACATAAGCTCTTAACCCACTTGGTTGCGTACCACAGCCAGCCCTCCCCCGGCAGCAGATAGTGGCACCTGCCAATCAGATCAAACCCTTGGCTTGATCGTCCATCTATCATACGGGCTTAATCACCCGTCGGATTCCTCACGCCGCTAGGGATTTGTCTTTCCTAATGTTATCACCGTGTATTAACCCACGAAGTCTAATAATAGTAATGCTCAGATAACCCCACTGACACCCGCCCGATTCACACAGCCAACACCATGCTACGAAGCGTTTTTCTGTGTCGGGCGATTACCGCAATTATAGCACCGAATTTGAAGCGGGGTCGGCCGATAACCAAAAATGGCCGAAGAAAATTGCGTAAGAGGCTGACTTGGGTAATAAAATTCTAACGGCAACAGGTTATCGGATTTAGGAATGACCTGAATCTTCGACGGCGTCTTTCACAACCCCGCCCGCACGCGACTCGCCGGCGATAATCATGCCCCTGGCCATGTCGTATTCCTCTTGCGTGAGTTGGCCCTGATCACGCATCCGCTGCAACTGATCAAGCGTATACCCGCCCAGGGGCACGGCCGGGTCTTTGCTGAGTTTCTTGTGGATCAGTGCGCCGGCGATGATCACAACCAAAGACAAACCCGCCAGCACGCCCAGCACAATGAAAACCCGGCCCGCGTTGTACCCAGGAGCCCCCAGCAGCACGGCCGCGCCTGACGCCAACGCCGCGGTCATTCTTTCTTCGTTTTCTTCTTGGGCTTGGCGGCTGATTTTTTCTTCGTTGTCTTCTTGGGCTTTTTCTTCTCGGTGTCGCCCACTTCGTCAACCTCGCTGATCGCGGCGCTTTCGAGGATTTTGTCGAGCGTCTTCTGCTCGCGGATCTGTAAAAACAGGTGCTCGATCTCGCCCTTGCGTTGCATGTCGTGGCGGACCTTCTCGGGGCGACGGCCCTGCTGCGTGGCCATCATCGCGATCCGGCCGTTGACCTCGCCCTCGGTCACCTCGACGTTCAGGTCCTTGGCGGCCTGATCCATAATAAAGAACTGCTTGAGCTGCTTGACCGCATCGGCCTCGCTCTCCTGGCGCATCTCCGCGATCTTCTGCTCGATCTCTTGGGTGTCCACGCCCGCGTAGGCCATCTCCATGGCACGGCGGTGCAGCGTGCGCGCCGACTGGCGGCTGGTCAGCCCCTGGGGCAGTTCCAGGTCCACTTTGTCCATCAGGTAATCGGACAACTGCTGGTGCATGGCGACCTGCTGCTGGCGCTCCTGCCGTTCTTTGAGCAACTCTGTGAGCCGCTCGCGCAGCTTCTCGACCGATTCGAGCCCCCACATCTCCACAACCTCTTGCTCGCTGGCTGGCTCCACGCGGTCGACGCTCTGGATTGCGATCACGATCGTGATGGGTTGGTCCTTGATCTTCTCGTTTTCGTGGCCGGACGGGCCGGTCATTGAAATCTTCGCCGTGTGGCCGCTTTTTTTGCCGATCAGCTTCTTGCCCAACTGCTCGACCACAATGCCCGCCACGTGGCCCTTGTAATCCTGGTCTTTCCCGTGAGCCATGATCCACGACTCGGGGTGGTGGCTGATCGGCTCGGCGTCGTCCGCCGCGTCTTTGCCCGGCAGGATTTTCACGTCGGCTTTGACGTAGTCTTTTTCTTGCACGGCTGCGTCCGTGGCTTCGGACGGCTTGCCGAACCGCTCACGCAGGCGGTTGATCTCTTCATCAACGTTGCTGTCGGAGACCGCCATCTTGGGCTTATTGACCTTGATGCCCTTCAAGTCGGGCAGCTTGACCTGCGGCGACACCTCGACCTCGACGCTGAACTCCAGCGGCCCGCTCTCGGGCAGCTTGATCTCGTCCATGTCCTTGATGTCGGGCTCGCCGATCACGTCGAGCTTGTTGTCCTCCACCGCCTGGCTGTAGCACTCGCTCAGCAACTGGTTACGCGCGTCCTCTTGAAGCGTCTTACCGAACCGCTTCTCAAGCAGCTTCCTGGGCACGCGCCCCTTGCGGAAGCCCGGCACCACCGCGGAGGTGTTGAGCTGAGAGAAGTTCGACTCGATCTTCTCAGCGATCCGCTCGGGCGGGACCTTGATCGTCAGGCTCTTGCGCGCCGGGCCGATGTCTTTCAACGACACGTCCAACGGCTGCGATTTGGTTGATTCGGCTTGCTCTACGTCTGGCATCTATATAGCTCCTGGCCCGGCCCAACATCGGGCCGGATGGCCACCATCTTACTCAATACTCGCCACGGTGTTACGAAGCAACGGGCTCCTGGAGCCCGGTCAAAAACTGCTTGGCCGGCACGGGGAACAATAGCAGCAGCAGCAAATCCCGGTGCGACCGGATTAGCCCGGCGTTGTTCTCGTGGACCTTCGCTAGGTCGATGTCGTCAATATAGTCCGCCGGGCGCTTAAACGCCGGGGGCTCGCCTCTCGAAACTTTCTCAAGCACGTCCGGGTCCGGCGGGCCGGGCAGACGCCCGTACTTGCCCATCAAAAGCTCTCTAAACGGCTCACTGACAAACGAATACGGCGAGCCCTGGATAACATTGAAAGCGGCCTGCGTCCCAACGATCTGGCTGGTGGGCGTCACCAAAGGCACGTACCCAGCCGCCTTGCGCACACGTGGCACCTCGTCGAGAATCTGTGGCAGCAGGTCGAGCTTGCCCTGTTCTTTGAGCTGGTTGTGCAGGTTCGACAGCATGCCCCCGGGCACCTGCGCCTCGAGCTGCTTCCGGTCGATCGGCGGGTAGCCCTGCGGGACCATGATCTGGTCTTCAATGAGAGCGATGGCTTCGTCGAGGCTCTGGCGGTCACGCCGCTTGATCAGATTGACCGCTTCTTTGATGAGCTGTCGCGTCTGCGAGTCGGGCTCGGTCGGCCAGGGGCGGGCGATGTGGGTCGGGTCTTTGTCGGTGTCGGCTAGCTCTTTGCGGATCTGCCGAAGCTCTGTGTCGATCAGCGGCGCGAGCGCCATATCCACGTTGAGTTCAATACCCATCTCTTTGGCGAAGAAAGCGATCAGCTCCGCCGACGGCTGCGACGTCGCTCCCGCCATCGGGCCGTAGCAAACGTCCAGATGGTCCACCCCGCACAGCATGCCCACGATATACGTCGTGGTGGCCAGGCCGTTGGTGCAGTGCGAGTGCAACGTCAACTCAACATCGGGGAACGCCTCCTTGATCGCCTCGATCAGCGTAAAAGCGTCCGCAGGGTGCAGCAGCCCGGCCATGTCCTTGATGGCTAACGAGTCGGCGCCGCTGTCGACGGCGCTGCGTGCGAAGTTGAGGAAGTGATCGGTGTCGTGCACGGGGCTGGTGGTGTAAGACAGCGCCGCTTCGGCGTGGCCGTTGAAGGTCTTCGTGGCCATGATGGCCGTCATGAGGTTGCGCGGGTCGTTCAACGCGTCGAAAATCCGCACCCGGTTCGAACCCGACCGCACGGCTTCTTTCAAGAACTCCACCACCACGTTGTCGGGGTACGGCGAGTAGCCGAAAAGATTCTGCCCGCGACACAGCGAACGGATCGACACGCCCCCCTGCCCCTTTGTCGGGTTCCCCAAAACTTCGCAGAAGCGGTCGAGCCGCTCGAACGGGTCGTCGTTGGTAAACCGCAACGCCGAATCGAGTGTGGCGCCACCCCACAACTCGAGGATGCTGTACCCGCTGTCGCGCAGCATCGGCAGCACGCGCAGCGTCTGCTCGGTGCTCATGCGCGTGGCCAGCAGCGACTGGTGGCCGTCTCGCAGCGAGCAGTCGATCAGATTCACCCCGCCGGGGTTGGGCCGTGTCTGAGAAGCGTTGTTTTGCGGTGTCATCGCGTCTTCTTGCTAAAAGCTTACCGTAACGGCTATCGCCGCTGTCTACAACAGCCGGGTTGGGGATTATAGTGGAAATGGACGCTCAGAGGCGACCCCCTCGCAATGGTTTTACAACGCGCGGTCGGCCCGGCGTCGCCGGTTTTGCCATACGCGATGTAGGCGGTAAGATCGCCCATCGAATTTATGGTGTCCTCATTTCTCTGGACTGCTGTTTGAGACTTCACACAACAAGGCTGTGGCGGATCGGTTTACCACTCATCCTGATCGTGGCGGCGCGCACGCACGCTCTGGCAAGCACCGACGAAGCCGCCCGACAAGTCAACCTGCTCGCCGCCGACACCGGTGCGCAGCGTCTGGACAACCAGCAACCCCGTCGGCTCATCGGCCTCGGCAGAGAAGGCTCGTGGACGTTCCAAACTTACGGGTCGGCGGCGCTGGGTGAGGGCGCCGGCAGGGTATACGCCGCCCACACAGGCGTCGGTTATTTCATCTGCGAGAACCTCTCGCTGAACGTGGAACTGATCACAGGCCGCATCGACCTCAAAGAAGGGACGCACAAATCGGCCAGCGTCTACGGCAGCGACCTGCTGCTGCGATGGTATTTTGATAAAAGCCGGGATTGGACAGCCTACCTTGAAGTCGGCGCCGGCATGCACAAAAGCTCCCACCCGTTCCCAGCCGTGGGGTCGCACTTCAACTTCCGCCCCCAGTGGGGCATCGGCTTTACTTACAGCATGTCACCCGATGTGAAGCTGTTGGGCGGTGTCCGCTGGCTGCACATCTCGAACGCGAACAAGGACGGGTCATTAAGAAACCCCGGGTTTGACGGGGTGATGCCCTACCTAGGAATGATGGTTCCCTTTTAATGGCAACGCCCCTTTAGAGCCTACTGACGTGATGGTTGCCCTTGACATAAAATCGCAGCGGCTTGGCTGCCCACGCGCCTGCGTAAGCCACACCCACGCGCGGGCCCGTGACAATACCCCGACCGGGATAGGCACGGGCGCGGGCTTTCTCAATAAACAGCTCTGAGCCTTCCACTAAATCACAGCCGTCCAACCCCCGATCGATCCCAAGCGCCTGGCAGAGCTTGGCCGGGCCGGAACACAGGTCGGTGTCTTTCCGTGCTTTCTTCCGCAAAGACCGCATCACCTCAAGCCCCTCTAACGGCTCAATCGCCCGCAGCAGCACCGCGATCGGTTCGTCCGCACGCCCCGCCACCGCGTTCATGCAGTGGTGCATGCCGTAGGTGAAGTAGACATACGCGTGCCCGCCGTCGCCCCACATCGACCCGTTCCGCGCGGTGCGACGGCCGTTGTAGGTATGCGCCGCCTGGTCACGCTGCCCTAGATATGCCTCGACTTCGACAATGGCCCCCGCCAAGCGACGCCCGTCGAGCACGCGCACCAGGCGCTGGCCAAGCAACGACCTGGCAACCCGCACCGCATCACGGCGGTAAAAAGAACGGTTCAATCGGTCTGACACAGCTAAAGTGTACGCAACCGGCTTAGCGTGCGCGGTCGCCTGGCCCGCAGGTTTTGCGGTCGTCCGATACAGCCCGGATGCTACAATCTCAACCATGTGCGCGAGCGTTCTATTCGCCGGGGTGCTGGGGCTGTGTGTCCAGGCTGTGCAGCCGTTGACCGATGCCCAACGCACGCAAATTGATACGGCTAGTGATTTTGATGCGCGTTTCGACGACGGCGCCCTCTACCCGCTGCTGCAAAACGCGTTGCTGTGGCAGCCCGGCGACGAGTCGGGCGCCGCTGTCCCCGACTACCAAGCGATCCTCAAAGAGCCCGCCACACACCGCGGGCAGTTGTTTCTGATCGAGGGGCTATTCGCCGGCCGTGCCCGCGATATCGACGGGCTAACCCGCCCCGGCCCGTGGGACGGCAAGCTCACGGAGTGGGTCGTGGTGGTCAACCCAGCCAAGGATGACGTGGTGGTCGTCTACCTCGTAGACCCGCCGCCGACGCCGCCCACCAGCGCCAAGGTGCGCCTGCCCGGCCGGTTCTACAAAGTGCTCGCCGACAAAGACCTCAACGGCAAGCCGACCGATTACCTGCTGTTCGTCGGCCGCACAGCCGCCACGCAAGCAGGCGCCAACCCACCCAGCGCAACCACCAATGGCATGACCGCGGCGTTCCTCGTTGTCGCCTTGCTGGGCGGCGGGTGGTACGTGCTGCGTCGGTCGTTGCAAGCCAAGCCCCTGCGGTCGAAGGCTCACACACAGAGGCTGCTACAAAGCCATTCAGACGCGCCGGACGACGACGAAGCCATCGACCTGCCCGAAGACCCCGCCCAAGCGTTGGACTTGCTGGAGCGACACCACCAAGAAACCGAGTAACCTATCAGCCATGGCTGTTATCGAGATCAAACTACCCCACCACCGCTACGAGGTCCGGATCGAACCGGGCGCGATCGCCTCCCTGGGCAACTGGGCCAAGGACGCAGCGCCCCACAAACGCGCTGCCCTTATATCCGATCAAGCGGTGGCCGACACACACGCCACAGCAGCAGCCCAATCCCTGGCACAAGCGGGCTACGACGTGCTGACCCACACAATCCCCAGCGGCGAAAGCCACAAAAACCTAGACACCGTCCGCGCTTTGTACGACCTGCTGGTCGGGGCGCGCTTCGAGCGCAAGAGCCCAGTGATCGCCGTGGGCGGCGGCGTGGTGGGCGACACCGTGGGCTTCGCCGCATCGACCTACCTGCGGGGCGTGCCGTTTATTCAGTGCCCCACCACGCTGCTAGCTATGGTCGACGCGTCGGTAGGCGGCAAGGTCGGCGTGAACCTACCCCAAGGCAAGAACCTCATCGGCAGCTTCTACCAGCCGAACCTGGTCGTGGCTGATACGAACACCCTCAACACACTCCCTCCCCGTGAGCTTAAGTGTGGCTTGGCGGAGTGCGTCAAACACGCGGTGATCCGAGACGCGGACCTGTTTGATTGGATCGAACAGCACACCGCAGCCATCACCGACCAGGACGCGCAAACCCTCGTTGAACTGGTCAGCCGCAACGTCGCGATTAAAGCGGCGGTCGTCGTAGCCGACGAAAAAGAAGCCGGCGAACGCGCCCACCTGAACTTCGGCCACACCTTCGCCCACGCCATCGAAGCCACCACCGGCTACGGCACAGGCGAAAGCTACCACCACGGCGAGGCCGTATCGCTGGGCATGGTCGCGGCGACGAGCCTAGCGGTCGAAGTGGGCCGGTGCGACGCTACGGTGCTGGACCGGCTGAAACAGCTGCTCGACCGCATCGGCCTACCCACGCGGGCCGACAACCTGCCCCCGACGCAACAGTTGATTGACAGTATGCTTATAGACAAGAAAGTCGCCGACGGCCGGCTGCGCCTGGTCCTGCCAGATCGGCTGGGGGAGGTCTCGATCGTCAGCGGCGCGTCCCATGAACAGATCGCCCGCGCCTGGGGAACCGTGCGCCAGGCATAACGCGCCCAACTTCATCACCGCAAGACACGTATTATTAATGTGATGAGAGAAATCCGCCGCAACGACCTGTCGCCCCGCGTGGAGATGATGCCCCTGATCGACGTCATCTTCCTGTTGCTGACGTTCTTCATCTACAGCCTGATCGTGACCGTGCGCGCGGAGGTGCTGCCCGTGAAGCTCATGCAGTTGAACACCGGCAAGCCCGCGACCGAGGCCCAACTCCAGGCCATCACGCTCGACCGCAACGGAGACCTTTTCTACAACCGCCAACCCATCACCGACGCCGACCTCGATACCAAGCTGCAGGAACTAGCTGGCCTCGGTGACGGCATCTCCCTTTACTTGGCCATGGAAGCCCAAGGCACGACCGACCGCGGCCCGGCGCTAATCCGGCTGATCGACCGGGTGCGCGCGGCGGGGATCGAAAACTTCGTCATCGTCGGTCAGCCTCAACCCGTTCCGCTTGATCCGTAGACCGATGCGCGCCGAAACAATCACATACCGGGTCAACCGCGAGCCGGCCCAGCCGCTGCTGGTCGGGTTGGCCATCGCGATAGCGGTGCACCTGATCATGCTGCCGTCTTTTACGCAATGGCTGACGGGGTCGTCATCGGCCCGCCTCGCCACCAGTGACTTAGACCCGATCCTGCCCACACCCGACCAACCCAAGCCCGGCCGCGATTCGCCGCGTGTCTCATCCGTGGCGTGGATCCCTCACGACGATTTCCGTCAACTGATCGCCCCGCAAAGCCAAACCGAGCAGCCCGCGTTGCAAGATCAGACAGACGCCGACCCCAACGCCGCCGCCATACCGCTGGACCCCACACCCCCCACGCCGCAAGAAGCCATACAAGCAAACCAAACTCCAAGACATGTGGTCGAACCGCCCCCGCAGCCCCAATCACCGCTGGAAGTCACCGACCTGATCATCGGCGGCAAAACCTCAGTGCTCACCCACCGCAACCTGTTGGCCGACATGCCCCAGCAGGCGGAACACCCCCAACCGACGCGGGAAGATCAAGTACAATCCGAGACGGATACCCAAACAGAATCGCCTACGCAGAACCACACCACCAAGCCGCACACCCGTTCCGCCAACCCGACCGCCGCGCCACGGTCGGACAGGGAGTCCTCCCCAGCCACGCTGCGTCTCAACGCCGACAGCGTGCAGCCCGGCGGTGTGCTCGTCGGCAATGGCATCGAGATCAAGACCGCCCGGCTAAAACCGGGCATCGCCGCAACAGGGTTTGCATTACCCAATAACCCGGTGGCCCTGCTGATCTTCGATCAACACAACGGCAGCGTAATCAAAGCGAAACTACTCAATTCCACCGGCTACGACGACTGGGACGGCCCGATCATCGCCAGCCTCTACAAATGGCGCGCGACGGGCCCTCGGCTGGGTGAGTTAGGACGGCCGTTTGAGTTTAGGGTGAAGCTGCTATTGGTTAGGGACTGACCCGCCTAATCCTGTCGACCCATGCAATACTCACGCCCCAATCAACACAAGATTATCCCGGTGCACCACCTCCGCAAAAGCGGCCCTGCCAAGTAGCTTCTCAAACTGGTTGGACCGGTAGCCCATAATCTTGCGCACCTCGGCGGCGTCGTAGTTTATTAGGCCGCGCGCGATCTGACTGCCTTGCGAGTCGCGCACCTCGATCACCGCCCCACGGTCGAACCGGCCTGACACACCGGTAATCCCGCTAGCCAGCAGGCTCTTACCCCGCTTGCACAACGCACGGGCAGCGCCATCATCCACCACCACCCACCCCGCGGGACGCTTGGTTAAACCGATCCACCGCAGCCGACTGCTCAGCTTGCCCCGCACCGGAACAAATAGCGTGCCCAGCGGCTTGCCGTCGATCAGCTTGACCAACACGTTGGGCGCCCGCCCGTCGGCGATCACCGCCGCCTCGCCCGCGTCCGTCACCAGGCGAGCCGCTTCGAGTTTGCTAGCCATGCCCCCGCTGCCAAGCGTGGTCGTGTCGCCCCGGACAAACCGCCGCACGTCGCGCACACTCTGAACAAGCCCGATCGTTTCCCCCGATTCGTCATGCAGACCGTCCACCACCGTCAACAGCACCAACAAGTCAGCGCGCAGCGCGTTGCACGTCAGCGCAGCCAGCAGGTCGTTGTCGCCAAACCGCAACTCTTCCACCGCCACCGCGTCGTTTTCATTAAGGATCGGCACACACCCAAGCTCGTGCAGCCGTGTGATGCAATTGCGGATGTTCAGATACCGCACCCGATCGTCAAAATCGCTCCGCGTCAGCAGCACCTGCCCCACGCCAAGCCCGTACCGCGCGAACGCGTCGTGCATGTGGGTCATGAGCCTGCGTTGGCCCACCGCGGCCACCGCCTGCTGGTCCGCCACGTCCGTCGGGCGCACGTCCAGCCCAAGCTCCATGCAACCCGCACCGATCGCGCCGCTGGACACCACCGTCACCCGCAACCCCTTGTCGTGCAAATCCGTCACCTGCCGCGCCACCCGCCGGATGTACGCCGTGTCCAGCCCCCGCTTGTCAGGGTCACGCTTCGTGAGCACCTGCGTGCCGAGCTTCACCACCACGTGGCGAGCCTTGGCGAAAATCTCTCGACGGATATCAGCGGATTGCGATGACATGGCAAGGTATTCAGGTCGTGTTTGGTTAAACATCTTGTGGCCGGAAAACCGACCACAACGAGCCGTCCGCCTTAGGCGGATCAGGGAGCGG
Source organism: Phycisphaeraceae bacterium (assembly GCA_029260715.1). Lineage (GTDB taxonomy): Bacteria > Planctomycetota > Phycisphaerae > Phycisphaerales > Phycisphaeraceae > OFTM12. Next base: position 113,235 of record JAJDCS010000043.1, on the reverse strand, counting down.
TCCGGATGACATCATAGCCGGATCTTGGGCTGACTGATGGTTGCTAGCAGGCCAATGTGCTGCCTCCGCCTACATAGAGCCCCTACAAAATGGGTGCCACACAGCATGCCGAAGGCTGCTGTGTGCGAAAAGCAACCAGCCAACGAACCCAGCGCACTGACGAACCTCCTTTTTGTTAACGGACCGTAGTCAGCATCTCAAAAAGCATCTCCGCGTGCCGCTCAGTCGCGCCCTGCCGCTCGCGGATCACCGCCAACCCCCGCTCGCCAAGCTTGCACGCCCGGTCCCGGTCAGCCAACAACTCCCCCGCCACCCGCCCAGGCTCGTCCGTCACAACAATCCCGCCCCCCTCGCGTAACGCCTCAACCGTATCCGCAAAATCACTGTAACAAGGCCCGATGATCGTAGCCCTCCCCAGCGCCACCGGCTCCATCGGGTTCGACCCATACAACCCCAAAAAGCTACGCCCCACAATCGCCACATCGGCAAGCGCATAAGCCTTCGCCAACTCCCCCATCGTGTCCAGCAAAAACAACCGTGGCGAACCCCCAGGCGGATCGCTCCCGTCGGGGTGACCGCTCCGCCGCACCATTCCCCCCGCCAACGCCGCCACCTCGTCAAACCGCTCCGGCTTACGCGGCACCAGCACAAGCTGTGCATCCTTCGGGCACTGATCAATAAGCAGCCGCTCCTCGCCCGGCCCCGTCGACCCCGCCACAATCACAGGCCGATCCCGGTCAATCCCCATCGCCTTCGCAAGCGCCTCCGCGCCCGCCGCTAGCCCCGCGTCCGCCTCAACCGCCGCAGTGTCCCACTTCATCGAGTCCAGCACTTGCACCTTGTCAGCCGGCACACCCAACCCCACAAACCGATCCGCGTAGCCCCGCGTCTGCGCCGCCACCGCTGATAGCTTGCTAAACGTCGGCCGCACAAACGGCGCGATCAACTTGTACCACCGCCCGCTCCGCTCGCTCAACCGCCCGTTAATCACACACACCGGCACGCCCCGCCCCTCACACTCTTGCACAAAATTCGGCCAAACCTCCAACTCCGTCAGCGCCACCACGTCAGGCCGGACCGCGTCAAGGAACCGCTTCACGCACACACCAAAGTCAAGCGGGAACCGCACCACACGATGCCTCGGCTCAAAGAGTTGCCGCGCCCTAGCCGTGCCCATGTCCGTCGTCACACTCACCACCACGCGCACCGCCCCGCCGCTGCGACTATCCATTGCCTCCACCAGCTTGGCAATCGCGTTCACCTCACCCACACTCACCGCGTGGACCAGCAGTATCGCACGCCCGTCGCGCCGCACAGCCTCGCACCGCCCGAACCGCCCCGGCCAGTCCGTACGCCACTTGCCCGTGCTCGCCAGCCGGTACACCCACACCGGGCTCGTCGCCAGCCCAATCGCCGTGTAAATCATGTCGTACGCCAACCCCATAGCTAACATTGTATGAAGCTTCAACAATAACGTGCATCAACTGCGATGATTGGGTGCCTGTGGCTAAGCCCGCGGCAAGCGGGCGTGCCACAGCGACGCTCACCGACCCTGGGGCACGCTACGCTCAGCCCCAGCCACCCAACGCACCAAAGACAACGCCCCCACCACCGCCCATCTGCCCGTATAATCCCCTCCCGTGTCAACACCACAGAAGTTTTACATCACGACCCCGATCTACTACGTCAACGACCGCCCCCACATCGGGCATCTTTACAGCACCACCATTGCTGACATCGTCGCGCGCTACCACCGCCTGCGTGGTGATGACGTCTTCTTCCTTACCGGCACGGATGAGCACGCCGCTAAAGTCGCCGACGCCGCCGCCGAACGCGGCATCACCCCACTAGAGTGGGCAGACCAAAACGCAAAAGCCTTCCAAGACACCTTCGCACGCCTGGGCATCACCAACAACGACTTCATCCGCACCAGCCAGGACCGCCACAAAGAGAAAGTCCTCCAATACATCCGTGGCCTGATCGAGTCGCAGGACGTCTACGTCGGCCAATATGAAGGCTGGTACGACACAGGACAAGAAGAGTACGTCCCCGAAAACAAAGCCAATGAGTACGAGTTCAAATCCCCCATCAACGGCAAACCACTCGTCCGCAAAGCCGAGAAAAACGACTTCTTCAGACTAAGCAAATACCAAGACAAGCTCCTCGCCCTCCTCCAAGGCCAAGAGGTTGACGGCCGACGCTTCGACGTCCAACCCGAAGCACGCAAGAACGAGGTCATCGCCCGCATCAAAGAAGGCCTAAACGACGTGCCCATCTCCCGCACCGGCTCGCGTGGCTGGGGCATCCCCATCCCCAACGACCCCGACCAGACCATCTACGTCTGGATCGACGCGCTGTTCAACTACCTCTCCACCGTCGACACCGACAGCCGCCGCGGCTACTGGCCCGCACAGGTCCACCTCATCGCCAAAGACATCCTCTGGTTCCACGCCGTCATCTGGCCCGCCATGCTCATGGCACTGGACAAGCCCTTGCCCGCCCTGGTCTACGCGCACAGCTTCTGGATCAGCGAAGGCCAGAAAATGAGCAAGTCGCTGGGCAACTTCATCGACCTGGAGAAGATCGACCACTACGTCGCCACGTTCAGCCTAGACGCGCTGCGGTACTTCCTGGCCACCGCGGGCCCCATGGGCACCACCGACAGCGATTTCGCCGAAGCCAAATTTATCGACGTCTACAACAGCGACCTTGCCAACACCCTGGGCAACTGCTTTAGCCGCATCTCTAACATGACAAACCGCTATTTCGGCGGAAAACTGCCTAAAACTCCAGACAATGATAGAGGCTTGATCCTGTTACAAGAACATGGATTCTCACTGACACCAATGTTGTCAGACGAGAGGAATGCGAAAATTAAAGCATTAAATATTGTTGGACACACGAACGAAGTATTTGCTTCGATTAGAGCGATCGATCAGTACATCGAGAAAACCCAGCCCTTCAAGCTCGCCAAAGACCCCGCCAACCTCCCCGAAGTCGGCACCATCCTCTACAACTGCGCCGAAGCCATGCGCATCGCCTCAATCCTCCTCTGGCCCATCATGCCCACCAAGATCGAACAACTCTGGCACCGCATCGGCTGCGACCACTACACCCAAGCCCTAGCCAACAATGGCCCCGGCGACCTAAACGCCTGGACCCAATGGGGCCAACTCCAACCCGGCACGCCGATCCTGCAGGGCGACCCGCTGTTCCCACGCCACCAGGTGAAATGACACAGGATGGGCACCGTCCACAGGTAATTTCAATAAGTAGGCCAGGCATCTTGCCCGGCATTACAAATACCCTATCTCCACAAATTGCCCTGCATGAGTGCCGATCCTACCCGGCTCGACACAAACACACGATAATTTTTTATAATGTATTTACAATTGCCCTCATATAGGGTATACTTTTCGGACTATTCATTTAATTCAATTCAATTCACAATCAGAAGTATTGTTACATTAACTGAAATGTTTCCACTTCACCGCCATTTCTGACGAGGAAGTTAGTGAGAGGGAAATACCAGATGTACTCAGCTTGGCACATAGCAAATTGTAGCTTTGTAGTTTTTGTGGCCACTGCTCTATGCCCAACTCTTTCCCACGCCGCGACAGGTACGACACAAGTCGTCGTTTTTGAGGGCCAATTAGCTCCAGACGGCAACGGACTTTTGTCGGATTTGGATTTTCTTTTTAATAATAATCCTATTCTGAACGACAAAGGACAGCTTGCTTTCCATAGTTCTCTTAGCAACACCAGTGGCGGGGATAGTGACAACCAAGGCATCTTTCTCTGGGACAGTGGAAAAACAACACAAATCATCCGCAAAGGCCAAGTGTCGCCTGACGGGAATGGAAGCTTTTCTGATCTATTCCTTACCGGCCTCAATAAAGCAGGTCAGATTGGCTTTAAGGCCTCACTCAACAACACGCAAGACGGTGACAATGACAACGAAGGCCTCTTTGCTTGGGATGGGACAACAACACCAATCATACGTAAGGGACAATCCCCCCCTGATGGCAACGGCGTGATCTGGAATTTCCCCGCCTCCAAACTCAACAACGCGAACCAGACATTGTTTTTTTCCGAACTTAGGGACTCCGATGACGACTTTACCGGCGACGAGGGCATCTTCCGTAACGACGGTGGTAACAGCCTGGTAGAGATCGCGCGTAGGGGGCAGAACGCTACAGATGGTAATGGCATATTCTCCTTTTTGGAGATACCTGCCCTCAACGAAGCTGGACAAGCTGCGTTTACAGCTTCACTGAGCGATACGATAGGTGGCTCCACCGACAACTTTGGTATTTACCGAGGTGATGGGGAAGCAGCCCCTGTGCAGATCGCAAGAGAGGGCCAGACTGTTCCCGATGGCAACGGACAGTTTTTACGTTTTGAATCGCCAGACCTTAACAACGCCGGTCAGGCCACATTCCGTGCTTCTATAACTGGCGGCACTAGTCCTGATGGTATTTACTTTAACGACGGTATCTATATGGGGAACGGTGCGACTGACCTCATAGAAATAATCCGGACGGGATATACCGCTCCCGACGGCAACGGCACGATTGCGGGGCTGGGACTTCCAACAATCGATGAGGCAGGACAAGCTGCTTTTCTTGCATCTTTAACCGGTACTAGTGGAGGAGACAACGACGACAAGGGCGTATACCTTGGTGATGGGACAAATGTCTTGCTGCAGATTGCCCGTACTGGGCAATCCGCACCTCATAGCACTGACATTTTTGTGGATTTTGGATTATTCGCTCATCTCAACGATCAAGGACAAATCGTCTTTAGGGCATCTCTTGCCGACACCCCTAACGGAGATAGCGTTCGTTCCGGTATCTTTTTTTACGATGAAAGATTTGGTCTGCTGCCAGTCGTGCGTCAGGGTGATGCACTGCTCGGCAGTACTCTCACCTCCTTTAGCATTCCTAGAACGACGCAGAAAAACGATAGTTTTAACAATCTCGGCCAGGTGGCCTACTTTTTCGAATTAGCAGACGATCGTCAAGGTTTCGCAATCTGGTCTGTCCCTGAACCGTCTACCGCTGCCATCCTGAGCTTGTTCAGTGCGAGTTTCATCTATCGTCGTCGATCTGATTAAATCCAATGACCACCGCCGGGTGCCCCAGTTTCGTAGCCGGGGTGCCACAGCCAGCCGGGTGCCACGGCCAGCGAGCGTTAGCGAGTCGGCCGTGCCGAACCGAGATGCGTCACCATCATGCGCCATGGTGCCACACAGCACGCCGCAGGCTGCTATGTGCGAATTCACGATAAACCAACGTCATCAATTTTGTAGGATGGCTGCTCGCGCGGACACGCTAGCATCGACAGCGTGCCCGCCAGCACGCCCCACCCGGGCGCCATCGCGTACCCGCACGCGGCGATAAACCAGTTCTTCGCTAAGACACCGTAGTCACTGCCCGGATTGACAGGCCCGTATGGGTAGAACTGCACGAGCAGAACAAACACCGCACCGGTCACCAACGAAACCACGGGCATCACCACCCGGGCGTTGCGGCGGTGCTTGCCGATCGGGTAGACCGCCAGCACACTGACCGCGATAAGGCCCCCGCTCACCAGCAGCCCCAGCCCCATACCGGCCCCGGCGATGAAAATAAGAATGATGCCCATGACGCGGTGTTGTGTTGCAAGGAATACGCCCTCGCTGCCACCCACAATGGAGTGCGGAGAATCGTCCGTATGACGCGACCCCAATTGTACACTCAAACGAGCCCGACGGGCTCAATGCCGATCGCGGAGCGACCCACAACCGCGTGCCCGATGCCTGTGCTACGCTCGGCCCCGCCCGCCGCTCACCAACAACCCGCACCAACCAACCGCAAGCAGCAGACACGCCCCCGGCTCGGGGATCAGCGTCGCTTCGAGTTGCACGTCGTCGAAATCAACTTCAAGGTCCGGTGAGTCCGTCGCGTCATACCCATCCGGTATCACGTTCAGATTAACCAGCCGGATCGCCAGCGGCTGACCGAGCAGGGCGTGGGTTTGGCCGATGTCGACCGAAACGAGGCTGGTCCTAAACTCGGCTTCGGGGATCGACCCGGCGAGGGTGTTGTTGTCTTGGGCGATGACCTGCCCGCCAGCTAGCAACTCCACACGATACCCAGGGAACTCGTCGAGATTGAAAAACTCGCCCGACTGGGCTGTGCCCGACGCGATGTTGCCCACCGCCACGCTTAGGTCGTACCGCGTGTTGGCTTCAAGCAAAGCCGACAGCGTCTGGACATAACCGAACTCGCCCTGCCCAAGCTCGTTGTCCCTCACGAATAAAAGGCCGACAAGGCTCCCCTCCGGCGGGGTGGAGTTGAAAAAATCTACGCCGCTAGGCTCAAGCGTGCCAATAAAAACGCCCGACAGCGGGATGATGTTGTTCGGGTCGTGACGCGACCAGCCAATGGGATCGTCAAACGTGAACTCGTTAAACACCGTCTGCCCGGTCCTGTTCTCGAACCCCGGGTTGGCGATGACAATCATCTCCGCGTGTCCAGCCGTCGCCAACGAGAAAAACAACAACGCCACAGCCCACCCGGTTATTATCTTCACACCCATCTGTAATCTCCTGTTTGGTTTTCGTAGCGGGAACTCTCTGGGGGGCTGTTATTGTACCCGCAACGGTGCCCGGCAGGAAGGTCAAATATGTGCGGCTGGGGCTAAGTCCGCCTAAGGCGGATGCCCCAGTGGTAGCGGCCATTGCCTGCAACACACCCACCTCAGACGGGCTTAGTCACAGACATCCTGCGACGACGTTGCTTCAGGGACAACCCCGCCAAGCCCATCACTATTGCAGCTGTACTCGGCTCGGGGATCACACCCGTCAAGTCTGCAAGCCATGCTTCCATATTTCCATCAGGGTTTAGGCCGGTACCGACGATGATCTTACCGTTGGCTGATACACCGGTTGCCTGGCGTAGAGTCCAACCGGTTAGATCAATGCCCACTCCGGAGAGCATTTCCTTGATGCTACGTGTTCCATCAATCTCATCCCAAATAAAGGCGTACCCGGAAAGATCATCCGTAGTTCCGACCGTAATTGAGCCGTTGGCTGACACGCCGTAGGCACTACCCGGCCCCAAAATAATTATCCCATCCTCTTGTGTCCATCTGAACCCGTCAGTAAATAGCTCATCCTCTATAATTGTATAGCGGTGCCCCACGATAACCGAACCATCGGCGGACACAGCGTAGGCACGGCGACCGCTTCCCAACGATTGCCACCCTGTGGCTTGGGTCCAACGTGCGGCTCCTGTAGGCCTTGCCCCCACGACTACAGAACCGTCTGCAGAGGTACCAGCGACATCGGAAAAAGGGAGATTGAAGTTCTCGACACCCTCGGTAGCAGGCCAACGGGCGGCAGTGTCGTTAACCCCGGATAAACCGAATATGATCGATCCGTCTGCTGTCACCGCCGAGGCTGTACTGTATACTGGAAATGTCTGTAAAAATACCATCCCCGTCTCCTCCGTCCATCTGAAAGCACTTGTAGAAATCATGGTGCTACGAGCAGAGCCGACAATAACAGACCCATCTGCTGACACGGCTTGAGCAGAACCAGTCGGCAGACCGTTCAAACCAATCATTTCGGTTTCAACGCTCCATCGAAAAGGCTCATACCCTCGACTGGAATTGCTTGTTCCAACGACGACTTTCCCATCAGCTGACACCGCATACGCTTGACTATAGAAATCTCCCCCTGAAAGATCACCCAACGGCGTAAAACTAGCCGCACTAGCAAATGGGCTGAGGCATACCGAATCCACGATCACCCCAATCAGCCACATCCACGTGATACGAGTTTTGTTAGTCCCGGTTTTTTTCATTTGTCGTTCACCGACTCCAATCGATTGGGGGCATCTTTAACCGCGTGACTGTAGCGAAGTCCGCCCAAGGCAAATGTGTCCCATAATCACGCCCCTCTCACACATCCAGATTCTTCACATCCAGCGCGTGCTCTTCGATGTAGCGGCGCCGTGGTTCGACGACTTCGCCCATGAGCAAGCTAAACAGGTGCTCGGCTTGGCTGGCGGCGTCCCATGTGACACGGAGCAGCACGCGGTTGGCGGGGTTCATGGTCGTCTCCCAGAGCTGGTCGGCGTCCATCTCGCCCAGGCCTTTGAAGCGTTTGATGTCAACGCCCTGCTTGCCGGCGTCGAACACAGCGTCCACCACGCGCGATAGGTTCATGACCTCGGTGCCGGTGTCGTTGCCCTTGCCGTCGCCGGTGACCAGCGCGAAGCGCGTGGGCAGGGGCTCGGACCCGATGGCGGTGGCCTGCTCGATCAGGTAATCGTCGATGGACACGCCGAAGTCATCGAGCTTGGCGAACAGCCGCTCGAGGTCTTTCACCTCGTGCAACTCTTTGCGCACCGCGACGGTGGAGCGTGTGCCGTCCCCGTTGCCGCCGGCCGCGTCGCCCGCCACCTCGCCGGTGACTTTGTCCAGGTCGGGGTCGGTCTCGGTTAGGCCGTGCTCTTTGCAGAACCGCGACTCCTGTGCTTCGGACCAGAAGAAGTGGTCCCCCGCCGCGGCGCCGCCGTCGCTTGGCACTTGCAGCCGTATGCGTGGCAGGCGTTTGCCGCCGTCCGGGTCGCCCACGCGCAGGGCCAGGAAGTCTTTGAAGTCGATCCCACGCCGCGTGACGATCCGCACCTTCTCGGCTAGCTCCGTTAACAGGCTAATCAGTTCACCCAGCCGGTCACCTTCGATGCGGCTGGCTTCTTGGCCGTCGTCACCGCGCACGACCAGGGCCGTGTCGCTTAGGCCTAGGTCGCTTAAGATCGACTGGAGCCCTTTCTCGTCGAGCACGTATTGGCTTTTCTTGTTGCGTGTGACTTGGAACAGCGGTGGCTGCGCGATGTAGATGCGGTTCTGGCGAACCAGTTCGGGCATCTGGCGGAAAAAGAACGTCAACAGCAGCGTGCGGATGTGCGAGCCGTCCACGTCGGCGTCGGTCATGATGATGATTTTGCCGTAGCGCAGCTTGCTGATGTCGAAGTCGTCTGACCCGATGCCGCAGCTTAGCGCCTGGATGATCGCGCGGATTTCCTCGAAGCCTAGGATCTTGTCGAGGCGAGCTTTTTCGACGTTGAGGATCTTGCCCTTGAGGGGGAGGATGGCTTGGGTGACGTGGTCGCGCCCGGCTTTTGCGGAGCCGCCGGCTGAGTCGCCCTCCACCAGGTACAGCTCTGAGCTGTCCACGTCTTTGGACGAGCAGTCGTACAGCTTGCCCGGCAGGCCGCCCGTGTCGAGCGCGCCTTTGCGGCGGGTCAGCTCGCGCGCCTTGCGCGCCGCCTCGCGCGCCTGGGCGGCCATGATGCCTTTCATGCAGATCCGTTTGGCTTCGGCGGGGTGTTCCTCTAGCCACGCGGACAACTGCGACCCGACTGCTGAGTTCACAAACGACTCGACCTCGGCGTTGCCCAGCTTGGTCTTGGTTTGGCCCTCGAACTGCGGGTCGCGCACCTTGACGGAGAGCACGGCGGTAAGCCCCTCGCGCAGGTCGTCGCCCGTGGGCGGGCTGTCGTTCTTAAGAATATTGTTGTTGCGGGAGTAGGCGTTGAGCGTGCGAGTCAGTGAGGTCTTGAAGCCCGACAGGTGCGTGCCGCCCTCAATGGTTTTGATGTTGTTGGCGAAACTCAGCAGCGTTTCGTTGTAGCCGTCGTTGTACTGCAGCGCCAACTCGCAGACCAGGCCAGCCTCGTCGTCGTCCACGCGGAAAAATATTGCCGGGTCGATCAGCGTGTTCTTCCCCTCGTCCAGCGCGTTGACAAACTCGATGATACCGTTGGGGAAGCTCAGCGTCTGAGATTTTCCGGTGCGCTCGTCTTCGACGACGATCGTCAGCCCCGGGTTGAGGTAGGCCAACTCGCGCAGGCGTGTGGCCAAGGTCTCGTAGCTGAAGTTGGTGTCGGGGAATAGCTGCGGGTCGGGCTTGAACGTGATCTTGGAGCCGGTCTTGGTGCGGTCGCCGATCTGGTGGAGCTGCTCGGACACCACGCCCCGCTCGAAGCCCATGGCGTGCAGCTTGCCGTTGCGCGCGATCTCGACCTCCAGCCACTCGCTCAGGGCGTTGACCACGCTGGCGCCCACGCCGTGCAGCCCGCCGGAGACTTTGTACGAGTCGTGGTCGAACTTACCGCCGGCGTGCAGGACGGTCATGACGATCTCGACCGTGGGTCGGCCGTTGAGCTTGGGGTTCTCGTGCTTGTACGGCCCCACGGGGATGCCCGAGCCGTCGTCGATGACGGAGACGGAGCCGTCGGCGTTGATCTTGACGCTGATGTTCGAGCACCGCCCGGCCATGTGCTCGTCGATCGAGTTGTCGACAATCTCGAACACCAGGTGGTGCAGCCCGCGCGCGGTGGTGTCGCCGATGTACATCCCCGGGCGCTTGCGCACCGCGGTGAGCCCTTCGAGGACTTTGATGTTCTCCTCGTTGTAGACTGACGCGTTAACGCTTACGGGCTTGGCAGGTGGTGGTGCGGAAGAGGTTTCTTCCATCGTCGTTTTGCTTCCTGTGGATCAGGCCTGCCGGTCACTCAAAGGGCTCCGGCGGCTCTACATCATGGGCTTTTTTACACCGGCTTGGGCACCGCCCCGCCGGGTTATATTTGAACTGTTATTTTAGCACGATCCGGGGTGATTCACCAATGCGCCAAGGGCTATATGGAGCCGGCGGACGCGTGAAAACCCGGGTCTCGTCGCGGCGGCCACAGCCGGTTCTTCACCGGGGTTTAGAGTTATGGCGAAACCGGTTGAGGTTTGTCCACGGGTGTGGCTGAGGGCTGTATCTGCGTCGGCTCAGTATGGGGTGGTGCGGTGGGATCAAGCGGCTTGGGCGGAGGCTGGTTGTGGTTGGGCTCTTCCATTTGGCCGGCCCTGTCGCCCGGCTGATCAACGGCCGCGGCCGGCAGATTTGACGGCTGCTCTTCGTCGGGGTCTTCTTGGGATAGCTCCTCTTGCGGCGCGCCCGGCGCGTCGGCGACGCCGACGGGTTGCTTGTCTTTAACCGCCTGGAGCTTTTGCCCCAACCGGTCGGCCATGCCCACAAGCTCGGGGTCTTCACGCGCGTCTTCTTTGGATAACACCGTCTGCGCCTGGCGCCACATGGACGCAGCCATGTCGTGGCGGCCCACGCGGTAGAGCCCGTCGCCCAGGTGGTCGAGGATCACGGGGTATTCCCCGCCCGGCGCCGCGGTGGCCCGTTGCAGCCACGTCACCGCCTCGTTGAACCGCCCCAGCTTGTACAAGACCCAGCCCATGGAGTCTAAATAAGCAGCGCTGTCCGGGTCTGCCTCGAGCGCGAGGCTGATCATCTCTTTGGCGCGCTGCAGGTTCTGGCCCTTGTCCGCCCACGAGTACCCCAGTGCGTTGTTGGCCAGGGCGTGATCGGGGGTGTCTTTAAGCACGTCCAGCAGCAACCCCTCAGCCCGCTGCTTATCGCCGCGACGGTCGCACTGCATCGCCCAGCCGAACTTAAACGCCACCGCGTGCTGCGGGAACCGCTTGATGAGGTCGCGGTATTGCCCGTCCGCGTCGCCGGGCCTGCCGATATCGATCAACGCCTGCCCCAACGCGTTCACCAGCACGTCCGCGTATTCGCCGGGGTCTTCCAGCGCGCCGGTGAGCACCTCGACGGCTTTACCCGGCTTCTTGTGCTGGCGGTAGAGCTTCGCCAGCGTGTAGGCACGCACCGGACCCGGGTCACGCAAAAACAGCAAGCGTTCCGTCACCTCGAATAATTTGTCGGGGTCGTTGACCCGGGTGTAGTGCTGTTGGGCCAGCGCGAGCAAGCCCGGGTCTTCAGGCTGGGCGTCTAGCTGCTCATGAAGCAATGACTCCGCCTGCCGGCGCTGACCGGTTTCAGCCAGGATATTGATCAACAAATTAAGGTCGTTCAGGTTTCGCGGCTGATCCGAGAGCAGATCGGTAAACAGCCGCAGCGCGATCTGTGCCTGCTTTTTTTGGTTTTCCTGGCGGCGGTAGTGCTGAAGCGCCACGGTGAGCAGTTGTCGGTCGTTGGGCATCTTCGCCAAGCGGGATTCGATCATCTCATCGGCCTGGGCGGCGCGGTCGGTTTGTGTCAACAGCAACAGCAACGGGTCGAGCAGGTTCAGGTCGTCGGGGTCTTGCTCGATCATGCCGCGTAGCAGCGGCTCGGCTTGGTCGTACCGCTTCGACGCCAACAGCAGCCTGGCCCGCTCGGTGCGGGCGACTTTCGTGTGGGGGATCGTCGCGAGCATCTGCTCAACAACTTGCTTGTAATCGCCCTGGGCGTCGGGCAACTGGTTCGAGCGGTACAAGCGGATCAGCCATTCGTACAGCAGCGGCGTCGATGGGTAGTTCTTCAAGGCCTCGCGCAGCGTGGTGTGGGCCTGCTGGGCGTCGCCCGTGGTCAGGTATAGCTTGGCTTTTTCAACGACAAGCTCCACCGTATTGGACGGGTGCTGAGCCATCAGACCGTCGATGAACTTGGCGGCGTCGGCGACCTGCCCGCGTCGCAGCATGATGCTCAGCTTCAGCCGGACCACGTCCATGTCGCCGTGATCAGAAAGCGCCTCAAGCAGTTGGTCCGCTTGGTCCACGTCGCCTTGCTCGACGAGCAGCCGGGCCAACTCGATCCGGGGCGGGGCAAGGTCGGCGTCATCGGCCACGGCCAGCCGCAATTGCTCCAAGGCTTGATCCGTCTGCCCCAAACGGATCCGCGTCTTGGCAGCCACAAAACGCGCCATCGGTCGCTGACGGGTCGCTTCGGGCAATGACCCCAACGCGCTGAGCACGCTAGACGGGTCGTCGATGGCGTCCAAAAAGATCGCGGCATACTCCTGGGCGGCGCTTGGCAGCGACTCGATAATCTTGATCGTCGTCTCGAGCAACCCGCCCAAGCCGCGATCGGCCAGGGCCTTGCCCGGGGCGTGCAGCCGAGCCAAGTGCTCAAATACCACACGGTCACTGGGGTTGGTTAAAAGGTGGTCAGACAGAATACCGCCCGCTGAAGCCGGGTCGGACAGTTCCGCGATCGCGATCGCCAATGCGCCCACCCGGTCGCTCTGTTCGTAGATCGCTCGCATCGCCCCGACCAGCCCCGTCCGGTCAACACCGCGGTCGGACAGGTACCGGATCAGCCCAAGCGCTACGCCGTCCGCCCCCGCGTCCCTCACGTAATCCAACGCCGCGTCCGTGGCGTCTTGGTCCCTGCCGAGGCGTACCGCCGTGTAGACCAGCCGACGCGCCAGCGCACTGGACAGCCCTTGCGGCTGCTGCAAGCGCGCGGCCTGGCGGTAGGCCTCCAACGCTTCGGCGGCGCGGTTGAGCCGGTTGTACGCGTCGCCGACGGTCTGCCACGTCGCGTCGCGCTGGCGGTCAAGTAGCGCCATCAAACGGGCCATGCCGGTTGTCCGGTCAAAAACCTCTTCGCTTTGAGTCAGAAACGCGCCGAGCCGCTCCACCGCCGCTTGGTCATAGCCTTCGTGCGCCAGCGCCTGCCCCAGGAAATGTTCGATCAGCGGGCCCATCGCGGAATCGGTTTCGCCCTGGCCCTTCAGCCCCGCCGCGTACGCCAGCGTTACAATCGTCTCGTCCCACCGCCCTTGTTCGCTGGCCAAGCGGCCCAGCCAAAACAGGCTCTCCACGTCCCGCGCGTCGGCCTCGACGGCTTTTTCAAGGTACGTCCCGGCACGGACGCGGTTGCCCGTGCCCATATAAATCCTGCCAAGCAGACGCAGCACCTGCGCCGACCGCGGCGCCAGGCGTTGAGCGGCTTGAAGGTGTCTGATCGCTTCAAAGTTTTGACGTTCGAGCCAAGCCTGGCGGCCTATCAAATACGCGTGCTGCGCGGCGAGGGGCGGCTCCGCTTCAGCAGACGGCGACAAAAAATCCGGCTGGCGCTCGTCTTGGGCGTCATCGGCCTGCGCGGGCAGGTATCCGGGACGAGGCAACGCCGCCACAACCTGCTCCAGGTGCATCGCCGCTTTTTTCAGATCGGCCGCCTTGTATGGCTGGACGTCTTTGGGCTCAAGCCCGCTGGGGACCGGCACACCGCCGCCAATCCGGCCGGACGCCACGCCCGGGGTATGGGTGCTGGGCTCGATGGTCACAGGCTCGCGCCGCCCGGGGTCGGACGCGCAGCCGCCCCACCAAACCACCGCAACCAGCAGAGCCGCTAAGTAACTTGTCAGCCTTGTTCGCATCGGGCTGCCTCAAACGTGGACACACAACGTACCGTATTTTAGATCGCTAGTGGCAAACAGTGTTGGCGGCGGTCACTCACGCCCTAGATCACCTTGTTCAGGCTGTAGGTAATGATGCCCGTCGCGCCGCCCCGCACCAGTTGCGGCAGCAGCTCCCGCTCCGTGTGCCCTTCCACAACGACCTCGACCGCGACCCACTTTTCGTCGGCCAACGGGCTGACCGTCGGCGACTGCTCCGCGGGCAGCAGCTTCAGCACCGCGTCTAGCCGGCCACGCGGAACGTTCATTTTCAGGCCCACCTTGGCCTTGCCCTCGATCGCGCCGGTCAGCAGCAGCACCAAGTCTTCGATCTTCTGGCGCTTGGCGGGCTCCTGCCACGCGCCGTGGTTGACCACCAGCCGCGTGGTGCTCGTCAAAATCGTATCAATGACGCGCAGGTTGTTCGCACGCAGGCTCGAACCCGTCTCGGTGATGTCCACGATCGCGCTGACCAGCCTGGCCTTGACCTCGGTGGCGCCCCAACTGAACTCGACCTTCTTCACCGGAACCTGCCGCTTGGCGAAGTAGCCCTTGGTCACGTTGACCAACTCGGTGGCGATGATCCCGCCCGCCAACTCCTCGGGCTTGGTCACCGGCGATTCGTCGGGCACCGCCAAGACCCACCGCGCCGGCTTGCTGGTCGATTTTGAGTACGACAGCTCGCAGACCTCGTGCACGTCCGACTGGTTCTCCAGCACCCAATCGTGCCCGGTAATGCCTAAGTCGATCACACCGTCTTCCACGTACCGGCTCATCTCCTGGGCGCGGAACATGATCAACTGTAGCTCGGCGTCGTCGATGCTGGGGAAGTACGACCGGTCGTTGAGGCGGATCTTGAACCCCGCCCTGGCGAACAGGTCAATCGTCGCGTCTTGCAAACTGCCCTTGGGCAAGCCGATGCGTAGCACCGGTTGTGGTTTTGGTTCTGAGGGCATCCTCACGTCCTTTCAGATCACCGGCCCCCGGAAGCGGCCCCGGAGGCGGCCAAGCCCACGGGAGGCTGCCTATTTTTTCTTGCTCTTGGTCGTCTTTTTCTTCGGCCGGGTTGTTTTCTTCTTGGTCGTTTTGGTGGTGCGTTTCTTCACCGTTTTGGCGCGCGGCGTCGAGCGTGCCTTGCCCGAATCGACCCACGCACGCAAGGCCAGGTGCGCTTCGTGCGCGTCGGCTGCCCGGATCTGCCGTTCCAGGATCGAATTGGCCTGCTCGACCGTCGCGTCGGGGTCGATAGCGCCTTCTTTCACAAGCTTGTCGAGCAACGCCTGGTCCACAGGCACCGCGTGCCCACCGAAGCACAGCAGCACAAGCTGGGCCGAGACATACGTCGGCATGCTCGGCAGGCTGTCGAGGTACGCGCGGATTTCTTTCTTCGGCTTGCCGGCGATGCCCTCGAACGAGACCGCGTGCTGACGCGTGTAGACCTCGTTGAGCACACCCAGCAGGCGCTCCGTGCGTTCCTTGACCCGCGGGTAATTCGGCCCCAAGACGGATTCGATGTGAACCGGGTGGCTGACCCGCAGGTCGTTGTAGTCGACCATATCGTTCATCAGCCGTTTGTAGGCCAGCGCCGCGGACCGGGCGGGGGCCTCCCACTCAAGCATCGACAGGATCAACTGCCCGATCGGGTCAAGCGGGTGCCCGTCAGCCAAGGGGCTGTGGGTTTTCTTGATCCGCTTGAGCAATGCGGAAAGTTTCTTCGCGTAGGCGGTCTCGTTTTTCACCACGTGGTGTCCTTTACCTCATCCCCGGCAAGCCCCCGCGGTTGGGCATCCCCCAGTGAATGCCCCTCCCGCTCGACCCCTCGCTCGATGGCTTGCCAGACGGCGTCTTGTTTCTTGAGCGTCTCATCTATACGGAACTCTAGTTGTGGCACGACCCGCAGGGTGATCATCTTTCTGAGTTGCGTGCGGATGTGCCCCGTGGCGTGACGCAGCCCGTTGAGCACCAGCTTCTGACGCTCCTCGGGCAGCACCGACACATGCACCTTCGCCTGGTGCATGTCCGGCGAAACGTCCACCTGCGTGATGCTGATCATCCCGCACAGCCGGGGGTCCGACAGCCGGCGGCTGAGGATCTGGCTGATCGCCCGCTGCAAGGTCGACTCGATCTGTTGCTTGCGATGGCTCATAGCTGCTTCCGATTCATTCGGCCCGGCGCCCATACCCTCAGCACGCCCCGGCCGACGCGTCACACGCACAGCGGGGTCGGTGTTTATGTTCCTGTGATAATCTCAATCTTGTGATCGTTTAGCACAAAATCCCGACCAGAACGCAATTTAGACAGGACCCCATCAAGCACACCCTGACAGTGCGGCACGCTGTTGGACGCCATGGTGATCCCCAACACCGCCGTCCGCCACTGATCCAACGCCCCTACTTCAGCCACCGACACCTGATGCTCCCGGTGCAGCCGATCTTTGAGGCTCAAAACCACGCGACGCTTGTCTTTGAGCGACCCGGCCCACTCGATCAACAGCTCGACTTGCAGAATGCCAACCACCATACAGGGGTTTGTCGATCGACCGTCCCGGCCCTCCAGGCCGACCCAGACCAGCCAGAGAACGCCTTATTTTAAGCCGCCGTATCTGATAATCAAACCTTCCTCGATTTAGCCCAGTTTCCTGGTAATTTTAATTACGTTGTAGCAAACCAATTTATCATCAGGCTTTATGTCGTCAAAACCGATTAGGCGGATGCCGCACTCCGTCCCGGACCGCACTTCTTTCGCGTCGTCTTTCACGCGGCGGAGGCTCTCCATGGCCCGCCCCTCGGTCACCACGACGTCGTCGCGCACCACCCGGACCTTAGCGTCGCGGCGCATCGCTCCCTCCACCACCAGGCAACCCGCGACCATGCCCAGTTTGGAAATCTTGAACACCTGCCGCACCTCGGCCACGCCCAGTTGCTCTTCCTTGATCTCCGGTTCGAGCAAACCCTCCAGCGCCTTGGTCAGGTTCTCGGTCAGGTCGTAGATCACGCTGTAGATGCGGATATCCACGCCCCGCTGCTCCGCCAAATCGCGCGCGTGCGCCGAAGCCACCACGTGGAAACCGATGATCACCGCGTCCGACGCGTCTGCCAGCAGCACGTCGCTTTCGTTGATCCCGCCCACCGCGCCGTGCAACACCTTGATCGCTACCTCTGTCGAACCTATCTCGCTTAGGCTCTTGCGCAGCACGTCGATCGAGCCTTGCACGTCCGCCTTGAGCACGACGCGCAGCTCTTTGGTCGCGCCGGTGGCCATCTGGTCGGCCAGGTTGTCCAGTGTGATCTTGGTCTTGCTGGCCAGTTGCTTGTTCCGCTCTTTCTCGCGGTACTGCTTGGCGACCTGCTCGGCTTGGCCAAGCGAGTCGGTGATGTAAAACTTGTCGCCCGCGTCGGGCACAATGTCGATGCCCGACAGCTCCAGCGGCGTGGAGGGCCCGGCCTCGGTTATGGGTGTCCCGCGGTGGTCGGTCATGTCACGCACACGCCCAAACGCGCGCCCCGCGACGACGAAATCCCCAACCTTCATCTGCCCCTGCTGCACCAGCACCCGCGCCACGGGGCCACGCCCCGGCTGGATCTCCGACTCGATCACCGTACCCCGCGCCGGGCCGCCGAAGTCCGCCTTCAACTCTTTGAGTTGAGCCTGGTAGTCCAGAAGCTCCAGCAGTTCCGTCACACCCGTGCCCTGGATCGCGCTGACTTTCACCACCTCGGTGTCGCCGCCCCACTCCACCGGGTTTAACCCGTGCTCGGCGAGTTGACCGTAAATCTTGCGGATTTTTTCCTCCGTGGCTTCGGCCTTGTCGATCTTGTTCAACGCCACCACGATCGGCACACCGGCCGCTTTGGCGTGGTTGATCGACTCGACCGTCTGGGGCATCACCCCGTCGTCGGCGCCCACGACCAGCACCACCAAGTCGGTGATGCTCGCGCCCCTGGCCCGCATGCTGGTAAACGCCTCGTGGCCGGGCGTGTCCAGGAACACCACCGTGCGCAATGCCCCGTCGTGGCCCGGCACCGACACGCGGTAAGCGCCCACGTGCTGGGTGATCCCGCCCGCCTCGCCCGCCGCCACGTCCGACTCGCGGATCTTATCGAGCAGGCTGGTCTTGCCGTGGTCCACGTGGCCCAACACCGTGACCACGGGCGGGCGCACCTGCACGTCGACCTCCTCACGCTTCTCAAAATCCTTCAAGACCTGCTGCTCGGCGGTCTGCTGCTCTTTGACCTCGAGCTCGATGTTGTACTCAAGGGCCACTTCCATGGCCGCATCGGCGTCGATGGCGGAGTTGATCGTGGCCATCACACCCTTCTTGAACAGGTACTTAATAATGTCGGCCGTCTTGATCCCCGTCACCGATGACAGAGACTTGATCGTGATCGGCTCGGCGATTTCGACCTTGCCGCCTGCCACGGCGGGCGTGATGGCCATGCTCCCCGCGTGGCCGGACTTGTCGAGCTGGCGGCGGCGCTGCTTGAGGAAACCCGTGGCCCGGTTCAGGCGGGCGTCGAGTTCCAGCAGGTCCTGCTCGCTGAACTTGCTGGGGCCCACGGGCAGTGCGTCCGCGGACCGGCCACGCCGGGTGCTCAGCGATCGCCGTTTGTTGGCGCGAGCCGCCTCCGCGTCACCGACGGGCACACCGCGCCCGCGAGCGGGCCCGCGCTGTCGCGTCAGCCCGCCGCCACCACGGCTGTCGTCGCCACCGCCGCCGGGGCCGCCTGTATTGGGATCATTCATAGGACGGCGGGGGCGCGGCGCGGGCAATGAGTCCGGCTGTTCGATGCGCACCACACGTGGCCCTTTGAGCGTGGCCTCTTGAGGTTTCTCAAGCCGCTCGCCGGCTGGTTTGATCTCCTTGGGCTTGGCGGGCGGTTTCTTCTTGGTTGTCTTGGGCGCCGCGGCTTTCGGCGCGGCCTCTTGCTCGCCAACAGCCGCTTGAGCCGCCTCATCACCGGCCGCCGGCGCCTCGGGCGGGGCCGCTTGCACGGTGTCCGTGGTATCGCCCGCGGCGGGCGGGGCCGCCGCGGCCTGCTCTTGCTCAACACCGACCGGCGCCTCAGCCGTGCCCGCCTGGGCCTGGGCTGATTCAGCCGTATCTGCTTTTTCTTGATCCGCTTTCTTGGCTGTAGACTTGCGCCGCTTGGCGCGGGCTTTTTTCAGATCGACCTTGGCCGCCACCTCGATCGCCGTCTGCACGCCACCGCCGCTTTCGTCTGCTTGACCGGCGTCGCTGAACCACTCGGTGATGGTCTGCATCAACCCAAGCTTGACGGTGGACATGTGGTTCGTGATGCCCGGCACGCCTTCAGCCTGGCACTTCGCCACGATCGCTTTGCTGGTAATGCCCAGCTCTTTGGCAATCTCAAATACGCGCTTGGCTTTGGCCAACGTCAACTCCTTTGCAGCCGAACAAACGGCTCAGATTCAAAACGGCTCGTTGCGGGCCGGCTAGCGACCACGGCGCCCCGGCCCGTGTCCACACGCCACACAACCCGCGTGTTTTTTAATCCAACTCCGGCGGCTGTTCCTAGCCGTCGGCTTCGCTGTCTTTATCCGCACCGCCGCCGGCCGACTCGGCCTGGGCCGCTTGTTTGGTTTGGCGGTTCTCTAGCATGGTCACAATGCTCGCCTGATCGTCGTCGCCCCCATCGTCTGACGAAGGCTCGCCGGGTTGGGCGTCCGCAGGCTGGGCGTCTTGACCCTCGGCCGCGTCGCCGATGTCGCCCAGCACCGCCGCGGCCTGCTGCTCGCCGGGCATCGCCGCCAGCGCCGCCTGCTCTTCCTGCTTGCGTTTCTGGGCTTCTTCCTTCTCTTTGGCCTGCTCCACAGCCACGACCTTGGCGCGTTCCGCGGCGACCTCGACCATCGCCTGGCCCTGCTCCGCGGTGCACTCAAGCTGCTCGACAAAGTAGTCGGCTCCGACTTCCTCGATGTCGAACACGCTGATCACGCCCAACGCCGCCAGCCGGTCGATCTGCTCTTCCGAGATACCCTCGACGGACTTGAGGGTTTCTTCCATGGTGTCCAGGCCCTTGGTGTATTCGGCGGGTGTGAGGATGTCGACGTCCCAATTGGTCAGCCTGGCCGCCAACCGAACGTTCTGACCCCGCTTGCCGATCGCCAGGGATAGCTGGTCTTCGTTGACCACGACCGTGGCCCGGCCCAACTCGAAGCACAGGCTGATCTCCACCACCTCCGCGGGCTTCAGTGAATTTTGGATCAAGATCTGGCTCGACTCGTTCCAACGCACGATGTCGATCTTCTCGCCGCCAAGCTCGTCGACGATGTTCTTGATCCTGCTGCCGCGCACGCCCACGCACGCGCCCACCGCGTCGACTTTCGAGTCGATCGACGACACGGCGATCTTCGTGCGGTGTCCCGGCTCGCGGGCCATCGCCTTGATCTCGATAATCCGCTCGGACACCTCGGGCACCTCGACCTCAAACAGGCGGCGGATGAAGTCCGGGTGGGCGCGTGTGAGCACAATTTTTACTTGGTTGCCCGCGTCGCGCACGTCCAGGATCATGCACCGCACACGCTCGCCGGGCTGGTGCTGCTCGCCGGGGATCTGCTCGCTGCGTGGCATGAACCCTTCGGCCCGACCGATCGATACCACCAACGCGCCGCCCTCGTAACGCTGGGCCATACCCGTCACCAACTCACCCACGCGCCCGACGTATTCGTTGTAGATGCTCGCGCGCTCGTCCTCACGGAACCGCTGGATCATCACCTGCTTGGCTGTCTGAGCCGGGATCCGCCCCAGCTCCTCAAGCGGGATTTCCTCGGAATCTCGCCAGATGGAGATCCGGCCGGTCATGCGGTCCAACTCGGCGGTGAATTCTTCGGTGTCAATTGCGTTGAAGTGCTTACGCGCCGCCGAGACCATCGCCTGCTCAATGTCTTTGCAAAGCGTGTCCTTGTCCACGTTGCGGTCGCGTGAAATCGAGTCGATCAGGCGCATCATTTCTTGGCCATTCATGGTATTAACCTAACTGTTTAGCTATTAAGTTTTTCGATCCCAAATTTAGTTTTACCGAATCAAACGAAGCGCCCGCTGCCCGGCCTGCGTCGATTTTATGAACCTTCAACACCGTTTGGCCGCCTTCTTAAAAGCACAAACCACGAACCGCTGTGACAGCGCCTCGTGGCTTGGGGGCGAAGGGCTTGCCCGAAACGGCCTTTCCGAGAAAAGACCTACGGCCAAACCCGCTCCACAAATCACCGTGGCCGTCAAGCCATGCCCGGGACCTCCTTATGGGTTGACCCCTGTGGCATCGCCTCTCTCCGTAGGCCCCGGTGATGCGATTGGCAACACCCGCAGATTGGTGACGTTGCCATCACCATCTTCGCGCCCACAAGCCTTGTAATTTACTATACATCCATCATATCCATGTCTTCGGGCCGCTAACGAGGGGGCCCCTAAATCAATCCTGTGACTCAACCTATCATTTCGGAATCCGCACCCAATGTCAAGCTGGGCGGCTCCAAGCGGTTGCATGTTTTTCTAACGCCGGCTCACTCGACCGGCTTCGTGCCTTCGGGGCCGAACGTGATCTTGTCCGTGCCCATGGCCCCGTGCTGCTGGTCGCCCATACCGCCCAGCAGCGGCTCGTTGGAGGCGGCCGCTTGCTCTTCCGGCGATTCGTCCCTGTCGCTGGTCCACTGCGCCCGCTTGAGCGACAAGCCGATCTTCCTGTCGTCCAGGTCCACACGCAGGATCTTCACTTCGACCTCCTGGCCGTCGGTGACAATGTTGTGCGGGTCGTCGACTTTGTGGTCGGCCAACTCGGAGATGTGCAGCAAGCCTTCCAGGTCGTCTTCCAGCTCCACGAACACGCCGAAGTTGGTGATCTTCGTCACCTTGCCCTTGACGATCATGCCCGGCTGGTAGTGCGTGGGGATCTGCTCGGCCCACGGGTCTTGGTACATCTGCTTGAGGCCCAGGGCGATCCGCTGCTTCTCCTGGTCGACCTCGAGCACGATGCACTTGACCGCCTCGCTCTTCTTGATCATGTCGCTGGGGTGGGTCAGCTTCTTGGTCCAGGACATGTCAGATACGTGTAGCAGCCCGTCGATGCCCGGCTCGATCTCGATGAACGCGCCGTATGAGGCCAGGTTCCGCACCGTGCCCTCGACGACGGTGCCGGGCGGGTATTTCTGGGCCACGGTCTCCCATGGGTTGACCTCGGTCTGCTTGATGCCCAGGCTGATCTCCTGCTTGTCTTTGTTGATGTCCATCACCACCACCTCGATCTCGTCGCCGACGGAGACGATCTCGCTGGGGTGGTTGATCCGGCGGGTCCAGCTCATCTCGGAGATGTGGACCAACCCCTCCACGCCCTCTTCGAGCTTCACAAACGCGCCGTAGCTCATGATGTTCGTCACGGTGCCGGTCACGCGCGTGCCGGGGGGGTACTTGGTCTCGATCTGCTCCCACGGGCTGTCTTCTTTTTGCTTAAGCCCAAGGGCGATCTTCTCTTTTTCGTGGTCGATGTTGAGGACTTTCACCTCGATCTCTTGGTCGATCTTGACCATGTCCGACGGGTGGTTGACCCGGCCCCAACTCATGTCGGTGATGTGGAGCAACCCGTCCACGCCGCCCAGGTCGATAAACACACCGAAGTCGGCGATGTTCTTCACCATCCCCTTGACCATCTGCCCCTCTTCGATCGTGGACAAGAGCTTCCTGCGGGCCTCGGTGCGTTCTTCTTCGATCAGCTTGCGTCGGCTGATGACGATGTTGCGCCGCTGCTCGTCGATCTTGAGGATCTTGGCGCGGATCTCTTTGCCGATCAGCTCGCCGATATCGCCCGGCCGGCGCACGTCCACCTGCGAAGCGGGCAGGAACACCGGCACGCCGATGTCCACCAACAAGCCGCCCTTGATCTTGCGCATGACGCGACCGGTGACGTCGTCGCCCTCTTTGTTGTGGTCGATGATGCGCTGCCACCCGCGGATCCGGTCGGCCTTGCGCTTCGACAGCACCAGGCTGCCCCCGTCGGCTTGGATGTCTTCGAGCATCACCTCCACAGCGTCGCCGATCTCGACTTCGTCGGGGCTGTCGAACTCGTGGCGGCTCAAGACGCCCTCGCTCTTGAGGCCTACCTCCACCAAAAACCCGTCGCCCGCCTTTTCAATCACCTTGCCCGTTAGGATCGAGCCGGGCTTGAAATCGCTGATCTGCTCGGTCAGTAAGCCCTCCATATCGCCGCCGGCGACTGTCTCGCCCAACTCAGCGGCCACGATAGACCTTGCTTCATCGTCCTCGATTTCCAGTTCAGCGATCAGATTTCTGTTAACCATCAAAACGTCCCTTGCAAACTCAATTCTCTGTGCCACCGGTCTGTCGGCCCAACGCAGGCTGTACACACGCGGTGACGGTTAAAGATCGTAAACCCAATATTATAAGCCTATCCGCCCCCGTGTGCGAACCCGGCCAGCCGGCGATGAGACGCCCCAAGCGGTTTGGGGCATTTGCACAACGCCTGCTTGGAATAATTCATCGCCTCAGCCGGTGTCACCACCCGCCCTGTTCAGCCGAGCGGACAATCCATACACTATGGCTCAACTGCGCGATTGAACGAGTACAGCGATGCCCAGACGAGTGATCATCAGTGGGCTTGGGCCGATCGGAGGCCTAGGCATTGGCATAGAACCGACGTGGCAAAGCGCCACGGCCGGGCGCAGCGCCGTGGGCAGGCTCAAGTGCTTTGACCCGTCGGAATTCCCCTGCCACATCGGCGCGGAGGTCGAAGATTTTTCCGTTCGCGACTTCGTGCCCAAGTCCTACCGCAAGGCCACGAAGGTGATGGCCCGCGACATCGAGCTGGCCGTTGTCGCCGCGGACCTGGCCGCGCGCGACGCCAAACTCGCAACACCCGGCACCGCCAACGGCGACGGCGACGCACGCACCTACCCCTCGCCGCGCATCGGCGCCCACATCGGCGCCGGACTCATCGCCGCCGAGCTTAACGAGCTGACCGCTGCGTTATTTGAATCGACCGACGAGCACGGCCAATTCGACTACCACAAGTGGGGCCAAGAGGGGATCGGCAACCTCACGCCGCTGTGGCTTTTGAAGTACCTGCCGAACATGCTCGCCTGCCACGTCACGATTATCCACGACGCGCAAGGCCCGTCGAACACGATCACCTGCGGCGAGGCGTCGGCCATGCTGAGCATCGGCGAGTCGCTTCGCGTTATCCAGCGCGGCAACGCGGACCTGTGCTTCTGCGGCGGGGCCGAGAGCAAGCTCAACCCGATGACCTTCCTGCGTCAGGTCATGACAGGTCGGCTCAACACCACGAGCAATGATTCACCCGCAACGGCGGTGCGCCCGTTCTGCAAAACCGCGGCGGGCACGGTCGTGGGCGAGGGCGGCGGGATCGTCATCCTCGAATCGCTCGACACGTTCAAAGCGCGTGCCGCGAAGGCGGACCAGACCCCCACCGCTTACGCGGAGGTCATCGGCTTCGGCGCTTCGCAGAGCGTCAACCGCGACGCCCGGAACCTCGAACCCGACCCGCAGGGCAGGGGCATTGCCTTGGCGATCCGCTCAACCCTGCGCGAGGCGGGGATCGGCCCCGACCAGATCGACCTGATCGTCCCGTTCGGTACCGCCACCCCCCACTACGACCAAGCCGAAGCGGCCGGGCTGCGCCAGGTGTTCGGCGGCCGGTTGGCGTCGGTGCCCATCGCCTCGATCAAATCAATGACGGGCACCTGCGGCGCCGGCACGGGTGGGCTGGACGTGTGCGTCGCCGCCAAGGCCGTCGCCACGCAAACAATCCCAGCCGTTATCAACTGCGACCAGCCGCTTGACGGGCTCAACGCCGCCGCCGCCCCGTCGCGCCAAGCCACGATCAACCACGCGCTGGTGTACAGCACCGGCCTGGGCGGCCAAAACGCGGCGGTGATACTCAAGAAATACGAAGGCTAATCATGAATCGCGTCGTTATCACAGGAATCGGCTGGGTCACCCCGCTGGGACACGACATCGAATCGGTCTGGGGCCGCTTGCTCGCGGGCGAATCCGGCATCGGGCCGACGACCCGGTTCGACGCGTCAACGTTCCCGACGCAGTTCTCCTCACAGGTGAAGGGTTACGACTATAAAAAGTTTGTCTCGAACCCGGCACTGCACGAAGGCGTGGGGCTGAACTCCGCTTTCGCGCTTGGCGCGGCGAGCCAGGCGTGGCGGTCGGCCGGGCTGGACCGTTTTGACAAGCTCGACCACGAGCGATTGGGCATCTACCTGGGTTCGGGCGAAGGCTCTTTGGATTTCGACAATTACGTGGCGGCCAACCTCGGCGGGTGGGACGCAGAAACACGGTGCCTGGACGCGGCGAAGTGGGCGAAGGTGGCCAACGTGCGCATGAGCGCCATGCGCGAGATCGAGCAAGAGCCCAACATGTCGCTGACGCACCTGGCCATGGAGTTCGACGCCTGGGGCCCGGCATACAACTGCCTCACCGCCTGCGCCGCGTCGACCCAGGCGATCGGTGAGGCGACGCAGATCTTAAGCAGGGGCGACGCCGACGCCATGATCGCAGGCGGCGCACACACCATGATCCACCCGCTTGGCGTTACCGGGTTCACCCGCTTGACAGCCTTGTCCACGCGAAACGACACCCCCACTGCCGCCTCGCGACCATTTGATCAGACGCGAGACGGGTTCGTATTGGGCGAGGGCGCGGGCATGCTGATCCTCGAAACACTCGACCACGCCCAGGCCCGCAACGCGCCCGTGCTGGCAGAGATCGTCGGGTATGGCAGCTCGGCGGACGCCTACCGGATTACCGACATCCAACCCGAGGGGCGCGGGGCCATCGCCTCGATGCGCCAGGCACTCGAAAGCGCCGACGTCGAGCCGCAAGATGTGGACTACATCTCCGCCCACGGCACCGGCACCAAGGAAAATGACTCGATCGAGACGCGGGCCGTCAAAGCCGTCTTCGGCGACTACGCAAAAAAAGTGCCCATGAGTTCCGTCAAGAGCATGATGGGGCACCTGATCGCCGCGGCCGGGGCCATGGAGCTGATCACCTGTGTGCTGGCCCTACGCGACCAAACCATACCCCCGACCATAAACCTGCAATCGCCGGACCCACACTGCGATATGGACTACGTGGCCAACCAGTCGCGCAAGACAAAAGTCGACGTGGCGCTATCAAACAGCTTCGGCTTCGGCGGGCAAAACGACACGCTGATCATCAAGAAAATGTAGCGCCCCGCCGCCCCGCCGCACCGACGCGCCACACCCAGCCCACCAAACAAGAAGCCCACGGACGCAAGCCGTGGGCTTCTTTAATGATCGATTGTGATACGGGGCTGGACAATCGCGTCGCGATCAATACCCCATGCTGATCCCGAAGTTGATGATGATTTCGGTGTCGTCCTGGTCGTCGTTGAGCAGTTCCGTGTTCTCGCTGAGGTACAACAAGTGCACGCCCAGGCTGGCTTCCCATGCGCCGTAGTCGGCGGGGATGCACGAAATCGGCATGCTCACCACCGCGCCGACCTGAAAGAAACCGAAGTTGGGGTCGTTGGTAGCACCGCCGTAGTAGTCGGTCAGGCTCAGACCCAGCGTAAACGGTATCGAGAGTGTCACCGGGTAGTCCGCGCTCTCAATCAGCGTGCAGCTAGGCTCGATGGCGAACTCGAAATAGATGCCCTCGTCGGGCCCAAGCGCCGAGCCATCAGATTCAAAAGCGACCGTGAACGCGGGCTGCAACCCACCGGGCAGGGTGTCGCCCCAGATTTCGCTGTCGTCGATCGCCAAGCCAAGCGCGAACTCGTTGATCGTGGCAAACGCGTCGTTGGGGCTGGTGTAGCTGGTGTAGGTCACGCTGCCTTCGAGTGTGTCCGTCAGCGTCTTGGACAGGGTGATGTAGAGGTCCGCTTCGTACCACGGGTCCGGGCCCGTGCCGTTGGCGGTGGCGCCCGTCTGCGCGTCGTGGAAGCTGTTCCAGATGCCGAACGTCAGGCTCGTTGTGTCGTTGATCGCCAACGTGAGGTCCATCCACGGCTGAACGATCACCCCCTGGTTTTCTTGAAACAGCCCGCGATAAAAGTAGGCGTTGGTCACGTCGACTCCCGCGCTCGCCGACACCTTCCCTTGGTTTGGCCCTTCCTGTGCCTGCGCCGCAACGGGCATCAACGCCAAACAAACGACAGCCGCCCCAGCCACGACCAAAGACCCGTGACGCACCGCCTTGTTTCCTTGCAAGATCATGATGGATCTCTCCTGAAAAAAGTTTACTTCCGTGTAACCGCGTACACGACGTGTCCGGCAACTTGAACCGTCACCCCGGCGGCATTGGCCTTATCGGGCCAAGCCCGTAACGAACTGCACTAAAACACTACCACAAAGCGGTATCGCTTTCGATCCAACTGCAACACGGTGTGGAAAACACCGCGCACGCCGTACGGCTTTATACTCAAAGGCAGCGCCACGCCTCGACCCACCGACACCTACGCCGGCGCCAGCCCACGGTGCAACTCCTGCACGCGCTGCGACTGCTGACGTCGCGCCGATTCAAGTGTCAACCGCGGGATGCGGTAGGCGGCTTGGTCCTGGGTCATCATCCGGCAGTGCTCTTGGATGACGGTGTATAGGAATTTGAACGCGTCGCGAGGCTGGTGCATCTGCTCCAGCGCGTCGATGAGCATCTCGCGCGTCACGTCTTGATCGAACAGATCGGTCAGGTAGGCCGTGTCCGGGTTTTCCTTGCGGCAAGCGCGCAGCCGTGTGGTGCACAGGTCGTACAGCGTCGCGCCGGACCAGGTTAGGCGGTCGACCAGGTTCTGCTTGTCGAGGCGGGCCTCCTGAAAAAAGTCGGCAGACTCTTTGTGCAACAGGTGGCGAAGTTCCAGCGGCAGCAGCAGCTTGACGCCCACCCCGTCTTGCTGGAGAAATTTGTTATCCAGCATCGGCCAGACGACCGACCGCATGCGCTGCGCGTGGCCGCAGACCAGCGTCGGCTCGTCCACGCGATCGACCAGCACCATCACCCCCGTGTAACCCACCACGCCAAGCACACCCAGCAACCGCGACGTGAGCTGATACCGGCTGTCCTGGTTCCCCGCTTCGCTTCTGCTGCCCCCGCCCCCCTTCATCGCTATGGGCCAGGGCTGGCTGAGCATGTCCTGCTTGGGCAATTCAAGCAGCATGGCGCGCAGCTCACCGGTCTTGCGCTCCACCGCTAACAGCTCGTGGTGGATGCGCCTCGCCAGCCACCACGTCTTGGTGTGCTGCCAAGCCCATGTCGCCCACAGCGCCACGGCCACAGCCAGCGTCGCACCCGCAGCAGGCACCAGCCAAATCGGCTCGTCCGACATAAACAGACGTGAAATAAAAAGCCCCGCCGAAATAACAGCCGACACCGTCCCAAACACACGAAGCAAATGCACGGGGAACATCCGCTTCATGCGCAGCTTCGCGCGCAACGCTCGCCACCGCTGGGCGTACGTGCCCGTGCGCGGCTGGTCGTAGAGCATGGCCAGCACGGCTAAGTCCACGCGCGCCTGCCTGGGTAATTTTTTGATCTTCTTCGCAAACCCGTCGGGCAGCGGGATCGCCTCGCCCGAGCCCTCGCTGGTGCCCAAGAACCCGTCGACCACTTTCGTCACCGCCAGCGACAGGACCGCGTCTTGGTGGTCCTCCAAGCGGAAGGATTCGAGCATCTGGTCGGGACTGGTCTTGGCCGTCAGGTGGAACCCCATCTCGCCGCGACGGCGCTGCATGACCCGATCTAAAAACGGGTTCAGGTCGTCGTAAGCCACCAGCAGCGTGCGTCGGTCGGCGTGGTCCTGGTTGTGTCGGGCCACGCGCTTGCCGATCAGCAGACGGATCGCTGTCTTACCGCTGCCCTTTTCGCCGAACACCACCGACGTGCGCGGCTGGTCGATCTGCCCCAGGATCTTCGCGAAATCCGGGTGCGACGTGGTCGACTCGATCAGCCGGCTGTAGACCGTGTCGTGGCGCGCCTCTTCGGCGCCGAAGGGGTTTTCCTCAAGGCCGTGATGAGAAAAAAAACTCTCTACGTTCATTGCTTCGTCCCGGCGCCTTCACCGGCTGCAGACGCTTTAATAATGGGGCAGACGCCGCCTCACGGGTCATCTTAACCGTTCAAACCCGCGCCGCGCAGCCCGCTGGGCAAATCCACCCGCGTGCGGGGCGGCGCATGACTGCATAGACTATCGGCCATATGACCGAATCATCAGCACAACCCACGCCCCCCAACGCCAGCACCGCCCAGGGGATAGCCGTGTCGTTCACCTCCGACGCCCTGCGGGTCGAAGCCATCGAGCAAGCCTTCGACTACCGCGGGGACGTTACCCTGCACACCGCCGACGGCCAAACCGTCGAGGGCTACATCTTCGACCGCCGCGCCGACGCGCCCCAGCCGTATCTGCGGCTGGTCCCCAGCAACGGCGGCGAACAGATCACGCTGCTTTACAAAGACCTGGTCAAGATTGAATTCTCCGGGCGCGACACCGCCGCCGGCAAGAGCTGGGAATCGTGGGTCAAGAAGTACAACGAAAAACGCGCGCGCGGCGAATCCGCCAACCTCCACCCCGAACCGCTCGACGAACCCGGCGAAGCCTAGGCCACGCTTACGCGCGGGCCGTGCCCTAAGATCACAAACGCGTCATGCCACACACCCAGCCCGATTTTGAGTCTTTCAAGAAGCGCGTCGAAGGCGCGGGGGCGTCTCACGGGGCGGTGGTAGTCCCGATCTTCCGCAGGCTCATGAGCGACACGCTCACGCCCGTGCTGGCGTACCGGCGCCTCGTCGCGCCCGACGACCGCATGGCACCGAGCTTCCTGCTCGAATCCGTCGTGGGCGGCGACCGCGTCGGGCGGTACAGCTACATCGGGGCGCGCCCCATGTATCAACTGGTTGCGCGCGGCAAACAAATCCGTTTCACCGACGCGGCCAACCCCGATCAATCACGCAGTTTTCAAAGTGACGATCCCTTTCAAGAGGTACAGAAACTCACCGCCAACTGGGGCTACACCTCTTTGGAACACCTGCCCGACTTCACCGGCGGGTGGGTCGGCTTCGCGGGGTATGACACGGTGCGGTATCTAGAAGGCGAGAAGCTCTCGGCCCCACCGCCCGACGACCGGAACCTGCCCGACATGCACATGGGGCTGTACCGCGACCTCGTCGCGTTCGACCACGTGCAGAAGACGATCCTCGTCATCACAAATGTCTTGTCGACTGAATGCGGGTCGCTCAAAGGGGCGTACACCGCCGGTGAGCAGCGGCTCGATGAACTCGTCACGCGGCTGCAAACCCCGCGGTCGTGCGCGCCCGCCACCGGCAACACCCGTATCGCCGAGCTGCCGCTGGGCGAAGTCGATCTGCACGCCCCGCCGCCCACGCTGCCACCAAGCAACATGGGCCAAGGCGGCTACCAACGCGCCGTCGAAAAAGCCAAGCAATACATCACCGCCGGCGACATCTTCCAGGTCGTGCCCAGCCAGCGGTTCGAGCTGCGCACCGAGGCCGACCCGTTCGACGTCTACCGGGCGTTGCGCGTGGTGAACCCGTCGCCTTATATGTTTTATCTTCAGATCGACGGGGGCATGCTGGTCGGCTCAAGCCCGGAGATTCTTTGCCGCGTCCACGGCAACGAAGTGACCAGCCGCCCGCTTGCGGGCACGCGCCGACGCGGACGCACCGAAAAAGAAGACGCCGACCTGGAAGCCCAACTGCTGGCCGACCCCAAAGAACGGGCAGAGCACATCATGCTCGTCGATCTGGGCCGCAACGACGTGGGTCGCGTCTGTGAGCCGGCGTCGATCCGCTTGCCCGAGATCATGGCCGTCGAGCGGTACAGCCACGTCATGCACATCAGCTCCACCGTCATCGGCCGACTCAAAAACGACCACACCTGCTGGGACGCGCTGCGCCACACGCTGCCGGTCGGCACGGTTAGCGGGGCACCCAAAATCCGGGCCATGCAGATCATTGATGAACTGGAGCCCTCTCGCCGCGGGCCCTACGCCGGGGCCGTGGGCTACGCCGACTTCGCAGGCAATATGGACATGGCCATCGCCCTACGCACCATGGTGATCACCCCCGCCCCGTCGCCCGCCGACGGCTGGGTCGTGCACATCCAAGCCGGGGCGGGTATCGTCGCCGACAGCGACCCCGACACCGAACACCAAGAAACCGTCAGCAAAGCCGCGGCCATGGCCAAAGCGGTCGATCTGGCACAGAAAGCATTTATGGCTGATTAACCCGGGATATCGGCTCGGCCGCTTGACGCCGCCGTTACAGGATCACACCGCATCAAACCGATAACAATGACATGCCTACCGACCTCGCAACGATCTTGAAGCTCACCGTCCCGGTGATCGTCCAATTGGGCGAGCGTCATATGTCCATGGACGACGTGCTGTCGCTAGCCCCGGGGGCGCTGCTTGAGCTCAACAAGCCCGCCGAAGCCGAACTGGAACTGCTGATCAACAACAAGTCGATCGGCCAAGGCACAGCGGTAAAAGTCGGGGAGAACTTCGGGATCCGTGTCAGCTCCGTTGACTCGCCTCGCCAAATCGTCGAGGCCTTGGGCGGGGCGTAACGCGCACACCACCGGCCCGCCGCTCATGCCCCCACCTGGCGCACCTTGATCTCGTTGCCGTCGACGGACACCACCTCCACCTCGCTGCCCGACTCGATCAGCCCCGTCTCCGCTAAGCATTCGTGTCGACTGCCGTTGATCAGGCACGTCCCCACCGGGCGCAGGTCCGTCATCGCCTTGCCCTGCTCGCCGCGTAGCGATGCCAACGCCGAGCCGTTAGCGTCGTCGCCGGTGTCGCGGGGCGGTGTCTTGAGCAGCAACGCCTGGGCGATCGGGGTGTTCTTCCACAGCTTAAGCGCGAACGCGAACATGAACGGCACAGCGATCAGTGACAGCGTCGCCCCCACCAGCCCCAGCGTGGTGTTAAAGCGGAACAGCATCACAATCCCCGCCACCAGCGACACCGCCGAGCAGAACCCGATCACCCCGCCCGACGGGATAATCACTTCTAAAAAAAACAGCACCACCGCCACGCCGATCAGGATCACGGCCCACAACACCAGCGAGCTATCGGGCTGGGGCGCCTGCGTGGCGGACTGGGCTAACAGGGCTGGCAGTTGGGTCATCGTGCGGGTCTCGGGGTCGGCGGGCTATTGTAGTAACCGTTGGTGATCAAGACCTTGACGGCCATCTCAAGCAACCGGATGACCCCGTCCGACCCGCTTAGACGACGAAGCCCTACCTCGTGGTCGGTGGTTACTAGCTCAACATCTTCTCGCCCGGGCGGCGAGCGGGCCCCACGAACCGCAGCGTGTGCCCGTCGGGGTCACGCCACTGGAAAAACCGGTCGCCCCGCTTCTGGCGGCGCAGCGGGCCGGGGCGTAGCCCAATCGCCTTGAGCTGCTCTCGCTTTAAATCGACATTATCGACCGGCATCTGAATCAACACCCCGTTGGCGGGCTTTGCCGTGCGCACGCCGCTTCGCTTGAGCACAAACACCGTCCCGCCTATGGCGATCAGGCGGGTGGCGCCCACCGACCCACGCGGCGAAAAGCCGATCTGGCGGTAAAGCTCGGCGCTGGCGGCCGGGCTGCGTACCGGCAACTCGATCCAGTCCATCCCGATGATGTGCGGCGGCACCGGGTAGCCGCTCTCAGGCGGCTTAACCTTCTTGACTCGTTTTTTCTTGGTCTTGCCCATAACCAAGATCATAACGCGGCGGCGGGGCAGTGCCACGCGTCACAACGCTAGAACGTGTGTCGGGTGCCACGGCCAGCGAGCGCTAGCGAGTCGGCCGTGCCGACCTCGAAGTGACCGTGCGGACCGCCAACCGCGTCTACGACGCCAGGCATATCGGGGTATGATTCATTCATGCCGCCCCAACCCGTTGTGCATCGGAAGATACGCCGACGCTTTGACATCCCCCACCACGCCCGCTTCCTGACATTTTCGTGTTACAAACGGCATACCCTTTTCGCCAACGACCGTATCAAAAACGCTTTCGTGGCGCATCTGATCAAAACGCGGGAGGAGACCCGGTTCCGCTTGCTGGCGTGGGTGGTCATGCCCGAACATGTGCACCTGCTGATCGAGCCGCGGCTGCCCGCGTTCCCCGTCGCCGTTGTTCTGAGTCGGTTGAAAGGCGGATTCGCCAACCGCGTGCTTGGGCGATGGCGAAAACTTATACGCATCGGTCCTGCCACGTATCACTGACCGGCACGGCAAGGCCCGCTTCTGGCAGCCGGGCGGGGGCTACGACCGTAATATCGTTTCCAGCGAGGAGTTTGAGCAGAAGGTCGATTACATCCACAACAACCCGGTTGCGCGTGGGTTGGTGCGGGTGGCTACGGACTGGCCGTGGTCTTCGGCGCGGTGGTACGTAGGGATGCGGGATGAATCAACGCCGGTGATTGATCAGACGGTGATCTTGTGAACTCGGACGTCACCTTGAATTCGGCACGGCCGACTCGCTAGCGCTCGCTGGCCGTGGCACCCGGCCCCAGTTGTGCCCAGCGGCTTGCGATGTCTTGAGCCTCCCCGCGACTTCGGGTCGTGCGGACGACGTATGACACTAGGGCTCTGGGGTCTCCAGCGTGTTGATCCACGTTGATGTTCTGCATGCCTGTGAGTGCTGTGATTGTCTGGTTTGCCGCTGGCCACGCTTCATCAAGTGGCACGCCCTCTTCGAGGTGCATGAGAAGCTGACGCACAAAGGAACGAAGTAGCTCACAGCGCATGCCGGACTTATGACCCCACCAAGAGATGAGGGCGGCCACGAGTCCCCAGTGCCCGTATGGAAAGACCGCCCATGTGGCGGCGAGCAACGCCAACTGCACTCCTGGAAACAAGATGAGGCGTGAGAGGGGATTGAGGTACGCAGGACTCACCTCGATGGGTGACTTCATGCCTTCGAGATTCATGAACATACGTCCCCACATGGTTGCATGGCGGTACGCCACCCAGGCGAGGAAGACACTTAGCGCGACTCGGAGTATGTTCATGTGCTCATCCTTTCTTCAATGCCCCAACTTGTTTTTTTACAGAAATCTGCTTTTCCAGGATGCGCAAAGTCAGTATGGCGCCGCGGCCAACTGTGGTCAACGCCCAATCGGGCCGGGTGCCACGGCCAGCGAGCGTAGCGAGTCGGCCGTGCCGAACTCGAAGTAACCCTGTGAACCGCCCCGTGCCTCCTATACACCCTACCGCTTAAGCAACTGCTCGCGCTGCAACATGACCTTGAGCGTGTGGACGATCAGGTCGATGTGTGTCTCGTCGAGTTGGTTGTAGAACGGCAGGGCGATGGTGCGTTGGCTGACGGACTCGGCGATGGGGAACGTGCCGGGCTGGTAGCCGAAGCGCTCGCGGTACGGCGGCTGAAGATGGATGCAGGGGAAGTAGTTGGCTACGCCGACCTCGTGGCGACGCATGTCTTTGATCACGCGGTCGCGCTCGACGCGCCCGTACTGGTCGGTCAGGCGCACGACAAAGACGAACCAGCTCATGTCCGCTTCGCCGCCGGGGGGCACGGTGGGCAGGATGAGGTCTTGCCAGTCCATCAGTTGTTTCATGTACATGCCCGCCACGCGGCGGCGCTTGTCCAGGATCTGGTCGAGCCGCTGCATCTGCGCAACGCCCAATGCGGCGGCGATCTCGCTTAGCCGGTAGTTGTAGCCCAGCCTCGCGTGCGTGAGCCAACTGCCGGTGCCGGCCGACGTCTGGGCTGCGGCGGCTGTGTCGATCGCCTCGCTCCGCCCCTGGTTGCGCAGGCTTCGGCACTGCTCGGCCAAGCGGTCGTCGTCGGTCACGATCATGCCGCCTTCGCCGGTGGTGATCTGCTTGTTGGGGTAGAACCCGAACACGGCGGCGCGTCCGAACGAGCCGACCGGCTTGCCCGCCCAACGCCCGCCCAGCGCCTCGCAGCTATCCTCGATGAGTGGGATTTCGTGGGCCTGGGCGATCTTGGCCAGCTTGTCCATGTGCGTGGGGTTGCCGAACACTTCGACCGCGAGGATTGCTTTGGTGCGCGGTGTGATCGCCGCCGCCACGCGGTCGGGCTCCATGTTCAGGCTCACCGGGTCGATGTCCACAAATACGGGCTTGGCGCCGACGTACAAGATGCAGTTCGAGGACGCGATGAAGCTGAACGGCGTGGTGATCACCTCGTCGCCGGGCTTAATGCCAAGCCCCAGCATGATCATGTGCAGCCCGGCGGTGCCGCTGCTGACGGCGATGCCGTGGCGCCGGCCGCACCGCTCGGCGACGAGGTCCTCAAATTGTTCCTGGCAGGGCCCGATGCTCAGCCGACCCGACCGCAGCACGTTGGCCACGGCGTTGATCTCGGCGTCGGTAATATCCGGTCGGCTTAAGGGTATAACGCTCATATCTGTTATTTCTCTGGTAACTCAATTGTAGACGCCGCCTGGCCGGCTATTGCGCCAACGCGCTGGCCATCGCCGGCTGGGTCTGCTCGGTCAAATTCAAGTACGCCCACGCGGCCTGCAAACGCAGCGGCCCGCCGAGCCCGCCCCCGCCGCGCACCAGCAGCTTCAACTGTTCGCGCTGCGGGTCGGTGAGCGGTTGGCCGCACTTGGCCAGCCAGACAACCGCCAGGTTGCTCACGTCGGAACTGGCGAACGGGCCGATCCCCTCCACGGCTTGAGGCTGATCGGGCACGGGGCTGTGGATCAGGCCGACCAAGATGCACCGCAGCAGCAGCGGGTCGGCGTCGGGGTCCGCCAGGATCGGCCGCAACAGCGACACACCCACCGGGTCGCGGTCACAAAGCACACGCGCCGCGCCCACAACCTCCGGCACCGCACGCTCGCGCTGAGCCAGCGGCACGTCCTCAAACGACATAATCAACCCCAGCAGCAACACCCTGGCCTGGTCGAGCGTGGCGTGGTCGCGCGCGAAGCTCAGCACCCAGCGGTTGGCCATCGGGTGGTGCATCTCGATCAACCGGATAACCGCCATGTCCACGTTGTCATTGGCAGCCACGGCGTAGCCCGCGCGCCCGATGCGCTCAATCAGCGGGTCGTCATCGTTCATGAGCGTGTTAAAGAATTTTGGGTTTAGGTGATTGGCCAGGTCCAACGCCAGTAGCGCCAGCCTCAGCCGACCCGCCGTGTCGGACGAGCCGTTAAAACGCTGTCGCCAAAGCCCGACCGCCGCCGGGTGATTCAGCTTCAACGCGGCTCGCAGGGCCATCAGGTCCAAACGCCAGTCCACGCCCCGCTGCTTGCACACCGACACCGCCCACGGCGCCGCGCGATCGAACCCGTACCGGACCATCGTTTCTAGCAGCATCTGCCGGACCGCGTCCCGCTTGGGGTCGTCCGACTCGTTCAACCGCTCAAGCAGTTGCAGCCGACCCGTTTCACCTAGCTGGACCAGTTGCATCGCCGCCAGCCCCCGCCGAGCCAGGTTGTCAGATTTCAGCGCGGTGTGCAGCAGGTCAAGCTGGTTGAACTTGCCCGCCTTGATCAGCTTCGTGGCTACCAACACCTTCACCCCGGCATCGACCTGAGGCCACTCGACAAGCTGCTGAGCTTGCTTGAGGGTCAAGACCTCCTCGTCCATCGCCAAGCTGATCGTTTCAGCCTGGATCGCCGGGTCTTGGATCGCCGCGACCCGTACCAGGTCCAACTGCTTACCCCCGCCACAGCGCGCAAGCCCCAACAACCCGTGGATCTGCAGGACGGGGTGGCTCGACTCCGCCAACTGGCCAAACAGCGGGCCCAGCCGCGGGTCTTCGAGTTCGCGCAGCGCACGTAGCATCTCGTGGTGACTGCTGTCGCTCTGCAGCCGCATGCTCCCGCGCAACACGTACACCGCCGATTGCGCGGTCTGATCGATGGCCTGGGCGTGAACGGCCACGGCCCAAACCCCGGACAGACAAACCGCCCACGCCAAATAATTACGCCTAAAGCTCTGAAAAGTCCGCATCCGAGCCATTCTAGCACGGACGCGACCCGGCGGCAGGAAGCGGATTGCTCAGCCCTTGCCGATACGTTTGTTATTGTTGCTGCGTTGGATTTCCGCGATCAATTTCTCCAGCGGCCGGAGGTTGCGTTGCAGGTAGCCCCGGCTGGGCCAGTTCATGAACTGCACGCCCACCCTGGTGGATTTCTTGTCGGGCTCCACAAGGTGGACGCTGCGTACCTCGACCTGAAAGATAAACGGCTCTGGCGTGCCGGGGATCTCAAAGCTCAAGAACATCGGCCGCCCGATGATGATTTTTGAGCACAAGGTCGTGTCAAGACCCAAGCCGCACCCACCGCCCGAAAGATTCTCCATGGTCCCGTGAAAAACATTCGCTTCCAACGGCGCGGTGTCTTGGTTTTCCAACGAAGTCTCGTGTAGCAAGACCGGGATGTTCGAAATGTTACCCACAGCAATCCGCATATCGTGCCTGCGCTGACTCTTGTTCACCCCCCCTGGGCGAGTGATCTGCAGCCCGTCCACGGTGATGTAGTCGTTGAGCTTGAGGTGACACTGGGTCTGAGCCACCTTGCACTTGAACGAGTACATCACCGACCCCATCGCCAGGAAAGCCTCGACCTGTAAATTGGCCTTAAACTCCACCTTCTTGCCGATGCTCTGAGGCGCGTCCAGGAAGATATGCGTGTCGTTGCAGGCCAGCAGGCGCGTGCGCGCGGCGAAAAAATCGCCGCTGCGGTTGTGGTAGTGCAACTCGATCGACCGGTTGCGCGCGCAGGCTTCCTCTACCAACGCCGCGGTATCGATTGTGGAGGAATCTGTTCCAGGCAATGGATATCCTCGCGGTTCTGTATGACATAGAACCACCGTTTTTTTCGGACGTACCCCCCACAAACTTAAACGCCCAGCCACGCACCCCTGCCTACACTTCCTGGCGGTTCTTTTATGGGACAACCCGCCCGGCAGGGAGCAACCGCATACAACGGGTATACTTATGGCCTTTGCACGCGGACGTGACAAAACCCCATGACCTACGAACGCCAAAACATCAGCCGCCTGGCCCCCTACACACCCGGCGAGCAGCCCAAGCCGGGCGACCGCCAAACCGTCAAGCTCAACACCAACGAGAACCCGTACCCCCCCGGCCAAGCGGTGGTCGACGCGCTGCGGAGCATCGACGGCGAAACACTGCGGCGATACCCACCACCCACCGCCGCCCAGTGCCGCCAAACCATCGCCCAAGCGCACAGCCTAGACCCCAAGCAGGTGATCGTCACCAACGGCGGCGACGAGTTGCTGCGGCTGGCGATTACCGTCTTCTGCCAACCGCGAGCGGACAACCCGTCGGGCGCGGCCACGGGCGGGCTGGGCATCGCCACGCCTAGCTACTCGCTCTATGAAGTATTGGCTGCGATCCACGACACCCCGCTGACCTCCGTCCCGCTTTTAGACAACTTTGAACTGCCCGACAGCTTCGCAGGCAAGCTCAACGACGCGGGCTGTCGCTTGGCCATGGTCGTCAACCCCCACGCGCCGTCGGGGCGACTCGGGCCGCTCGACCGGCTGGAGCGCATCGCCCAGCAATTCAAAGGCGTGCTGCTGATCGACGAGGCGTATGTCGATTTCGCCACGCGCGACGCCCTGCCGCTGCTTGCTACGGACAAAGGGCTAAAAAATGTGCTCTTGCTCCGCACACTCAGCAAGGGCTACTCGCTGGCGGGCCTGCGCCTGGGCTACGGCCTGGGCCACCCCGACCTGATCGCCGCGCTGGACAAGGCACGCGACAGCTACAACACCGACGCCGTCGCCCAGACGCTGGCCATCGCCGCGCTAAACAACCGCCAACAAGCCGCCCAAACGTGGCAAGCCGTCACCAAGGAGCGCGATCGCTTAACCGGCGCGCTGGCCGACCGTGGTTACCGCGTCTACCCGAGCCAGGCCAACTTCCTGTTAGCGCAAGCACCGCGACCGGCCAAGACAATCTACGAATCGCTTAAGTCCAAAGGCGTCTTGGTGCGATACTTTGACCAGGATCCGCTACGCGATAAGCTGCGGATCACCGTGGGCACGCCCCAACAAAACGACGCCCTGCTGACCGCCCTAGATAGCCTTTGATTCATAAGAAAGAAACGCCACCCATGCCCCCACGCACCGCCAAAATCGACCGCAAGACCAACGAGACCGACATCTCCCTGTCGCTATCACTCGACGGCGGTGAATACGCCAACCACACCGGCGTGGGCTTCTTCGACCACATGCTCGACCACGTGGCCCGGCACGGGCACCTGGGCCTAACAGTATCCGCCAAGGGCGACACGCACGTCGACGACCACCACACGGTCGAAGACGTGGGCATCGTGCTGGGTCAGGCGTTGCTCAAATCCCTGGGCGACAAGCGCGGGATCGAGCGGTACGGGTTCGCCTCCGTGCCCATGGAAGACGCCCTGGCGCGCGTCAGTGTGGACCTGTCGGGTCGCGCGGCGCTGGTGTTTGAGGTCTCGCCCCCGTCGTTCCGCGAAGCGGCCGGCAAGATCGGCTCGTTCGACACGCAGCTTGTCAAGGAATTCCTCAACGCGCTAACGAACAACGGCCTGCTTAACTGCCACGTCGAGGTGCCCCACGGCCACAACCACCACCACATCGCCGAGGCGATCTTCAAAGCCCTGGGCCGCGCCCTGCGTCAAGCAGTAGCCCGAACCGGAGACGACCAAGTCCCCAGCACCAAGGGCACGCTGTAAGAAATTTCTGAAAACCGCCCGCTACGAGCCGTCCGCCTAAGGCGGATAAGGGAGCGGTCCGGTTCCACATGTGTGCTCATAACGGAGACATCCACCCGCATACAATCTGAAAAACGTGCTACCGCTCCAGCCCCGCGCCGATCGCTTTAATCAACGTCGCCGCGCCGGCCGCGTCGAGCTTGCCCGGCAACCAGCGATACCCAAGCCCGTCGTTGGCTTGACGTGGGATGATGTGAAAGTGCATGTGCGCCACTTCCTGCCCCGACACCGCGCCGTTGTTCTGCAACACGTTGAACCCCGTCGCGCCCGTGGCCGCGCGCACCGCGCCGCTGACGCGCGCGATCACCGCAGCGCACGCCCCGGCCAAATCGCCGGGCGTCGCGTCGATCGTTTCGTAGTGGGCTTTGGGGATCACCAGGCAGTGCCCGCGCGACAACGGGCCGATGTCTAAAAACGACAGCACACGCTCGTCTTCATAGAGCTTGTGACAGGGGATCTGCCCCGCCACGATCTTGCAAAAAATGCAGCCCGTGTCGTGGGGGGTGATCGTTTTGGACGGATCGGCGTTCATTGGCTTAAGCTCCGAGACATTTCGCCACCGATCTTAAACCTGCCCCCATGGCCCGGCAAACCTTAAAACCAGCACAAGACCCTAAAAACCACGTCCGAGAACAGACTTTATCCACAGCAGCGCCGCTCCCCCTACCCCCGCGCCGTCAAGTGCCGCCGCTACAGGGTCGAAGAAACAAGCAGTGCAACCCTCCGCCGCATAGGGGTATTGACTCGGCACAAGAGCACAAACACGCCAAGGCCTGGGAGGGCCGGAAAGTGACCAACCCCAAGATAGGTCGCGGGATCAACCGTGTCGCATTCGTAGGCAGCTACCTGCCCCGCCAGTGCGGCCTGGCCACATTCACACACGACCTGTGCGAAGCCTTCGCCGCCGCACACCCGCAGACGCACTGCTTGGCTGTACCCGTCAACGACCGGGAAGAGGGCTACGACTACCCGCCCCGCGTGCGCTACGAGATCCACGAAAAGCAACTCGATACCTACCTCCAGGCGGCCGAATACTTGAACCTCAATAACACCGACCTGGTCTGCCTCCAGCACGACTTCGACACCTTCGGCGGGCCGGGCGGCAGCCACGTGCTCTCGCTGCTGCGTAACACCAACGCGCCCGTCGTCACCACGCTCCACGCCGTGCCGCCGGACCCCCAAGAAGAGGCGATGCGCGTGATGCGCGAGCTGGCTCAGATTTCCAAGCGGCTGGTGGTGATGAGCCGACGCGGGCGTGATCTGTTGCAAAACACCTACGGCGTGCCCCCTGAAAAAATTGACCTGATCGCACACGGCATCCCCGACGTCCCCTTTGTCGACCCCAGCTTCTACAAAGAACAGTTCGACGCGGAGGGCAAGCGCGTGCTGATGACATTCGGGCTGCTGTCAGCCGACAAGGGGATCGAGCAAGCCATCCGCGCGCTGCCGAAAATCCTTGAGCGGTGCCCCGACGTGGTGTACATGGTCGTCGGCGCGACCCACCCCCAGGAGCGCCAGCGCGATGGCGAAGCCTACCGCTTCTCACTCGAACGCCTGGCCGAATCGCTGGGCGTTGAACAACACTTCAAGATCTACAACCGCTTTGTCAACCCCGACGAGTTGGCCCAGTTCATCGGCGCCGCCGATATCTACCTCACCCCTTACCTCAACCCCGAGCAGGTCACGTCCGGCACGCTGGCATACGCCGTCGGCGCGGGCAAGGCGATCGTCTCCACGCCCTACGGCCACGCCGAGGAGCTGCTCGCGGACGGCCGGGGCTGCCTCGTCCCGTTTAAAGACCACAACGCCATCGCCAAGAAAGTGCTCACGCTGTTCGACAACAAAGCCGAGCACACCGCCATGCGCAAGCGGGCCTACCTCCACGGCCGGGAAATGGTCTGGGACAAAACGGCCCGGCATTACATGGCCTGCTTCGATAAAGCCACAGACGCACACCCATCGAGCCTCGCAACCGCTACCCGGATGGCCGACCACCTGCCAGACGACGACCTGCCGCTGATCAACCTCCAGCACGTGTTGTGGCTGACCGACGACACAGGCATCCTCGCCCACGCTCAGCACGCTGTGCCCGACTACAGCGGCGGGTACCTCACCACCGACAACGCGCACGGCCTGACGCTGGCCTCGCTGTTAGAGCAACTGGCCGAAGAGATCATTATCGACACCAGCGAACTCACCAAGCGGTATTTCGCGTTCCTGCACCACGCGTGGGACGCCAACGCCCAACGCTACCGCGATTGGATGCCCTACGACCGGCAATGGCCCAATGGCGGCGGCGCGGCGCAAATCACACAGGCTTGTGTCTGGTGGGCGGCGGGCACGGCCCTTGCCCGCTGCGATGACGACGGGCTGCTGCAATTGGCGGGCAAGCTGTTCGAGCCTTGCCTTACCCAAGCCGCAACACTCTCCGAACTCGACGCCATCGCCTACACGCTGATCGGCTTGGACGAATACACCCATCGCTTCAGCGGCGACCGCGCCGCCACGACCGTGCGCACGCACCTCGCCGGGCAGCTATTCGACTGCCTCAAGCTCAACACCACGCCCGATTGGCACTGGTTTACCCCACGGTTCACCCCCGGAAGCGCCCGCCTAGCACACGCGCTAATCGCAAGCGGTCGGGGCCTGCACCAGCCTGAGATGATTGCCGCGGGGCTTCGCTCCCTGCGCTGGCTGGTCGACCTGCAAAGCAGCGAAGACGGCTACTTCTCGCCGATCAACCCGGCGAACACGGACACCGACAGCGACAACCACACGCAACACACCCACACCGCCCCCCAGCCCGCCGACGCATACGCCATGGTCGCCGCCTGCCTCGAAGCCTACCGCGTCACCGGCGACCCGCACTGGGAAAACGACGCCACCTGGGCATTCGAGTGGTTCCTGGGGCGCAACGACTCGGGCACGCCGCTGTACGACTCCGCGTCGGGCGGCACGCGCGACGCCCTGGACAACGACCGCGCCAGCGACCACCAATCCGCCCAAGCCACCCTCGCTTTCCAACTCGCCCTGGCCGAGCTAAGCCTCAACCAAAACATCACCCCACAACCCGCCGGCGAAGACCCCGCGAGCAAGACGGAATCGGTCCTGTCGTTCCCGTCGTGATACGTTGCTAATTTTGTAGGTCCGGGCAAGTGTCGTAGGGTAGGCACCGTCCACCTTCTTCGTATCCCTATTGCACGTTCGTGGTGGGCGATGCCCGCGCTACCCGCTACCCATTTCCTGTAAGCTTGCCGTACGAACCCATCAGCACACCCCCGACGCTCCCCATGCCGCCACACATTGCTAAGTTCCTCGCCTTCGGCCTATTCGGCGTGTTCGCTCTTGCTGCCGGATATGTCGCGCGGCGGCGGAATTGGCTGCACGAAGACCGCAGCCGCACCATCCATTATTACACCGTGGTGTGGCTGTGGTCGGCTGCGCTGCTGCTAAGTTTGTGGCGCATCCCGCCGCTCACAGAGAACCTGTGGCTCGTGGCGATCCA
Source organism: Phycisphaeraceae bacterium (assembly GCA_029260715.1). Taxonomy (GTDB): domain Bacteria; phylum Planctomycetota; class Phycisphaerae; order Phycisphaerales; family Phycisphaeraceae; genus OFTM12. Next base: position 69,737 of record JAJDCS010000043.1, on the reverse strand, counting down.
GCCGCTGCTCATGGCCGCAGGCGCGTACGGCATCATCCCGCTAGCGAAGCTGATCGGGTGCAAGGGGCAACAATTGGCTGTCATAGCCCTGGCTGCGGGCTTGTCCAACAACGGGTTTGGCATGGGGGCGTACCTTTGTTTTAGCATCCTCCACCCGCCGGAAGAGGCCTTGGCATACGGGCTGGCGTTCGCCAGCATCACGAACGCGGCCATGGTCCCGCTGCTGTACCCCCTGGCGCGTCTCTACAGCCCGGCCACCACCGCGGGTGAATCGTTCGCACGCCTGCTCGTGCGTAGCTACCTCGACGCGCGGGCCATGCCCATGTACGCGGCGCTCGTCGGAGTGGCACTGGCCATCGCACAAGTCCCCTTCCCAGCGGCCATCGACACGTGGTACGTGATCGACATCCTGGCTTACGCGGGCGCATTCGGCGGGTACTTCGGCATCGGCCTGCGCCTACACATCGGCGGGTCCGCTGCCTACCTCAAGCAGCACATCCTCTTAGCAGCAGTGAAGTTCACCGCCATACCGTTAGCCGCCGTCGCGATCTTGTGGGCGATCCACTTGACCGCTCACCCGCTGGGCCCCGTGGCCTCGCAAGTGGCGCGCATCGAGTCCGCCATGCCCTCAGCCGTCGTCATGGTTGCTTTAGCCAACATGTTTCACCTCGACGCCCGCTTCGCCAGCACCCTCTGGGCGTGGAATATGCTGCTGTTTATGCTGGTTCCCCTGCCGGTGGTGCTGTGGCTGTTTGTGTGATATGACGAGCCGGCGCCCCGCGCCACGGCTTATTTACATGGTTATTCCACAATCGCTGGACTGTCCGTTTCTTGAGAATCTTTAACAGCTTCTAGTGAAGAATTTTTATTAGCGTACTCTGAGGATTTAGCTTTTTTCGTCTGCCGTTTACGAAGAGCCTGACCAAGTAATTTGTTGACACGCCTTTCCGCCTGCTTTGCAGATGCCCCTTCAATGACATCGCGTTTGAGCACATCCGGCAGTAATGCGAAGATTTCTTCGGCGGCAACTTTTGCACCCGGCGCAAGTCGGCGAATCTCACGGCGCATAACGTTCAACACAGGATCGGATTGAATGATTGCGGCAACTACAAAGCGATTTACGTTTTGAGTATGTTCGTGGAATTTATCAATTGCGTTTTTTGCAAGACCTTCTTTGCATAGCAGGTACAGACGACTGATGTCATCTGATTTTCGAGCATTCAACTCAAGGAGATCGATTGAGCATGTATGCTCACAATCGATTGGACGCTCGAATTTGATTCGGTAAATTTCCCAATTAATGCCGTTTGTGAGGATAATCCACGAAATGCCTTGATTTGCTCCATAATTCATTGCCTGACGCAGGTGATTTTCTTTGAGTGTTAGACCAATAGCCTTGACTTCAATGAGATACTTGATTGTGCCTTCTAGCTTTACGGCCAAGTCGCAATATGTACCGCGAATTGCCTGTTCACTGGTGACCTCTGTGTATTTGTCAAATCCAAAGAGATCCGCCAACATATCAGTGATGATCGTGACTGTGTCTGACTCGTTGACATCACGATCCTTTGCGTCCCGTAAAATCCGTTGGAAGTTGCTAAGTTGTTTTGATAATCGATCTGCAACTTTCTTGGGGATGTTTGGCATATCAAGCTCTCCTGCAAAGGCGTTTTGGTAGCATAATAGATTTTAAGTAAGTAGGCCAGGTATCTTGCCAGACGCATGGGCCGGCCATACTCGCCAATTGATCCATCAACCGGCTAAAATTCGGCAGGTCTACATCCGCCCGGACATACTCACTCATGCAGACCACATCAATCTCATTTCACAACACCGCACCCGGCCCGTTGCAGCTTCTTAATCCGCGTCGCAATCTCCGCCGCCAGCCTTATCCGTTCGGCGCGGGGCGTCGCCGCTCGTTTGCTGGGGCGGGTGTATTGCGGGGTGGACCAGATCGCGCTTTGCGGGCGGGGGTCGCCGTCGTACCGTGGGATGACGTGCCAGTGCAGGTGCGGCGCGACGTTGCCCAATAGCTCGTAGTTCATCTTCCGTGGCTGCTGCGTCAAGTAAACCGCCTGGGCGAGCGTGTTCATCTCATTGAAAAAGCCGCTCCGGACAGCCGGCGAAAGGTCGAATAGCTCCCTGGCGTGGCGGCGCAGCCAAAGCTCGCAGTGACCAGGGTAAACCTGCTTGGGGTGCAACACCGCCAACGACCAACGGAAGCGATGGACCGGCACGTAGCGGCTCGGCAGAACGTCAGCCGCGAGGAACCGACAGATCGGACAGGGCTTGTCAGCGTGTGGCTTGGCCATGTGGCAAAGATGATACACCGGCGGAAGGCGGGGATATGTCCGGGCGGGCCCGGACATACTTTGCTCTGATCGCGCCCCACCGCTTGCCAACGCCCCCGCTTGCTGTTACCACCGACCGCTATGCCAACTAAACGCCGCACCAACCAACTGCGTCCCGTAAAAATCCAACGCTACCCAGGCGGCGCGCCGGGCAGCGTCATGATCTCCGCCGGTAACACGCGTGTGCTGTGTACAGCCAGCATCGCCAAGGACGTGCCCAAGTGGCTGCTCGACGACGACGGGCAACCCAAGCGCGGGTGGGTGACGGCTGAGTACGCCATGCTGCCCGGGTCCACGCCCGACCGCAAGCGACGCGGGCCCGACAGCCGGGGCACCGAGATCCAGCGCCTGATCGCACGCAGCCTGCGCGCCGGCGTGGACCTGGACAAGATGCCGGGGGTGATGATCACCTGCGACTGCGACGTGGTCGTGGCGGACGGGGGCACACGCACGGCGTCCGTCACCGGCGCGTATGTCGCGCTGACACAAGCCATCGCCCACGCCCGCAAAAAAGGGCTGATCGCCAAGAACCCGATCCGCGGCCCCGTCGCCGCCGTGAGCGTGGGCCTGATCGACGGCCAAGCCCACCTGGACCTGGATTACCGGCTGGACGTGCGGGCCGAGGTGGACCTGAACGTGGCGATGGACCACCGGGGCCACTTTATAGAGGTCCAAGGCACCGGCGAGCAGCGGTCATTCTCACGCGACGAACTGGACAATTTGCTGGATTTAGCCGCGTCGGGCATCCGCAAGCTCATCCGAATCCAGCGGCAGGCGATCAAATAGCTCACTTGTTCATAGCGGGGTGGTCCAACTACACTTCTGTGCTCGCGCGTCCCAATAAACTCGGCCCATGAGCCAGCGAACGCTTTGATATGCCCTGGACGATCTACCGCTACATTTTCAAAGAGATGCTCAAGCTGCTGGTCACTTCGTCGGTGGTGCTGGTCTTGGTGATCAGCTTCGCCGCGGCGATCAAGCCGCTAAGCGAGGGGCTGCTCGACGCGCAAACACTGGCCCGGTACGTGTTCTACACCGCGCCCACCATGCTGGGGTTCATCCTCCCCTTCTCGGGCGCGTTCGCCAGCACCCTGGTGTTTAGCCGAATGGTCGCGGACAACGAGCTACTGGTTTGCCGAGCGGGGGGTATTAGCTACCGATCGATTTTGCTGCCGGTGGTATTCCTGGGGTTGGCCCTGACGCTGGGCGTGTTTTATTTGAGCAATTGGGTGGTGCCGTCGTTCTACCGGCAGGCGACGCACATGCTCGAAAAAGACATCATGCAGGTGATTGTGAACCAAGTGGAACGCGCCCGCCCGGTGAAGCTGGGGCACCTGGTGCTCTACGCCGACGTGGTGGACGACACGCACCCACCGCCGGTGATCCCCGGCAACACGGTCCAACCCATGAAGCTGATCCGCCTGCGTGGCGTGGCGCTTGGCCAACTCGACGCCCAGCAGCGCCTCCGCAGCGACAGCACCGCCGAGAAAGCGGACATCCTGCTCTACCGCGTCCAGAACCAAACCTGGGCCACCGTCCAACTCGAAAACGTCGTCTACTACGACGCGTCCAAAGGCGACATGTTCTCCATCGAAAAATGGACCCTGCCCCAGGTGCTGCTGCCAAGCCCGATCAAGGACGACCCCCGGTTCCTCAGTTGGCCTGAGATGCGTGCCCTGGGCGACCAGCCCGAGCTATACGACAGCATCCGAGAGGAAAAGTACAAGCTCGCCGAGGCCGTGGCCCAAGAGCAAGTGCTTGAGCAGATCCAAAAACTGCTGACCGAGCCACACCCCAGCGACCAGACGGTGCGCCTGCCCGGTGTGAACCGCGGCGAATCGTTCCGCCTCACCGCCCCGTCCGTGGCCCGCCAAGGCGAAGCCCTGGAACTGGCCGCCAAAGCAGCAGCGCCCGTGCGCGTCGAGTACCTCACCGACGGGAAAGTCACGCGACGCATCGAAGCCCAAAGCGGCAAGCTCTGGATCGAAGCCGGCGACCCCCAGCCCGAGCCCAGGGTGCGCATCGAGTTAGCCGAAGCCAAGCTATACGACCTGGACAACGACCGCCGCAGCACCGAGCACGCCACCGTCACCGTTCCGCGTTGCCGCTGGCCCAGCCCGGTCATGGGGCCGCTCAAAGAACTGGGCAGCAGCCAGCTACTCAAGCACGCCCGCCAGGCCCACCCCAACTCGCCCAGTGTCGAGAAAGCGGACAAGAGCCTGCGGGCGCAGATCATCTACTTGTTCAGGTACATCCTGGCCCAACTCAACGAGCGCGCGTCGCTGGCGGTGGCCTGCCTGCTGCTGCTGGTACTCGGGGCCGTGCTGAGCATGAAGCTGGGCCAGGGCATGCCCCTGGTGATTTATTTCTGGAGCTTCTTGTCAGCCATCACCGTGGTGGTCATCTGCCACAGCGGCGAGAACATCGCCACCCAGCCCAACACCAGCCGGGCCGTGGGGCTGCTGGTCATCTGGTTGGGCAATATCTTCCTGATCACTGCGATCGGAGGCACGTACCTGACGCTGTCAAGAAACTGAGCGAGCACCCCGCCCACTACCCATGAAAACACTCGACCGCTACATCGTGCAGCAGTTCCTGATCAACTTCGTCATCCTGTTGACGGTCTTCACGCTGCTGTTTGTGTTGGTTGACGTCATCGTGGACATGGACGAGTTCATCAAAGCCGGCCGACTCAAAGCCGACACACACGGCGGCGTGATCCTGGCCACCGCCTGGGCGTTCGTGGACTACTATGGCCCGATGCTGATCCTGCTATATGCTTTCTTCGCCGGGCTGATCGTCGTGGCTGCCGTGGGTTTCACACTCTCAAGCTTGGCGCGCACACGCGAGCTGACCGCCATGGTCTCCAGCGGGATCAGCATGCACCGCATCGCCGCGCCGCTGGTCGTGGTCGGCTGCCTGATCAACGGCTTAACCCTGCTCGACCAGGAGTTGGTTATCCCAAAATTGGCGTACAAGCTCACCCGGTCGAAGTCGCAACTGAGCCACGAAACCAACAAGGCATTCGAGGTACGCTACGCCGTGGACAGCAAGGGCCACCTGATCAGCGCCGCGAAGTTCGACGTGGGCACCGACGAGCCCATGCTCACCGGCGTGACCATCCTCGAGCGCGACAGCCAAGGCCGCGCCAAGCGGCGAATCACCGCCGAGCAGGCGTTCTGGAACGAGCCGCTCAAGGGCTGGGAGCTGGTCGGGGGTTACGGCATCACCCCCGATCAAACGCAGGGGCCCGCCGGCGCGTCATTGCCGTTCAACACAGCCACACCCGAAAAATTTTTCGCCACCGACCTGTCCCCGCAAGTCCTGTTGGCCTTCCGCACGGGCGTCTACCCCAGGCTGCTGAGCCTGGGAGAGCTGCGAGACTTGGCAGCCAACCCGGCGGTCAACGACGGGCCCATCCGGAAGATCATGCACAGCCGATTCAGCCTGCTCGTGCTCAACGTACTGGTCTTGATCGTGGGCCTGCCCTTCTTCCTCATGCGCCAGCCGGCCAATATGCTACACCAGGGCATCATGGCCACCGCCGCGTGCCTGGCGGTTTGGGCGGCGGGGGTGTTCCTGCCCGAGAGCGCGTCGGCCTACATGAACCCCGTGGCGTCGGCGTGGCTGCCGGTCGTCGTTTTCCTGCCGCTCAGCGCCGCGTGGCTCCAAACGATCCAGACATGACGACTAATATGTACCTCCCTATGAACATCACCAACACCACGAAACGGGTAGGCCCACACCGTTCGGAGGACGGATGAACCGGATCGACGCAATCTTCGACCAGCTCCGCCAAGACGGCTCCAAGACGCTCATCCCGTTCTTAGCCGCCGGCGACCCGGACCTGCCAACCACCGCCCGCCTGCTGACCGCGACCCAAGAAGCGGGCGTGCGCGTCTGTGAGATCGGCATCCCGTTTTCCGACCCGATCGCCGACGGGCCGGTCATCCAGGCATCCATGACGCACGCCCTGAACCAGGGTGTGCAGCCCAAGGCCGTCTTAGAAATGATCGCCAAGCTGCGCCCCAGCCTGGACATGGCCCTTGTGGTCATGGTCAGCTACTCGATCGTCTACCGCATGGGTGTTGATTCATTCATGGCCCAATCGCGCGAAGCCGGCGTCGACGGCGTGATCCTGCCCGACCTGCCGCTGGAAGAATCCGCGCCCGCCAGGGCCGCCGCCGCCAAGCAAAACCTCACCTTCAGCCTGCTCATCGCGCCCACCACCCCCACCGACCGCGCCCAGCAAATCGCCAAAGCGTCGACCGGGTTTATCTACCTGCTCTCCCGCGCCGGGATTACGGGCGAGCGGGCCGAAATCGCCCAAGACCTGCCCCAGCGCGTCGAATCGCTGCGAAAAGTAACAAGCCTACCGATCGCCGTGGGGTTCGGCGTCTCCGACCGCCAACAAGTCCGCCAGGTGGTCCGGACCGCAGACGCGGCTATTGTCGGCTCCGCGATCATGCGCCGCGTGGCGCAGTGCAGAGACCAGGGCCCCGACGCCGTGGTGGATCAGGTCAGCCGATTTGTCGCCGACTTAGCCCAAGGCGCCGCCGCGGACCCGTCGCCCACCCCCTGATTGGCCTTGAATTCACCAGAACCCGTATAATCGCTCGCGACTTATAAACACAGGATTGATATGGTTGTAACTATGCTCCGGATACTTACTCTCACCAACGCCCCCCAGCCGGCCCCAAACCGCCCGGGAAAAACGACACCACGCACGCTCATCATGGCAAGCGTCCTAAGCCTGTTGGCCGCGACGCTGCTGCCGCCGCCGCGCGCCTGGGCCCAGGTTCAACCCGGCCGGCTCCAGGTATCGCCCGAATCGCTATTGGCCGATCAACTGATCATCCTGACCCGGCAGGTTCTCATCGCCGGCGAAGACCCCAGGCCCGATCAGTTCAAACGCGCGCGCATCCTCCTGGACATGGCCTTGGAACTGACGCCCGACGACGCCGAGTCGTGGCTGCTCGCCGCGGAACTGGCCCACCGCGACGGCGACCCCGAAAACGCGCTGCGAGCGTTAGCCCGGTACTGCAAGCTCCGCCCAGACGACGACGCCTCGCAGTTGGCGTTGATCATGGGCTCGATCGCGTCCCTGCAGACCATCGACCAGCGCATCGAAGCGGCCCAGCAAGTCCTCGACAGCCAAGACGCGGGCAAGCTAAGCCCCGCGCTGCGATCACGCCTGTGCTCGTTTATCGCCCAGGGCATGCTCGAGTTGAACAACACTCAAGGCTCACTGCGCAAGCTCCAAGAAGCGCTGACCCTCGACCGCTCCAACAAGCAAGCGGCCCGGCTGATATTCGACTGGCTGGTGGGCAAGGCCGCCGGGCCCGACCGCGTCGGGGAGGCCATGATGCACATGATCTACGCCGACCCCTTCGACCCGTTCATCCGACGCGGCTTCGCCGAGTTGCTCCTGTCGCAAGGCGCCTACGCCGCCGCCCAGCAACAGCTCCAACTCGCCCAGCGCCTGACCACCCAGCCCTGGGACGATCGTTTTTACTACAACCTGATTCTCAGCCAAGCCGCCACAGGCCGAGTCGAGCAGGCGATTGAGTGGCTCGCTCGCCACGAATCGATCCTGATCGCGCAGGCCAGAGCCCAACAAACACCACCCCCCGCCAACACAAACACAGGCAATAATCAGCAACAACCCCCCCCGCCCAGCTCAAACCCGCTGCCACCCCAAACCGGGCTGCCCATGGACCACGAGCTGCTGCGGTTGGCTGTGCTCCACAAGACCGGCCAGCCGGCGCGTGCCCGCGGCTCCTACAACAGGCTCAAGCAACTGCTCCAAGACCGCGTCAGGGCTGGCGACACCCAAGCCCAGGCGGATCAGGCGTGGCTGGGGCTTTTGTTCGGCCAAGAAATACCGTCGCCCGAAACACTCGAAAAAATCAAGCAGGACCGCTCGGAGCAAGACCCCTTCGTCATACGCTTGGTAGGCTGGAACCAGCTACGCAACGGTGACCCCGAAGAAGCCCGCCGCACGCTGGTGACCACGTTTGATCAAGACCCGTTCGCCGCGTACGGCGTGGCCCAGTCGTTCGACCGCGCCGACGACCCCCAACGCATCAGGCAGTTGCAGCTTGTGGTCCAGACCGCCCCGAACACGCTCGCGGGGCTCCTAGCGTCGCTTGACCTGATCGAGTCCGACCAGCAGCCCCAGCCCACCGATCACGGCGCGAAGCTTGTCAAGCTGCTCAACGAGTGGCCCACCAAGCTGGCCATGCTCGACCTCAGAGAAGGGCCCTGGGCGCTGCTGCACGCCCGCGTCGAGCCGAATAAGTATCAATACCTTGAGCCGATCACCGTCAGGCTCACCCTGCGTAACAACACCGACTTCCCGCTGTCCCTGGGGCCCGACGCGACCATACCCTCCCAGGCGCTGCTCTACACGAAGGTGCGCCGAGACGGCATCACCCTCGGTGAGTTCACGCCGCTAGTCGTCGACCTGCAACGCCAACTGAGAATCCCCGCGAGCGGTTCCGTGACCGTAGAAGTCCCACTGGCGCGCACCGACCTGGGCGACTACCTCACTTCGGCGCCCGCCTCCGCGATCGACCTGGACGTCCGCGTCGTCCTAACGCCCCGATTCGGGCCAGACGGCGCCGTGATCAACACCGCGGGCATCATCGCCGAGAGCGATGCGGTCTACCTGATCGAGCGTCAAGGCTGGCTGCTGTCGATGGAGATTATCCAGATGTGGATCGACATGATGCACGACGTCGACCCGGTTAGGCAGATGCGCAGCCTCGCCGCGATGATGTACATCGCCGTCAACATGGACCAATCCGAAGACGGGCAGAAAGCGGCCCAGCAAATCGCCGCCGCGGCCAACCGCGCCTACATTAGGCTAACGCCCGTCGGGCAGGCCTGGGTGGCAAAGTCGCTGCCCACAGGCGAGAAAAGCGCCGAGTTGTTTCCGGACCTACACGAACGGGTCCAACGCAGCGACCAGCCCACGACGCGGCTGATCTACACACAACTCAACGTTGACAACGCTGAGTCGCCCGTGCTCAACACCCTGCTGCGTGACCCCGACCCGCGGGTCGCCGCTTACGCCCGGGCGCTACGCGAAAGCCTAAAACCGCCCACCGACGAAGACGGCGAAAACACAGACCCGCTAGATGGCTTTGATGAATAGGCGGGCCCGTAACCCCAAGACCCGCCGCGCCGCTGAAAGCTATTTTCCCGCCCCCACCGAGCCGTAGTGCTCTTTCGCCATCGCCTCCACATCCGCCCAGGCCTGCTGCATCTGCGACCGGTACAACTCCGGCGTCGGCCCCGAAGACCGCTTGTCCGTCAGACGCCACAGCCTGAAAAATGCTTCGTCGAACGGCTGCATCGCCACGTACAGCCTGTGGCTGCGGTGAGCGGCCTCCAAGTCCACCGACTTGAGCTTCAACGCCAACGCGCCACGCACACGACGCATCTGAGTCGGTGGCAGCGGCGACCAACCGATGCTGTCAAGGTGCTTGGGCGTGACACCGATCCCGTACAAAATAATGCTCGCCAGTAGCGTGTGCCCCGCCTCCGTGGGCAGCCTCCCGTCCAGGCTCAGCGGGTCGCCCCCCGCGCGCTCGGCCGTGAGATAGACGCCCTTCATGTGGCTGTACAACTCGATAAAGCCCACGCCCCGCTCCTTGGCCACCCGGTGGCAGACAAGCGACAGGTCGTAAAGCGTCCAGTTGTAGTTGGTCGGAATAACGTTTTCCTCAAGCCCACCGGGCACCGGCGGCGGCCCAAGGATTACCACCTGCCGGACACCGCGGTAAGACCCGACCCGCTTGACCAGAGCCGTCAGGTTACGCTCAAATATTGCCGTCACCGTCTCCGACACGTCGCGGTGCTTGCCGTCGTTGAGGCCGAAGCACATAAAAACCACCGTGGGTCGACACAGATCAAGCAAGTCATCGATCTCGCCGAGCATGCTCGCCGCGGTCGCCCCTTCTTTCCCGCCGTTAAAAAAACGCAAGCCCGCGTCGTGCATCCCGGCCAACAAGGCGCTCGCCACCGCGCGCGTGTAGAACATCTGCTGGGTCAGCTCGTCGCCGACGAACAACACCCGGTCGCCTGGCTGTATGAACCGATCCAGCCGCATCGGCTTGGGCCACACCGGCCCTTCCGCCGCGGGCCCGTCTGCCGGGCCGTCCGTCGTTTGCCCAAACGCGGCAGACGCCGCGAACAAAGTGAACAATAAGCAGAATCGAAGCATGCGCGTCCTCAATTGTGAGTCGGCCTTAAACAAGCCGCTACCAAGCGCGCCTAGCGCCCCCGGTTTCGACATCATAAATAATTCGCCCCCGCCGCGCAGGCCTCATCGACCGACGCCGATACGAGCATATCATGGATTATCGGCTCAGACGATCAGCCGCTTCATCTGGGCGACCGCCTCGCGCAGGCCCACGAAAACCGCTCGGCTCACAATCGCGTGGCCGATGTGCAGCTCGCCCAACCCCGCCATCGCCGCGATCGGCCCGACGTTCACGTAATTCAGCCCGTGGCCCGCGTTGAACCGCATCCCCGCTTCGGTGATCCGCCGCCCCGCTTCGGTGATCGCCGCTATTTGCCTGGCCACGTCGCCGTTGCCCGCTGCCCCACCCGCCTCATGGAAAAACCTCGCGTACGCGCCCGTGTGTATCTCGCACACGTCAAACCCAGCCGCCGCAGCCGCCTCCACCTGCGCCGGTTGTGGGTCGATAAACGCGCTGGTCACCAGCCCCGCATCGTGCAGCCGCGCCACGATCGCTTTGAGCCTCGAGAGCTGGCCCACAACGTCCAACCCGCCCTCGGTCGTGACCTCTTGCCGCCCTTCGGGGACCAACATCGCCTGGTGCGGCTTGACCCGGCAGGCGATCCCCACCATCTCATCCGTCGCGGCCATCTCCAGATTCAGCCTCACATGACAGCTAGCCTTGATCCGCTCAACGTCGTGGTCCTGGATGTGTCTGCGGTCCTCACGCAGGTGCACCGTGATTCCATCGGCGCCGCCCAGTTGCGCCTCCACCGCCGCCCACACGGGGTCGGGCTCATACGTGCGGCGCGCCTGCCGCAGCGTCGCCACGTGATCGATATTGACGCCTAGTTCAGCCATATGAAAAGCGTAGCATTGCCGCGCGCCCCAGACGACCGCCGCGTCACGTCAGCAGGTATTCCAGTTCATCCTTCGTTAGGCTGCTAAGCAGGTTTTCCTGCCCGGCCACGATCGTCTCGGCGAGTTTCCGCTTGCGGTGCTGCAACTCGGCGATGCGCTGCTCGACCGTGTCTTCACAGATCAAGCGGTAGGCGAAGACGTGCTGCGTTTGGCCGATCCGGTGGGCACGGTCGATCGCCTGGGCCTCCACCGCGGGGTTCCACCACGGGTCGAGGATGAACACGTACCCCGCAGCCGTCAGGTTCAGCCCCAGCCCGCCCGCCTTGAGGCTGATCAAAAACAACTGGCAGTGCGGGTCGTTCTGGAACCGCTCGACGCACTGTTTGCGGTTGCGCGTCTGGCCGTCGAGGTATTCGTAGATGATGCCACGCTGGTCGAGCCGCTGGCGCACGATGCTCAACATGGACGTGAACTGGCTGAACACCAGCGTCTTGTGGCCTTCTTCGATTAAGTCAACGAGTCGGTCCATCAGCACGTCCAGCTTGGCGCTGGGCTGCGACGCCCGCTCCGCGTCGATCAGCCCGGGGTGGCACGCCGCCTGACGAAGACGCAGAAGCGCCTCGAGCACCTGCATCGCCGACCCACCGGGCGGCGTCGCGCCCTCCCGCTTGGCCAACAGCGTGCCCCGGTAGTGGGCCAACAAATCGTCGTAGATCTTCCGCTGCGGCGGCTCCATCTGGCACAGGATCGTCTGCTCAGTCTTTTCGGGTAGCTCTTTGAGCACCTGCCCCTTGGTGCGGCGTAGGATAAACGGCCCAAGCGCGCGAACCACCGCCTTGGTGCCCGCCGCCTGATCCACCCCCGCCGGGGGCGCCTCGTCGTCCGCTTTGGCGACCGGCACACCCGCCACAGCCACGACTGGTGGCCGCGTCACGCGTTGCCGCCCCTTCGCCGACCGCACCAGCTTCGCGAAGCGGCTGTTGTTGCCGAGCATCCCTGGGTTAAGAAACTCGAAAATGGACCACAGATCGCCCAGGTGGTTTTCCACCGGCGTGCCCGTCAACGCCAAGCGGTGTTCCGCGCGCAGCAGCCGCGCAGCCTGGGCGGACTGCGAGCCGGGGTTCTTAATCGCCTGCGCCTCGTCGAGCACCGCGTACGCGAAGCGGTGCTCACTTAACGCGGCGATATCGCGGCGCATCAGCCCGTACGACGTCACAATCACGTGCTGGTCGGCGAAGTCCGCACGCAAGCCGTGCCGCTCAGTCCCGGTGTACCCTTGCACGCGCAGCTTAGGGGCGAACCGTTCGGCCTCGTCGATCCAGTTAAACACAATCGACCGCGGCACCACGATCAGCGACGGCAGCGGTTTGCCGTTGTCTGTTTCTGTAGCCTGTGTGTCGCCCGCCTGGCTTTGCTGTGGCGCGTCGCCGTTATCCGCGGCGTTGTAGTAGCGATCCAGCAAGCCCAGCACCTGCACCGTTTTGCCCAGGCCCATGTCGTCTGCCAAAATCCCGCCCAGCCTCAGCGACCCCAGCCAATCCAGCCAGCCCAGCCCCTCGCGCTGGTACGACCGCAGCTTGCCGTGGAACGCCGGGCCGGGGTCGGCCTCGGTCACGCTCTGAAACTCTCGCAGCCGCTCACGGATCACACGGAACCGATCGTCCACCTCCACCGCCGGCTGCCGCCGCAACAGCGAGTCAAGGATCACCGCCTGCGTGGGCTTGAACTTTAAATAGTCTTTCTCAACCCGCCCGATGCTCACAAGCAACCCCTGCTCACGCAGCCACTCGTGAGGCAGCATCCCCTGTGTCCCGTCGCCCAGGGGGATCATGGTCTTGCCCGACCGGACCGCTTGGAGGATCTCCGGCAGCGTAAACGACCGGTCGCCCCCCTGTGTCTGATAGCTCACGCTGCCACGCAACTCGAACCAATCAATCCCGCTAGCCACCGACAACCGCGGCGCCTGCGCCAGGTGCACCGGCGTCTGGTCCGCGGTGACCGACCAACCCAGGTCCAACAACCGCCCCACCGCGTCGGGGATGTGGCTGTCACGCAGCAGCAGCGACCGGCCCTCCGACGGGTTGCGGCGGAAGCCCAACGACCACAACAAGGCCAGCATCTCGGCTTCGTAACGCTTGTCCCGGTGCGCCAGCGTGTGCCGGGCCGCCTCCAGCGATACCGCTGTGTCCGCGCCACCCTCGCCGGGGGTTGAGGCGGCTATATCTTCGGACTGTGTCGCTTCGGGCATCAGCGTCACGCTGTTGCCGAGCTGCCAAGGATCAACACGCGATTGGCCGTACTCGAACCACACCCTCGCCGTCACCGACGGGCGAGACGACGCGGCCTCTGTGCGACGCCCCCCCGGCTTACGCGGCTCATAGGACAACTCCAGGTGCGGGGTTGGCTTGGCGTGCTCCTCGACCAAGCCCAACCCGTCGGGCAGGTCAACCTTGGGCAAAGCCTCTAACCGGACCAGACGCTCAAGAAAACGACCCGCATCAGGCTTCAACACCCGGATCTGCGGCTGACCGTCACCATTATTGTCTTCCCAAGTTTGGTCGCGGAACTGGCTGACCCAAGGGTAGGCCCCGCGGTCGTCGAACGCAGCCACAACGCCCTGGTTAATCACGAACCCAGCGGGCCCGCCCAACACAAGGTCCGGCCCGTTGATCGGCAGGGTTTGCCCGTCGCGGCGCAACTCAAGCGCGACCACAAGCTCCTCTTCTTGCATACCGCCCGTCAGCCACAACACCCAAGGATCGCCCCCGTCCCACCGAAGCGAAGCCGGCGCGTCTTCGTCACTGACCCCGTCCGTTTTCAGGAAGCACCGCCCCGCCTGAATCATCCGCTCCAGCAGCCCCCGCCCCGACGCATCGGGCAGCACAAACGTAGAGACCGACCGGTTCATCATGTACGGAGCCACGTCTTCATCTTCCGCCGCCTGCGCCGAACCGCCGCCCAGCAGCAGCGCGCACAGCTCGCGGTCCACGGGGTCGGTGATCTCACCAAGCAGTTGCGGGCTTACCTTGAACCGCTTGAGCCGGCTGTACCCTTTGGACGTCGGGTGTCGGTAGCTAAGTTCGATCACAAGCCGCTCGTGCCTCACCGACCGCTTGGGGCACACGAAGTAGCAAATCTCGATGGGCAGGGCCAGGCCTTTCGTGTCGCCGCCGCCCCCCACACGCGGCGAGCGGATCAGGTCCAGCCGTGTCTGCCACGCCGGCTCCGTGGAGCGTGACGCTTGGCTGCTCTCGTGCCGCTTGCGGGCGCGGGGCGGTGTGGGGTTCGCAAAATCTTTAACCGTCACGCCCCCTGCGAACGGCCCGTCTTCTTGCTCAATCGCCAGCAGCGTCGCCCAGATACACGAACAGTAAAACCCGCCTCCGAAGTCGTCGCAGTCGCACGCGGCCGTGGTCCCGGCCCCTTCGTGGCGGAAAGACACCTCGCTCGCCGCCGAATCGATCGCAACCGCTGCGCGGATCAACTCCCCAGGTTGCGGGTTGAGCCGCTTCACACCGCCCGCTTCGTGGCACCGCTTGCCGCGAAGCCGCGCCGGGCTACGAAAATAGGGCGACCATGTCTTGTGTAACTGCATCCGAACACTCCACGCAACGGCGACGGTGGTCGGTACAAAAGCTTGCACTCCCCGCCGGGTCGAGGCCAAACCCTTCAGCTTACCAGGGATCGCCGACGCTGCAATGTATGTTCAACACGCTTCCCTTAAAATCTTCAAAAAACGTGGTTCTGGATGACTGCCAGCCATAACCAACAACCCCCGGTTCGTGATGAACCGGGGGTTGGTTAGTCGTTGAGTGGTGCGGGGTTGGCGGCGGAGGCCCGTTTCTTACATTGCCCGCCGCCGCGTGGCCGTGCACAACGCGGCGAAACCCATCAGGCCAAGCGCCGCGGTGACCGGCTCCGGCACGGGCGCAGTGAATACACCCGCCGCGGCGACGCTGTACTTCACGTCCGGGTCGTCCAGACGCGAGAACTCCGCCAACGCCAGCAGATACGTGTCCGTGTTAAACGGCAGAATGCCGAACGACAGGCGGAACGTCTGGTCGGGCCAGAGGATGAACGATGTGGGAACCCCACTCACCAGATCGCCCGTCGGGGTGGCGAAGTCGAGCAGGTTCAGATTTCGCAGTTCGTTGTTGATGAACAGCTGCACGTTGTCAACGTTAAGGAAAAAGTCGTACGGGTTGAAGAACTCGGCGAAGGCCTCGCCAGTCGAAGGGTCAAAGGTCAACACCGGCGGCACACCCCACCCGGCCAGCGCATCGGGCACCCCCGCGCCGCCGAGAAAGCCCTGCGCGTTGACCAAGTAATTCTGCGCATCGCCCTGGAATGACAGATCGAACGACCCGTCCGCGCCGTCCAGCGGCAGCCGGAACGATTGCCCGTTCACCTCGTATGTCTTGCCCCCAATGTCCACCAGGTGGACCTCCTTGGCGAAGTCGAACGCCGCCTCGTCCAGGGCCGTGGATCGTTTGAGCCCGATGCGGGTGTAGGTCTTTGAGATGGCCGCATTGAGCAGTGGGCTAACTTCATAAGCGGCGATGCGCGTGGCGTAGGTGTTCGGGCTGAGGTCAGCAAACGACGCTTGTGCGTACTCCTGAAACGTCCAAAAAACGTTGTCATTGGCCGGGTCCACAACCGTGGCGCTGTAGTCGCCCCAGCGGTTTCGCCCCTGCGAATCCAGCCGCTCATACGGCCTTTCGCCTTCCTTGATGGTGAAGACCCCACCGAACGACACGTTGCCGTTGACCGTTTCCCCGGCCACACCGTACGCGCCGATGTAATCCTCACCCGATGAGCCGTTGAAACCAATGAAGATATAGCCCTTGTCGTTTACCGCGATGGAAGGGTAGTAGTAGTGCTGCCGGGCGCTGTCGTTGGGGTTATTATCCTTGATGAGGCCCGACACCACCTGGTTGGTGACCGGGTCGATCCTCATCCATTCAATCACATTGCTGTCGTTGGTGGAGTTGTCGTACTTGTCACGCACAGCCCAGTAATAGCCGTTCTTAAAGATGACGCTGCCTTCGATGACCGCCTGTGGGTGCGGCCCGACGTTCACAGGAATGGGGTTGCTGGGCGTCAGACCCTTCGACGGCACGTTGGCCTGGTAAGCGCCGACCAGACTCGGGCTGATCGACTCCAGCGGTTCGGGCACGCCGTTGACAATGTCCACACGCTGGGGCACGCCCTGCGGCCCCAGGCCGATCAGCGTGTGACCGACCGGCTTGACCGGCACGAGGCCGCCGGGCAGGTTAGGCACGGCAGCGAGCAGGCCGTTGGAGTGGATCTCAACCACAGGCTGTGCGAAATCCGGCGCTTGCGTGTCATTCAGATGGAAGGACGATGACATCACCTGAATCGCGTTGTTGTTGATTATGGCGTCTTTGGAAAAAGTGTAGATATTCTGCAAGCCGGAGTTCTGATCCTGATCCAGATCGAACAAGGTGGTGGCCACGGTGATGCCTTCCTCGTCGATACCCAGACGCGGGAAGTCGGCCCAGTATCTTTGTGACAGAGGGGCGTTTATGCCGGCTGTAAGTGGGTCGGAGGTGAACGCGTTGGCAGTCCAGGTCCCCTGTGGGTCCGGCGTGTTGGAGACCGCCACGAGCAGCTTGTTGTTTTGATCGAAGCGATGCTCGCTGCTCACGCTCACCGCGATCCAACGATCCATCCCCTCGTCGTACAGGATGCGCGGATCGAACGACTTGTTCTGCCCCGGCCCACGCTCCACGCCATCCACCGGCGACGGCAGCACCGAGTTCCAGAAGCCGTCCAGCGAGGTGGCGAACCCCAACTGACCGGACTTGTTGTAGAAACGCATCTCTTTCTTGTTAATCTCGACGATATGGTTGGGACCGACCGCGCCATTGGTGTCGGGCGGGAAGTCATCAGCGGGAACCGTCACCGTGCCGTTTGGCGTAATCACCTTGCCCGACCCGCCGATCGTGCTGCGGAAATTCACTCGTTCCCGAACGAGCACGCCGTAGCAGGGCACACCCGCGACAAACACAGCCATGCTCAATACGCCCAAACGCAGAGCGCGCAACACAGACAGGATGCTTCTATCCACGGCAAATCCCTTTAAAAAATCTTGATCCAGCAGCAGTTTAAAACGACATTTCCCACACCCCCCCGCCTAAAATGCGGCACGGATTGACAATCTGACATTTTACTAACAAACCCCAATATTTCCTATACCTTTTCATTATTTTTTTGATATTTTCTTTCCCGTTATGCCCACCATAAATGGCAGCCAAGACGCCCAAAACCACCCAGCCTAACACCCGCCAGCATCTCCGCCCCATACAGCCGCCAAGATCACCCTCTAGGCCACGCGGCTCTGCCCCGTCTCTATTTCGCAACGTTCACCTCGCCTCGCTGGCCCGATCAGCGATACACCACACGCAAATTCATGATCAGAATCGATTTGTGCCGATTATTTCTGTGATTAAGCTTTGAGCCAAGGGTGTTCGCATGGGCCAAACGCGGTCGCTGCCGCTAGGTGATATCGTTCAACAGATCAACGCCGCGCTCCAGGCGGGTGACGCACCACGCGCCCAAGACCTCTTAGAACAACTCGGCGACCAAGCCGACCCGCGCATCCACGCAGCCATCGGCGGGCTATACGTCCGTCAGTCACGCTGGCAAGACGCCATCGACACCTTCGACCGCATCGCCAAGCCAGACGCCGGGTGTCAGATGCAAACCCGCTTAGCCAAAAACCTCTTGCTGCTCCAAGACAAGCGCCCCCAACTCTACAAGCTGCTACTAGAGACACCGCCCCAGACCCTCTGCGAGGTGGTGCTGCTCCCGTCGGGGCAGTGGACCCTGGGCCAGACCGTCCCCGACCGGCCTCGCGTGCTGCTTAGCCAAGGCAGCGACCCAAAGGGCATCGCCGACGCCGTGATCAAGTCATTGCAAAAAGCAATCGACAAACACGACGCCTTCCTGCTCGCTGGCGTGGGAGACGGCTATTTTTTCCGCGCTGTCTCTGATTGCTTCGCCAAAGCCGGCGGCGATTTTCACTCCACGGTCTACGTCGTCGAACCAGACGCCGAGGTGCTGATCAACGCCATGATGCTCCACGACTTCACCGGCGACTACGGCCCCATCGCGTGCGAAAACTTCCGCCTGTTCGTCGGGCCCGGCTGGGAAACGCGTCTCCGCGACGAGGTCCACGACGACTGGTTCATGCCCCACCCCAACGACGTGCTGCGCTACAGCATTCGTGGGGACGAACTCATCGAGCCCATTAAAGCCATCTTCATCAAACGCCAAGACCCGCACGAGCAAGTCGTCAACGCGGTCGAGGCGTATTACGCCAAGCTGCCGCGCGAAGAATTGGTCGAATTGTTCGGCCCAAACCCGCCGCGCCCGCCGCGCGTGCTCGTGTCCACCTGCCGGTTCACCACCGTCTTGCAGTACTCCTCGCGCGACGTTGAAGCCGCCTTCAAGAAGCTCGGCTGGGAAACCCAAACACTCATCGAGCCCTCGCCGTACCACCGCATCACGCACCTGGGCATGCGCAAGGTTCTGCGAGACTTCAAGCCCGACCTGGTCTTCACCATCGACCACCTCCGCGCCGAAGCAGAAGACGTCTACCCGAAGAACCTGCCGTACGTCTGCTGGATACAGGACAACATGCCCCACCTGACCACGCCCCAAGCCGGGCGGTCCGTCACCGCTCGTGATTATGTGCTGGGCCCCAACCGCCCGGTGTACTCCGCAAATTATGACTACCCCCAACGCCAGTGGATCGACATGGGCAAGCTCTCGAAGCCGCTACCCCTGCCCAAACAATGGGACTGCGACGGGGACGACTTGGTCTACGTCTCCAACGCATCAGCCCATGGCGAAACGCTGGCCAATCGCCTCGTTGACAACACGAACGGAGATGACCCCAAACGCTTCGTGCGCCGGTGCTGCGACCTGATCCTCCAGCGGTACAACGCAGGCGGGTGTTTCGAGATGCACCACCAAATCCTCGAACTAGTCCAAGGCGTTGAGCAAGAGCTTCAAATGGCCTTCCCGGACAACCGCTCGCGCGAGGCACTGGTCATGCGTCTGGTCCACCCGCTCAACGACGCCCTCTACCGCCAGCAGGGGCTCGCCTGGGCCAGCAGCGTCGCCGAACGCCTCGGGCTCAAGCTCGCCGTCTACGGCAACGGCTGGAGCGAAAACGAACAGTTCGCGCCCCACGCCAGGGGTTACGCAGCCTACGGCCAAAACCTCGAATCAATCACACGCAAAACCAAGATCAACCTCCGCCTCGAGCCGTACGCTTCGCTGGCGCACCAGCGCATGATCGACGGGCTGATCGCCGGCGGGTTTTTCCTGCACCGCCACAACGAGCAAGAAGCCATCTTTCAAGGCTTCGCGGATTTCCTGCACGACCACGCGGTAAACAACGCCCAAACCGTCCAAGAAGCAAGAGACGCCATCGCCCCCGAACTGGCCCAGGAACTTGAAAACTGGATCAACCGCTGCACACGGACGCAGGCCGTCGATTTCGATATGGTCCAAGGCACGCGCGTTGCCCAAAACATCGGCGCCCTGGCCCGGTCGGGCCCCTCTCTGCCCCTGCTCGACGACATCACGTTTACCGACGAAGCCACTTTCCAAAAACGCGTCGAACAATTCCTCGCCGATCCCGACCTCCGCCGACGCACCGCCGACACTCAACGAAAATACGTTGAAGACCGTATGACCTACGTCGCGGGCATGAAGCGGATGATCCAGGAAATCCACCATTTGCTGATCAACGAATCCCAACCAGCCAAAACCAACCAACCCGAACAAGACACACGGGATAAAACCACGTGAAGCTTAGCTACATCATCCTCACCCACAACCGCCGCGACGCGCTGCTCCGCACGCTCGGGCAGATTGAGGCAAGCAACCCGCTCCCGCCCGATCAGTACGAGCGGTGGGTGGTCGACAACGGCTCCCGTGACGGCACACCCCAAGCCGTCGCCAGCGCATTCCCCAAAGTAAACCTGATACGCAGAGACAAGAACGAAGGCATCTGGGCGCGGCAACACGCCATCGACCAAGCCGCAGGCCAATACATCTGCTTCATCGACGACGACAGCTACCCACTGGACGACACGGTCAGCAAATCCATCGCCTTCCTAGACGCCAACCCCCAAGCCGCAGCCGTCACCGGCAATATCCTCCTGCCCGACGGCACTAGCGAAGCCTGCGCCCTGCCCGCCGTCCCGCAGTTGTGTGGCGTGTGTGTACGGCGGTCGGCTTTGGAGCAAGCGCGCGGGCTGCGCCCCTGCAAACATTTTTTCAGGCAAGCCGAAGAATACGACTTAGCCTTCCGTCTGCTGGACGCGGGCTACACGATTCACCGCTTCGAAGACCTCGTCTACCGCCACGACAAAGTGCCCGGCGTGCGCGCCGCGGCTTACGTCCACCGTTTGGACCTGCGCAATAACCTGGTCATCGCCGCGCGCTACCTGCCCGCGCCGTTGCGCAAAGCCTACCAGCGAGATTGGTCGCAACGCTACACCGCCATGGCCAAACACCAGCGCCTCGAACACGTCGCGCGTCGCGGGCAGTGGGAAGCGCGCTTGCGGAACCTGTACGAATCGCTCGTCGGTCGACGACCCGTCAATGACGCCGCCATCGAAGCTGTCTTACAGTTAGACCACCAAGCCCAGGCCGTCGCCGCCTGGGCCGCCACGCACAACGTGCGACGCGTGGTCATCGCCGACTTCAGCAAGAACATTTACGCCACGTATCGCGCCTGCCAGAAAGCAGACCTCAATATCGCCGCCGTCTCCGACAACAACCACGCCTACGCAGGCACACGCTACCGCGGGATACGGATCAAGGACGACCGCTGCGCCCTAGACGCCTCGATCGAGGGCATCGTCCTGTCAAACGTCAACCCCGCCCGCGTCGGCCCCCGCCTTGCACAACTCCAAGATAAATTCCAAGGCCCGATCCTCACTCTCTGGCAGCCCCAAGCCCTCGCAGAGCCCGCAACCACCCTCCGCCAGCCGCCCCAGCCCGCTTACCGCGTCGCCGGCTAACCCCCGGATAAACCTTCAGAGAGGCCGGATAACCCACAGCCTCTGTGGAGTAAATCAACGCCGCCATCCGATATCTATAGACAGAAGGCCGTCGCCGGCAAAGGGAGTATGTGCGCCCACTGCGTTACCGCCTACCCCAATCCGACGGTGTGATCGTAAACCGGGTTTGATAACGGGTTCAACCCGCTTATCAGACCCGTGACTGAAGGACCGCACATGGCCAGAGTCATGCTCGTCCAACCGTGGAACTACCACGACGAAGGCGTAGCCGAACACGACCTGTCCAAGCAATGGCGCAACGGGCCTTACTCCCTGTTGCTGCTGGCAACACAACTGCGCAAGCACAACCACGACGTCGTCCTGGTCGACATGATCCGCGACCTGGTCGTGCTCAAAGGCGACCTGCCCGCCTGCCTGGCCAAGCTCAGCGACGACATCCATGCGTTCAAGCCGGACATCATCGGCTTCGGCTTCTTCTCCATCCACTACTTCGAGGTGCGAAAAGCGGTCCAGGTCGCCCGCGCCGCGTGCGATCAAATCGGCCTCAAGCCTATGTTCATCGCAGGCGGCATCCACGCCTCCACCGAACCGCACAAGACCATCAAAGAGCTAGGATTCGACTACGCATTCAAAGGCGAAGCGGACCTAGGCATCGTCGACCTGGCCGACGGCAAAGAGCCGACCACCATCCCCGGCGTCGTCGGCTCCACCACCCTTACCTGCAACTCTGGCCAAGAGGTCAAAAACCTCGACGACCTGCCCTTCCCCGATTGGTCGCTCTGTGATTACAAGTTCTACGCACACCCCACCCTCGCGCGCATGCAGCTACGCGCCACCAGCAGCCTCGACCTGATCATGAGCCGCGGGTGCGTCTACAAATGCGCCTTCTGCGCCTACAACGCGCTGTCCGCCTTCCGGTATTACTCAGCAGAATACCTCGTCGAGCAGACACGCTACATGTACGAGAAATTCGCCATCAACGGCCTGTACTTCACCGACAGCACCATCGGCAACAATCGCCGCGTCGTGCTCGCCTTCTGCGAAGAGATGATCAAGCAAGGCCTAAACAAAAAAATCGAGTGGTTCGCCAACATCCGCCCCAACCAGGTCAACGAGACCGTGCTCAAGCTCATGTGGGAAGCAGGGTGTCGCTACCTCTTCTACGGGTTTGAGAGCGGCAGCCAACGCATGCTCGACAAGATGGCCAAGAGCATCAGCCTCGAGGCCAACTACAAAGCCGCCTACCTCCACAACAAGCTCCGCTTCCCCTACAACGCCTCCATGCTCCTGGGCTACCCCGGCGAAACAGAGGACGACATCCAGCAGACCTTCGAGTTCCTCCGCAAGACGCAGCCGCCCAGCATCGGCATCAACTGGTACGTGCCTCTGCCCGGCTCGCCCGACTACGACAAGCTCAAAGCCGAGGGCGTCATCAACACCGACGACCCCGAAGAGTGGCGGCGAATCGGCGAGGTGAACAAGTGCCGCGTCTACGCCGACGTGCCCGACGCCCGCTTCCGCACGCTCTTCACCGAAGCAGAACGGCTGGCTTACAAAGAGATACGTATCACCACGCGCGCCGCCTGGGGCTGCATCTCACCGCCCCAGAGCGAAGCCCCAGAAGCCCCCCAAGACGACTCGGATAAAGCGCTGTCCGAAGCCCGCGCCCACGCCACCTACGGCCGAACCGGGCTCAAAAATTCCGCGTAACCGTCAGCCGCCCGCCGCAACGCTCATAAGCGGCAAGAGAAAGGATGTCACGGATGACCCAATCGACCGCCTCCAACCCACCGCCAACCAAGCTCAACGGCGATTGGAAAACCCAGCCGTTTGAAATCTTGCGCAAGAAATGGGGCGAGGTGCCCGGCGGGCTCCTCACACGCAGAAAAACCAGCGAGCTGCTGCACCTTACCGACAGCGAGCTGCTCCAAACATGGCGGCGCTCGCTTGACGAAACCCGCCAGGGTCCCGACGGCTTCGCCACGCGCGGCTGGTATCACGCGCTTTATAAAGACGTGCTCCGCGGCAAAAAAGTGGTAGACGTCGGCTCGGGCCTCGGATTCGACGGGATCACATTCGCCCAAGCCGGCGCCCAAATGACCTTCGTCGATATCGTCGAATCGAACCTAGAACTGCTCCAACGCCTGTGCAAGCTCATGGGCGTGACCAACGCGCGGTTCCACTACATGCAAGACACCGCCTCGCTCCCCGCTCTGCCCGACGATTACGACGTGATCTGGTGCCAAGGCTCGCTCATCAACGCCCCGTTTGAGCTAGTGCGCCAGGAAATCCAGGAGCTACTCAAGCACCTCAAGATCGGCGGGCGGTGGATCGAGCTGGCCTACCCCAAAGAACGCTGGGAACGCGAAGGCTCACTCCCATTCGAAAAATGGGGTGAAAAGACAGACGGCCCCGGCACGCCCTACATGGAATGGTACGACCTGGAAAAACTCCAAGCCGCGCTAGCACCAGCCGAGTTTGAAGTGGTCCTGTACTTCAATTTTTTCAACAACGACTTCAACTGGTTCGATCTGATCCGACGCTCATGACCCCCGGAAGCTTTAGTAGATCCGGGCCAGCCCGGACACGGACTTTTATATTGATCTGGTTGTCCCCGACAAACCCAAACGATTACACCAGATGACAAAAACAACGCGACCATGACCACCCACACCCTCCCCAAAGCCGACATCGACGCCGTACCCGTGGACCAGCTACACACGCGCCTCGGGTTCGACACCCCGCTTGCCTACCCCCCGTCGTCGCTGAAAAAGCCGCTAACCCAGTGGAACATGGAAACCGACGACTCGCCGATCTTCCGCTACATCTACCGCCACGCCGCACCTAGCCGCCACCTCGAGTTCGGCACCTGGCTGGGCACCGGCGCCACGTATTGCCTCGAAGAATCCCCCGCCACCGTCTGGACGATCAACCTGCCCGACGGCGAGGCGAGGTCCGACGGCACCGCCGCCTACCCCGCGAGCGTCATCGCGCCCGACGACCGCCCCGCTTGGCTGCGCGACGGGCCATTCGCCACGCGCCTAGGCAAAACCCCTTCCGATGTGCGCGGCCTCGTCGGCTTGTATTACCACAAAAAGGGCTTCAGCCACCGCGTCTGCCAGATACTCTGCGACAGCCGCCAGTGGGACACCGCCCAATACCCGCCCGGCTTCTTCGACACCGCCCTGGTCGACGGCGGGCACGCGCACGAAATCGTCACCAGCGACACGCAAAAAACCCTACCGCTCGTCCGCCCCGGCGGCGTGGTCATGTGGCACGACTACTGCCCCGACCCACACGTTAATAGCCAGTGCCCCTGCACCGTCGGCGTCGTTACCGCCATCGCCGACCTCTACGACACCCTCCGGCCACAATTAGCCGATCTATTCTGGGTCAAGCCAAGCTGGATTCTTGTGGGGATCAAAGCCCGGACTTCGTAAAAAGCACAACCCAAGCGTGACATGAACGCACCCAACACCGCCAACCCGCCTCAGCCGACCCTCTCCGTCGTGGTCCCCACCTACAACCGCGCCGAATACCTGCGCGCCACCATCGACAGCGTCTTGGAACAGGACTACCCCCACGTCGAGTGCATTGTGATCGACGCCGCCTCCACCGACGCCACCATCGACATCCTAAAAAGCTACGGCCAGCGCATCCGCTGGGTCAGCGAGCCAGACGACGGCCACGCCGATGCCATCAACAAAGGCTGGCGCATGGCCACCGGCGAAATCCTCGCCTGGCTCAACGCAGACGACATATACGCCACACCACAAACCGCCACCACCATCGCCAAGTTCTTCCACGACCACCCCGACACCGACGTTGTCTACGGCGACTGCCGCACCATCGACACCCAAGGCAGACCCATCGGCTGGACATACGTACGCAACTGGGACCTGCGCTACGCCGTCGAATACTCCGACCACTGCATCCCCCAGCCGGCCTCGTTCATCCGCAAACGCGTGATCGACCGCGTCGGCGAACT
This sequence comes from Phycisphaeraceae bacterium, assembly GCA_029260715.1. GTDB lineage: Bacteria > Planctomycetota > Phycisphaerae > Phycisphaerales > Phycisphaeraceae > OFTM12. Next base: position 44,225 of record JAJDCS010000043.1, on the reverse strand, counting down.
CGACACACAAATCTTCACCAAAGACCGCGAGTTCTGGTTCCGCGTGGGGTTGGCTTGTAAGATCCAGTACCTACCGGTCACGCTCGCTTGCGAACGCGACGTGCCCGGCATCTCCCAAGATGGGCGTCGCGTGGCGCCGGCCGTCGTCCAGGTCACAAAAAAACTCTACGTACAGCCCAACCTCCCCGTGTCTTTACTAACCATCAAACGCCGTGCCATCAGCAACGCCTACCTGCGTGGGCTCGACTACGCTTACCACGGTGGACCGCTGTGGGGTGTGATCTTCGCCTACGCCGCCCGGGCGCTAGCCGCTGACCCGACCAACCTTGCCCGCGTCGCTCGCGTTCTGGATCAAACAGTCAATGCAGGCTTAGCCACCGGTAAGCTACCGCCGCTCGCACGCGCCGCGTGGACGCCGATCAGATTGACCTGCCAAACCGGTGCGTGGTTCATCAACCGACTCAAGCAAACTCTGTCTCGCAGCGCTAACCATGACGCCTCAGCCCCGGGCGCCGACGCCATCACACGCGACTGGGTGCTTTCCCGTTTGGCTCACTCACACGGCCGGGCGTTGATCTACGAAAGCCAAGAAAGCGACCTGCCCCTCGTCACAGCCATGCGCGGCTACGACGTGCTAGCCACCGCCCCGCAACACACACCCTGGCCATACTCACACACACGGTTGCGGTTCTCCCGTGATGGCATCGATAAACTCAATCACCCACCCCAGCACTTCGACCTTGTGATCAACCGCTCCACCCACAACACACTCACCAACAAAACACTCGACCGCTGCTGCGCGTGGGTCAAGCCCGGCGGAATATTGCTGCTTACTTTCGTCAGCACTCGTCCCTCCGCTGATCAACCCATTACACACACTCCCGATGGGTTCGACGTCGCCGAGCGAATAACCTGGGTCCAAGACAACCGAAGCCGGTGGGTTGAATATGAAACCGATTACTTACATCGCCCGCCGTCCGTTCGCCATAACGAAACACACAACCCAGCAACGATCCGCTGCCTCGTGCTGAAAAAACACGCGGCTTCATTCGTTGTGCCCACCCCCACGGAGGCCGCCGCTTAACCAACGGCTGACAAAACCGCCATCAAACCGACAGGACCAAGCCATGGCAACTAGCGCTTTCGAACAAGTCAACACCCAAGCCGTCCAGACATACTGGAACCGCCGCCCCTGCAACATCCGCCACTCGCAAAAACCCGTCGGCTCCCGCGAGTATTTCGACGAAGTCCGCGACCGCAAGTATTTCGTCGAGCCGCACATCCCCCGGTTTGCCCAGTTCGAGCGGTGGGCAGGCAAGCGCGTGCTGGAGATCGGCTGCGGCATCGGTACGGACACCGTCAGCTTCGCACAAGCCGGCGCGCACGTTACCGCGGTCGACCTGTCAGACAAATCACTGGAGCTGGCCCGGCAACGCGTAAAGGTATACGGCCTAGCGGACCGCGTACGCTTCCACCACGCCAACGCCGAGCAATTGGCCGACACCGTCCCCGTCGAGCCCTACGACCTGATCTACAGCTTCGGCGTGCTCCACCACACGCCCAACCCGGCCCACGCGTTCAACCAACTCCGCCAATACACCAAATCGGACACCACGCTTAAGGTCATGCTCTACCACCGCTACGCGTCGAAGGTGCTGTGGATTTTGTTGACCCAAGGCAAGGGGCGATTCTGGGACCTGGACCGCGTGATCGCTCGCTATTCCGAAGCCCAGACCGGCTGCCCCGTGACGTACAGCTATTCCAAGAAAACAGCCGCCCGCCTGATCGAGTCGTCCGGGTTCCGCGTCACCGAGGCATGGGTGGACCACATCTTCCCCTACCGCGTCGCGGATTATAAGCAGTACCGATACGTCAAGAGCCTGCACATCCGGACGTTCCCGCCGGCGGTATTCCGCTGGTTGGAACAGCGGTTCGGGTGGCACCTTTGCCTGACCGCTCAGGCTTAAATGAGATCACACCGAGACGACCTCCATGCCCACGCTGTTCGCCATCCCCAAGCCGTTCAAAGGTCACATCGCCGTGATCCAAGAAAACGCGATCCGTAGCTGGGCATACCTCGGAGAAAATTACCGCGTGGTGCTCATGGGCAATGAACCGGGCACCGCCGAGGCCGCCGCCGCCATCGGGGCTACTCACATCCCCCAAGTCGCCGTCAACCGCTACGGAACACCCTTACTCAACGATCTATTCAGCCAAGCCCAGCAACTCAGCCACGACCCCCTCCTGTGCTACATCAACGCGGACATCATTTTAATGAGCGACTTCGCACAGGCACTGGACCGGCTCGCCCGCCGGAAAAAGCGGTTTCTGATGGTCGGGCAACGATTAGATTTCGATCAAACGCAGCCGATTAAGTTCGACACAGACTGGCAAACGCCCCTCCGTCAACGCGCACAACAATCCGGCAGCCTCCGAAACCCCACCGGCATAGATTATTTCGCCTTCACGCGTGGCCTCTGGGGCAACATCCCGCCTTTTGCCGTGGGACGCACCGCTTTCGACAACTGGCTGATCTACCGCGCCCGTCGCCTCAAAGCCCCGGTCATCGACGCCACCGCAGCCGTCACCGCCATCCACCAAAACCACGACTACAACCACGCAGGCAGCGGGTATAACTGGATTTGGCGAGGCCCCGAGGCGAAGTTCAACCAAGCGCTTGCGGGCGGGCAGGCAAACCATTACACCATCTGGGACAGCACCCATGTGCTCACCGAGCGAGGCCTAGAGCCCCGCAAGCAATCGGGCCTGGGCGGGGGCATCTGGAGTTACCGCCGCTCGTCAAGGCTCGGGGCGTGACAGATTAGGCGAAAACGCCCAAGACGAGCCGCGACCGTCAGGGAGCGGTCCGCACCGAGAAACCGTACGCTTTTTGACGAAACGGAGAACCCACACAACCATGAACACTCACCCCGACCACATCTGCGTCATCGGCACCGGCCGCCTCGGCGCACCCATCGCCGCGTGTATGGCTGCCAAGGGGCTGCACGTCATCGGTGTGGACACCGACCCACGACGGGTCGACGCGCTCAACGCAGGGCAAGCCCCGCTCTACGAGCCCGGCTTGCAAGACATGATCGACCAAGCCGGCCCGCGCCTCACCGCCACCACCGACACCGCCGCAGCCATCCGCACCACAGACGTCAGCTTCATCCTCGTGCCCACCCCCAGCGACCCAGACGGCGGGTTTTCGCTGCGGTATGTCTTGCCCGCCTGCGAGCAGGTCGGCGCGGCGCTGGCCGGCAAAGACACCTTCCATCTCGTCGTGCTTGTCAGCACCGTCATGCCCGGCGCCACCGGCGGCCACGTTCTTCAGACACTGGAGCGCGCCAGCTCCAAGCGCTGCGGCCAAGACTTCGGCCTGTGCTACAGCCCCGAGTTCGTCGCGCTGGGAAGCGTCATCCGCGACTACCTCCACCCGGACTTCATCCTCATCGGCCAATCCGACGACCGCAGCGGGCAAATACTCGCCTCCGTCCACGACCGCGTCTGCGAATCCCCCCCACCCAAGCGCGTGATGAGCTTCGTCAACGCCGAGCTCGCCAAAATCGCCGTCAACGCTTACATCACCACCAAAATCACCTTCGCCAATACCCTCGCCACCATCTGCCAAAACCTGCCCGGCGCCGAGGTGGACACCGTCACCGCCGCGATCGGCATGGACAGCCGCATCGGCGGCAAATACCTCAAGGGCGGTTTGGGATACGGCGGACCGTGCTTCCCGCGTGACAACCGCGCGCTGGCCAGCCTCGCCAAGTCAATACACGCCAACGCCGACCTGCCCCAATCCGTCGACCGCATCAACCACGCTCAGATCGATCGATTGGTGGGGCTGGCGAAACAGTACCTGCCAGCCGACGGCACCGTGGGAGTGCTCGGTTTAGCCTACAAACCGCAGAGCGACGTGGTTGAACAATCCCAAGGGCTCATGCTCGCCCAGCGATTAGCCGACCACGGTGTCAACGTCATCGCCCACGACCCTGCCGCCGCAGACAACGCCAAACGCGCCGCCCCCGAAGGCATACGCTTCGCCACGGACGCCGCCGCCTGCATCGCCGCCGCCGACGTGGCCGTGCTGACCACCCCCTGGCAGGAATACTGCGACCTAGACGCCGCCGCCTTCGACCGCAGCGAGACGCCCCGCGTGCTGATAGACCCCTGGCGTGTGTTTATGGATAGATCATTCGGCCCCGGTGTGCACTACGTCCCAGGCGGCGTGGGCCCGAAGGTCGATATCACGATCAAGCCGCGTACCGGCTTGGGCATTACCGCTCGTTAAACCGCGCGGCGCAACGGCTTGTCGGAGCCTCTTTGTAACGTGTTGATCACAGGCCCCACCTGTTGGGCCAACTGCTTAGCTACCTGAGACTCGATCCAGGTGTACGTCCGTGACAACCCCTCTTCCAGCGATACACTCGGCTCCCACCGCAGCACCTGGCGCAGCTTGGTGTTGTCGGAGTTTCGCCCGCGTACGCCTTGGGGCCCTTCGATGTGCTTCTTGGTAATCCGTACCCCCGCCGCGCGAGCTACGATGTCCGCCAACTGGTTGATGGTCACCATCAGGTCCGACCCGAGGTTGATCGGCTCGCCGTGGTCTGACCGCATCAGCCGGTAGATGCCCTCCACGCAGTCGTCGATGTAGCAGAACGACCGCGTCTGCTCGCCATCGCCCCATATATCGATCTCTCGCCCTCCGGTGAGCTTCGCGTAGGCGATCTTGCGACACATCGCCGCCGGCGCCTTCTCGCGCCCGCCGTCCCACGTGCCCAGCGTCCCGAACACATTGTGGAAACGCGCCACGCGCGTCTGCATCCCGTAATCCTCCATGTAGTGCATGCACAGACGCTCGGCGATGAGCTTCTCCCACCCGTAGGCGTCTTGAGGCGCCGCGGGGTAGGCCTGCTCTTCCTTTAAGGGTTCAATCTCGGCCTCGGTCTGCAAGTGCTCTGGGTAGATGCACGCCGTGGAGGAGTAAAAATACCGCTTCACGCCGTTGCACCGGGCCGCTTCGAGTGTGTGCAGGTTGATCAGCGAGTTGTTGTGCAGGATCAATGCGTGGTGCTGGGAGATGAAACCCATACCACCCATGTCAGCAGCCAAGGCGTAGACCTCGTCGATGCCCTGCGTGGTGGACATGCTCACCTGCGCGTCTCGCAGGTCCGCGACGACGAATTCGTCCGCCGCCGTGGGCGCGAACTCCGGACGCTTCAGGTCCACCCCCCGCACCCAGTACCCCCTTCCTCTAAGGAAGCTGACCAAGTGGTGTCCGATGAACCCCCCCGCGCCTGTAACCAGCACACGTGTCGCCATGGGCTACCTCCATCTATTAATGAAAGAATCAACGAAGGTTTCATCGGCAAACCAAGCCGAAAACAGCCAATCTGGCGCATCACCCGGGGAGCGTGTGTCCATATAGCTACGCCGTGCGCCACGCAACGCTTGGCGTGTGCCTAAAAAATGCCGCCAATTCATGGCGACGGCACGGCAGCGTTATGGGACGCCCCCACCACGCGAACACCGCTGTTAAGTCCTTTTAAAAAAAGACAAAAGGACAATCCCAGACCTGAAAAGCCCACACCAACCCCTACAACCGTTACAACCCGGATAATCGTTATATCCGTGCTAAATCTCATATTCCGGTTAAGTAGCACAAATATCACGACGATATCGCTTCTGATACCGCCGACCGTAGGGATGGCCCAACCAATGTCGCATGTACTGTCACAACTCGATGGCCCGCTCACGAAAGCACCGGCTGGCAATGCCACCGGCAAGGGGTTTGAGTACGCCAAGCGCGTCGTCGATGTCGTGGGCGCAGCGATCGGCCTTGCCCTGCTAGCGCCGTTGCTGGGCATCGCGGCCGCGTGGATCATGCTGATCGACGGCCGGCCGGTGTTCTACTGCCAGTGGCGCACGGGACGCGACGGCTGGCTGTTCCGGCTCTACAAGCTGCGCACCATGGCCACCGACGCCGAAAGCGACGGCAAAGCCAGGTTCGCAAGCGGCAACGACCCACGGATCCTGCCGGGGTGCGCTTGGATGCGCAAGAGCCACGTCGATGAGCTGCCCCAGTTGTGGAACATCCTCAAGGGGCAGATGAGCCTGGTCGGGCCGCGGCCCGAACGCCCGGAAATTATCGAGAGACTTCGCAAGTCGATGCCCAAGATAGAGCGTCGGCTAATCGCCAAGCCGGGGCTGACCGGCCTGGCGCAGGTCCGCAACGGGTACACCTTCGACGCGCAAGGCGCCCGCAAAAAACTGGCTTACGACTTGCGTTATCTGCGTCACCGCAGTGTCTGGCGGGAGATCCGCCTGCTGCTGGCAACGATCCCAAAAATCTGGGACCAGTCCGCGATGTAGCGGCTGAGCCACGCCCGGCCTTGAGCTGTGCAGGAGCTTGAAATGTTTATGCCCAACAAAACACACACCGCCCGACTGACGTTCCGCCTGCTGCTGCCTTGCGTGCTGCTGGCCGCCGGCTGCTCGTACTACACCGACTACAGCGCCTTTATCTCAGAGCCGCGCCCGCTGGTGACGCTCACCGAGTACAAGGTCGCCCCGCCGGACGTGCTCACGATCTCGTCGAAGCGGGTGCGTGAGCTCAACGGCCACATCGAGACGATCCGCCCTGACGGCAAGCTCACACTGCCGCTCTTGGGCAGCGTCTTCGTCGCGGGGATGACCGTCGAGGACATCAGCGCCGGCCTAGAGGGGATGGCCCGTGAGTTCTACGAAGACGCCGACGTGAGCGTCCGGGTGAGCTCGTACCGCAGCAAAAAAATCTACGTGTTTGGAGAGGTCGGCGTGCCCGGCCCGTATGTCTACGACGGAGCCAACACCGTGCTCGAAACCCTGGCAACCGCCCAACCCACACGGCTGGCCGACCCGTCGCGCATCCACGTGTTACGGCCTAACAAAGACGGCGAGCTGATTAGCCGCATGACCGTTGATCTAAACAAAATGGTCCAGAAGGGCGAGACCGCTCTCGACGCGGTGCTTGAAGAAGGCGACATCGTTTACGTCCCGGCGAACGGGTTCGCCGCCGTGGGCCTGGCGCTGCAGCAGTTGCTGCTGCCGCTTCAGCCCGCCGTTCAAACCATCAAACAGCCCGTGGACCTTGACGAAACAACAAACACAAGGACGTATGGCAACTAACCATCTAAACCTCGCACAACAATACGGGGACAGGTACAGCCATGAACCGAGAACAAGACCGAACCAGAACACTGTTTGAAACGTGGGACGCCGTCGTACGCTACCGGTGGCGTTTTATCCTGGCCACCTTCGGCGTCACCGCGGGTGTGCTCGTGGGCAGCTTCCTGCTGCCACGCAAATACAAAGCCGAGGCCGTCTTCGAGCGACGCACCGACATGGTGCTGACCGAGATCACCGACCGGGGCGCCTCTAAGTCCTTCCTCGACTCGCAGCGCGGCTCACTGGTCGAGGAGATCGCAGGCCAGATCGCCCTCGACGAGATGATCGACTCGCTCCAAGTGTCCAACAAAAACTCGCACCTGTTTAAGGGCAAAAGTGCCTTAGACCTGCAAAACATCCGGTCTGAATTGGTCAACCGGATCACCGTCCGGTTTGACATCGGCACCAAAGAGTTCGACCGCATCCGCATCAGCTTCATCCACCACGACCAGGAGCTGGCCAGGGCCGTGGTCAACACGCTTGTTGAAAATTACATTATCCGGACGCGTAACATGATCGACGGCCGGCTCGAACACACCGCCGGGTTCTTTCATTCCGAAGTCGAACGCAACCGTAAGCTCATCGAGCAGCTTGAGAACCGCAAACTGAGCTTTGAGATCGACCACGCCGAGTTGCTGCCCAATTTCCCGGGCAGCATCCAGTTGCGGCTCAACGACAGCCAGCACGACCTGGGCGAGATCCAGCAGCAGCGCGCCGCCGTGGCGATGCGCATCGACACCCTGCGCCAAACGATCGAAGACACCCCCGAGATCACGCCCCAGGTGATCACCTCGCGCAACCCACGCCTCGACCAACTCGAAGCCAAGCTTGCGGAGCTCCAAGGACAACTCAAGGATTTCCTCGACACGTACAAGATGACTGACAAGCACCCCGATCTGGTTGATCTGAAAAACCAGATCGCCGGGATTGAGAAGGAAATCGGTAACACCGAAGAGCAGGTCGTCTCCCAAAAACACCTGACCGTAAACCTAAAACGCCAGGAACTCGACCTGCAGCTTAGCCAGGCCGTCAGCAACCTCCAGGCCATGGACAAGCAGATCGAATCGCTCAAAGAGCAGATCGCTCGGTTGAACCTCCACTCGAGCCAGCTCTTCCCGATCCGCAGCGAGTACCGGAAGCTGACCCGTCAGATTGAAAAGGCCCAGCGTCAGGTCGCGTTCTGGGAAGAGAACCTCAGGCGGGTCAAGATGGCCCTGACCGCGGAGACCGGCAACCGCGGCGTCCAGCTTAACTTTGTCAAGCCCTGCGGCGTGCTGCACAAGCCCATTTCGCCTGACCTGATCCAGGTGCTCATGGCGGCGGTTGTGCTGGGTATGGCAGCGGGCGGTGTGAACGTCTTCATCGCCTACCGCACAGACGACTCGTGCACCAGCGCCGAAACGGTGGCCGACTCCTGCAACCTGCCGTTGCTGGGCGCGGTCAGCGAGATCATCTCCAGGCGCCAGCGTGTCGAACGCCGGGTGCGGAACATGATCCTCTACCCGCTCAATACGTCCGCCATGGCCGCGGTCCTGATCATGGTGGTCGGACTGCTGTACCTGAACCTGGAGAAACCCATGCTCTGGGAGCAGCTCAAGGAAAACCCCACGTCGTTCCTCCGCCACAGCGACCGTCAGCCCGCCACGACGCCTCCAACCACGGGCAAGGAGTAACTACCCATGTATCAAGATTTTTACCACCTGCACTCATTGCCGTTTGAGAACACACCCGACGCCCGCTTCTTCTTTGCCAGCGAGCAACACCGCGAGGCGCTGTCCGCCATCGAGTACACGATCCGGATGCGCAAAGGGCTGGTGCTGATCACCGGCGACATCGGCTCGGGCAAGACCACCGTGGGGTGCATGATGTGCGAGACCTGCGGCAACCGCACGCACATCGTCCAGCTCGTCCCACGCCACTGCACGGGCATCGAGCTGATGCAGCAGTTGCTACGCACGCTGCACATCACCACGAACCCGCACGAAGGCTACGCCGGCATGCTCGACCGCCTGGCCGTGTATCTCAACACGCAGATGGAACGCCGCAAACCGGTGGTGCTGTTTATCGACGAGGCCCAGAGCCTAAGCGACGACGCCCTCGAAGAGCTGCGGCTGCTATCGAACCTCGACACCGCCAGGCAGAAGCTGATCCAGATCGTCTTGATCGGTCAGCCCGAGTTGCGTCAACGGATCAGCGAACACCGGTACGACGCGCTGCGCCAGCGGATCGTCATGGCCAAGCAGCTCCAGCCGCTTGCACCAGAAGAAACCGCCGGATACATCCGCCACCGTGTCAAGGCCGCCAGCAGAGACCCACGGAACATCCAGGCGCAGTTCAGCGACGAAGCGTTAAACGAGATCCACCGGCTCACCGGCGGTGTGCCCCGGTTGATCAACGTGGCTTGTGACAACTGCATGCTGCTGGGCTTCGTGCGTGAAGCCCGGTGCATCACACCCGAGATGGTCCACCAGGTCATCGAGGACATGGTGCCACGCTTCAACGACTCACAAGCCAACGAGCAAGCGGCACAACAGCAAACACTCACCTTAGCGGGGAACCTGTAATGGGCTACATATCAGACGCACTAAACAGACTCTCTGGTGGCGACGATCACAACGACCGCGCCAAACCCGGCGACCAAGGCAAACGCCCCCAGCAGGCGCCCCAACCGGCGCCGCACGTGACCGGCTCAAGCCAAGGCCGTAACGAGGGTTTCGCCGACGAAGACGTATCGCCCGCGGTATCCGCCGCGGCCGCGGCCGGCTTCGGGCAGATCGAACTCGACCAGGACTCGAATGAATCCGAGCCCCTGAAGTTCGACGCACCACCCAACGTCAGCGGCGTCGACACCGCGTCCGTCTGGTTCGACGACCGCCTGGTCGCGCTGACCGAGCCGGGCAGCGTCATGGCTGAAGAGTACCGCTCGATCCGCACCAGCATGCTGGCCAAGTGGGAGCACAGACGCCACCTGGTCCACACGATCACCAGCGCCACGCCCCAGGAAGGCAAGACCATCACCACGCTGAACCTGGGCATCAGCTTCGCGGAGCTGCGCAACCGCCGCATCGCCGTGCTCGAAGCGGACCTAAGACTGCCGCTTTTCGACAAGATGATCGGCCTGCCCCGCTCGCCGGGGCTAGTCGGGCTGCTTGAGGGTAAAGCCACTCTTACCGAGTCCATTCACCGGCTGATGAACGACCGGCTGCACGTGATCCCCGCGGGCAGACGCGTCGGGAACATGCACGCCGTGCAGCTCCTGTCGGGGTCGACCATGGCCTCGCTGATCGAGTCGCTGCGTAAGAGCTACGACCACGTGATCATCGACACACCCCCGGTGATCGAGCTGGCCGACGCGGGCATCCTCGGAACGCTCAGCGACGAGGTGCTGCTGATCGCGCGCATGCACCGCACGCCCAAGCCGCTCGTCGAGCAGGCCATCCGCACGCTCACCAGCTACAACACCATGGTCGGGGGCCTAATCGCCACCGATCAGAAGCGGGCACGCCGCCGTTACTACTACTACAAGTACGGCTACAAGCAGGGCTACGGCTACCACCAGTATGCCCATGCCGACAAAGACAAGAAGGCTGCCTAATCAACACACACAACCGCTAAGAAAGGATACACCCTCATGGAATCACCACACAGGAGCCACCAGACGCCCCAGCGGCGACGACCGGTCCTTATGACAACGGGGCGGTAGGGGAAATTGACCAAGACGCCAACGGATTGACACGTGATGTGAGGGTTCGATGGACCGCAGGTTAACGCAACATAAACCGGCTTTGTTAATGGTCAGCCACTGCGTCCCCGACGCCCTAGGCGGCGCCGACCGGGCCCGTGCATGGCAGCTATTGAAGCTGGCCAACACCACGCACCGCGTCTTCCTGGCCTGCCTGCTGGACGGACCTGTCAATCTATCACAATGGCGCAACGCAGACGCACACGCACAGCAACTCGCGATTGAAATCGACCACAGAGCCACGCGACACATCTCACGATTGAAACAGCGTAGCGCCCGCCGAGCCGACGCAAACCGCGACGGCAACACAGCCCTGGCCGCACCGATCGAACAATGGCAATCCGAGCACCACTTCGACGCCATATGGTGCACGCACCCCGTGCTCTGGCCGACCGCCCGGGGCTACCGCGCGAGGCTGCGCCTCTGCGATACCGGGCCCGAGTCACAGGCCGGCAGCAGCCCCGACAACGGACGCCTCGACCCGCTGACCGCAATCATCGCCCACCAAGCCAACGCGCTGACCATCGACCGCAACGCTCCCCACCACCGGTGGCGCGACTGCCCGTGCGAGCCGGTGGCACTGCCCACCACGGTTGACCTGGCATTCTTCACCGACGCCCACGCCAACCGCCTGACCAAACGCTACGCCCCGCCGGGGCTGCACGTGGTCGTCCACCACGACTGGACGCGACCCAACGCCCACCGCGCGTTGAAGTGGTTCACCAAGCGCGTGTGGCCGCAGATACACCGCGCCGCGCCGGATGCCTACCTCCGCAATACCATGCCCGGCTCGCTCGACCCGTTGGCAACACTCCGCGACGCCTCCGTGGTTGTCTGCGTCGACCCCAACTCCCACCAAGCCAAGCTGCCCGTTTACCAGGCGATGGCCATGCAGCGCGCCGTCGTCGCATCGAACCGTGCGTTGAACGCGCCGGCTCTCAACCGCCACATAATGTCCGTCGACCGCACCCAAGACTGGAGCCGGGTAACGCTCCAACTGCTGCGGTCGGCCAGCGAGCGCCTGAGCCTGTCACGCAATGCGCGAGAATGGATCGACCACCAGCCCGCTACGCAAGACCACGCCAAGAAGCTGGCGCACCTGCTCTCAGGCACCCCAGCCAGCCCCCAAACCATGCCCAAAGCCGCTTGACCCCGGCGCCGGGAGCATGGCCGGTGGCTTACGCCCGACGCGTCACACCACAGCCGCACGACACCACCGTTTTTTGAAGCGATCTCCCCGACGCCTTAAGATTCCACTATGTCGCCCAAGCCGTGGCCTCAAGGCCAATCCAGCCAGCCGTTCATCATCGCAGCAGCGATGGCGTGTGTGTTGGGTGGGTCTCTGGCGCTGGCTTATGCGCTGACCGTCTCGCGACAAGTCCCGTGGACCATCGGCTACACCGAAGACGCCCAGTCGCGTGGCGTGTCCGTCGAAGGGCTTGAGCTGAAAATCCCGGAGCGATTTGAGCCCGTGATCACGGCCGACCCGCCAACACCCGCCGCCGGTGTCACAGCCTACACCGACCGCTCAACCCCTCAGCGCAGGCTCAAGGTCAGCCTGCTGAGCAACACCCGGCCGCGTGCCCCCCTCCCCGCGCTGAATCAAGCGATCAACGTGTTCATGTCCAACGCGCAACGCCGATCCTTCAAACCCTGGCAGCCGGTGGCCCCGATCCGCATCGGAAGCTTCACCGGCGCCTGGTACGCAGGGCTTAATCAGACCCCCCAAGGTGAAGACCTCCACCTGATCGCGGTGCTCACGCAAGACGCCCGCCGCTACTGGCTGATCCAACTCAACCACTTCGTCGACGAGCCGTCGCTGGTCTTCGAGGCGATGAAAGTGAACAGCCACCTGATCAGGCTGATCATCGGCAGCGCCACGGGCAGCTACCTGCGACAAGCCTCGCCAACCGATTTCACCAGCGCCGGCCTGGCGTGGCTCACACCCACTGCGGACACCGACCTGCCCGGCGTGCTGCCCGCGGGGCTCACCGCCCGCGTCCCCACGCACAACCGAGGCCACGGACCGATCCTGTTAATCCCGGAAGATTCCAAAGCGAGGCTGCACCTGCTGCGCGTGCGCGGCGTCCTAGACACCGAAAGCCAGACGGGGCTATCCCCCCAAACATGGCTGGCCCAAACCTTCGAAAACCAAGAGGGGCGGCCCCCACGGCCCGACGAATTCTCGTCACAACAGATCGGCAATACCCAACTGTGGCGGCTAACACTGGTCCTCAAAAGCGCCATGCTCGTCCGCCAGACCTGGTACGCCAGCCTCGGCCACGGCCGAGCCGTATTGATCGAAGCGGTGTGCGATCCCCGGGCCCTGGCCCAGTGCGGCGCGTGGATCGAACCCCTCCTAACAACTTGGCAGCAACGCCTCGACGCGAACGCACCAGCCGCGCCCGCTCTCGAAGACGCGGTCGCACGCGGCGAACACATCGCGCAATGGCAACACCGGCACCTGTCCCAGTTAATGCCGCCCGGTTGGTCTTACTACCTCACCGAAGAAGACAGCCGCCTCATCGGCTGGCAGATTGAGCGTGTCTTGCCCCGTGTGAATGGAGACCCCATGCCGATCCAAGGCAAGTTTTGGCTTAACTGGCGCATCGGCGCACACCTAGCCACGCTCACCAGGACGTGGCAAGCCGGCCTCGACGGGCGGAGCATGGCCATGGACAGCCGGACCACCATCCTGAGCCCTGAAACGGGTAAGCAAACCACCACGCAAGACCAAATCCGCGTCGACGGGCAGCGCATCACAATCGAACAGGTAAAAGCAAACGGCCAAACCCACCGCAACACGGTCGACGCGCCCCAACCGCTGATCCTGCCGATCGCTGAAGAAGTCTGGCCGGTCCGACTCGAAGACGGCTGGCACCCCGACGGCGCGCTCGTCTGGATGTCTTACGGGGAAGACACCCCCCAGCCCTACTGGGTGGACCAACTCGAACAACCTCAATGGGGCGGCACCTCCCAGGCTGACCACGCCCCGCCCGCCGCCGTCGTGCGCGTCCGCCCGCTGATGAGCCTGGACGCGGACCTGTTATCCCTCAATGAAAACGCAGCCATGCTACGCTACGAAACACAGCAGCCCACCGGCACCTTCGCCGGCGCCACCGTCGTGGCCCGGAGGGTGACCCGTGAGGAACTGATCGAAGCCTTCCCGGACATCGAACCCGAGCTGACCCAGTGGGAACAGGACCCGACGCCCCAATGAAAACCGCGCCAGTCAACACGAAACTCCCCCGCCACCGCCGCCGTGATTATCTCACCCAGACCGCGCTGGCGGCGCTGCTGGCGCTGTGTTGCTTTGGGCCCAACCCCGCCATGGCGGATGGTGACGTGGAGCTTGGCGAACGCTGGCGCGAGCACTCGTACGGCGTCTCGCTGCGCCCGCCCCTCGGGGCCAAGCTGGTCTCATACACCGCCGACGACGCGCTGCTACGGGTCTACCACCCGCAGGGGTTCAGCGTCATCCTTTACATCAAAAAAAGCGCCGTGGACGTGGAAATGGACGGCGTGATCAGCAAAGCGATCCACCAATTGGGCACGCTGTACCCCTCGGCCGCCATCCTCAAAGAGCAGCGCCTCAAGCAAGCCGACCTGGACGCGGGCTTGATTTACTTCCGGATCCCCGACCAGCGCCGAGGCCCGTGGGTGATGGGCCAGGCCTTTGTCCAGCTCAACCCCCAAGCGCTGGTTATGCTGCAACTCGAAGCCGACGCCAAGCAGTACCCCGCCGCCCAGGAAGTCTTCGAGGCGGTCTTCAAAAGCCTCGAAGTCCAAAACCCCAACCAACTCAACGAGCAACGCGCCGAGGCGGTCCAAAACGGCCAAGCGTGGCGAGAGGCGTTCGACTCACAACGCCTCCACGACTCGCTACAGCCCGAGCGGTGGCTGCGTATCATCGACAACGACACCGAGATCGGCTACATCCGCACGACCCAGCAAAAAGCCAAACACCTTAAAAACGACGGCGTGCGCGTGGATATCCAATCCAGGATCCACCTGCGCGATCAAGCCTACGACTCGATCAGCAGCTTCTTCCTCTCCGACGACGGGCATTACGAATTCTGGTCGATCCGCGCCACCGTGCGACCGCTGATGGCGAAATCCGCGCGCGCCCAGGCCCAGTCATGGGCGGAGACCGGCGTGCGAAGCCACGACAAGATCACCGTTAGCCTCGAACGCCCCAGCGGCGTTGACAACAGGCGGTGGAAAAAACCGCCACAGGGTTACATGTCTCAAGTGGAAATCCATATGCTCGAACAGGTGCTAGGCCCACAAACCCGCGAGCCGATGGGCTTCTACGCCTACTACCCCAACGCCCAAACGATTGTCTACCGCACCGTGTCCACACAGCGGGATCAAGACGGCTCGTTCACCATCCACACCCGACCCGCCCCCGACCAAGAACAGCAGGTGTCTTACTACAACCCCAAAGGCGAGTTGATCAAACGTGTGCTCCCAGGCGGGCAGGTATTGATGCCCACGACCAAGCAGCGGGTCACCGCCCGCTGGCGACAGTAAGGCGGGGCGATACGGCTTAAACCCTCCCACGTCGCCGCCAGCCGCCCCAGACCGGTTATTACCCCAACCAAACCACCCCAGCACGAAAGACCCACCAGCTCCAGGCGTCGCCACGCCGGGTCTGCTTAAGGCACGCACCCAATCCACCGATCGAATCAAAGACAGAGTGTTTCGATAATCGGACGGGGCACGCCCGATAACCACGGACGCTTGCACTACCAGCGGGGACAGCCACCCGATTGGCACGCCCAGCCCCAACCGCGGCCCGCCGCCCAAAGGGAAGCACGCCATGCCCAAACCCATGCGCATCCTAATCACCACCACCTCGTTGCAAGACGCACCCGGCAAGCACCAAAAACTGCTCAAAGAGTCCGGCTATGAAATCATCCGTGTGCGCGGGCCGCTGAGCGAAGACCAGATGCTCGAGTTGGTCACCTGCAACCTCGATGGCGAAGGCGGCGTCGACGCCATCCTCCACGGCAACGACGCCATCACGCGCCAGGTTATTGAAAACGCCCTGCCCCGTCTCAAGTGCCTCAGCAAGTACGGCGTCGGGCTCGACAGGGTCGACGTGGAAGCGGCAGCCGAGCACAACATCCCCGTGCTCTTCACGCCCGGAGCCAACCACAACAGCATGGCCGAGCACGTGTTCGGGCTGATGCTCACCATGACCAAAGACCTCTACGCCCACATCAAGCTGGTGAAATCGGGCCAGTGGCAGCGCACATTCGGACGCGAGTTGGCCGGCAAGACGCTGGGCATCCTCGGCCTGGGACGCACGGGCAAGGCCGTCGCCCAACGCGCCGCGGCGTTCGAGATGAACGTCGTCGCTTACGACATCTTCTGGGACGAGGCGTTTGTGCAAAAGTTTGGTATCACCAAAGCCAAGTCCGTCGAAGAGGTATTCAAAAAATCCGACATCCTCTCACTGCACATCCTTCTAAACCTGCACAACCGCCACTTCTTGAACAAAACGTTCATCGACATGATGAAAGACAGCGCGATCCTGATCAACTGCTCGCGCGGCGGGCTGATCGATGAGGCCGACGTCGCCGACGCCTGCATTAGCGGCAAGCTCGCCGGGTACGCCGCTGACGCGCTCGAACACGAACCCATCAAATCCGGCCACCCGTTCCTGGAAATCGACAACATCATCCTCACCCCACACATCGCCGGGCGAACCTACGAAGCCGCCGAACGCCAAGCGATCATGGCCACCGAAAACGTCCTGCGCGTCCTGCGTGGCGAAGAGCCATTGGCACAAGCGGCGTAATCGCGACACGGGACCGGCCAAACAAACCGAACTTCAATTATGAATCAACCGCATAAAAAAAGCCCCGCCAATGGCGGGGCTTTTTAATAATCCGTCGGTTAGTGAACCTGAAACTTTTTAACCCCGGCGGCGGAGCATCAACACACCGGCCCCGATCGCAAGGATCGATACCGAAGCGGGCTCGGGCACACCGTTGATCTGCAAGAACGGGCGCAGGGTTGGGTCGTCACCGAACCTCGCCGGGTCACCAAAACCCGATGAAGCGAACAGCGACGCGTGAACCTTCTCAAGACCGGCCAGGGCCTGGTTGTCGGATGCGACAACGTCCCGCTGTGAAAGGACCACACCGTTGTTGTCCTTGCTGCCGTCCAGCCAAGCCTTGACCAAAGCCGTGACATCAAACGAAACCCAGTCCCCAACGGAATCTTGCACCGTGGTGGTGACCAAGGCCCCCGCTGCGGGCTCGGTTTCCCAAGTCAGGGTCTGCTCGTCCCAAGCCGCGGACGATTCATGGACGTCGATGGTGACCGACTTTGCCGCGGTCGGGTTGGCGAATGCGCCGGTAGCGCCCTCACCGTCGAGGGCAAAGAGGTTCAGCGTCGCGCTGGTGACGGCGTTGGCGTCCGCGCTGGGCAGGTCGAACTGGATCCAGGTGTTGCCGCTGTTGCCCGTAAGGACCGGCTCATTGATATTCGGATCGAGAGACTGGTGATCGATAACGTTGGTCTTCGCCGTGCCCAGCAGAGCGCCGATGGGGCTGGGCAGGGAATCGAGGTTAGCCGAGTCGAGGTTGGTCACGTTAGCGGCGGTCGGGATCCCAAAACCCTGACCGGGCAGCGACAGTTGGTAGGTGAACACGTCTTTGCTGGACGCCTCATCGGGTTGAATCTTGACAGACTGAGCCGACGCCCACCCTGACGAAAAAAGACTCACCGCAGACGCCACAGCCAAGCCAACAACAGCCCGCGTGCGAAAGTTCCCATTCAACATGTTGATCTCCTTAATAAGTCTCAAAAGGGTTTGCCTCCAGCGGCGTAGCGCTACGCCTCCATTTGTATGACTAACCTGAATTGAGTGGGTTGCCTTACTCCATACCCCGCATGCAATTCTTCCGGCTCCTCAAAAATCCGTTGCCGCGTTAACGGCCTGTCACCCATCCAATAGTTGTGAGTATAACGCCAAGCGAAATTCTTACAAGTATTTTATTTCAAGGCTTGGGCATTAATGCGTATTGAGATCGGTCTGAAGCGGTAGCGTAGGCTGCTGGTTAGCCGTGCGATTAACGCACTCGCCAACGCACCGGCGATCACATAATCAGTTTAAATAGGAGAGTAGGAGAACCCTCGCCGCTCAATCTTTGACCGTGTACGTATCCCCAGCGCTGTAGAGGTCGGCGAGGTTGCCCGGCCCCTTCGCCTTCACCGCGTCTTCGACCTGCTTTTCAAGCAGGTTTTCGTAGCAGTCGTCTTCAACGCGGTAGAACACGCCCATGGGCTCGGGGAAGTCGGGGTAGGTCAGCCTGCTAAGCAGGAACGCCAAGCTTTCGTCGCCCTCGTCGTGGACCAGAAGGTCGTCTTCGGTCACGCCATCCTCGCCCAGCGTGACGACCTTGGGCTTGCGCGTGCGGTCGAGCGTGATGCCCTTCTGATTGTCCTTACCGAAGACCAACGGCTTGCCGTGTTCGAGGTAAAGGATGTTGTCGAGCTTGGCGTCTTTGGCGGTGGCGTAGTCGAAGGCTTTGTGGTTGAAAATATTGCAATCCTGATAAATCTCAACGATGGCCGAGCCCTCGTGCTTGCCGGCACGCTCAAGCACGCCGGCGAGGTTCTTGTCCACGTCGATCGCCCTGGCCACAAAGCTGGCCTCGGACGCGATCGCGATGCTCAGCGGGCTTAGCGGCATATCGATCGAACCCATCGGGCTGGACTTGGTCTTCTTGCCCTCCTCGCTGGTCGGCGAGTACTGCCCCTTCGTCAAGCCATAAATCCGGTTGTTGAATAGCAGGATGTGCACGTTCACGTTCCGACGCAGCACGTGCATCAGGTGGTTGCCGCCGATGCTAAGCCCGTCGCCATCGCCCGTGACGATCCACACGTCCAACTCAGGGTTGGCAAGCTTGATCCCCGTGGCGATCCCCGGCGCCCGCCCGTGGATGGAGTGAAACCCGTAGGTGTCCATGTAATAAGGGAACCGACTTGAACAGCCGATCCCCGACACGAACACCGTGTTTTCCTTCCGGTTGCCCATCTTGGCGACAACCTTGCGGACCTGGTTCAAAATGGCGTAATCGCCGCAGCCGGGGCACCACCGCACGTCCTGGTCGGACGCGAAATCCTTGGCTGTGAGTACCGGCACGTCGAGGTTGGTGGTAGCTGTTGTCATGGCATTCAATCTTTAAACTAAAAGTAACGGCGTGTATCGATCTCCCCGCTCTCCTTACACTCCCGCGTGTGTCGCGCTTTTACCCCCCCCAACTCTCAGAACTCACCTGGTGATGACGCGGTGTCAACGACTCGCTCGGCCCCCACGTGCCGTCGAGCATCAGCGTAATCGCCTGCTCGATTTCCTCGATCAGGAACGGCTTGCCCTGAACTTTATTAAGCCCACGCGCGTCGATCAGGAACTTACCGCGGATCAGCAACCGTAGTTGCCCGACGTTCAGTTCGGGGATAAGCACTTTCTTAAACCGCCCCAAAACCTCGCCCAGATTCTTCGGCAACGGGTTGAGGTACCGCAGGTGCGCCGCCGACACTTTGTGCCCTTCTTGACGGGCGTGGTCCACCGCCGTCAGTATCGACCCATACGTCCCGCCCCAGCCCAGCACCAAAAGATCGCCGCTGGGACTTCCGTATGGCTCAAGAGCCGGGATGAACTCGCCGACCTTGTCGATCTTCGCGTGACGCAGGTCGGTCATTTCCTGGTGGTTCTCAGGGTCGTAGCTGACGTTGCCCGTTAGGTTCTGCTTCTCCAACCCGCCGATGCGGTGCTCCAGCCCAGCCATCCCCGGCGCCGCCCACGGACGCGATAGATTTTCGTCGCGACTGTAAGCGTGGAACGACTCGGGCGAGGGCGGTGCGGGAATCTCGATCTTGTCAAAGGAGGTAGGGTCGGGGATCGGCCACGGCTCAGCGCCATTGGCCAAGTACCCGTCGGAGAGGATTACCACCGGCAGCATGTGCCTAAACGCGATACGCACCGCCTCGATCGCGATGTCGAAGCAATCAGCCGGCGACTTGGGCGCCAGCACCACGATCGGGCAATCCCCGTTGCGCCCGTACATCGCTTGGAGCAGGTCCGACTGCTCGGTCTTGGTCGGTAGCCCCGTCGAAGGCCCGCCACGCTGAACGTTCACGACAATCATCGGCAATTCGGTGATTACCGCGAGCCCAAGCGCCTCGCTCTTAAGCGCCAGCCCCGGCCCGGACGTGCCCGTGACGCCCAACTGCCCGCCGAACGACGCGCCGATCGCCGAGCACACCGCGGCGATCTCGTCCTCAGCCTGGAACGTCTTCACGCCCAGGTTGCGCATGGCCGCCAGGTTGTGCAGGATGTCGCTGGCCGGTGTGATCGGGTACGAACAATAGATCAGCGTCTTCTCAGCCAGCTTCGCCCCGGTGACCAGTCCCATGGCCAGCGCCTCGTTGCCCGTGATCTTCCGGTACGTGCCCGGCGAGATCGGCGCCTTGGCCACGTGGTACCGAACGGGGAACATCTCGGCTGTCTCGCCGAAGTAAAAACCGCTCTTGAGGGCTTTGACGTTCGCCGCCGCGACCTCCGGCTTCTTCTTTTTCTTGCCGAAGTAGTCTTCAAGATAGCCGATCGTCGTGTCGAGCGGCCGGTCGTACATCCAGTAGATCAGCCCCAGCGCGAACATGTTCTTGCACCGGCCGATGTCCTTCGCGCCCATGCCCGTCTCAGCCAGCGCCTCTTCGTTCAGCCGGGTGATCGGCACGCGGTAGATCTTGTACTTCTGGTTGATCTGCTCGTCGTCGAGCGGGTTGTAGCCTTCCTTGTAGCCGGCTTTGCGGAGGTTGACTTTCTCAAACTCCGAGTCGTTGACCACGACGATGCCGCCCTGCTCCACGTCGTCGATGTGGGCTTTGAACGCGGCGGGGTTCATCGCGATCAGCGCGTTGACCACGTCGCCTGGGGTGTGGATGTTCGTGGCGGCGAAGTTGATCTGGAACCCCGACACGCCCGCGACCGTGCCCGCTGGGGCGCGGATCTCAGCGGGGAAGTCGGGCAGCGTCGCCACGTCATTACCAACCACAGCGGAGGTGTCGGTGAACTGCGTCCCGGCTAGCTGCATGCCGTCGCCAGAGTCGCCCGCGAACCTCACCACCGCCGATGTAACGTCTTTAAGTGGGGCTTTCCCCTTCGCTTCTACGGAACCCGCGGCCATTACAGCACGCTCCTTTGTTTTAAGAAAAACTCTCTATATAGAACCATTTTATTCACCACCACCGTGTAATCCAGTACGAAGCGTTTGGCCCCGCCGGCGGTGTAGGTATCCCTCGTTATTGCTATCGGTTGGATCATCCAAAATCTATTGAAATACCACCCGCCCTCTCGCAACCGCATAGCCCACCTTATGATCCATCGATTAGGGTATTATTAGACCCCCCACCTCCTATAAACCGCTACGCCTCTCCCGGCCGGGTCATGCCCGCCGGGTCCAACAACTCGTCTAGTTTAGCGTCGTCAAGCAAGTTTTGCTCGCGGGCCAATTCGCGGATGGTTTTGCCCTCTTTAAACGCCTGCTTGGCGAGCTTCGCCGCGTTGTCGTACCCGATCACCGGCGCCAGCGAGGTACACATCATCAGCGACTGGTCGATCAACTGCTCACACCGCTGGGCGTTCACCTCAAGCCCCTTGAGCAGCTTGTCCACGAACACGCTGGATGCGTTGGCCAGCAGCTTGATCGACTCCATCATCGCGTCGGCCATCACGGGCATCGCCACGTTCAGCTCAAGGATCGACCCCACACCCCCGAACCCGCCGTACGTCACCGCCGCGTCGTTGGCGATCACCCGTGCCGCCACCTGCACCACCGACTCACAGATCACCGGGTTCACCTTCCCCGGCATGATCGACGACCCCGGCTGGATCGCCGGCAGCATCAGCTCAAACAACCCGCACCGCGGCCCCGACCCCAGCCAGCGGATGTCGTTGGCGATCTTCGATAGCGACACCGCGATTGTCTTGAGTTGCCCCGATGCCTCGACAAACCCGTCTTTGGCAGCCTGCGCCTCGGGGTGGTTGACGGCTTCCTTAAACCCCACGCCCGTGCGCGTCGCCAGCTCCGCCGCCACGCGACCGCCGAACTCCGTGTGCGTGTTGATGCCCGTGCCCACAGCCGTCCCGCCGATCGCTAACTCGCCCAGCGCCTCGACCGCGCGCGCCGCCCGGTCGATCGCGTGCCCCGCTTGCGATGCGTAACCGCTAAACACCTGCCCCACGCGGATCGGCGTGGCGTCCATCAGGTGCGTGCGCCCGATTTTGATCACGCTGTCCCACTGTTGGGCTTTGGCGTCTAATTCTTTGTGTAGCCGCTTCAGCGCCGCCAGCAGATTATTCTGAATCGCCACCGCCGCCGCCACGTGGATCGCCGTCGGGAAAGTGTCGTTCGACGACTGACCCATGTTCACGTGGTCATTCGGGTGGACCGCCCCTTGCTGCCCCTTGGCACCGGCGCCGAACCCAAGCTCCGCGTTGGCCAAGTTGGCGATCACCTCGTTGGCGTTCATGTTCGAACTGGTGCCGGACCCCGTCTGGAATACGTCCACCACAAAATGCTTGTCGTGCTGACCGGCGGCGACCTGGTCCGCCGCGTCAATAATCGCTTTGGCCAATTCCGGGGGCAGCTTGCCCAAGTCCTTATTCACCTTCGCGCACGCGGCCTTGAGATGCCCGAACGCGTGCACCACCTCCGCCGGCACGCCCCGCCCGCTGATGGGGAAATTCTCAACAGCGCGCTGCGTGCTGGCCCCCCACAACGCCCAGTCGGGCACACGCATCTCGCCCATCGAGTCTTTTTCAATCCGGTAACCGCTGTCGCTCATCGCCGCTGGCCTTTCACTTGGTGGATGGATCGACAGTATACGCACTGCGGGGGCAATCGGGGAATACATGCAACGCGCGCCGGCCATTCCTTAAGCCGGCACCCGCCGTTAAAAAAACACGGACACTTGTGCGCCCGTGTCCGTGTTCAAACCTCTCAATGTCCCGGTCGCTCACCGGCGGCGACGGCGAAGGGTCGCCATTGCCCCGCCCAGGCCCAGCAGAGCGTGCAGGCTCACCGGCTCGGGCACCGTAACCGCTCCCGCAAAGTAACCCGAAGCAAGACCATACGCCTCGATGCCGATCTGCGAGCCGATGATGCGGCCCAAGAAGTCGTCGGCGTCCACGTGAATGCCCCCGTACAGCCGCGACAAGCCCGCTTCGTCGGACGCGTCGAAGTAAGTAGCCCACTCCAGCGTGATGGACGAATCAGGCCCGCCTTCAAATTTCAGGGCGTCAGCGACAATCTCGAATTCCCCCAGCCCGCCGGGGAAATACGGCGTGCCGGTGATCGCTGCCAGGACCTCGGCAGCGGAACGGCTGAATGTGCTGTGACCCGATGTGTAAGCCGCGAACGGCGGGGTGACAAAGTTCTCCGCTTGGTACGGCAGCCAGTCTTCCGCGAGGATCCAGTCCACGCCGCCGACATCATTGTCGGGGTCGTCCGGGTGGCCCCGCCAGGAGCGGATGGCGACCTTGCCCTCTTGGCCTGCCAGGTGTTCGTGGCGCTGACCAATGGCTGTGGTCGCGTCGGTAATGATTTCAATGAGGTCCGCCACCAGCGGCAGGCCGTCCGCGTGGTAAGAGTCGCCGTTCATGTCCGACGACTGGCCCAACCCACCCATGTAACGGATCGCTGAGATCGGCCGCACGTAGTCGTAGGCCTCTTTAATACCCCACGTGGTGATCGCCGCGTCGTGGACCGCCCCATTAAGGGCGAAGTAGGTC
This sequence comes from Phycisphaeraceae bacterium, assembly GCA_029260715.1. Lineage (GTDB taxonomy): Bacteria > Planctomycetota > Phycisphaerae > Phycisphaerales > Phycisphaeraceae > OFTM12. The sequence continues at coordinate 20,457 of JAJDCS010000043.1, read as the reverse complement.
TTCACGTCCCACTCCAGGTCGCTGACAATCGGGCCCGTACCGCCGATACGCTTCTCAAGCAGCGGGTTGTCGGCGACCTCGTTGGCAATCGCGTTCCAGTGGCCCGGCGGGGTCTCGGAGTTGGGGCCGTCCGCCCAGAACTCCGCCAAAACGCGGCCGTAGTCGCCCCGGTTCACCTCGTTCGACGCGTAAGACAAGCCGGTCTCGGGGTTGACCGCGTGGCCCGTGCCGTCGTTCGTGCCAAGCGTGTTGTTGAAAATCACCCCAGGCGAGACGTCGATCATGGCGTTATCCGCCGGGTCCAGCCAACTGCTGAACTGGATCACACGCACCATGGATTCTTTGAATTCCGCGTCGTCGGGGCCACCCAGTTGCGGCGGCGCGCCCGGGTCGTGGTACAGATCAGCCGGGTCGTTTCGTGTGAGCGCGAACGGCTTGACGTCGCCCCAGTGCGGCGTGAGGAATTTTTGCGTGTTGCCGTTGACGACCAACGGCTGCCAGCGGTTTTTGTCCGTCAGCGTGGCGCCGGTATCGGTCGGGGTCAGCGTCGGGTTGACCGAGGTATACCCCGTGGTGTCCGCGTAGTTGCCCGCTTCATCGGCGCCATCGGTCGTGCCGTAATCAAGAATAGTTTGAGCGATCCGGTTGCCCACCGCCGCTGGTGAGTTGCCCACGGTGGAGGTGAACAGCCGGTCGTAGCCCAGCGTGTCCATCGCGCTGTCGAACGACATCAGCGAGGCCCCGGCCCCGGGCGAGCCGGCGAACCGATACGACAGCACACGGTAAGCCGCGAAGCTGATCGCCTCGTTGCGGGCCGCTTCGACGTCCGCGGCGCTAGCCGATTCGTGGTTGAGATACCCCACGGCGGTCGGGTCGTACGCGGCCCAAGCGTCGTACATCGCCACGGACGTGTGGAACAAGTTTCGTGCGTGCACGGTCGGGCGAGGCGTGTCCACCCGGATCGCGTCAAGCATCAATTCATCCCACTGCCTGGCGGTCGATACTTGAGCTTCCGCACTAGGGGCACCAATCAGCGTCCCCACAATCCCTCCCACTAGCACCCAAACACAACGGTACCGCTTGATGCGTAGAACCATACCCACTCACTCCTGTTCAATTTTGTTTTTAACTAACGGATTCTCTCTCAACTCCGCCCAGGCAAGGCCTTTTCGGAAAAGGTTAGCCTATTTAGAGTATGTTACTCAGTTGTGCTTAAAAAAGCAAGATAAAAATCACCTTTTCATCCTCCGCTGCCAATCTCAGCTTGGTGATATTCTTTGAAATTTCAATCTCAAACGGGGCCCGCATTCGGCCAAGCCATACCCCGAACGCACAGAAGAGCAAGGGGTTGTGTTTGCCCCACCCCCCGTCTAATCTTGCCCCATGGGCCTGCTCGAAATCATCGCTGTGCTAATCACGCTCGCCGCGCTGTTCAGCTACGCCAACCACCGCTGGCTCAAACTGCCCACCACGATCGGCGTCATGCTCATCGGCCTGGTCGTCTCCCTGGGGCTAATTGCCGCCGGCACCGTCGCGCCGGGCGTCCAAACCTGGGCGGAAGAACTCCTGACCAGCGTAGACTTCAACGAAACCGTCATGCACGGCTTGCTGGGGTTCCTGCTCTTCGCCGGGGCGTTACACGTCAATATCAACGACCTGGCCGACCGCAAACTCACCATCACCCTGCTAGCCACGTGCGGTGTGCTGATCTCAACATTCGTGATCGGCGGCCTCATGTGGCAGGCCTTCAGACTCGTCGGGCTAGAAACACCGCTGATCTACTGCCTGCTGTTCGGCTCGCTGATCTCACCGACCGACCCCATCGCGGTGTTGGGCATCCTCAAAACGCTGGGCGTGCCAAAGAGCCTGGAGACCAAGATCGCCGGCGAGTCGCTTTTCAACGACGGCATCGGCGTGGTCGTGTTCCTGGTCTTCTTCGGCCTAGCCGGGCTCGACCCGCAACACGACCACATGTCCACCGCTGTCGTGGCACGCCTGTTCCTCACCGAAGCCGTCGGCGGCGCGCTGTTCGGCATGACCCTAGGCCTAATCGCTTACAAAATGCTCAAGAGCATCGACAGCTACCAGGTCGAGGTCTTAATCTCCCTGGCGCTGGTCGCCGGCGGGTACGCCCTGGCCACGCGCCTGCACCTGTCGGGCCCGATCGCCATGGTCGTGGCGGGCCTGCTGATCGGCAACCACGGGCGCGCCCTGGCCATGTCCGCGCGCACACGAGAGCACCTCGACACGTTCTGGGAACTCATAGACGAAATCCTCAACGCCGTCCTGTTCGTGCTCATGGGGTTGGAAATGATCGTGCTCAGCTTCACCGAGCAATACCTGCTCGCCGGGCTGCTGGCGATCCCCATCGTCCTGGCGGCCAGGCTCTTCGCCGTGGGCCTGCCCATGGGCGTACTGCGCCTCGCCGGGCGAGAGTTCACCCCACACTCGGTAAAGGTGCTCACCTGGGGCGGCCTGCGCGGGGGCATCTCGGTGGCGCTGGCCCTGTCGATCCCCAAAATCGTAAACGGCACCGCCCTACCCGCGCGCGACTTGATCGTCGCCGTCACGTACTGCGTGGTGGTCTTCTCGATCCTCGTCCAAGGCCTAACCGTCGGCCCGCTGGTCCGCAAGCTGGACCTGCGACAAGCGGACCACCCGTAATCCGGACGCTTCCGCGTTCAGACCAAAACCCGCCTACACGCCACCGCGCTTCTGTTGCCCGCTCAAACCCAGCGCGGTACAAATAGAGTCTTTAATATCTATCCGCGACGAGCATCACAGACAAAGGATACCGCCACATGCCCGCTAACTACAACAACGGCCGCCATTTATTCACCAGCGAATCCGTCTCGATGGGCCACCCCGATAAGGTTTCCGATCAAATTTCAGACGCCGTACTCGACAGCCTTATCCGAGCAGACCCCAATGTGCGGTGCGCTTGCGAAACGCTGTGCACCACCGGGTTAGTCGTCGTGGCTGGTGAGGTGACCGTCCACAACGTCAAAGCGATCAAAGCGCTGGACAAGGTTGAAGAGACGGTGCGCAAGACGCTGCGCGAGATCGGCTACACCGACCCGGCCATGAAATTCGACGCCGATAGCTGCGCCGTCATCCGCACGCTCCACAGCCAGTCGGCCGACATCGCCATGGGCGTCGACAAAGACGGCGCCGGCGACCAAGGCCTCATGTTCGGCTTCGCATGCCGCGAGACATCCGCCCTCATGCCCCTGCCGATATTCCTGGCCCACAAGCTCGTCGAGCGCCAAGCCTTCGTGCGCGAGAACGACATTATCAAAGGCCTGCGCCCCGACGCCAAGAGCCAAGTCACCGTCGAATACGAAGGCAACAAGCCCGTCCGCGTGCACACCGTGGTCATCTCCACCCAGCACACCGCCCAGTGGAACGGCAAATCCGAGCAAGCCAAGCTTAAAAAACTAGTCTTAAAACACATTATCGAACCCTGCATGCCTAAGAGGCTGTACGATAAAAAGAAGGTCATTATCCACGTCAACCCGACCGGGCAATTCGAGATCGGCGGCCCCCACGGAGACACCGGCCTGACCGGGCGGAAGATCATTGTGGACACCTACGGCGGGCGCGGCTGCCACGGGGGCGGGGCGTTTTCCGGTAAAGACCCGACCAAAGTGGACCGATCAGCTAGCTACATGGCCCGATATATCGCCAAGAACATCGTCGCGGCCAGGCTCGCGGACGTCTGTGAAGTGCAGTTGTCCTACGCGATCGGCCTGGCAAAGCCCATCAGTGTGCTGGTAGACACCCAGGGCACCGCGAAAGTAAACGAACGCAAACTAACCAAGCTCGTGCGGGATCACTTCCCCCTCACGCCCCAAGGCATCATCCAACACCTCAAGCTGCGTCGGCCTATCTACCAGAAGACCGCCCGCCACGGCCACTTCGGCCGATCGGTGTTCTCCTGGGAGAAAACGGACATGGCCGCCAAGCTGGCCAAAGCCGCGGGCACACGCTAAAACCGCGCACCAGCGAGGTTGAACAGCCCAAGCCCGCCCAGGCTTTATTCAGAAAGACAGAGTTGGCGGCCCCGTGACGGAAAACACGCCCGGCGCCGCCAACCTCACCAACGTTGCAGATGAAAACCAAGAAGGGCATCCCGGTCTCACCAGGCGTTGCGATCAGCCGCGCGGTCGTGATCGACGCCGAAGACCAACCCATCCCCAGGCGCGTACTCCCCGCGGAAGCTGTCGCGAAGCAACTGGCCCGCCTCGACGAGGCCGTGGCTAAGAGCTGCGCCGACATTGTCCGAATCAGCGAGCAGGCCACCGCGCGCGTGGGCGCCGACCTGGGTAAGATCTTCGGCTACCACCTGGCCATGCTCCAAGACGAGCAGTTGATCAGCCAGTTCAAGCAGACCATCCAGGCCGAGTCCGTCACCGCCGAATACGCCGTGTACACCGTGATGCGCCGCATGGGACGGATGCTGCTCCAGCAGAGCAACCGCTACTTCCGCGAGCGCGTCAACGACGTCTGGGACCTGGAGCGTCGCATCCTGGGGCACCTGATCGGGCGCACGCACGAAGAACTGGCACACCTCAAAACTGAAGCGGTGGTCATCGCCCACGACCTGACCCCAAGCCAAACCGCGGCGCTGGACACCAACAAGATCAAGGCCTTGGCCACCGACGCCGGCGGCAGCACCAGCCACACCGCCATCCTCGCCCACGCGCTGGGCATCCCCGCCATCGTCGGGCTGGAGAACGCCTCAACCGACGTCGAGACCGGCAACACCGTCATCATCGACGGCAACAAGGGGCTTGTCATCATCAACCCCGACGCCGCCACGCTGCTGCAATACCGCCAAGAGCGCCGGCGCATGGCCGAACTCGAAACCCGACTGGGCAAGGTGGCCCACCTGCCCGCCCAAACGAAAGACGGCACCGATATCGAAATCCTGGCCAACATCGAGTTCCCCAACGAAACCCGTTTCGCCATCGAGAAAGGCGCCACCGGCATCGGGCTGTACCGCACCGAGTTCCTGTACCTGGCCTCGGAAGACGGCAAGCCGTCCGAAGAGCTTCAGTACGAGGCTTACAAGGAAACCATCCAAGGCCTCGACGGCCGATCCCTGACCATCCGCACGGTCGACCTGGGCGCCGACAAGATCGGCCGCAACGGCGCCAACGGCGAGCACGTGGAACGCAACCCGTTCCTGGGCTGCCGGTCGATCCGCTTCTGCCTCCAACACCTGGAGCTGTTCAAGACGCAGCTCCACGCGATCCTCCGGGCCAGCACCGAAGGGCCCGTGCGCATCATGTTCCCCCTGATCAGCAACATCATGGAGCTGCGTCAAGCGAAGATGATCCTCAACGACGTGCGTGAAGACCTACACGAAAACGGCGTCGAGTACAGAGAGAAGATACCCGTGGGGATGATGATCGAGGTGCCTTCGGCGGCGCTGCAGGCCGCCACGTTCGCCCACGAGGTCGATTTTTTCAGCATCGGCACCAACGACCTGATCCAATACACCGTCGCCGTCGACCGCGGCAACGAGCGCATCGCCAGCCTGTACTCAGCGGCGCACCCGGCGGTGATCCAACTGGTGCGCGACGTGACGCGCGTGGCGTCACGCGCCAACACCGACATCAGCATCTGCGGCGAGATGGCCGGGCACCCCGAGTTTGTCATGCTGCTGCTGGGGCTGGGGCTGCGGAACCTCTCCATGACGCCGCACGCCATACCCGAAGTCAAACGCGTCATCCGCTCGGTGAGCATCGACCAGTGCAAGCGTGTGGCCCGCAAAGCAGGCGGGTTCGACTCGGACAGAGAAGTACTAAATTACCTTAAGGACGAAGTTTGTAAGATCTTGCCGGACGCCCTGGACGGCCGGGCACGCGAATATTAACGCCCCACACGGCCCCGGCGTCGCAAGACCATACAATAACCAAACACTTTTATTGATTGTGACCACGACTCATGCCAAAACGTGAAATGTTGATTAACTACAACCCCGGCCAGGAATGCCGCATCGCGGTAGTCGAAGACGGCCAGATCGAAGAGCTCTACCAAGAGCGAGCCAGCGCCGAATCCCACGTCGGGAACATCTACAAAGGCAAGATCGTCCACATCGAGCGGTCGATCCAAGCCGCCTTCGTGGACTTCGGCCTAGAACGCAACGGGTTCCTGCACATCTCCGACCTGCACCCGATGTACTTCGGCGGCGACGCCAAGGAAGAATCCGAACGCATCGGGCACAAGACCCCTCACCGCCACCGCCCGCCCATCCAGAGCTGCCTGCGCAGAGGCCAGGACGTCCTCGTCCAGGTTCTTAAAGAAGGCATCGGCTCCAAAGGCCCCACGCTCACCAGCTACCTGTCGATCCCCGGCCGGTTCCTGGTCATGCTGCCTTACATGGAGCGTCTGGGCGTGTCCCGCAAGGTCGACGACGACGACGCACGCCACAAAGTCCGCACCATGCTCGACGAGCTAGCCCCGCCCAAGGAGTTCGGCTTCATCATCCGCACCGCTGGGATCGACCGCACCAAAGCCGACCTCAAACGCGACCTGGCGTACCTCCTTCGCCTCTGGAAAATGATCGACAGCAGGATGAAGTCCACACCGGGCGTCGGCGAGTTGTACGCTGAAGCGGACTTGATCATCCGCACGATCCGCGACGTGTTCTCAACCGACATCGAACGGATCGTGGTGGACCACGATGAAGCAGCGCGCCGCGTGAAAAACTTCCTGGCCATCGCCAGCCCGCGCTCCAGCTCGCAGGTCGTCACCTACAGCAGCCCGATCCCACTGTTCAACCACTACGACATCGAACGGCAGATCGAGTACATCCACAGCCGGGTCGTGCCCCTGCCCTCGGGTGGGTCGCTGGTGATCGACTCGACCGAAGCCCTCGTGGCGATCGACGTGAACAGCGGCAAGAGCCGCGAGGCGCGCGACGCCGAGACCAACGCCTTCAAGACCAACAAAGAGGCCGCCGACGAGGTCTGCCGCCAGTTGCGCCTGCGCGACCTGGGCGGCGTGATCGTGATCGACATGATCGACATGCGTCAAGCCAAGCACCGCCGCGAGATCGAGCAGCGCATCAAGAACCATCTTAAAAACGACCGCGCCCGCACCCAGACCGCCGCGATCAGCCCGTTCGGCATCTTTGAGATGACGCGCCAGCGCATGCGCCCGTCGCTCAAGAGATCGATCTACATCGACTGCCCCGCCTGCCACGGCGCCGGGCAGGTCAAGAGCGCAGAGTCCGTCCTGCTGGAGGTCATGCGTCGCCTGGCGCTGGTGCTCCACCACGAAAAAGTCACCCGCGTGGACCTGACCATCAGCCCGGACGTGGCGTACCAACTGCTCAACGCCAAGCGGAGCAAACTCGTTTCGCTAGAGCAGCGTCACGGCAAACCCGTCACCGTCCGCGTGGGCGGCGGGACGGTCGACTTGATCCAGATGACCGCCTACGACACGCACGGCGGCTCACTGGACCTCGAGGCGATCGAGTCCGCCATCGGCGCCACACCGCCAAAAATCACCCAGACCTCTGTAAAGGAAACACCAACCGACCTGGACACCCCCGAACAATCCGAAGACGAGGACTCAGACGGCCAGGCCCAACAACCACCGCCCACCACGGACAGCGGCGATGAGCCCGCCCCCCGCCGCCGTAGAAGGCGCAGGCGCCGCGGCGGGTCACGGTCCGCCAACGACAGCAGCAACGGATCGCGCGACGACGATCCGCCTAAGGCAGACGCCTCAACCACAGAAGCTGCCGCCCCACACCCGACCGATGCCGAATCAGCCGATGGCAACACCAACCCAGACGGCGAGGCCGAGTCACCGCCCAAGCGCCCGCGACGCCGGCGCAGGCGAGGCGGAGCCAAGGCGTCAAAGTCGCAACCCCAAAACCAGGATCAACCCACAGACGCCGCCCCCAACGACACGGAATCCGCGGAGCCCCAAATAAGCAAGCCCTCGTCTAGAAAGCGCCGCCGCAGGAGAGGCTCGGGGCGATCGAAAAAAGAAGCCACAGGAAACACCGCCCCCGAAACCGCTGTGGCTGCCGAGTCGTCCACGGGGCAGTCTTCGTAGACCGGGTCTAAAAAAACGCCCACAACGAGCCGTCCGCCTCAGGCGGATAAGGGAGCGGTCCGGATGGCACCATCGTTTGATCTTGAATAGAGCCTACAAACGGCACGCAACAACTCGCACAGGTTTTTCGTAGCGAATCCACCACACCGCAAGCCACACCGTCAAGAAACTGACCCCGGCGCATGACGGCTGGCTATCACCCCGACCGCCACACAGCTAAGATAGACATGATCACAGAACACTTAACGCCGTGAACACCACAGCCCCACCAACCATGGACGCCTCTTCCCCCCCCACCCGGCGGCTGGTGGTCATGGGCTCGACCGGCAGCATCGGCGTCAACACGCTCAAAGTCGTTGAACACCTCAACGCCGCCCGCCCCAACGGCCAGCCCCAGGTAAAAATAGTAGGCCTGGCCGCGGGCCGCTCCGTCAAGCAACTTGTCGAGCAAGCCAAACGATTCAACGCACCCGCCGTCGCCATCTCCGACCCCGATCAGGCCAAGGCGCTAAAGCAAGCACTACCCAAAGCCCGCATCTGCGTCGGCCCGGACGCGGCGCTGGAGTTAGCCGAGCACTGCGACGCCACCGACATCGCCGCCGCCATCGTCGGTAGCGCCGGCCTGCCCGCCACGCTCACCGCGATCCGCAAGGGCATGACCATCGGCCTAGCCAACAAAGAAACGCTCGTCGCCGCCGGCCCCCTCGTTACCCCCCTGTTAGCTAAGCACAACGCCAAGGTCATCCCCGTCGACAGCGAACACTCAGCCATCTTCCAGTGCCTGGCCGGACAGACCGGCGGTAAAACCGGAGACGCGGTCAAGCGCATCGTGCTCACCGCTTCGGGCGGGCCGTTCCGCACCGCCGACAAGCAGGCCATGTACAACGCCACGGTCGAGCAGGCTCTGAACCACCCCACCTGGAACATGGGGCCAAAAATCACCGTCGATTCGGCCACCATGATGAACAAAGCCCTGGAGATCATCGAGGCCCACTGGCTGTTCGGGCTGCCGCCCGAGAAAATCGACGTCATCATCCACCCCCAGTCCATCGTGCACAGTTTTGTCGAATTTGCCGATAACTCCGTCCTGGCCCAGATGGGGCCGCCCGATATGAAAACCCCCATCCAGTACGCCCTGATGTACCCCGATCGCCCCCAAGGCTGCAGCCGGGCCATGGATTGGACGACATTAAGTACACTGGAGTTCGAGCAGCCCGACCATGACAAATTCAGATCGCTCAAGCTCGCCTACCGCGTCATCGAGGCAGGCGGCACTTCGGGAGCGATCTTCAACGCCGCCAACGAAGCGGCCGTCGCGGCGTTCCTCGACCGGAAGGTCAGCCTGGGACGGATCGTCGAACTGGTCGCAGAAGCGTTGGAGCGGATCGAGCCTATGCCCGCGGATTCGTTAGAATCGGTACTCGAAGCGGACCGGCAGGCAAGGGCATTCGTCACGGAGCGGCTGAAGGCATAACCACGCTCGCAAGACACATTCAACACGACCCGCCGCTTAACAAAAAGCGCGGCTGAGAATCACTGACACCGCCTAAGATTCACCCATGCAGGAACTGCTAACACAATTCGACTCGGTCTGGGCTTTCCTGGGCCTAATCCTGGGCTTTAGCTTCTTGATCTTCGTCCACGAACTGGGGCACCACCTTGTCGCCAAGTGGGTGGGGATCAAGGTCACTCAGTTCGCGATCGGGTTCGGGCCCAGCATGGCTGCCTGGCGCAAGGGGATCGGTTTCAAGGCCGGGTCCACCGAGCCCGAGTTGAACCGCCGCCTCAAGAAATACCTCGAAGACAACGCCGACCCAGGCGAGGTAGAAGTCGACCTGGAGAAAGTGCCGCCTAAGAAGATCGACGAAGCCACGGCCGCGATTGGCCTGGGCGAGACCGAGTACCGGCTTAACTGGGTGCCGCTGGGCGGGTATGTCAAAATGCTCGGCCAAGAAGACCTCAACCCCGATGCGTCGCAGTGCCAAGACGAACGTTCGTTCACCGCCAAGCCCATCTGGGCGAGGGCCTGTGTCGTCAGCGCGGGCGTGGTCATGAACCTTATTTTCGGCATCGTGTTCTTCGTCGCCGCCTTTATGATCGGCGTGGAGTTCCCGCCCGCGATTGTCGGCAGTGTGCTACCGGGCAGCCCCGCGTCCGAGGCCTACGCCCAGGGACACGAAAAAGACGCCGACTACAAAGGCCTGCGAACCGGCGACCGCATCACCCACATCAACGACGACGGCATCACCGATTTCGCCGACGTGGCGGTCGAAACCGCTCTGGCCAGCCCCGGCCAAGTGCTGCGATTGGTCATCGAGCGCGAGGGCGAACCCCAGCCGCTGACGTACCCGATTATCCCGCGCGAAGACGAGCACACCAAGCTGCTGGCGGTGGGCGTGGGCCGGCCGATCTCCCTGGAGGTGCAAGAACCGCCAAAAGGCAAGTCCCTGGCACCCGTCTTGGATAAAGCGGGCGTGCGCCCGGGCATGGTCGTCCAGTCCGTTGCCGGGACGCCCGTCAAGTACTACGACCAATTCGCGCAGGCCGTCGCCGCAGCGCAGGGGCTGCCCGTGCCGGTACGCTTTGTCGACCCCGCCAACAACCAAACCATCGAGGTACAACTCACCGCGCTACCGGGCTTGTTTTCTGAAGACGAAGAAGAGCCGGCGAACGTGATCGGCCTGGTCCCACCCATCCAGCTATCAGGCGTGGTCAAAAAATCACCTGCGGATAAAGGCGGATTAATCAAAGGCGACATCCTGGCGCAAGTGGGCCCGACCGCGTGGCCCACGTGGAACGAAGTGGTCGACCACGTCCAGCAAGCCCAGGGCGGCCCGATCCGCATCACCGTGATGCGCGAAGGCAAGACGATTCAACTCGAACCGATCCGCCCGCGGTACGACGGCACGATCGGCATCCTGTACGGCCTAGCGTTGGACAAACCGCTCGTGGCACGCACGCTGCCCGACTCGCCCGCCGCAACGCTACGGCTCAACGCCGGGTCGAGCATCCTGTCCATCAACGGCCAACCCGTGGCAAGCTACGGCCAAATCCAGCGGCTGCTCGTCGCTGCCGCACAAACCGGCCTCGAAAAAGATAAACCCGCCACACCCGACGCCCCCGCCGCGGCGGTGACGATCGGCTACCAACCAAACATCGCCAACGCACCGCCGTCTGAAGACGTGGTACAGATCAATACGGCGGTGGCTACTCAACTAGCCGACGCAACCTGGCACCAGCCGCTGGGCATGTCGCCCTTCAAAATGCTGCTGATCCCGCTCAAAGCCACCAACCCCGTCAAAGCCGCCGAGCTCGGCATCAAGAAAGCCTACCAGGTCACGTGCCAGACCTACGTCACCCTGAAGCGCCTGTTCCAGGGCACGGTCAAGCCGTCGCACCTGCGCGGGCCCCTGGGCATCGCCGACGACGGCACCACCTTCGCCAAGCAGGGCTCGTCGTACCTCATGTTCTTCTTGGGGCTAATCAGCATCAACCTGGTGGTGATCAACTTCCTGCCGATCCCGATCGTCGACGGCGGGCTGATGGTCTTCCTGGTCATCGAAAAACTCAAGGGCTCGCCCGTCAGCGTCCGCATCCAAAACTTCGCCACCGTCGTCGGTCTAGCCATGATCGGCAGCATCTTCCTGCTCACCCTCTTCTACGACGCCAAGCGACTGCTTGGGTTGTAAGCAGCGGGTAACTCGAATCGCAAACTACCTGCCCGATGAAACTCTAGATAAGCTGGACGTGCTTTAAGTCTTTCAGCGAGTGCTCGTAGACACCACGGATTTTGTGATGCGACCCGCGATTGATGTAGACGGGCTTCCCAAGCATCGCCGCTAAAATTCCCACGTGCATCCTTGTGGTGATGACCACAGCCGCGTCGGCGATAAGCTGTGAAAATCGCTTAAAGGTACACACCTCTTGGGCGCTGATGTCCGCAGAAAACACGGGCAGGGATTCCCACCCGGGGTTGTCCGCCAAGGCACCGCGAAGAGCCGTGCGGGCAAACTCCGTCAGCTTTGTTTGGTCTCGCGCCCGGCGTTCCCACACGGCGTGCTTGATGCGCGTCTTGATCGCTTTGGGCAAGTATCGTTTGAAGAAAGACGGGCCGATCGCTGCGGTGCGCAATCCGGTGGTGCCTTCCGGGTCCGCACGCTCGACGATCAGCACGTGGCGGTTGCGCTGGCTGCTTATCAAACCCTCAATATAACGCGTGCCTTGGAGGTGGAAAGCCATATCGTGGTCGATGCCGAATTGGGCTGGACACGGGAATTTCACGGACCTGAGCAAGTCAAGGCTCGGCTGCTCACGGGCATAAAAATACACCGGGGCGCGTCGGCCTTGGAACAGCTCCGAAAACGAATCGGGTTCAAAACCAAAAGTCGCCGGAATAAAAGCGAGCAGTGTGTCGGCGTAATCGCGGTTGTACCACCTTAAGATCTCAAACCCTCTTTTATAGAACGCCGTCATCAACGCGCCGCCATTCAACACAATAAGACTCGCCTCACCACGGCCGCCCACGGGTTTAATCCCGTAAGACTCAAGCATATGACGGCTGCCCACCCGTCAATTAAAACCGTGGGTAAGCTCAGCCAATGCGGCAACCGGGCGCAAACATAAAATGCTTAAAGAAACTGCGCGACGGTGAAGTGCGGTAGAAAGTTTTTCCCAATACCCCGGCAGGCCGGCGATTGCTTGGTGCGTGCCTGGGATTCCAAACCCGCCCCGGCTTTACGCCGCTTGCTTGGCGGCTTCGCTGATGGGGATGGGCTGCTCCACAGCGTCGGATTCGTTGGTAGGTGTCGACGCGATCAGCAGCGGCGCCACGCGACCGGTGAAGAGGTTGTATCGCATGATACACCGCAACGCCGAGAACCCGTCACGCCAGGTGATCTTCTTGCCTTCCTGGTACGTGCGTCCTGCGTAGCTGACGGGGACTTCGTAGATGCGAGCGTGCATCTTGGCGATCTTCGCGGTGACTTCCGGCTCGAAGCCGAAGCGGTTCTCCTGGATCGAGACCCGCTGGACCACCTCGCGGCGGAAGACCTTGTAGCAGCACTCCATGTCTGTGAGGTTCAGGTTGCTGAACATATTGCTGAGCATGGTCAAGAAGCGGTTGCCCACGCAGTGCCAGTAGTACAGCACGCGGTGGGCGTGCCCGATGAAGCGCGAGCCGAAGACCACGTCGGCCCGGCCGTCGAGGATCGGCTTGAGCAACTGCGGGTATTCGTTCGGGTCGTACTCCAGGTCCGCGTCTTGGACCAAAACAATGTCGCCCGTGGCCAGGCTGAACCCGGTGCGTAGCGCGGCGCCTTTGCCGCGGTTGACCGGGTGGAAATGGATCGTCAGGTCCGGGCGTCGCCGCGACAGCCTGTGCAGCAACTCGGTCGTGCCGTCGGTCGAGCAATCGTCGACGATCACGATCTGCCGGCGCATGCCCGCCGGCAGCGGCGCCGACTCCACACGCTCGACCACGTCCAAGAACAGGTCGCACTCGTTGTAAACCGGGATTACGATGCTGAGGGTCTGGATCATGGTCAAGCCTCGTGGCCCGGCCGGCGATCAATAAAGAAGCCAACCGAGCGGGTAGTGCTGACAAGCCCGCCCCTCATGCACCGTATTAGAGCATCAGAGGCAAAGCGATACAACCGTTACAACCCCTACAGACCCTATAGTCGTCATCCTAAGAAAGGTTCTTTAGCTCCAGGCCGATAAAAGTGTAAAAATCGCACCGCCCCGCCGCCGGTTCAACACCTATCTTTATATATATCTTTAATTTGGGCGCGACACCCACCCGCCATTAAGTCGCCCACCCTTACAACCGATACAGACGCTACAAGCCCTACAGGCCCATCAACCGCGATAAGTAGGTGTTTTCATGGCGTCACAGCCGGCTCTGTCACTGAACCATCCCGACACGCTCAGCCCCGGCCCCGCGTTCGACGCGGCGACGCCGGTGGGGACGGACGTCATCGACGACTCGCTGGCCACGATCTCCGAGTTGTACGAATACAACCACTGGATTTACAGCCTGCTTCGCCCGCACGTGGCGGGGCGGGTCATGGAAGTCGGTTGCGGCACGGGCAACATCACCCGGTTTCTGTCCATGAGTGCGACCGAGGTGGTCGGCATCGACCCGGTCGAGCAGTTTGTGCAGTCGTTCAACCAACGGTTTAGCCACGCGTCTCACGTTAAGGCGATGCACGCCGACCTCCAAAGCCTGCCCAGGCCCACGCACGACGCGGAGACTTTTGACACGGTGGTCAGCAGCAACGTGCTCGAACACATCGAAGACGACCGCGAGATGGTCGCGTTGATGGCTGACCAACTGCGCCCCGGCGGGAAGGTGGTGGCGTTCGTGCCCGCGGGCCCGGCGGCGCTGGGCCGGCTCGACCGTGAACTGGGGCACTACCGGCGGTACACCAAACGGTCTTTAAAAAATGTGTTCCAAGACGCCGGCTTGGAATGGGTCTCGGGTCGGTACAGCAACACAATCGGCTTGCTTGGCTGGTGGTTCAACAGCGTGGTGCTCCGCAGGCGCCTCGTGCCCGCCAAGCAAGCGGTATCATTCAATCGGATCGTGCCGCTACTGAGCGCGCTGGAGCGCGTTGTAACTCCGCCGTTCGGGCAAAGCGTTATCGGCGTCGGACGTAAGCCGTCTTAAACCGCGGCACAACCGCTTCGATTAAAGCAGCACCGGCCACAATCCGCCGCACACGCGGGCCACCAACCACAACACTATGAACGCAAAAACAACGACTCCCACCGACCAAGATTCTCCGAGGCTGACCGGCCCCACGGTGCTTGTGATGGCCGTAGTGGCCGCCCTGGTCATGACCGCCACCGCGCTGCTGCACTGCGGCGTGCTGCACGACGTGATCATGTGGGACGAGGCCGACTACGCCTACGCCGCCCACCAAGGCTTCATTGCCAACGCGCTGAACCTGGACAATATCAACTTCGGCCCCCGCCACGGCCACGCGCCGCTATCCATCTACGCCATCCACCTAAGCACGTCGCTATTCGGTATGGACGAATGGGCGGTGCGCCTGCCCGCGATCGCGGCCAGCGTTTTGTCTTCGGGGTTGGCGGTGCTCGTTGGGTTTAGCCTGGCTTCGGGGTCGCGCAAAGCGAAGCTAGTGGTCGGCACGATCTGCGGGGCGCTGATGGCTACCGCGCCGGCCGCGGTGCTCATGACCACCGTGGCACGGCCGCACGCGTTTGTGGCGCTTTTCTTATTGCTCAACATCTGGACGCTGTGCCGCTACCTCCGTCAGCCGACCGCACTAAACGCCGCCGCCTTCGGCCTGTCGCTGGCCGGGCAGTTCGTCTCGATGGAATACGGGCCGATCGTCGTCATTCTTAGCCTCGTCGCGATCGCGATTGTGCAACCGCGCCGGCTGGGGCTCAAACGGCGGTGGCCGTACGTGAAGTGCTCGCCCCTGTTCCCGTTTATCAAACTGCACCGACACGTGTGGATGACCCTTTGGTCGTGCCTGGGTGGGATCGCGGTCGTCTGGCCGGCGGGGTTGTACCGCTTAAGCGTGTTGCTGAACTTCGGCTTTTTGGTGCGATACGGCCAAGGCGGACACCGGGCCTTCTTCCGGGGCGAGATCTATCAACACGTCCCCAAATACGCCTACGCCTGGTGGTATTGGGACGGCTACCCGCTGCTGCTGGCCGGGATGGTTCTCTCGATTGTTTTGATCGCGCTGTGGGCGTGGAAAGAGCGCAAGCCGGTGGCTGTGACGCTGGCGGTGTTCACCTTCGGGCTCGTCGCAGCGGTACACGGGGCACACATCATGGGGCTTTGCTACAGCCTGTATATGATCCCGCCGCTTGCGCTGGGTGGCCCACTGGCTGGGCAGTGGGTCGTTCGCACGGTCGGCGCTCACTGCCAGCGGTTGCTCAGTCGGCCTAATAAATTGCGTGTCCCGTGGCTAGTGGCGCCTCACGCCATCGCCGCGGCGTTGATCTTGATAGCAACCCTGGCGGTGGTTGGCGGCCGAACAACGCCCGCCACCTCCAACGACCAGAAGAACAACAAGCTTATCGCGGTTACGCAAGAACTGGGCCGCATGGCCGAGCCGGGCGAACGCGTGCTGGCCCAGGCGTGGCCTGTCGTCCGGTTCGTCCTATTAAAAATGGGGCGAGACGACGTCACCGTATCACCCTACAACCCCTCCAATTACGAGGAAGATAATCTCCAAGCCCGGTTCGACGCCGACGAATTCGATTGGGCGGTGACAGCCGGCTCGACTACGCTGGCGCACAAAGACTGCCCGCTGTTGGCACAACTGCACGAGCAGTGGATGGTCGTGTCCGAGCAAAGCCAGCCGCCCCAGGAATACCGCCTGTACGCACCGCCCACCACGCGGCGCGCCGCCGGTTACAGGAACAAGCAACGCCCACCCATACAAACCACCAGGAGCGCGGGGCGATGACACCGATTTCCCACCGGGCATTCCTGATCGCGTTGACAGCGGTTTTCGTCGGCGCGCTGGCTCTGCGCATCGGGGTCACTTCGTCGTTCGTGGGGCTGGGCGCGCCGCCCGACTACGACGCCAACCCCGACCAGATCGACTACGAGTTCTACGCCAGCCAGATGGCTGCGGGCAAAGGGTACACCGAAAAATCAGGTCAACCCGGCGCTCGTCGCCCGCCCGGCACCTCTTGGGCCATTCTGCCCGCGTACCTGGCCTTCGGCAGGTCGTTCGCCGCGGCGCGGGTTTGGTTCTGCGTCATGTCGGCTGCGACGTGCGTCCTGGTCGGCGTGCTGACGCGCCAATGCTTCGGGGCGGTGGCAGGGGTGATCGCCGCGGTGTGGCTGGCGCTCTACCCAGGGCATTTTTACTACACCATGCACTTCCTCAGCGAGACGCCCTACGGCTTATGGCTAAGCGCCGCCCTTGTGTTGACCATCACCGGTATCAAAAACAGATCGAAGACCGCCCACATCGCAGCCGGCGCGTGCTGGGGCTTGGCTATCCTCACGCGCCCGCAACTGATCTTCCTCCTGCCGGTGTCACTGGTCGCGGCGTGGTTCGCCACGGCAACAACCCGGCGAGAACGGCTGTTCACCTGGGGCTTGCAAGCGTGCCTGGTCATGCTGGTCCTGCTGCCGTGGGTGGGCCGCAACGCCGTAGCACTGGGCAAGCCGACGATTTCGACCATCGGCGGCCACGGGCTTTGGGGCGCCAACAACGAGGTGGTGCTCAACACCCCGCACCTGGCCGGCAGCTGGGTCAAAACCAGCACGCTGCGCAACGAACAACACCCGCTATTCGGCAGCGAAATCGAGATGGAAGCCACCGCCTGGCGGTACGGCTTTGAATTCATCCAACAAAACGCGACGCAGATGCCGTACCTGTGCGTGATGAAGCTGTTCCGGTTGGTCTGGCCGATGACGGACACACCCAACACCGCGGTGCGGTGGGCGTTCGCTCTGGGTTGGATCGCCGTAGCGCCGTTCTTGATCGCCGGGTTGTACCTGGGGTGGCGTCAGGCTCGCGGGCCGGCGTTGGTCCTGCTGATCCCCATGGCCTCCATTGTGGTGATGGCGATCGTGTTCTACGGGTCGGGCAGGTTCCGCGACTCGTGCGCCCCCGCCTTCCTACCGTTCGCGTCGCTGGCGGTCGCCAAGCTGCTGGGCGCGGTGTTCCCCGCGTTAGCCGCCACACCCACCACACCCGCCGCCACAAGGCAACCCACCGTCCAAGCGGCGTGATGATGTGGGCACGCCGGAACTGACGGCGCATCGCCCCGCCTGCTTTCATTCTTCTTCCACGGGCTCTTCGTCCTCTGGCGGCGACGAGAACCAATTGATCCAGTGGATCTTTTTGGCTGGGTCTTCAGGGTTCTTGATGACCACGGGGCAGACCCACAGTTCCGTCGCATACAAAGCCCCGGCGATGGCCCTGATCAACTCGGGGTTGTCCCGCGGCGACTCGAAGCCCACGATCTTGGGGTACACGGTCGTGGAGTCTTCGTAGATTTTCGCTTTGATCGCCCCGACCGCCTGCACCGCGCTTTGGATGCTTGAGACGCTGATGTCCGAGAGGATCGGCATCAGGGCCGTGATCTCGGGGCCGGTAATGCCAAGCGTCTGGACCGTCAGACGCCCGCTGATCCCGTTGACGCTGGCGGCGATAGCCAGCGCGGGCAGGCCCGAGATGTTCAACCCGCTCTCGGTGGCTTTGAACTCGGCCCGTATGCGCAAACCGATGCCGGTGTAGATCGGCACCGCGCCGTTAAAGTGTTCTTCGTGCTCCTGGTCATCCTCACCGTATGAAAAGTAGTGTGTGTCAATCGGCTGGTTGCTCGTAATGTATTTGATGTAGTCAACGATGAGCACGTAGCTCTGGCCCTTCACGGAAGCGCCCACGACCCCGGCTGAAAGGCTGGCGGACCCGTCGAGTGTGTCCATCGCGATGCGCACGGTTTCCGTGTCGAGGTCTCGCAGCAACGCCTTGTTGAACTCGTACGACGTCTCGTCGGCGTCGCTCCACCCGTCGGCAACCTCTTCTTCGGTGGGGTCTCTGATCCAGACGGTCGTCGGGTTGAGCGGCTGATACCGGTAAGTCGTCCCACGCGGGTGTATCTTCGGGTCGATCGGGTCGGCCAACTGGCTTGATACACAACCCGCCAGGATCAACGCCCAGCACAGCGCCAGCCCTAGCAGAAGAATTAGCTTGAATACGGTGGCCGGCGTCTTGATGGACAGGCTCATGTGAATGCCTCGGTGACTTGGGTTGAAAACCCCCAAACGGTTCTTGCCCGGCGTCCGCGCGGGCTGCTTGGGTATCAATGTAACCCGGCGTGCGGTAACGACCAAATACTTCAACGCGTGTTACAACCCAAAAATGTTGCGAGGCGTCAGTGACACGGGCGTCGCCTAATCGGTGGTGGGTTCACACCGCTTACTCGCTGAGGCCGGCGAACCAGCGGCACCCAGTTCGCTGCGGTGTTCCCCCGCATTGGCAGATATCGCCCCACCTTGGGCGGCGCGAGCAAACGGCAGCGTTTAATTTAACTGACTTTAAAAGCAATGCTTACATGCAAAATCGGCGGCATGAGCTAAAAATAGTGAAGCGGCCCCGCCGCCGCGGCTTCAAAATCGTTGAAATTTGATCCAATAATACCCCTCCCAGGCACGCTAATATTTTGAGGATCTCAGTGGCGTAAGCGCAATATGCGACGTATGGTTAAACTATACCTATCTGCTACACACCGAGTCGTGAAGGGGATTTAGCTTTATCAACCCACAAGAATAGAGGTATTCAAAATGAGCAAACACCTATTGATCTACGAAAAAACCGTGCCGGTTTCCAGCGAGAAACACAGGAACTGGTCGGTGAAGACGGGCGAAGACTACGCATTCGCTAAAAACACAAACGCCGTGCCGCTGACAGCCGTGGAGTTCCCCGCCGCCGCGGTGGAGTACGCAATTGTATTCACAGGGACGGATGAGGCTGTGTTGCCCGTGGCGATCATGGGTGTGCGTCACGAAGAGAACCTCTACCTGACGCCAAGCGGCGAGTGGAAGGCGAAGTACATCCCCGCGTTTGTGCGGCGGTACCCGTTTGTGTTCTCCAGCCGCGACCAGGGCAAGAGCTTTACCCTGTGCATCGACGAAGATTTCGTCGGTTGCAACCAGGACGGCCGGGGCGAGCACCTGTTCGACGCCGACGGGAAAAAGACGCAGTACCTCGAAAACGTGCTGACGTTCCTGAAGCAATACCAAACACACTTTGTACGCACGCAAGCGTTCTGCAAGAAGCTCAAGGAACTTAACCTGCTCGAACCGATGCAAGCCCAGATGGGCATGCCCGACGGGAAGAAGCTGAACCTAGGCGGGTTCATGGCGGTCAGCCGCAAACGCCTCAAAGAACTCAACGGCGAACAACTCGCGGACTTGGCTAAGACCGACGAGCTGGAGCTGTTGTACATCCACATGCAATCGATGCGGAACTTCGCGTCCATGGGCGAGTGGGTCCGGGACAGCGAATCAAATGGCGCGGGCGACAAAGCCCCGGCCAAAGAAGCCGCGGGGACAAGCTCGAAGTCGTAGGCAGATCAAAGCCGGGCGCCGCAATTAGCCGGCTTTGTAGGTTTGATTTCAGTCGAACGCGAAGGGTGCGCCATTGCCACCGCCGTGTTCGAGAGTGTGCGGCGTTGCGCCTGGTATTGGTATCACACTAATTCACCAACCGAGAGCCCGGCCATTGTGCCGGGCTTTTTTTACTTCGCTATTTTGAATCGAGGCTGCTCGCGGGGTTTTTCGGCACCAGTGCGCATTGATGAGAGAGAGGTCTATGTGCGCAAAGGCGGTGATGCTGAGGGAGCGATCACCACACACGTACTTATCCCGGCCCGCTT
>JAJDCS010000042.1 GCA_029260715.1 Phycisphaeraceae bacterium | reverse complement strand
CTCGGATTGACGCAACGCAAACGCAATCTGCTCGTCCGTAAATCGGGTCTTCTTCATGACCAAAATCCTTTCAGATGATTGGCCAGAATCTATCCCAAATCTCGAACCTGGTTTGGATCAGAATCCGGGTTTAGGCGCATTCACGGTTTGCAAGCAAGCCGTGCCACCCGGCGAATGGCGATTCATCACGCCACTTGCTCTAGCCCCTGCCCCCCATGGTTTTTTAGATTGCCTGGCTTCGGTTTGCGAGTATGTATTTTCGCGGGGCGTCGATGGTGAATCGGTCTAGTTTTTCTTGTCCGAACTCCATGTCGACCAGTTGCATGCCGTCGAGCCGGCTTTCGAGGCTGTTGGGACGGTGGGCGTCGAGGGCCATGAACCTGTAGCGGTCTTCGGCGATGAGGCGTCTGACCCAGATATCGGGTTCGTATCCGTCTTCGCCTGTCATGCATCGGAAGTTGCCCTGTAGCCAAACGCCCATCTGTGTTAGCTTTGTGAGTTGCTTGTCTAGGACGTTTGTGCAGGCGAGGCGTTCGGGGTGAGCGAAGATCGGCTGGTAGCCTTGTGCGAGGAGCCACTCGAACACGGCGTTGATCCACGGCGCCCACTTGTGGACCCAAAAGTCGACCAGGACGCATTTGGAGTTGGCGAGTGTGGGAGGTTGGTTGTCTTTGAGCCAATCGATGATGCCGTCGTAGATTCGCAGCTCCCCGCCGGGCCAGACGCGGTAGGTGGCGCCGTGTTCGTGTATGGCTTGCTCGAGTTGGGCTGTGAGGTTGCGGACGTGGTCGATGGTGGGGCACCCGCGTTGCTCGGGGTAGAAGTGGGGTGTGCAGATTGAGCCTATGAACCCCGCGGCGACGAGGCGGTCGACGCACTCGAATGATTCATTGTAGTCCAGGCAGCCGTCGTCGATGGAGGGCAGCAGGTGGCAGTGGATGTCGATCCGGCCTTCGGGTGGGTCTTCTGTGGTGTCGTTGTGGGGGCTGTGGGGTAACACGTCAATCAATTATAGGGATATGGCGGGTGGCGTCAGGGGCGCGATCATTGACGCGCGTTGATGGCGTGGCGAGGTGAAACGGTTGACGCTTTGAAGGGCGTGGGTTGGTTTACCCCGCCACTTCGGGCGCGACTCGTTTGTGGCCGTGCCGGTAGATCTCGCCGTTGGCGGTGTAGAGCACGTCTTCGGCGATGTTCTCGGCGTGGTCTGCGATGCGTTCGAGTTGCCTGGAGACGTTTAGGACGTGCAGGAGTTGCGCGGCGTGTTCGGGGTGTTCGCTGATTCGCTGCTCGACTTCCTCGAAGAGGGCTCGGTGTATGCGGTCGATCTGGTCGTCTGCTTTCCGGACGGCTTGGGCCTGCTTGGGGTCGATGTTGACCAGCGCGTCGAGGCTGTTACTTAGCATGGCCTGGACTTGGTTTGCCATGTCGGGCAGGTCGAAGGAGACGAGGTTCAGCGGCATCTCGTTGGCGAGTAGGCAGGATTGCTCGGCGATGTTGACGGCCAGGTCGGCGATGCGTTCCAGGTCGTTGTTGATTTTGAGCACGGCGACGACGTACCGGAGGTCTTGCGCGACGGGCTGGTGTAGCGCGAGTGTGTGTAGGCACTCTTCTTCGATGTCGATCTCCATCTCGTCGATCATGCGGTCTTCGTCGATGACGGTCTGTGCCAACCGCGGGTCTCGCTGTTGGACGGAGACGATGGATTGGTGGACGGCTTTTTCGACGAGGGCACCCAGTTGAAGGACCATCCTCTTGAGCTTGTCGATCTGTCTGAATAGGTGTCGGGACATAGCGGTTTTCCGTGTCGCGGTGGTGCTTGTTGGGGCGTTGCCGCTGTTATTTTATTTTAGCCGAAGCGGCCGGTGATATAGCTTTCGGTGCGTTCGTCTTGTGGGTTGGTGAATACTTTGTCTGTGGCGTCGAATTCGACGAGTTCTCCGTGGTAGAGGAAGGCGCAGTAGTCGGACGCTCGGGCTGCTTGCTGCATGTTGTGGGTGACGATGACGATGGTGTATGTTTTGCGTAGCTCGGCCATGAGGTCTTCGATGGCTGAGGTGGATTTTGGGTCCAGCGCGGAGCAGGGCTCGTCCATGAGCAAGACCTCCGGTCCGACGGCGATGGCCCTGGCGATGCATAGGCGTTGCTGCTGCCCGCCTGACAGGCTCAGGGCGGAGGTGTGCAGGCGGTCTTTGACTTCTTCCCAGAGGGCGGCTTGGCGCAGCGATGTTTCCACGAGTTGATCGGACTCGGTTTTGTTGAGCTTGAGATGCAGCTTGGGTCCGAAGAGGATGTTTTCGTAAATAGTTTTTGGGAATGGATTTGGTTTTTGGAAGACCATGCCGACGCGTCTGCGTAGGTCGACGACGTCTGTGGATCTGCTTAGCAGGTCGAGTTCGTGCAGCTTGATTTCGCCGGTGGCCCTGGCGGTTGGGACGAGGTCGTTCATGCGGTTGACCCAGCGCAGGAGTGTGCTCTTGCCGCATCCGCTTGGTCCGATGAAGGCGGTGACGTGTTTTTCGGGCAGGTCGGCGTTGATGTCGTGCAGGACGTGCGTTTGTCCGTACCAGGCGTTGAATTGGCGTAGTTTGACGGCGGTGTTTGGTTTCACGGGTGGGCTTTGCGGGGTGTGCTGTGCGGCGGCGGTCGCCTTGGGCTTGGGGACGACTGATACCGTGATTTTAGGCGTGGGTTTGGGGTCAGCCATGTTGGTGTTGTTCGTTTGATGTGTCGTTGTCATTGTCATTGCAATTGTTTTTGGAATTTCTGACGGGTGTATACGGCCAACGTGTTCATGGAGAGCAGCACGGATAGCAGGACGATGATGCCGGTGGCGGCGACTTTGTGGAATTCTTCTTGAGGTCGCCCGGCCCAGTCGTAGATCTGTAGGGGCATGGCGGTGAAGTCGTCCATGAGGTGCTCGGGCGTGAATGTGATGTAGACGATGCCGGCGATGACGAGTATTGGCGCAGCTTCGCCGATGGCGCGGCTGATGGCGAGGATGGCCCCGGTCATGATGCCGGGTACGGCGGCGGGCAGGACGATCTTTGACACTGCTTGCCACTTGCTGGCGCCCAAGGCCAGGCCACCCTCACGCAGGGAGTACGGCACGGCACGTAGCGCTTCTTGAGCGGAGACGATGACGACCGGCAGGACAACGAGCATAAGCGTTAGCCCGCCGGCGAGGATGCCTCGGCCGAATGGGATTTGGATGTAGTACCAGTTTTCTCGCGTGCCCAGTTCGAAGGCGGGGTCCATGGGGTTGCCGAACGCGCCGAACATTTGCACGAAGGCCGTTAGCCCGAGGATGCCGTAGACGATCGAGGGCACGCCGGCGAGGTTTGATATGTTGATCTGAATCAGGTTGTGCAGCTTGGCGATGAACGGTTTTTTGGGCTTGAACTCTTCGAGCAGGACGGCGGTGCCCACGCCGATGGGCAGAGTGAAGAAGGTGCAGACGACGGCGATGCAGACCGAGCCGAACAGGGCGGGTTTGATGCCCGCTAATTCGGGTTTGCGCGAAGGTGCGTTTTGCAAGAAATTCCAGTCGAGGTGCTCGTAGCCCATGTAGACGATGGCGGCCAGCAGGACGAGGAGGATCGCGACCGACGCCCAGGTTGAAATGATGCAGAGAGTTACAAAGAAATAGTTTTTAGCGGCGCGTTTCTTGACGGAGCGTGCGACGCCGATGCGAGCGGTAGGGATGGACGGCTGGGTTGTGGCGCTGGTCATTGATACTCCTCCCTGAAGCGGATTCGTATTTTGTGTCCAAGGACGGTTAAGGCGAATGTCATGATGAAGAGCGTGGCGGCGACGGCGTAGCTTGAGAAGTACTCTGGGCCGAAGTTGCTGGCGTCTCCCAGGAAGATCTGGACCATGTAGCCGCTCATGGTTTGTATCTCGCTTCTGGGGTCGATGGTGAGTTTGGGCGAGCTTCCGGCTGCGAGGGCGACGATCATGGTTTCGCCGACGGCTCGTGCGATGGCTAGGAGGAAGGCTGCGACGATGCCCGACAGCCCGGCTGGTACGACGACCTTGACGGAGACGTCAAACTTGGTGGCTCCGACGGCGTATGCCCCCTCTCGGAGGCTGCGGGGTACGGCGCGGAGGGCGTCTTCGGTTAATGAACAGACGATGGGCAGGCACATGATGCCGACGGCGAGGCCGGCGCTCATGGCGTTGTAGACCCCGAATCCGCTGTGTAGCCACTGTAGGCTGGGCGTGATGAGTGTGAGTGCGAAGAAGCCGAACACGACGGTGGGTATGCCCGCGAGGACTTCGAGTACGGGCTTGAGGATGGATCGGAGTTTGTAGGGTGCGTATTCGCTGAGGTAGATCGCGGTGATCAGGCCCAGGGGTATGGCGAACAACATGGCGATCGCGGCGACGAGGAGAGTGCCGCTGATTAGTGGCCAGATGCCGAAGTGCTTTTCGGCGCCGAGCAGCGGGCTCCATTGCGTGCCAAAGAGGAACTCGGTGATTGATACGTCATCGAGTTTGAAGAAGGCGACTGTCTCTGTGCCGAGGACGACAATGATCGCTAGCGTGATGGTGATGGAGAATAGGCCGCACAGTCCTAGGGAGGCCATGACGGCCGATTCGCGGGCTTTTCGCCACAGCACCGACCTGGGTCGGCCGATCGCCGTTAGGTTGGATATAGCGACAGTGCTCGACATATTCGCCAGTTCACTCGGCCTTGCGCCCTGCGATGCGATGGCGGCGCGGTTACGCGCCACCACCGCGGTTCTCCCTACCGCCCTGGGCAGGGGTCACTTGTAGACCTGTGTCAGTGATCCCGACACCTTGTCGCCGTTGCTGGTTAAAAACTGTGTCCCGGTTCGTCTGTTTTTAATGTTCTCACTGGCGATGTTGTAAACGTCTTGGGGTAGCTTGACGTACCCGACTTCCTGGGCCAGGGCCGGGCCGTGCTGGAGGTAGTACTCGACGAATGCGGCGACTTCGGGGCGGTCCAGTGATTTTGTGCTGACGTAGATGAACAGGGGCCTACTGAACGGGCTGTATACGCCGGTTTCGATGGTGTCAGGCTGTGGTAGGACGCCGTTTATGGCCACGGCTTTGAGCTTATCGCGGTTCTCGAAGTAGTAGGCGCAGCCGAAGAAGCCGATGCCGCCTTTGTCGCCGGACACGCCGCGGACGAGGACGTTGTCGTCTTCGGAGACTGACATGTCGCTACGGATAGCGCCGGTCTTGCCGGCGATGACTTCTTTGAAGTAGTCGAAAGTGCCTGAGTCGGTGCCGGGCGCGTAGATTTTGATGGGCACTGGTGGCCACTCGGGGCGGAGGTCTTGCCATGTATTGACGCTTGTGCCGTCAAGGAAGATGCGCTTGAGGTCGTCGACGGACAGGCTGTCGCACCAATCGTTTTGTTTGTTAACCACGATCGATAGGCCGTCATAAGCGACGGGGACTTCGACGAATTCGATGCTGTTGGCGACGGCGTTGTCGTTTTCTTTGCCTTTGATGGGGCGGGAGGCGTCGGAGATGTCGGTCTCTCCGATGGTGAAGCGTTTGAACCCTCCGCCTGTGCCGGAGATGCCCACGGTGACGCGGACCCTGGGGTATTCTTTGCCGAACTCTTCGGCAACGGCTTCTGTGATGGGGTAGACCGTGCTGGAGCCGTCGATGCGGATGAGGCCCTTGAGTGACCGGGCGTTGGGTGGTTCGGCTTGGGTAAGCGAGCAGAGCAGGGCAGACGCTAGGCATGCCCCCAAGAGAATTTTAAACAGCGGTTTTTTTAGCGTACGGATGGTTTGCATTGCCTGTATCTCCTTGGTCGGTGACAGGGATGTGTGCTTGCTCATCACACATAAGGTTAGGAAAGAATTGTTAGCGTTCGGTTAAGGGTGTGTTAGAAAGGTGTGTTGGTCGGGCGGGTTGCGTTTTAAGCTTCGTCCGTGGGCAGGTGTATCCGGAAGATGCAGCCGTGGTTTTTGGCTGGGTTAGTGGTGCTGTCGACGCTGACGCGTCCGCGGTGCGCTTGTGCGATGTGTTTGACGATCGCCAGGCCCAGGCCTGTGCCGCC
The DNA here is from genome assembly GCA_029260715.1 of Phycisphaeraceae bacterium. GTDB lineage: Bacteria > Planctomycetota > Phycisphaerae > Phycisphaerales > Phycisphaeraceae > OFTM12. The sequence continues at coordinate 2,354 of JAJDCS010000042.1, read as the reverse complement.
CATGGCTCGGCTGCGTCCTTGGTCGGTGCGGTAGAACCGCTCGAAGATGCGTTGGAGGTGCTCACGGGCGATGCCGGGGCCTTGGTCTTGGACGGTGATGACGGTTTCGGTGCTGTTGCTTTCGGCGGTGACGGTGACGGTGGTGTTTGGTGGGCTGTACTTGATGGCGTTGTCGACGAGGTTTATGACGGCTTGCTCTAGCAGGGGGGCGTTGATGTGGGCGTATAGATCGGTTTGGGTGTGGACGGAGACCGACGTGTCTTTTTCCGTGGCTTTTAGTTGACAAGTCTCCACGGCGGAAGCCAACACCGGCCCAAGGGGGGCGCTGGACAGCTCGATTTGGCCTTGTTCTTGGTCCTGTTCGATGCGTGCGATCATGAGCAGGTCTTCGACGATTGCGTTGAGGCGGTCGGCTTGGCGGGTGATGATCTTCAAGAACCGTTCGCTGTTTTCTGAGTCGGTGGGTGTGCGGTCGGAGCCGATGAGCGTTTCGGCGGCGGCTTTGATGGCTGAGATGGGTGTTTTGAGTTCGTGTGAGACGTTGGCGACGAATTGGCGTCGCACGGCTTCGAGGTGGCGCAGGCGGGTAATTTCGTGGAGGACGACGACGGCTCCGTTGGCTTCGTAGCCGTTGTGCAAGACGGTGCCCTGGACCTGGAACGCCCTTTCGTGTTCGCCTCCGTGGTAGATGATCGTGTCTTCGATGGGCTCGGTACTGGCGAGCGCCCGGGTCAGGAATTGCTGGAGGTCGGCGTTGCGGATGACCGCGGCGATGTCTCGGCCGGTGGTTTGTTGGTGCTGGATATTCAAGAGTTGTGCGGCTGCGTCGTTGAGGGTGATGATGCGCTGCTGTCCGTCGACGGCGATGACGCCCTCGATCATGCTGGCAAGGATGGCTTGCTGCTCCTGGGAGTGTTGTGTGATGAGTTGGATTTTTTCAGCCAACTGTTGGGCCATGGTGTTGAGCGCTTCGGCGAGCGTTCCGACTTCTTCGGAGTCTGGGACGGGCAGTGTGTGGTTGAAGTCGCCGGAGGCGAATCGCTGTGCGCCTTCCTGGAGTTGGTGCAGCGGTAAGGCGATCTGTCTGGCGAAGACGACGAGCATGAGCGTCACGCCGATCACTGCCATGACTAGGCCGCCGGCTAGGATGCGTGTGCGTACGCTGCTTAGCGTCTGTTTGACGGTGTCGAGTGAAACGGCGATTCGCACGAACCCGATGACTTGTTTGTCGTGGATAATACTTCGTGCTTCGTACAACATCTCGGTGTCCACCGTTTCGCTAAACCTCGCGGATCGTCCGATGCCGTTTGTGCGTGCGTCGAGAATCTCGGGGCGGTCGGCGTGGTTGTCCATCTTGGCGGGGTCTTGTTCGGAGTCCCCCAGCACGAGGCCTGCGTTGGAGATGACGGTGATGCGGGTCGAAGAGGCGGGGCCCAACTCGTTGCAGAGCTTTTGTATTTCTGGGAGCTGTTTTGTGATTAGAAGTGGCTTGACCTGTGGGAGTATCAGGTTGAGCTTGTTGTGGAGTTCACGGGCGGTTTCGGTGCGGTGGAACGAGCGGACGGACTGGCCTGCCAACCACGCGACCAACGCCGTACACAGCACGATCACACCCAGGTATCCGGGCATGACCTTCCAGATCAGGCGTTTTCGGGGCATGGCTTAGTCGTCTCCGGCCTTTATCCTATAGCCTACGCCGCGTACTGTCTGGATGTATCGGGCGGCGTCGGCGAGTTTTCGCCGCAATGAGGTGATGTGCACGTCGACGGAGCGGTCGGTGACGGCGGTTGGGCCGTCTTGGATAAGCTGGATGATCTGTGACCTGGTGAAGACGCGGCCGGGTCGTTTGGCGAGTGTTTCGAGGATGCGGAACTCGGTGTGTGTCAGGTCAACGGGCTGGTCGGCGACGCGTAGCTCGTGGCGTGCCGGGTCGATGGTTAGGTCATGGATGCGGAGGATGGCCTCGTCGTGTTCTTGAGGGGTGCCGTTTTTGTTTAGCCTGCGCATGACGGCTTTGATGCGTGCGATGAGGACGCGTGGGCTGAAGGGCTTGGTGACATAGTCTTCTGCGCCGAGCTCGAGCCCGGTGACGACGTCGGCTTCTTCGCCGCGTGCGCTTACCATCACGACTGGAATGCTCGCTGTGTCGCTATCAGCCTTCAAACGGCGGCATACTTCGAGCCCGTCTACTCCCGGCAGCATGAGGTCTAAGAGGACGATACTGGGCCGCTCCAGCCGCGCTTTGCGCAGACCTTCTTCACCGGTAGCCGCCCAGCTGACGCTATAACGCTCGGCTTCGAGGTTGTAGCGCATCAACTCGGCTATATCGGCTTCGTCTTCAATGACCAGAACGG
>JAJDCS010000041.1 GCA_029260715.1 Phycisphaeraceae bacterium | reverse complement strand
TGGACTATCGGCCGCCGGCCCCGGAGGCTTGGCTCGTTGTTGAGCCGGACTTCGCTACGCTTCGTCCGCCTCAACAACCCCAAGGAACAGACGTTCAACTAACATAGACATTGGTACAACACGTGGGGGCAGGTCAGTGTTTACGTATCAGATCGGCCTGTGCCTTCTGGGCCTCGCCCAGCTTGGCATCCCGTTGCTTGAGGACATCTTGTAATTCTGATACTTCACGGGATTTCTGGTCGAGGTCATTGGAAAGTGCCCGCTTAGCTTTTTTCGCCTCTTCGGCAGCAATGATGGCGCGTTCGCTTTTCATCTTCGCAGCGACCAGTTCGTCGATGGACTCCTGAGCCTTGGCGACGGCAGTTTGCTGCTCGCGGACGGCGGCCTCACGTTTGGCGATATCGGCATCTTTCTTGGCGAGCTTGTCATCGTACTGCTTACGAGTAGCCTCAATGAGTGGTGCCGCGAGTGACTCGGTAAGCCTAATCTCTGTCTTGCAGTTCGGGCATGTGATGGTGGGTTCGGACATTCTGGGCTCCAGATGCGGGATCTTAACTATGGCAAAGGGGTGTTTGGGTTCTCTTCTTCCCTACGGTAGCATTCAACTACGCCACACATTCGTAAAATGGCGACGGCACCGTAGGATACGCCCGATACACGTGCCGGAAGACCTCCTCGGCGCGTGATTTCACCTCATTTTCTTCGTAGCTGCCGACGGGCAGTCCCGTCTCGTCGCTCCAGAGAAAGTCCCGTATCGCGAGTCGGACTGCGTCCCTGGTGGACTCCTTCTCCCGCCAGTGGTCGACCTTGAGTTTCTCGGCCTTCAGGGTGGTCAAGAGCTTAACGGCGACCGCCTTGATCCGCTTGATCTCAGCGGCGCTTAGTGGTTCCTTTTTCAGGAGGTCATAGATCGCCAGAGTTTCCTCGTCGAGTCCTTCACGAACGGCCCGGCTTTCTTCTTCACCCAGCTCCTGTACCAGCTTTAGCAAAGCCTCGAAGGTCTGCTCGATCGTCACCCGGTCCTTCTCGCGGTTGTACTCAGAAACGATCTGCTCATAGTGCTGCTGGAAGTCGGTGCGTAGTGGGTTTTGCAGCAAGAGGCGTTGCAATCGTTGCTCCACGGCCTGCCTGAGATCCTGGACGGTGGTATTCTTTCTGGTGCTGCGTTCGAACTCTTTGCGCAGTCGGTCGAAGTCAATCTTGCTGATGTCGTAGGTTGCGGACCCCTCGCCCACGCGTTCGGGCTGCACCTCTATCGCCTCGTCCACCACTTGGTGCAGTTGCCGGATGATATCGGTGATGTCGGCTTGCTCGCGATCCCGCTGCAGGCTCTTGTAGACGATATTGATCGCATCCCGGTCAGAGCGGTGGGCGTTGACACCCTCAACATTGATGCACGCCTTGAACTTCTTGAACACCTCACGGCACATGATCTCAAAACGCTTGCGGAACTCGTCGTTCTGATTGGCCGCCTCCTTGCATGCCACAATGGCGGCGTTGCGTTCGAAGCCGCTCTTGTGAATGACGTCGTCCAGTGACACGTCCTGCTTATCGAGAAACGCTCGCGCCAAGACGATGGCCTCGGCCAGATCCGTCAGCAACTCCTCGTCCGGCCGCGCCGGATCAATTTTGCCGCCTTGCCCGTCAGGAATCGTACCGGCGAACGTCGCCATCGCCTTACGCAGGTGCCTGAGGATGCCGCAATAGTCCACGATCAGGCCGTTGTTCTTGCCCTCGTTCAAGCGGTTGGCGCGCGCGATGGCCTGCATCAGAGTGTGGGCCTTGAGCGGTTTGTCGAGGTAGAGCGTCGAGAGGCTCGGCACATCGAATCCAGTCAGCCACATGGCGCAAACGATGGCTACGCGCAACGGGTGTTCTTCCATTTTGAACGCCTCGTCCAGCTCCATCCGCTGCATGTTGCGAAACTGCGGTTTGCTGCGCATCGACTCGGGCAGTTCGATGCGTTCTTTCATCAGCTTGCGATGCGGGGTGATGTCCAGGCCCCATTTGCGGAATTTGTCCACCTCACCTTGCTCCTCGCTGACCACCACAGCCATGCGGGTCTGGCGCATCCAATTAATCTGGCATTGGCGGAACAAAACTTCCTGCTCGTCGGTCGCCGATACCAGCTCCGACTCCAGCTCGGCGATGCGCTTGTCCCAGTACTTGGCAATCAGTCCGTGCATCCGCACGCAGGTCACCTTGTCAATGCACACCAACATCGCCTTGCCGGTTTCCCAGGCGGTCGAGTAGTGACACACGAAGTCTCGTGCCACCTGATCGAGTCGCTTGCCGGCGGTGATGATGTGATAGTCACGTTTGAGTTCCTTCTCTAGCCGCTGCTCAACATCGATGCTGTCGGTCTCCAGCTGCTCCAACTTTTCGGCAATGCGTTCGTTGAGGTCGCCAATGGCCATGCCCAGCCTCTCGCCACGGGCGTCGTAGTAGAGGGGCACGGTTGCCTTGTCCTCTACCGCCCGCTGAAAGTCGTAGGTGGAAACATAATCGCCGAACACCCGCCGCGTGAGTTCGTCGTCCTTAAACAGCGGCGTGCCGGTAAAGCCGATATAGCAGGCATTGGGCAGGGCGTTGCGCAGGTTGAGTGCCAGTGTGCCGTATTGAGTACGGTGCGCTTCGTCGGTGATGACGATAATATCGTCGCGCTCGCTATAGGGTTGTTCCGGCTCCACCTTTTGATTGAACTTCTGGATCAGCGAGAACACATACGTCTTGTGCTCAGTCAGCAACGCGTTCAGGTGATGGCCGCTGGCCGCCCGGCACGGCTCCTGGTCACTGACTACACCGCAGCCGGCGAAGGTCTTGTAGATCTGTGTGTCCAGATCATCGCGGTCGGTCAACACAAGGAAAGTGAAGTTGCCGCCGAGCTTGCGGTGTACCTTGCGGGTAAACATCACCATTGAGTAGCTCTTGCCCGCCCCCTGGGTGTGCCAGAAGACCCCCAGCTTACCTTGTCGCGCCTTGCGGTTGCATACTGATTCGATAGCTCGGTTGACACCGAGAAATTGGTGGTTGCGGGCAATGATCTTCTTCAGCTCGCCGGCGGACTCATCGAAGAGAATGAAGTTCTCTATGAGGTCCATGAAGTTCCGCTTCTTGCAGACACTCTTGAGCAGCGTCTCCATGTCCACAGCGCCCGGCGACTCCTCGGCCAGCCGCTTCCATTCGCTGAAGTGTTCCCAGCGGCTGGTGATCGAGCCGATCTTCGCCTGCGCGCCGTTACCGAACATCACGACGGCGTTGTGGTGGAATAGGTGCGGGACGGTGTCGCGGTAGTCGGAGTAGTTCTTCTCGAAGGCCGCCTTAAGATTCCTGTGAATGTTCTTGCACTCGATGAACAGTAGCGGCAGGCCGTTGACGAACCCGACAATGTCCGCCCGCCGTCGGTAGAGGTCGCCCTTTACCCATAGCTCGCGCACGCAGAGGAAATCGTTGTTGGTCGGCTCGGTGTAGTCGAACGCCCGAAGACTCTGCCGCACCCGCTCGCCTTGTTCATTACGGAAGGTGACCTGTATCCCGTCGCGCATCTGGGCGTAGTTCTCCCGATTGGTAGCGACCAGAGTCTGCGATGCCACGGTGGCAGTAATCTGCCGCACCGCATCATCATAAGCCGTGTCGGGTAGCCCCGGGTTCAGCTCGACGAGCTTCTCGCGTAGGATTCGCGTTAGCACCACCTCGCGGTCGGAGAGGCGGCCCAGGAGGCTGTCCGGCCCGAAGTCTTCATTGTTGTAGGCGTACACCGACTCCCAACCGAGTTTCTGTTCCAGATACTCGGCCGTCGTCTTCTGTACCAGGGTGTCCTCTGTATAGCTCATTTGGTCGGTAGCCCGAGCTTGTCGAAGAAGGCTTTGTTGCGTTCCTTTGCCGCGTTGACGAGACGGTCAAATGAAATCACTTCTAGGTAAGCACGATAATTCGGGTTGTAGCCGAAGTATCCTGAGTAGTCATGCGTTGGCGTGAGCCCAAGAATCTTGCACCGCTTCTCGACACTTGGGGTGATGTCGCAGATGGCGTAGCAGAAGCCGGGCACATCCTCAGACTTTGGTATAGGGCGCCCGGATTGTGTTTGTACCTTGCCGCTCCGAATGCGATCCAAGTAACCTAACGCCTGCTCAATAGGGTCCTTGTCCTCGCCAGCGGCCGCGTCATTTCTCATCGGTCGCTTCAACTCGACGATCACAATCGATGCCAGCGAGGGCTTTTGTGTATCGGAGACAAGAACAGGTGTGTCAAACACATTGAACGAGACGATGTCGGGCTCTTTGGTTTCATCGGATTCCGTGATCGGCATAGCCGCGAGTGTTTTGTCTGACGCCAGATAGTCGTGAAACGCCAATCGTTCATCAACCAACCATAGGTTGCAGGTATCGAAGAGGATGTCATCAGAAGTGTTCCTCATCGGCATAATGAGATTGTGAATCAGGTCCTCTCGTTCGTATTTGCCGTCGCTCTTCTGTTGGATCGCCTTTTCGAGGAGGTCCAGGATGATCCTCCGATGGGCGACATAGTTCGCCAGATCCGATTTCTTGATATCCTCTGCGGTTTTTAGGTATGACTGAAGGCGGACCTGGTAGTCGGCATAGGTCTCTCCGGCCTTGGGATCCATCACATCATGGCCGTCAGCGAGAAGTTGGCCCTCGATTTCCGCGAGCTGCTTGTGAAGCAATAGGTCAAGTTCCTTGTCGGTGATGTCAGGATCGACGGCAAGCTGGTCATCAGGTATCCGGCTCATTATTGGTCGATATCGTGGCGCCTTCCTTGCGATGAAGGTTGAAACTCGCTCTTTTCCGAGCTGTCGTTTTTCTTCCAAATAGCCTTCCAAAAACGCCGATGCACGTTCAAGCACTGCCTCGCGTATCTCCTTCTGGGACAGTTCGCCGTCGGCGAACATCTCCAAGGGCTCCTCCTCAATGTCGAAGCTCGTCCGTTCAGACCGGACTCGTTCATCGAGAAGCGGGGAACTGACGTAGCATTCGTATACGAAATCGCCCGCCTCGTCGTGGAGGCTACCGAACAGTCCAGGGATCTTGCCTTTGATATTTTCCTGTAAGACAAGGCGATTCGCGGCACAGAAGGCGATACTGTGGTTTCGCGTGGATGACGCTGAAAGCTTCACGTGAATCAACTCGAATGAGGTGTCCTTTAGCTGGATGGACTCCGAGGTGGCACCCGCAACCATGTGCTCCTCGTAGACCTCGTCGAGGGAGATCGTCTCGTCACCATCCACAATTTCAATCGTTGGCGCTCCGCCAGGCCGCACGAAGTACCAGAGGCAGTGCTCGAACAGGTTCCTTGCGATCACCTTCGCTGTCTTGGGTGACGCCTCGCGATATCGCTTCGTGAACCCTGAGAGATGAATCGTCGTTTGAAGAGGGACATCGCCAGCATCAACGGTCTGGGGCTCAGAAACCCCCTGGCGAGCGTCGAACGTGAAAGCTCGCCGTTTGCTCGTTCCGTCCTCAGCCACGAAGACGCTGTCCACCTGCGCACGACCGAAAGCCTTGAGCCAGAGCAGTCGACCGACACCTCGGCCGCCGCGAGCGACCTTGTACTCACTGTCTAGCGTAAGGAAGGACTTCATATTGACCTCGTCGAACCCGACGCCGTTGTCGGTGATCTTAAAGCCGACGATACTACCCTTGGCCTCCGGCCCCAGCTGCTTATCACGCCCGTTGAACTGCATGGATGATTGCCCGTCACGGATGATCTCAACGTCGACCCGGCCCTTGTCCGCCGATTGCTCAGTATCCTCGATCGCGTGGATGGAGTTGCTGACGGCCTCGTAGAGCGGAAGCATGCCGCCGCTCGCGGGAAGCGAAGTGTTCCGCAGCCGTCCTTGGAGATTCGTATCGATGCTCATATCGCCACCTCGCCGGAACTTTCGCTTCCCGATACATCAATTGCAGGGCGGTCTAATGTGGCCAATTCGACCGCAGGTAATGTCCCATGTCGGAGAAATGCCTGTTGAAGCTGCTCGTTCAGCCATGCCGCTGCCTGAGCAGTGAGCGCAACGGCCGCTTGCTGCCTGTACGCCTTTCGGGGATCCGTGTTGCCTTTCCCATTGAATGTGTTCCGCTGAGTAGACAAGAATGCATTCGACTCCAGCTTCTCCATTAATGCATTGAGTGAGATGGCATTTGTCAGGGGTCCAGCAAGAAATTCGGCGTGATGCACACGAACATAATGCGGCCACTTCTCCTTCCACTCACGCAGCTTGATATCCTCGACCGTTGCGTCGTCGCGTCCTTTGACGTGCCGCATTCCAACCGCTCGACCGTAAATGATGATGTCGGCGGGCTCTTTAACCATGCGCCCCATAAACATCAGCGCACCATCGCGCACCTGTCGGGGCCTCTTACCCTTGGGGTAGGTGCACGCCCAATGGCAACCAGATCGACGAACCTCTTCGATCACCTCCATCGAGCGATCGGCTCGTCGATGGCTCTCCCCAAAGAACTTGACGAACGCCTGCTCACTTTCCGCAATGGATTCAGGCAGGATGACCACCTCTGGCTTGAATCCGGCATCAGCGCCTTCGTCTCCCAACCCCACAGGATCATTACTGTTGCCGCCGTGCTTGACGAGGTATTGTGCGACCGTATCGTTCCATCGTGCCGCCTGCTCAGGTCGTAGATCATCCCCGGCCTTCGACCACAGGTCTTCGAAATAATCACGACATCGACCAACGATCTTGGCATCCTCAGCCACGAACCCGAACTCGTGATTCCGCACCAGTGCGGCTCGAGTCAGGTTCGCCGAAGTTACTACCGCCCGGCTGTCGCCGAATAAGTACATCTTGGCATGCAGGTACTTCACGCCTCGGACCAAGGCTCCGCGTTCTAGCAAGTAAGACAACGCAGATAGATCGCTAACGCCCCGAGCGAAGTCGGTCAGCGAGAATCGCGTGATCACACGTAGTCGATCGATATCCGCTCCCTTCAGTAGCGTCTCGGCAGCCTTATGCTTGATGAATGGGGATACCAAGCACACATCTGAGCGATCGCGTACTAGCGCTTTCCGCATCACCTCATCCCAGCCGGAATCCACAAGGCGAAAGCTCATGCCGCCACCTCCCCGCTCATCAGGCGCGGCAAAAGAAGGTCGCGGGCTTGAGCAAGTTGGCTATTCTGTGCGGCGAGAAGCTGACGCTGATCAAACAAACTACCGGCAGTTTCTTCAAATTGGTCCAACAAATGTTTAGACGGCACGAGGAGGGAGAGATTCTGTATCACGTCCTTGGTTAGTGCTTCGCGCGTTGCGCCACCGGCTCTGGCAATGCTGAGCAGCTTCTCTTTGTGCTGGTGACTGTTAATGGTATGGAGGACGTAATGAGGGCCACACTCGGTTGGATTAAGCCGAATAATCATCACGTGCTGATTGACCCGAGCAGGCAAATGACGATCAGGAACTATGCAGCACCGCGCAACTGACGCGCCAGTGATGTTGAGAAGTATATCCAATGGTTCGACTGAGACTGCCGAGAGCTTATCGGCCTGATCATCATTGATGTATGCAAGACCGTCGTCCTCGAATTGGTAGTCATAAATGTTCATACTTCTAATAAGGGTAATACCCTTGGAGTGGTATGCATTAGCACCACCTCGTGGCGTAGCCCCGCTGCCGATTTTCGTTGCCAAATCGGACAACCGTCGGACCGCCCACCCCTCCGGCACGCCGTTGGTGATCTTGATGTGTTCGTGGCCGGGGAAGCGGAGGTGGACGAACCACTCCTTGTAGAGCAGCCGCGCCGCCTGCTCCAGCAACTGAATCCGCCGCCCGTTGTTCTCGATCAGGTCGTCGTAGGCGGAGATAATGGATGCGATGTTTCGCTGTTCCCCCAACGGGGGGACTACGATCTTCATTTGCTTCAAATGGATGGGTCCAAAATTGAGTTGCGCGGCTCCTATGGCAAAACTTTGTGCTTGTTGCTGAAACAACGAAGATCGCAGAAAAGCGAAGAGAAAGCCCAAGTCGAGTGTCGAGGGGTCATGCGGGTGGAAGCGAATGACGCTGGTATTCATCATTAGCGGCAAATGCTCTTCCCGAATCCGTGCTACTTTACCTATCGTTCCTGAGCTTGTAACAACTATATCACCCGGCTCGATCGCGAAATGCCTGTACTTGTCGTCAAACTCAATTTGTGAGATGAAGCGGTCGGTATTGCCTAGATCGATTTGACCGTTCAAGAGTAGATTGCGTCCATTGATGACCTTCATTCCATCATCGGTCCATTGCCATTTCCGCAATCCCGGCCCCTCTTGGAAGAAGACATAATCGGTTAGCGGTTCAATTCGATAACGCTTAGGCATGTCACCGAATTGCGTCTTGCGGAAGTCGCGAACAACAGCCGTCATACCCCCAGCTCCTCAAAATTCCTTTTGATCTTCGCAGCCAGTATGACGGCCTCTGCATTGAGGCCTTCTAATTCGACATGGATGTCGCGCAGAGTCTCCTCGAAATCGAAATCCTCGTCCTGTTCCTCGGGGGTGACGCCGACATAGCGGCCGGGCGTGAGGCTCCAGTCGTTGGCTTCGATCTTGGCTTGGTCCACCAGCTTGACCAGCCCGTCGACATCCCGGAGCTTCGCCTCGGGGAAGCGTTCGGTGAGCCAGTGCGCCTGGCGCCAGAAGTAGCGGACCTGTTTGAGTTGCTCCACGGCCAGTTGGCGCGCCTCGTCGGCGGCCTTGCGGGCGCGGGTGATGTCGCGGTTGGCCCATGCCTCACTATTACGTGCATCGCACTCGTTCTCGCAGGCTTCAATGAGTCGGCAGGCGAGCTTGTAGAGCAGGTCGGTCTGCTTGACGAGGTCGCGGCTGGATTCGGCCAGCGGAGCGAAACGGTCGACCGCCTTCTTTAGTTCGCCGTTGGTGGTCTTCTGCTTCTTCCACACGGCCTGTTGCTCAACAAGTGTTTTTTGAAAGGTATCCACGTCGGACTTGAAGGTGGGGCTTGCGTCGTTGAGCTCTTTCAGGGCCTCCGCATGGGAACTATCTGCACTTAGTGTTTTCAGGAATGGCTGCAACGCGTTTCGCAGAGCGTTAAGTGAAGCGATGAATGAGGGTAGCGGCTCGATCTGTTTGCCGCCGTCATCCTGGGCGTTAAAACAACCCTCGCCTTCATTCAGCATGCGGTGGCAGTAGCTCGCGATCAGTTCGAGGTACTTGTCGGTGTCGCCCCGATAGAGCCAAACGATGGCGAGGATGTTCTGTTCCTGCTCCGGGCTGAAGTCGTAGATCTTGCGGGTGACTTTGCGGTAGATGTTCCTGGCGTCGATCATCAGCACTTTATCGCGGTGCTGGTCGGGCTTTTCGCGGTTAAGAAACCACAACTCGCACGGAACGGTGCGGGTGTAGAAGAAGTTAGACCGTACGGCGATCATGAGGTCCACGTCGCCTGTCTCGACAAGTTTCTGGCGGACCTTGGCTTCGTCACGCCCGGCGCTGGAGGCCTGGGAGGACATGACAAAACCGGCCCGGCCGTGTTCGTTCAGGTAGCTGTAGAAGTAGCTGATCCAGACGTAGTTGCCGTTGGAGACCTTGCCCTTCTTGTTCGTCCCTGGCAGGCCGAAGGGTAGGCGGGGGTCTTTCTTGACCTTGTCGGCGTCGATTTCGTCAACGTTGAACGGGGGATTGGCCATCACGAAGTCGGCCTTGCCGAGCAGTTCGTGTGGGTCTTCGTAGTACGTGATGGCCTTCTGAATGTCGCCTTCCAGCCCGTGGACGGCCAGGTTCATCTTGGCCAGGCGGATGGTGGTGGCGTTTTTTTCCAGGCCATAGAAGGTGAGCTTTTCGACGGGGTTTTCGTGTTGCTGTTCGACGAAGCGAGCGCTCTGGACAAACATGCCGCCGGAACCGCAAGCCGGGTCGAGTACGGTGCCGCCTTCGGGTTCGAGCACGTGTGCGATGAGCGAGACCAACGAGACGGGCGTAAAGAACTCACCGGCATCATGGGCTTTCTGGTCGGCGAACTGGGTGAGGAAGTATTCGTAGATTCGGCCGAATACGTCGCCGGAGACACGCTTCAACTCATCGGGGTTGAGTGTGCGAAGAAGCTGGCCGAGGACCTGGTTGTCCAGTTCTTGATATTCGCCCTTGGGTAGCACGCCGCCCAAGTTGTCGTAGTCCGCCTCGATGGACTCCATCGCCTCGATGATTGCCTTGGCGCGGTCTTCACTGTCGGGCAGCGCCACGAGGTGGTCGAACTGTGCCTTGGACTGCAGGAAGATAGCGCTCTGTTGGGAGAAGTCCTCTTTGGTCAGTTGGCGCGTCTTGCCGCCGCGGCTGGGCAGATTGGGCTCGATCCTTTCCTTTACTGCCAGATAGCGGCTATAGGCGTGGCGCAAGAACACCAAGCCCATGACGGGGAGGAAATATTCGTTACTGGCGTAGTTGGAGTTGGCACGCAGGTTGTCGGCGGCGCTCCAGAGGCGCATTTCGATGGCTTCGATGTGTTCGAGTTGTGCCAATGAGGAACCTTTTTATTCTTGCTACGTTTGCTTCTTTCTGGCGAAGCAAATCAGTCTCAATCAAAATCTCGACTTCACAACGACTCACCTGAACCTATAAGTGGTCAACCCGATTCGCCATCACTGATCCCGATCAATATCTTTTGCAGTTGCCGGCACTTGTAGATTCGGTAGCCGTTGATGGGGTGGCGCTGCGCCGTGAGCTTGCCGCTTCTGTCCCAATTCCGGAGCGTCGATGACGAGACCCCGAGATAATCCGCTGCCTCACTCACCGTCAGTAGGTCACTGAGTTTATCTGCTGTCTTGGAGTTATTCTGTGTCACTAGCCTACCTTCCCGCGGAGATGGAGAGAATTCACAACCTTATCAAACCTTGCCAAACCTTGCAATCGCTAAAGGTTGTTAGAAGCTTTGCCTAAGCCGTCTCCATCGCACCCGTCTCGTCAGAACGCGTGTGGAGATATCGTGGCAGATGAGGTGGATCTACGGTGCGGGTATGCGGGTCAATGAACCCAAAGCATATGGTAAGGGAGGCAGCACCCTGATCAGAGACGGGGTGGTACGCCCGAGTGTCGAGGAGCGACCAACTGAGTTATTTGGAAACCTCTGGCAAGTGATCCCGACATCGTTCGCAAAGCCTATCTAGAAATGGGCAATAGAGACGCCGCGCAAAGTTACGTGAAACAGATTCAGGTACAGAATAACGCCTTAGCTAATGAACTCAACAAACTTGTAGTGTTGGACGAATCGAAGAATGATGATGCGCAATTGTCTAAAGACATGTGAGGTCTTCACGGAATTTAGAAACTAGGGCGCTTGCTTAGCTCGACTTTTGCTATTGTCTCGGCCTCTACGCGACTTGGGTGATGATATCTAACAGGTTGCCCTTTCAGAAGCAGTAATCAATCGGCCTTCTGTCAAAGTCGTCAAAGTTGAAAACCTCTCACACCTCGGTCGCGACAGGTGAGGTACCTGGTAACCATAGGACCCAATTCAAAGGGCCATACCCGGGGGGGGTGTAGTGTCGATAACGTCAGTTGTCAGTCACGCGTAAGGAACGAATCGACAAAGGACCGGTCAGGTGGCAGTAGCCATTCTTTTTTACACTCATACGATCGCTTGCATCGTTTGACGCCTGGAAACACCCTTCGAACAGCTCGGCCGAACTGACGTGGGCTTAGACGGTCTGGCGCGTCAGGGTCGTATCGCCCGCGGTGATGAGCAATCCACGTGTGGTAGATCTGAAGCAGGGTGACGGCCGGTACCCAGTCAGCAACGGTACCTCTCCATTGTGTCGTCCGTGTATTCCTGAAGAGCTGCCTGCAGGTCCAACTCCTCTTTCCTGTCAGGTATGCTCCGTTGTCTCGACTTGAATATGGCATTGTTCTTACCTCCTCGTTCCTGTGTTAAACCCTGTAGATTGGCCAAAACCGTTATTCAGTGCCCTTCTGCCGTGTATCGGCCTCAATCATGGCCAGAATGCCCGCTTGAACTGCATGAGACAGCGTGGGCCACGCCTTAATCAGCCGGGCGAGCCGAGGATCCGAAAAGCCGTGGATTTGCAGATGAGTGCTGGGGATACTGCTGGGGCCGCAACCATTGCCGCCGAAAATGCCTTCTTTTACATCGCTTACAGAATTACCGTCCTGACTCTTAATCAGCGGGTTGATGGTTCGAGTCCATCGGGGGGCATTCAACTGGCGGTTTTTTCTTTTTCAGGTTTATATTTATAACGGACGGGTGCCTGGGGCTGAGTCCACCTTAGGCGGATGCCCCAGTTTGGGCGACCTATCCTGTGACACGCTACGCTTAGTCGCAGCCACCCTGCCGGGTTAATGGGCTGTCTATTGGTGTGTGTTCTCTGGCGGACGGATAGGCGTGTGTTGGATAACCAACACCCAAGCCGAAAATGGGAGACGGGTAGCCGGGTGCCACGGCCAGCGAGCGTGAGCGAGTCGGCCGTGCCGAACCTCGATGTGGCCACGCAAACAGCAAACTACGCTTTCTAACACAGCCTGGCCAACTGGTAATCGGTGCGGCGTTTTTACCGCTTGGAGAACTGGAAGCGTCTGCGGGCGCCGCGTTGGCCGTACTTCTTACGCTCGACCTCGCGTGCGTCGCGGGTCAGGAAGTCGTTCTCGCGCAGGGCGTGTTCTAGCGTGGGGTCGTAATTTTTCAGCGCCCGGCTAAGCCCCAGCAGGACCGCACCGGCCTGCCCCATGAAGCCGCCGCCTTTGACGTTGACGTACACGTCCAAGCTCGACTCCATTTTTGAGATATTCAAAGGGGCGGTGGCGCTATTGCGATCACGGTCTTCGGTGAAGTAGGCATTGATCTCGCGGCCGTTGACCAGGTACTTGCCCTCGCCCGGTTTGATTCGCACGCGTGCGACGGCGGTCTTGCGGCGGCCTGTTCCCCAGTAGAAGCCGCCTTTGTCCGGCTTAGCGGGTTCGGCGACCGGTTTTGGCGCCTCGTCGGCCGGGGGTGCGGTGGGTGATTCGGCTAAAACCTGTTGGTCGTCTGCCATGGGTCATTCAATCCATAAAACGCCCGGTCGCTACACGGCCACGGGCTGAGGCTGCTGGGCTTGGTGGGGGTGTTCTTCGCCGCGGTAGACTTTTAGCTTTTTGAGCATCTGGCTGGCGAGCTTGTTTTTAGGGAGCATCCGCCGCACCGCTGTTTGCAGCAGCAGTTCCGGGCGGTTTTCAATCATCCAGCGGTAGCTGTAGTGCTTGAGCCCGCCGGGGTGGCGGCTGTAGGTCTTGTAGAACTTTTGGTCCAGCTTCTGGCCGGTGAGCCGGACTTTCTGAGCGTTGGTCACCACAACAAAATCACCCACGTCGTGATGGGGGGTGTATTCGGGCTTATCCTTGCCCATCAGGGTCATGGCGATCCTCGTAGCCAGCCGCCCCAGAACCTGGTCGGTGGCGTCGATGTGCTGCCACTGACGCTCAACCTCGTTGTTTTTAGCTAAATACGTCTGCCGGTTCATGATCCAATGCACTTTCTTGAAGCGTATGATGCCAAGTCACGTAATTTACATGGTCTAGCGGCCCTGTCAACCGTAACGAGGGATAGTTTTCTTCCGCTTGGTAAAATAGTTGATTGACGGCTGGAAAAATGCTTTCAATTTCGGGCAAGGCATGGTAAGATGGGCTGCTTGAAGATTAGGTAGACATGCGGCAGAGGGATCACATCCAAACGTTAAATCACACTTTTCTTATTTGAAGGGGGATGGTCATGAGCAAGTTTTTTTTTCTTATCGTGGGGATATCAGTGGGTTTATCGATAGCGGCCACCCCCGCCCAGGCAACGCTGATCGGGGATACGGTCGAGTTGAACCGGTTTGAAAACGGGGCGTTGGCGGCGGGCCCTTTTTCAGCCATTGTGGCGGCGGGGCCGGTGGAATTTAATGAGGCCATCAATCAGCCGTTTACAGTCGATATTGACGCGTCGAGCATTGTCATCCAAGCGGGTGGCCCGGTCTCGCCAATCACGTTTGGCATCGGCGTTACCAACATCCTTGAGATCAGCAGCCTGGATTGGGTGGGTATGTCCGGTTTTATCTCCGGCGTCAGCGTTGTGGCTGATAGCATCGTCGTCAATCAAGCCCCGTTGTCATTTTCCGACCGTGTCACGTTTACCGATCACTCCATCAGTGTGAATGTTGAGGGCACGCAGTGGGGCACCGGGTTTGCTCAGCCGGTCGGCACGCTCACCATCAACCTCCAGACCGCGCACATCCCTGAACCGTCGACGGCGGCGTTTGGGCTTTTCGCGATTGGCGCGGTGAGCACTGTGCTGGGTCGCAGGTCGGCCTGACACAGCCGGCACCCTAGAAGCATTAGCGCAAAAACAAGGGCAAGCCCACTTTCGCAGGCCCGCCCGTGCTATCCCCCCCAAAAGTAATTTGTGATCAAGCCCTGCGGCGACGGCCACTGGCGATCAGCCACAAACCCGCCCCAAAGAGCATGGCCGAAGCCGGCTCGGGCGTCAGTGTGATGTTGTCGAACGTGATCGACTCGACGTCGTCGGAGAAGCCGCTGCGGACCAGGGCGAAGCCGATACGCTGTGCGTTGCCGAGGATGGTCGAGAAGCTCGGGTCGTTGCCGGGCGGTAGGCCGCTGCGGTCGGAAACCGTGAACGGGTCGCTGAACAAGAAAGAATACTCATCGTTCATGGCGTTGAGCGCTACGGTGTCGGACGCATAGGAGTACGTGCCATCGGAGACCACCAGTTGGAGCATGGACGTGCCGGTTGTGCCGCCCATTGTGGTCGTCTGAGCGGACAGCAGCATCTTGGCGCCGGTGAACTTGGACAGGTCCTTGGTGGAGCCGAATTTGCTAACGAAGTCCAGCACGGCCCCGGCAAAGAATGGGTCGCTGGGGGCCTGGCCCCACTCGGCGACCATGTTCGCGCTGACGTTCCCGGCCAGCGGGCTCGCCGTGGTCGCGACAATGTCGTTGACGTTCGTGAACGGGTTGCCAAACGTTGCCATCACGTTCGCCGGGTCCGGCGCGGTGTTGACCGGGTTCAGGTTATCGAACGAGTTGCCGATGATGGCGCTGTCGCTGTAGCTCTCGAAGCTTTCGAGCACTTCATCCGCCATAGTGACTGGCTGCAGCGCCAACCCCAAAGCCAGGCCCGCCGCGGCGATTGTGCTCATACTGAACTTGCATGGACTGTTCATTTTTCATTTCTCCCGTTTAGGGTGTGCTGACTCCCAACCATCTACTCCACGCCAGCCACGGCTCAACTTATTGGCTGTAGACCTGCTCACAGACCGCCCGCCAACCAGCACATGGCTTTACTTAAAAAACATAACTCCAAATCCCGCTCAAGCCAGAAAATTTGGAACAATATTAATACGCGGTGATTCACCGCCGCGATCACGAAAAACCAGGGTTTAATGCCTGTTTTTCTAAGAGATACGGAACAAAGCAATTGCGCTTTTTGGCGTGCGTGAGAGATGGGGTGTTTCTTATTTTTGACTCCGCCCAAGCGGGCTCGTCAAGGTGGGTTACTTTTACCGGTTATATCAGTGTTTTGCCGCATCCGGGCGTTAGAAATGCCGATCTAGTCTACATCTAGGCATTGGCCTGTGCGGTATCCGTACACCCATTTATTGGTTCATCACGGACCGGCGCAGCGCACTTAGGCAGGGGTAGCGGCAGCGATGGAATACCGAAGGTTCGCCACGGTCATGGTCGGCGTCATGGTCATGTTGTCAGTCGGGTGTCTGACCATGCTCAGCTTGAGTTGCGCGGTCGAACCAACCTCGGCGGTGGCGATCAAGCCGGGCCGGTTGTTTGCCATGCAGGTGCTAGAGCCTCAGTCGTTCGCCACCGAGCCCCAGCAACAGGAATTGATCGATTTCTGCCGGGAGTACGGGGTCGGTCGTCTCGTGGTCCGGGTCGAGTTAGACCTGGAACCTTCTGAAGACGGCGGCCCGGCGCTGGCGGACGCGGGGGCGCTGCGCGGGCTGGTTGAATTAGCCGCTGACCAGGCGATCCAGGTGGTAGCGGCTGCCGACCCGGCCACACCGCTTGAGACGCCCCAGGGCCGTGACCAAGCGTTGGCGATGATCCACGCGGTGCGGGCGTTCAACGAGAAGCAATCGCCCCACGCCCGCTTGGCGGGTGTCCACTACGACCTGCGGCGTTACACGCTGTGGGAGTTGGGCGATTGGCCGCGGCAGGCGCTGATGCGTCGCTGTGTTGAGTTCTTCGAGGTCGCCCGGGCACAAACCAAACAAGCCGACCCGCCGCTGAGATTGTCCGTGAGCGTGCCTCATTGGTACGACCAGCCCAACCCAGAGAAGAACGAGATGCTCGTCGTGGACCACTACGGCGTGCATAAAAATTTCCACGAGCACTTGCAGGACTTGACGGACGAATTGGCGGTGATGTGCCCGCGTGACGCTGACGCGAACGGCGGGGTGTTGCGCGACCAGGCCGGGGGTGAGTTGAGCTATACGCAGTGGCGGGGCAGGTCCGTGTGGGTCGGCCTGGACACCGCCAAACGCCTTGAGAAGCCCGGTGAGACCTACTTCGGTCGCCCGGCGTGGGAGTTGTGGCTGCAGAAGCGGTCGGCTGAGCAATCGCTCGCCAGCTACACCGGCTTCAGCGGCGTGTTGATCAGCAGCTACACCGGCTTTAGGCAGATCCTCGCGTCGCAGTCACTCGAAGACGACGCGTCACAAGCGGTCGCTCCGCGGGTCTTCGGCATGTGGCTGTGGCACGAGAAGTGGATCAGCGACGAGTCCGCCCACGACGAAGTCCTGTCCTTTTGCGAGCAATACGGCATCGACCTGCTGCCCGTGCAGTTCCATATGGACCCCGGCTCCGTCAAGCGGGGTCAGCCACACCTTAAATACCCCGATCAGCTCCGCGGCTTCATCGAAAAAGCCAACAAGCGAGGGGTCCAGATCGAGGCGCTTGACGGCTCGCCGGAGATGGCGATGAACGAGCACCGCGCGACCGTGCTGGCGATCATCGACGCGATCACCCTGTTCAACAAAACACTGCCGCCCAACACCACGATCGCCGGCCTACACTACGACATTGAGCCTTACCTGCTGCCGCAGTGGAAGACGCCCCAGCGAGAAGAGATCATGCGCCAGTTCTTGGAGCTGCTCGAAGCGGCGGCGCTGAAGATTCGCCTCGACGCGCCGCGCATGAAGCTTTCCGCCAGCGTCCCGTTTTGGTACGACCTCAAGACCCAGCCCGACGATAACTGCATCCTCGATTACAACGGCCACCGCAAGAATTTCCACGAGCACATCCAGGACCTGACCGACTACATCGTGATCATGTCCTACCGCCGCAAGGCGCTTGGGGAAGATTCGATCTCGGCACACGTGGAGGTCGAACGCGCCTACGCCGAGTGGATCGGCAAGTACGTGTGCGCCGGTATGGAGACGATCCCGATCAAGGACCGCCCGGAGGTGTCGTTCCACGGTGTTCCGCCTTCGGAGTTCTGGTTCCAAAAGGAGAAGCTCGATCACTTCCTAAGCCGCAAAGGCGGGTACGGCGGCATCGTGGTCCACAGCTACGAATCGTTCAAGCCGTACCTCGAAACGCCCCACAACACGCAGTAGACCCGGCGTCGAGCGCGCCGCCGAGCTGGCTATGTAACAATAGCGGTCTCACGATTGGTCCGAGAACTGTTCTAGCTGTGCTGTTTTACACAAAGCAGATAATTCTCTGGCTTTGCGCGACGGCCGTTCCAGGGCCGCTCAATATCAATTTATTATCCGTCGATAGACATCATGATTGTCATTGTCCGCGCAACCTCCCCATTTTGGGGGGGATATTTTGTGTGATATCTATCCTTGGAGGCGTTTCCATGTCGTTACCGCGAATCACGAAGTTGTCGGTGATACTGGTTCTGTTAATAGCCGGCCAGGTCTTGGCTAAAGCCGGCTCAAGCTCGCCCAAGCCCAGCCCTGACGGGGTCATCGCTCAACTCAGCGCCGGCAACGACCGTTTTGTCAACGGCCAAGCGGAGCACCCACACACCGACGCGGCTCGCCTCAAGCAAGCGGGCACCGAGAACCAAGGCGACCACGCGATTGCCACGGTCATCACCTGCTCGGACTCGCGCATCCCGGTTGAGCGCATCTTCGACGCCGGTGTCATGGACCTGTTCGTGATCCGCGTGGCGGGTAACGTTTGCGACACCGACGAGATCGGCTCCATTGAGTACGGCCTGGCGCACGTGAACACCCCGGTGCTGGTCGTGCTGGGACACATGCAGTGCGGCGCGGTGACAGCGGTGACACACGCGGTCCAGGGTCACGGCCACCAGTTGGAGCGGAACATCCCGCCGCTGGTGGACAACATCCAGCCCGCAGTCCAGCGCGCTATTAAGAACAACCCCCAGCTAAGCGGGGCTGACCTGGTCCAAGCGGGGATCGAAGAGAACATCTGGCAGTCAATCGAAGACCTGTTCCGCGAGAGCCCTGCCACGCGCGAGCTGGTCAAGAGCGGCAAGACCAAGGTGGTGGGCGCCCTGTACGACGTGGGCTCGGGCCGTGTGCTCTGGGCGCCAGAGGGTAAGACCCAGGAAATCCTTGCGAAGGTTGAGGCCGACCCGGACCGCGCCGCGAACGCCTTCGCCGACCCCCACGCCGCGCCACGTGACAAAGCGAGCCGCGCCGGCAAAGCCGTTGACGAACCGGCCAAACTGAATGTCGCCCGGTTCGCCAACAAGCCCAAGCCCGATCAAGCCCTCAAAGCCCTCAAGGCTGGCAACAAGCTGTTCGCCAAGGGCAAATCGAAACACCCGCACACCGACTCCGCCCGTCTCCACCAGGCCGGCACCGAAAACCAGGGCGACCACGCCATCGCTACCGTCATCACCTGCTCGGACTCGCGCGTCCCGGTCGAGCGTGTCTTCGACGCGGGCGTGATGGACCTGTTCGTCATCCGTGTGGCGGGCAACGTTTGCGACACGGACGAGATCGGTTCAATCGAGTACGGCCTGGCGCACGTGAACACCCCGGTGCTGGTCGTACTGGGTCACGCCCAGTGCGGCGCGGTGACGGCGGTAACCCAGGTGGTCCAGGGCCACGCCCACCGGTTTGAGCGGAACATCCCGCCGCTGGTGGACAACATCCAGCCCGCGGTCGAGCGTACCATCGCCAAGCACGCGCACCTGGAAGGCTCGGAGCTGGTCGCCAAAGGGATCGAGGAGAACGTCTGGCAGTCGATTGAAGACCTGTTCCGTGAGAGCCCGTCCACGCGGCGACTTGTGCGCGACGGGTACGTGAAAGTGGTGGGCGCGATCTACGACGTGGGCACGGGCAAAGTGGAATGGCTACCCGAATCGGTCACGGGCCAGGTCTTGGCCAAAGTAGAAGCCCAACCGGACCGGGCCGCGAATGTGTTCGCCGGCGCGGCGGGGTCAGCCCCGTCGGGCCACGCCACCCAGGCTGTGAACCACGGTGGTAGTTCCGATCACGGCTCGGCCACGCACGGCAGCGCCGCTAAGACATCCCGCGGTGACACCGCCGGCACCGGCTTGCTGATCACCAAAAGCCATTTCGAGCAGTTGGAACGCCAAGCCAAAGACGCCGAACACGCCGACGCTTTTGATGGCTCGGCCCTGGCTGATTACGAAGAGAGTAACACCCTGGTGTGGGTCATCGTGCTGGCCACGTTGGTGCTGCTGGCGGCGCTCTTTGCGGTGGTCAAAAGCGGGAAGCTGAATAACATCAAGGTCGGCCCCAAGCTCTACGGCAGCCACGGGCTGCTCGTCTTCTTGGCGGCCGCGATGTGGGGCATGACTTTCTACTTCAGCTCGCTCGTGGGCCACGCCGTTGAGTACAAAGACATTATCGGCAGGGTCGGGGTCCGCACCGAAGAATTAGGTCGGTACATGAACCGGTTCTTGCTCTACGGGATCCAAGACCGGCAAAAAGGCGAGCAGGCGGTGCGGGACCACGACCACGCCGCCGCGGCCCTCGAGCAGCGGCTCGAAGAGGCCCGCCAATTTAACAACGACCCCGTTGCCATCGGCGTGATGGAGCAAGCCTCGAAGAAGCTCGAGCACCACGAGCATGCCTTCGCTGAACTGTCCAAAAAGTTCCATGAAATTGAACAGGACAAAGAACACAAGGACGAACTGGACGAGAAAATCGAGCACATCGTCGAGGGCCTGTTGCACAGCCACAAGGAACACCTCCACGCCATTGAGGATTCAGGACGGGCCACAATAGAAGAGGTCAAAAACCAATCCGAGATCGTCTTCGCGCTTGAGGAGACCGAGGTGGCTTGGCTTAAAGCGTTCTCTCATCAGAATGAGTACATGCTCGACAAGCAGTACCGCCACGTGGCCGTTATGGAGCAGGCCCTGGGGCGGCTTTACGCCAATCTTGACACGGCAGGCCAGTGGATCCGCCGAGCCGGTACCGACCCGGCCGAGACCAACGCCGAGTTGGCCAAGCTCGAAGAGGTGCGCGCCGGCATCAAAGACCTGGAGAAAGTCGCGTCCAGGCTGATCAAAGACGAACTGGAGGTCGGTATCGCCACCGCGACCGCCGTAACGGACGTGGAGCTTATCGGGTCCATGGCCGAAGCGCTCGCCAAGCGGGTCGAAGCACGCTTGGAAGCCACCCAGTCCTTGGCCCATACCGCGGAGGTCGTGACCCTCGTGGCCACGCTGCTGATCGGGCTGTCGCTGAGCGTCACCATGGCACGCGCCACGACCAAGCCGGTCTACGCCGCGGTGGAGCGGCTGCACCACCTGACCGACGGGAACCTGACCGAAGACGCATTGCCCGTCGTTGGCACTGATGAGTTCAGCCAACTCATTCAAACGATCAACGTGCTGTCGGAGTCCTTGAACGACGTGATCACGCAGGTGGCCTCGGCATCCAACGACGTGGCAAGCGCGGCCACGCAGATCGCCGCCTCCAGCGAAGAGATGGCACGCGGCATGGACGAGCAGAGCGGTCAGGTCAATCAGATCTCCTCAGCGGTGGAACAGATGTCTTGCTCCGTGGTCGAGGTGGCGCGCAAGAGCGCCGACGCGGCCAACAACGCCGGTGAGTCGGGCAGGGTGGCCCAAGAGGGCGGCGAAGTGGTCGAGCAGACCATTCAAGGCATGCGCGGCATCAGCGACGCCGTCACCGCCAGCGCCGCAAGCGTTGCCGAACTGGGTAAGCGAGGCGAGCAGATCGGCCAGATCATCAACGTGATCAACGACATCGCCGATCAGACAAACCTCCTGGCGTTGAACGCCGCGATCGAGGCCGCCCGCGCCGGTGAGCACGGCCGAGGGTTCGCGGTCGTCGCCGACGAGGTGCGCAAGCTAGCCGACCGCACCACCAAGGCCACCGCCGAGGTCGGCGAGTCCATCAAGGCCATCCAGTCGGAGACGCAGCAGGCTGTGGAGCGTATGAACTCCGGCACAGAGCAGGTGACCCTGGGCGTGGATCGCGCCACAAAGGCGGGGCAGAGCCTCGGCCTGATCGTGACCAGGGCACAGGAAGTGGCGGGCATGATCCAGTCGATCGCCGCCGCCGCCGAACAGCAGTCCGCCGCCAGCGAAGAGGTCAGCCGCAACGTCGAGGGTGTCTCGGCTGTGTCGCGTCAAGCCACCGAAGGCGCTAACCAAGCCGCCGCCGCCGCGTCGCAGCTATCGAGCAAAGCCGAGCAACTCCGCGAACTGGTGGGCAGGTTTAAAACCAAGTGATCGCCACGGGCTTCCACGCAACCCCTGTGTGTGCGGTGGGGCTACCGCGTTGCATGAGCGGACGCGGCCGTTACTTCACCGAATATTCTTGCCACGGCATCTTGTCGACCGGCACGTCGCCCAGCAGCTCGACAAGGTCCTGGTCGCCGTAGTAGACGGGTGACGTGTCCTCTTTTTGGGCCATGAGCACCACGGGCACACCGCCGAAGGTGGGCGCGAGGCGTTCGATGGCCATGTCCGCTTCGCCGCTGTTGGTGACCAGCTCCATCCCGACGACAGCCACCACGAAGTTGGCCCCGCCTAACGATATCGCCGCCGCTTGTACCTGCATGGTGTCGCTCCTCATGACCTAGTGGGGGGGGTAATCCTTTTAAATCTTAGCTTTTGCCGCGGACGGCATCTCGGTGAGGTACTGGTGGAGGACCTGCTGCTCGATGCGGCCTTTTTTCTGTGACGGGGCGGGGACGCGCACGATCAGGTCGATCCGACCGGGCTCGGGGAGCGTCAGCGTGACGCGCGGGTCGACCGAGGGCGTGTCGAGCCCTTCGCGCGTGGTCAGGTGGGCGATGTGCCGGCGCGCTTCTTCGAGGTACGGCCGGCAGGCGTTGTTGGCGGCACGCAGCAGGGTCTGCTCTGCCCGCCGCCAGTCACCATCTACCGCGATCGGCACGGTGAACGTGTGCAGGGCGTATTTGTCGGTGAAGCTTTCGTTAAAAACCGGTGTGGTCAGGAAGAGGCTGTTGGGGATGGTCACCGCCCGGCTGGTGCCTTGGTGAGTGTGCGCGCCAGGGCCGATCTCCATGATCTTCGTGGTTAGCAGCGTCTGGTCGATCACGTCGCCTCGGACGCCGCTTACTTCGATCCGGTCGCCCAAAGCGAATGCGCCGGAGGTGATCTTGACGAACCCGCCGATCACGCACTGCAGCAGTTCTTTTGTAGCCAGCACAATCGCGGCGAAGACCGCCACCACCGACAACGCCGCGGTGCGTAGCTCGGCTGCCCATATGACCACCAGCCCCATCGTGATCGCAAAGAAGCAGGCGTTGCGGATCTGCACGATCCACCGCCGGCGCAGATCGGACGACTTGATCGGGGCGCGGGTCACCGTGCGCAGCAGCGACCACCGCAACAGCAGTATCCCGATCAGCAGCACAGCGCTTGCTAACAACTGGTGCGATTGCGTGTGGTTAAACAGAGATCGGAGTGCATCTGACATAGGCGCAACCTGTACGACGACAGGTAGAAAGCTTAGCGGATCGGCGGGGTTTTGCTTGCCGTCGAGCGAACAATGCTAACCTTATCTATTTCAGGCGTTTATCGAATATCGAAGCGGCCGGATTTGAGCCGGCGGCGTTCCGCACCCCCGGGTTGCCTGTTGCGGCATTGAAACAGGCTATTCCACGTTCGACGAGGATCGTCTGATTGGAATTTTTAGGTTTGGGTCGGATCAAGCGTGTGTTAGAACACTGTGATGATGCCGACAAACAGGCAGGAGAGCGATGACAAGATCAATGACCCAAGACCCGGTCGACGCGCATAAACCGCTTTCGCAAGGATATCATCGCAATCAGTGCGGTAGCCGTCGTGCACCCGAACAGGATACCGGCTAGCTCGATAGCACTATTCTTAAGTAGCAAGGGTGAATACACACTCTCGAGGCGTGTGGCGATGATGATGCTTGATACCGCCAGCAGCGCCAACACCAGGGCGGGTCGGAACGCCCATTTCGAAGCCCGGTCTGTGGCCCAACGCCGGATCATCTGCTCCTCAGTGGCCTCGAGAAGACTCTCCACCTTGACTAAGGCCTCACGCTCTTCCTGGAGCCCGGTTAGTTCCTTCTTCAGTTGTTCGAGTTGGGCTTGTTGGTCAGCGATGTGCTGGCTCGTCGTCTCGAATTCGGCTTTCTTTGACGATAAATCATGGCTGATCCGGTCGTGTTCGGCGGTGAGGGATTCGTGCTTTTCCGTTGCCTCGGTCAACTGAACCCGCAGTTGATCGAACCGCGTCTGTTGCTGAGCCAATTCCTGGCTTCGCTGCTTGATGTCTTCGTCTTGGCTGGAAAGCTCTTGACGCCGCAGCTCTAGCTGCTGCGTCTGTTGGCTTAAGTCCTGTTGCCGCTGCTCTATTTTATTTCTCTGATCGGCCAGTTCGCGTTGCTGCTGCTCGAAGCGCTGTTGTTCCTGGGTCAGCCTTTCGGTCCGCTGTCTGGACAGTTCGTTCTGCTCGTTCAGGTCGCGGTGTTGTTGCTCGAATTGTTGCGTCTTCTGGGTCAGTTCCTGGCGCTGCCGCTGTAGCTGTTCTCTCTGATCGGCTATCGCTAGTCGCTGTTGCTCTAGCTTATTGTCCAAACTCTGCCGCTGCTGTTCTAGCTCATCTCCCAATTTTTGCCGCTGCTGCTGCAGCTCGTTTCCTAAGTCTTGCCGCTGTTGCTCTAGCTGTTCTGTCTGCTTAGCTAATTCGCGACGCTGCTGTTCTAGCTCCTTCTCCAAGTCTTGTCGCTGTTGCTGCAACTCATCGTCCAGGCCCTGTCGCTCTTGTTGCAACTGTTCTTTCTGATCAGCCAACTCGTGTTTCTGCCGCTCTAGCTCTTTTTCCAGGTCCTGCCGCCGTTGCTGGAGTTCATCGTCTAGCCCCTGTCGCTGTTGCTGTAGCTGTTCTGTCTGCTTAGCCAACTCGCGACGCTGTTGCTGTAGCTCTTCTTTTTGCTCAAGCAGGCTGTGTTGTTGCTGCTCGATTTCCTCTTGTTGCTTGGCCAGCTCTTCGGACCGCTTGGCGGACTGTTCTTTCTGCTGGTCGATTTCGAGACGGCGCTTCTCATGTTGCTCTGCAAGCTGTGTCAGTTCTTGGCGCTGCTGGGTAATTTTCGCCTGTTCATCGTCCAGCTCCTGACGTTGTTGCAAGGTCTGCTGGGATTGGTGGGCTAGTTCCTGACGCTGCTGATCGAGTTGTTTAGTGGCCTGGGCCAGATCGTCGCGATCTTGGGTTAACTGATTGTTCTTTTGGTCTAGGCCTTCAAGGTCTTGTTTGAGTTGCAAGCCCTGCTGGGCCAGGTCTTTTTTCCGCTGGTCGGCGTCGCTCTGTTGTTTCTCAAGTTGCTTTTGTAATTGCGACAGTTCTTCGCGCTGGCTTGCGAGCTGATCGTTCTGCTGCAGCAGTTCCTGGTTCTGTTGGTCCAGGTCATTGCCGCGTTGCTCGAGTTGTTTTTCCTGTTCAACAAGCCCCTGGCGTTGCTGGGTCAGTTCGTCGCGTTGAAGTGAAATCTGTTTGTCCTGATCGGCCAGGTCGCGCTCGTGCTGCTCGAGTGTTTCGCGTTGCTGATCGAGTTCGAGGTGTTTCTTTTTAAGGCTTTCTTCATGCTCGACCAGGTCGTGGCGCCACTGCTCGAACTGCTTGCGGTCCTCTTCTGCTTTCTGCTGTTGCTGTTTGAGTTGTTCTTCCTGCTGGGTGAGGTCTTCCCGCCGCTGGTCGGACTGCCACTGCTGCTTCTTTAGCTTCTCCTGCTCCTGTGTGATCTGTTCGAGCTGCTCAAGCTGCTCGCGTTTCTGGTGTTCGTATTGCTCCTGGTGCTGAGTCAGTTCCTCGTGTTCTTTTTTGAGCTTTTCATCCCGCTTATTGAGGTCTTTACTCTGCTGGCTCAACTGCTCTTGCTGCTTGGCGGCTTGGCGGGCCGTCTCCTCCAGTTCGCCTTGCTTGGCTTTGAGATCGGCGTCTAGCTGGTCGAGTTCTTGGGCGCGTTGTTCGAGTTTGGCCTGCTCTTTGGCGGCTGATTCGGCCTGCTCGTGCAATTGTTCGATGAACTTCCCGTTGTCCTGTTCCCAGGACCGCATCTGATTTAGACGCTTGTCGAGCTCGCTGAGGATATGTAAAGGCTTTTCGATATCAGGCGGGTGCGGCTGTTGTGAGATGTCGCTGGGGTGCATAGCCGTCCGCCCTCACGGAACTAACGTGTTGTATCAGGTATCGGATAATCCATTGATCATCTGAGTCGAGGCGCATTGATATGGCTTGGCATGCCCTGGGATGGACACAAGCGACCGGCACAGGCGTCACAACCCCTACATTGTGATGCGGCCCAAGTTGTGCGTGACCGATAACAGAGCCGTCCGCGGTGGGTCGCTTCGCGGAAGTCCACGGCGTCTTATGGTTTAAGTAGCCGTGCGGTCATCCGGGGCTGACGCCGGTGCGCGGCTGGTGAGGTAGGGCGGCCTGTCGGGTTGAATCGATTGACGCGGTGCCAGCGTGCGATTCAGGGTTGGTCCACCCAGCGTGTGCTGTAGATGGTATTTCCGGTGTTGGTGTAATTTAGTTTCTGGATTTCGGCTTGCGTCAGGGCACGGTTGTAAACATAAACCTCGTCGATCTGACCGGACAGCGGCTCTTCCCAGACGGACATGCTCAGGTCATCGGTTTCCCAGGTCGATACGCCGAACGCCATGGGCTCATAATTGCCACTCCCGCCCGATGTGGTGCCCATACCGCCGGTGTATGAGTCGGTGTTCTGAAGCACCCCATTGAGGTAGAGCTTCATGCCCGCTGGGCCGAATGTGAACACGAGGTGGTACCAGGTATTGGCCTGGAGCACATGAGGGGTCTTAACTTTATATGAGTTGCTCGTGCTCTGAAGGCGGGCCTCAGCGTGATCCCCTTCATGGATGTAAATGCTCATATGCCCGCCGGTGTCGAAATCAGTCGAATCCTTCGTGATTAGCCCTTGGGTTGATGAGGTATCATCGGTCTTGAACCAGAGGGCGAACGTCCCTTCGTCTAGCAGGAACAGGTCGTCGTGGGGCACCTCCGCGTGGTCGTTCGCGCCGTCAAACAGGATCGCCTCGCTGCCGAGAATAGCGCCGGGCGTTTGTGTCACGACGCCGTTCTTGAGTGTGGCGTTTAAACCGCTGACGGTGTCAGCCACGGTATTGCCGGCTATGTTGTCGAAAGACCAGTAGGCGACCCTGCCGGCAAAAATGGGTTGGCTGGCCCACCACAATGCTTCCTTGACGATCGTTAGCCCGGCGGGCGTTAACGCCAACCAGTTGAAGTTATTGCCGCCCCAGGGCAGTGCCACGCGGCGCCCGGCGGCCTGTGAGCCGCCCACGAGTGCCCCGCCGGCTTCGATCACCGCCAGCACGGGTGTGCTGCTTGCCGACCGCGTGGCCAGCACAGTCGCCCCGGGCGCGAGGGTACCGCTGATCGAATTGAGCGGGGCTTGCGTGCCGCCGACAATCGCAATATTTCCGTTGGAGAAGGATTGTGTGACCGTGTGTGTGTTGTCGGTCACATTGATGCTGTTACTACCCGTGTATTCCGAGCCGTTGCTGGAGGCTAGGCCAAACAAATCATTCATGTGGCTCTCTTCCCAGACCACACCGATGATTGCCCCACGCAGCTTGGTATTGACGGTATCCGAATAGCAATTTTCAGAGATATAGGCGACGTCACTCGAAGCGACGGCGCTATTAAAGGCGGATTGGCTATCGCCCTCGCCGATGTATGAAATTTTATAGGCCCATTCTTCAAACTGCGCGGCGCGGTCTTTCTCCTCGGTAGCGAGGTTGCTGGGGTCGGGGACGACCATGAGCAGGCGTTTATTGGGGGGCTTGGGGGTGGTGACGGTCTGGATGGTGTGTGTCACGCCCGCAAAACGACCGGTGGCGGTGAAGGTGACTACATCGGATTTTTCGTTGCTTAAATCCCCATCTCCGTCGGGAACCCCGTCGCCGTTGGTGTCCTGGCCGTCCTGGCCGACAATGGAGAAACTTCCGCCTGCGAATGGGTGATCCGTCACCCAAGCGCCGTGGGTCATGTCGGTCCGCCAAGTCTCGTTGGTGTTGATGTAGGCCAACGCCATCTTGATCCCAGACTCGGCGATGGCCCGTGCCTGTGCGCTGCGTGCGACGTTCTGCGCCATGCCGGTTGCGGTGGTCTGGGCGTTGAGAAACGAGATGCTGAGGATCACGGCCATGGCAACGGCCATTAAGACAAGCGGCATGGCCATGCCATTGGCTCTGTGCCTGGTGGGGTGTCTGTGCATTACTTGCGCCTCGGATGGTGTCCTGTTGTGTGAGCGGTTATCGGCCGCGTAGCGATAGGGTGCTCGACACGGTGCTCGTTACGTTGTTCCCTGAACAGGTGATGCTGTAGGCAAGCATTGTTGCGGTCTGTGGGTTGGCTTGGTCAAGCGTCTGGCCCCAGGCGGTGACGTTCCCTGCCCATTGCTGACCGGGAAAATTGGCGGTGCCCGCCAGGGCCTGTGTGACCGTGTTGAAGTCGGTAATGAAAGTGTATTGGGTGTTGTCCGCGTCCGGTAGGGCGGGTATGGCCGTGTACGACCACAACTCGGATGTGGCGCTGTTGCGCTCGATCCTGCGTATTTCTGAAAGATCGGGGACGCCGTTGTCGCGAGAGTCACCCATCCACAGGACAAGGTAATCGGCGCCCTGGTCTAAGATCATCCTGGAGGAGCGTATAGCCGCGTCCATACGCAACGCGATCACTCTCTCCTTGACAGTGACTCTGCGGATATCCGACTCGCTGGTTGTCCCATACGACACGGAGAAGAGCATGGCCGAAACGCCGCCGCCGATCATCGCTGTGATGGTCAGCGCCAGCAGAAGCTCCACGAGTGTGAAGCCGGGCATGTGCCGGGTCGGCGATAATGACCTGTTTCTATGTCTTTTCATGGCGCGGCCTCGGGGATGTAGCGGGTGATGGCCCATGACCTTCCCTGAGCGTCCCAGACCGTGACGGTGACGGTCAGGCCGGCGATGGCGGTGTTCAGGCCCGTGACGTATTCATTGGAAGCGGCGATGGCGACCGACCGCGTGAACACTTGGGCGTCGTCGGGGTAGGCGTTGCCGGTAAAGTCGGTGATGCCGCCGGGGGATTCGGTGTAGCCGTGAAAATCGTCGGCGTTGTCAAAGCTTAAACGGCTGGTCTCCGGCACCTCTGGGCCTAGCGCTGAAGCGCCGTCGGGGTCGTCGTAAGGCAGGGCCAAGATCTCCTCTAGCAGGTCTTGAGCCAGCACGGTCGCGAGGATGGAGTTGTCGCCGATGCGGGCGTGGGTCTGCCCGGCGACCACAGCGAAGTTCACCGCCAGCACCGCGAGGGATAAGACAGCCAAGGCCATCATGGACTCAACGAGGGTCAGTCCTCGGTTTCGGCCGCTGTGTACGGCCAGTGCTCGATTGCGTCTCATTGGCGGATTCCTGGATCTGTGCCGCGTGTGAATGCCTGGCGGCTCCCTGTACCTTAAATCGACGATTTAGACCCTTGAAAGACCAATTACCCTGGATGATTTAAGATGAAATGACGGCGGTACAGACGTCATAGGTGGGATAACCCCAATCAGCCTGATCACCGTTAAGGCGGGGGCTGTGTCCGACCGGCCGGCTGGGGTAAGCCAGGGCGGGAATATGCCGAAATCTACTATTGTGGACCAACCCGATCGCATACCGAACGGGTTTATACGGACCTGGCCTTCCCCGCCTCGGTCGCGGCGGCTCGGGGCCTTTACAATCATTGAAATCCTGATTGTGGTGGTGGTCGTGGCGATCGTGGCGTCACTCGTGGTGCCGATGGTCAGCGGCCTGGGTGTGACTCAGCTCCGCTCCGCGGCGCAGATGCTTGTGGCGGACCTGGAGTTTGCACAGATGGAATCCATGGCTCACGGGGACGATGCCCGCGTCGTGGTGTTTAACGCGGCGACGGAGACCTACCACATCGGCACACAATCACAGCCGACCATCCCGATCACCAACCCGGTGGGCAACCAGCCTTATCTCGTTCGGTACGGGCAGGGGCGAGGCTATCACCTGGACCAGGTAACAATCGACGCTTTCTCACTTGGCGGGGATAATCAGGTAGCGTTCGGCCTCTACGGGCAGTTGGATCAAACCACCCCCGCGACAATCACCCTCGGGGCAGCCGGGCTAACCGTGGTGATTACGCTTGACCCCATGACCGGCGAGGCGTCTGTCGGCGCGATCGAATAGCACCGGGTGCGGGCTAGCTCCCGCACGGGCCGCGGCCGCTACCCGCCGGCCACGACCTTGCCAACGCTGAATATCGGGATCAGCAACGCCACGGCCACGAACCCGATAATGCTACCCATCAGGACGATCATCAGCGGTTCGATAAACTGGGTGGCGGTCTTCACGGCTTGGTCAAAGTCTTCTTCGGCGAAGTCCGCGACGCGGGAAAACACCTGGCTCAGACGGCCCGACTTCTCGCCGCTTTCAATCATCTGGGCAATTTGATCGGGGATCATCGGCGACTCGTACAGCACGTTGGACAGGGGGTTGCCGTTGCGCAAGTCGCTATCCACTTCGTCCCATAGACGGTCGTAATACTTGTTGCGGGTCACACCCCTGACAATGGATATCGTCTCAAGCAACGAAACACCCGTCTCGAGCATGGTGCCGATCGTCCTGCAGGCGCGGCTGAGGTAGAGCTTCCTGAAGACGTTGGAGAGGATGGGCGTATTGAGCTTCAACCAGTCGATTTGGATACCGCCCAACCGGGTCCGTGACCAGAAGTGCAGCCCCACGGCCAGTGCGACCGTCCCGCCGGAATAAAACGCCCAGTAATCGACGAGTTGCCCGCTGACGGCCATCAGGAACCGTGTGGGGGCGGGGAGCGCGGCGCCGCGGTTGGCGTAGATGCCGGCAAACTGCGGCAGCACGACCGTGAGCAGAAAAACCGTCACCCCGATGCACATTGCGAACATGAACATCGGGTACGTCAGCGCGCCGCGCACCTGTTTGGCTGTCTGGTTCTCTTTGGTGAGGTACAGGGCGATCCGGTTGAGCATGGCGCTCATGGTGCCGCTGGCTTCACTGGCCCGCAGCAAAGCAAGCATGATGGGCGGGAACGCCTTGGGGTATTCCGCAAGCGCGGTGGACAACGGATTGCCCGACCGAACGTCATCGGTGACCGACTGGAGCAACTCCCTAAACTTCGGCTCGATGGTGCGATCCGTAATGCCCTGGAGCGCTTCGCTTAACGGCACGCCGGTGTCGATCAACACGGCCAACTGGTTGACCACGTTGATGATCAAAGCTTTCTTGATCCCTCCGCCGCTGTTTGTCTTAACCTTTCTGGTATGACCTTGGCGGTCTGTAGCGGACGGTCGCTTGCCTGCGCGGCGCTCTTGTCCACTGGGCGGCCTGCCGGGGGTGACGCGGCGGTCACGCGTGTCTTGTAGCGTTGTCTGTTTCATGGGCCGTCTTGTCCAAGGTGGCGGCTTTGCGTGTCACGGCTGGGGATCAATCGTCTTCCCGTGTGTGTGGGTGCCACACCTCGGCGTTGCCGTCGTCTGTTTCTTCGGGTTCGTCCGGGCCTCTCCGCGCGACTACCTCAAGCAACGCGTTGATGCTGATGATGCCCTGCTTGGCTTTCTCGATGCCGTCTTGACGCAGGGTGGTGTAGTTGCGTTTATTCGAGGTCCGCCGCAGCTCCTGGATCGACGCGTTGCGGCCGATCGCCTCAAGCATCTCCTGCTCGGGCACAAACAATTCATAAATGGCGATGCGCCCCGCGCAGCCTGTGTTCCTGCACTGGGAGCACCCTTTGCCTTCGTAGAAAGTATCCATAGGCAACGAGCCGCCGAACATGGTTTTGAGTATTTCGAGTGTGGTGGGCTGGAGGTCCGCCTGCACTTTGCAATTCGTGCAGATCTTACGGACCAGCCGCTGGGCCAGCACCCCCCGCAGCGACGCGGCGACGAGGTAAGGCTCAACTTCCATGTTGATCAGCCGCGGCACGGCGCTGGGCGCATCGTTGGTGTGCAGCGTGGAGAGCACCAGGTGGCCGGTCAGCGCGGCTTGCGTGGCGATCTGGGCGGTCTCGGGGTCGCGGATTTCGCCGACCATAATCACATCCGGGTCTTGCCGTAGCAGCGCGCGCAACGCACGGGCGAACGTAAACCCAGCCTTAGTGTTGACCTGAAACTGGTTGACGCGGGCGAGGTTGTACTCGATCGGGTCTTCAATGGTGCTGACGTTGATTTTGGGGGTGACGATCTCGTTTAAGCTGCCGTAGAGTGTCGTGGACTTGCCGCTTCCCGTCGGGCCCGTCACCAGGATGACGCCGTTCTTCTCAGAGAGTATCTCGAGCATCTTAGGAAGCATCGTCTCCGAGAACCCGAGGTTGCGGAGGTTTAGTGAGGCGCCTTTGTTGTTGATGACGCGTATGACAACCTTCTCACCGTATTTGGTTGGCATCGTCGACACGCGCAGGTCAACCGGGTTTTTCTTGAGCATGACGGTGATGCCGCCGTCTTGGGGTATACGCCGCTCGGCGATGTCCATGCCCGCCATGATCTTGATCCTGCTTACCACGGCCGAGAGCATATTCGGCGGGGGCTGGAGCACCTCGTGCAGTTCGCCGTCTACGCGGTACCGGACCCTGAACACACCGTCGTCGGGTTCGATATGGATATCACTGGCGCGTTCGTGGATCGCACCGTTGATAATGTGATTCACCAGCTTGATGACCGGGGAATCCGACGCGGCGCTTTCAAGGTCGTTCACCGTCTCGTGCTTTTGCTCGACAACGGTGAGTTCACCCTCCTCACGCACCTCGTCGATGATTTCATCGAAGGCGTACTCCGCGGAATCGCTGAGGCACGACTGGATAACCTGCCGGATATTGTCGTTGGTGGCGGCCACAACCTGCACGGCGTACCCCGATAGACGCTCGATGTTCTCGATCAGGAAGACATTCGTGAACTCCTCCATCGCGATGGTGAACTGATTGTCGGCTAGCGATATGGGCAGGACGTTGTTCTGCTTGATGAAGGGGTGCGGGAGGATTTCCAAGGCGTCGCTGTCAATCATTTCGGGCGTCAGATTCTTGAATGGCACGCCCAACGCAACGGCCATCGTGGCGACGAGATTCTCCGCGGTGATTAAATCTAGGTCTACAAGTATCCTGCCCAGCAGGCTCTTGGGGCGGTGTTCCTTCTGGTAAGCAAGCGCCTGATCAATCTGCTCCTGTGTGATCAGGCCACGCTCTAACAGCAGATCGCCGATCCTGAGGACGGTAATCTTCCCCCGCTCACTATTCTTATGGCTAGGATTGATGTTGGCTTCCATCTTCCCGCTGATCTCCCGAGGGGCCCGCCGCGGGCCGTTGTGCGACGCGTTACATACTAAGCTCAATTATTGAGCCGTTGACCTCGATGATTACCCTGTGTTGTTCGATTGCCTTGATAAGGGCTCCGTCAATGACCTCGCCGACCCGGACGGTCTTCCCATTGATCAGCGCTTTGGAATCTTCGCCGAAGATGATGACCTGGAGCTTCAAGCGTTTGGTGATGTTGTCCCGGTTGTCCACGGGGGTGATATCAACGGCGGGCAGGGCCGAGGTGTAGAAACTCTGGTCATACGTGAACGGGTCACGAGCAAGCGCAGACGGCCACTCGATCTGCACAGCGTCCTTCGGCGGCTGGTCGGGCTTTGCGACCGCCGTACCGTTGTCGGCCGAGAATTTTTCTTTTGACGGATCGGCCTTGCTGGGGCGGGGGGCGTTGCCGCCATTGAACATCACGCGCCCCCAGATCACCGCCAGTATGAGCAAAAGAGCAGTCAGTGCCGTAATTTTTCGCCTCTTGGCGGCCTCGTAGCTGGCCGCACCGGCTGTGGCATTTCTCATGATGCCCCCCCGGCTAACGCGCCGAAGAAAGTGGACAACTCAACGTCAATCTGGATCGGCTTCGCGGGGTCCGTGGGGCTTCCCTTCACGGTGATCCGTTCAATCCGGATGACTCGGCCGTGCGATTCAATACCGCGAAGCAGATCGAACAGGGCGTTCGTAGCGCCTCTGAAATGCAGTTTCAACGGTATACGGCTGTAATCTTGGCCCTCAACAACGGGCTGGGCGTGCAGTTGCTGGTCCGTCACACCAGCCTTATTCAGGTCTTCGCTTAGCTGTACAAGCAGTGGCCCCAGTTCGGCCGACGCGGGGATAGCGGTTTCGAATAGCGACTTAAAAGAACTCACGCTGGCGTGCTGGGCCGCTGACTGGGCGGCCTTGACGCGGTGATTGGTAATCTGCTGTTGATGCGACGCGATCTGTTTCTGTTTGGCTTCCACGGCCCTTTGATGGGGGAGCCGGAACACAAGCGCGTAGACCGAGGCCAGGCCTACAACGACAAGTGTTTTCATCAATTGGTCACGGTCAATCAGCATGTGATACCTCGATCACTCCACTCCGCGCGTAGGGTCTATCCAATGGGATATCGGCCTGAATCTGAAACTCGCGGGCAAACCATTCCCCGTTTTTGACGGACTGGCTGAACACCAACTTGACGTTGGTAAAAAGGGGCTCTTGGTCTAGTCGACCGACGAATCTGGCAATGGATAGGTTCTCCGGCGCCAGGCCTTCGAGTGTTACCCTGATCGGGGCGACTTTTTTGGGGCTGGGGCGTGCCGCCTGCTTGTGCGGCCCTTTCAGCGGCTGGGGGTTGGCCGGCTCATCCACCAGGGTAAACCCGGTCAGGCCCATGGCCGGGGTCATTAATTCGGACACGAGCGCCATGACCGACGTGACAGGTACCTTCATCTTGAGTTTGTTGTAGACCGACGCCCGCGGCGATTGCGGCCCGTATTGCTCCGCGAATTCGCCCGCCTTCCGCGAAGACAACTGGGCCGAGGCCTGTAGCTGCTTTAGGGCATTAAGCTCACGGTCGAGTTCGGCCAACTCCTGTCGTGCATTCACAAACCAAACCTCGATCAAGAGCACACCGACAAGAAAGATCGCCCCGCACCAGATGATGGTAACGCGGCGGTCGCGTTCTTGAACGAATGTGTCGGGTATAAAGTTGATCCGCTTCAAGGATTGTTTCCCTCATCCCCGGTGGGCGTAAAGTTTAGAGCCAGCCCCACGGCCACGGCCCAGGTACTCGGCGGCGCCACGTCCGACACTGCCAACGCCGACCGCACCCATTCGGCCTGCCCCAGCAGCTTCGGGGACGACTGCTGTGCGGTACGCACCCAATCGGTCTTGGCTAGACTCTCCACGGACTCAAAATGCACGCCCGATTTCTCATTTAGCAGATCGACCAGCACCTTTTCTTGCGCGCCACCGCCGAAAATAAACCCGTGATTAGGCCTGCTCTCTCTGAACGTCACACTGAAATACTGGAGGCACTTGGTGATGCCCTGGACGAGTTGCTCGCCTTGACGCGTGGCGGTGGCGCTTATCGCGTCGCTAATCGGGTCGATGGGCTGATCCTCGGCGCTGTCGTGTGTGTTGCGGTGCGTCTGTCGGCGAAGCCCCTCGGCCTGCTCAACCGACAGGTCTAGCGTGTCTGCGACGCCCTGATCCAACAAGCCCATGCCGGTCTCAAACCGCTTAACAAAACGGATCTCGTTGTGATGGGTAATCGTCAGACACGTCGAGCGGTACCCCACGTCTAGCAGGACGTGAGGCGCATCGTCTATGGCCGACGTGCCCAAGCTCCTGGCGAGCGCCGTTGGGATCGCATCAACGGCGACGGGCAGTAAGCCCGACCGCTTTAAGAGTGAGAGGTAATCGTCCACCACGGGCACCGGTGCTGCCATCGCGATAATCTCCCGCCGGCTCTCGTCGTGGTCCCACACCTCTCCGCAGTCGTAGAACTGGATCGTGAACTGATCCGGCGGGAGTTTCATCTCAGTCGCGGCATAATCCAGGACGGCGGAATCAAGGTCCCCGCTTGACTCGGGCGTGAGGCGTATGTTGCGGTATTCCAGCAGCCGATCGGGTATACACCCAACGACCTCTCTGCCCAGAAAGTCGCCGGCAGCGATCATCTCTTTGATCAGTGCCGCTAGCTTGTCTAAGTGTCCCTGCCAGTCGTTCTGGATATCGCCTGGGACGTCTTTAATCTCACTCGCCATCGTCATATGACCGAAATCATCGCGCCGCAACTGCACCGCTTTGATACAGCGGCTGCCGAAGTCCAGGCCGATCGGCCCAGCCCGTTGGTCACGCCTGTGGGTGCATAACGACGACTCCAGGCCCATACGCCTTATTTTTTTGCCGAGATTCATCATGGCGAGGCCACCGCGTCGTTAGGCGATAGATCGAGTTCCACGATCTGATTGGCTTGCACTACAGCGCGCAACACCCCGGTTATTTCGTTGTATTGCCAGTCCGCGCTGTTGTCCGCGGCGCAGACGGATGCGCCTGTAAAGTGATTCACGGGTGTTGTGATCAAATAGGGCCCGTAGTCGTTGCCTGGGTTGCCGTTAATGTCGGTCTGGTTCGTGAGGCCGTCCCACATGTTCACCAGCAAGGGGTACTGCCCGTTATGCTCGGTGTGATAAATCATTAACTGCCTCCGAATCATCTGAAGGTCGGTCAGGAGCGAACTCGCTCTCGCGGACTCTGAGACGCGTGTGTAGTGCGGTAAAACCAACCCGGCCAGGATGGCCAGAATGGTTACCACAATCAGCACCTCGACAAGGGTAAAGGCACGTCTGTCTCTCCATCTTGACTTGCCGATCGCCATGCGATGTTTTTATCCTCCAATGAATGCGCAGTACGGTCATGTCTAACTGTCTACGGCGCCGCCGCGGCAAGGCGGTGAAGCACACCAAGCGCCATGCGAATAGCACACCAAACCGGGCGTGGTTCGGCGGACAGAGCGCTTCTTTACAACTTGTATCGGCTCGTCAAGACACGGCCACAACTTTAAGTCCAGTCGCTTTGGGCGGGTAGAACTGCCGTGGCGGAGTCAGCCCGGGTTGTTAACCGGTTGGATATCGGTCTCCTACAGCTTGCTTGGCGGCGTTGGAGTCCAATAAGGATCGTAACGGCCAGTCAGCCTTTCTCGAATTCAAAAAGCAATGCGGTTATCAGTCGCGGGGCGGACCGCGCCGGGTTATCACCCCCATGGCGCGCTGAGCACTTGGGAGATTATTGAAATCGATAGAGCCTATCCGCCAAAGCATTTGACCGCGTTCGTCGATGTTATAGGGGCGGTTTGTAGGGCCGGTGTGACGACCGTCTCCCGCGGGGCCAGAGCGGAAACGGCATTTCTCTGGGGGGGGGCACGCAGCGCCTGCATACCGCACCCGGCAGTACGTCAGGAGTAGGAGGAAGCCCAATCTCTGAATCGCCAAATAAATCCATCTCCGCTCATGGGCTGAGATTCAAGGCGACGACTGTCTCCGTGGGGGCAATCGCGATGGCCCTGGTTGTCATGACGACAGCCAGCGTGATCCAGAGCCACCGTGCGAATGTATCGGGCCGGGGCAGAGACGCGGAAACGATCGCCTCATCGTTCGCCAGCGTGTGCGGGCTGGCCCTGAGTACCGGCGACGCAGACCAACTGGACTCGTTGTTGAAAGACTTTATTAAGAGTGACGACCGCATCGCGTTCATCGCTTTCTATAACAACGATGAAACCCAACAGGCGTATTATCAGCGGGACGAAGTGGTGTCGCCCGTCGATCGCGCCGCGTCGGGCGGCGCTACGAATACGGTTGTTGTAAGCAAGCCGGTCATGCGTGGCGCCGCTCTGACGGACTCGGCGGGCGGCGTCGGTGCGCTGGGTCGGGTTGTGGTAGGCGTTAGGGGCACGGACGTGTCCGAAGCTCTGCGTGAACACAGCACGACCACATTAGCCATGGTCCTTCTCGCCGCGACGCTTAGCACCTCGCTTGTGTATGTCACGATCCGCAGATGGGCCCACCGGATAGACCAACTGCTCGCGGCCACACAGAGCATGAGCCGCGGCGATTTCTCTCAGCCTCTCGACGACTCACACCCCGACGAGATCGGGCAATTGGCAAGCTCGTTTGAGCACATGCGTGGCGTGGTGCAGCAGCGTAACGCCGAGCTGCGGAATTTGAACGACGGGCTGGTCGAGCAGGTCAAACAGCGGACCCAGGACCTTGAAAGATCCAAGGAGGCAGCCGAGGAAGCAAGGGAGACCGCCGAGCGAGCCAGCCGCGCCAAGAGCGAGTTCCTTGCGAACATGAGCCACGAGCTGCGCACGCCGCTCAACGGTGTCATCGGGATGGTCGAGCTGTTACGCAACACAGTCCTAGACGAGCAGCAGCGTCGGTACGCGGAGATCTGCCGGTCCAGCGCCGACTCGCTGCTGAACCTGATCACCGACATCCTCGACTTCTCCAAGATCGAGGCGGGCAAGGTTGAACTCGAATCGATCGACTTCGACTTGCGATCCGTGGTCGAAGGTGTCGCGGAGATGCTCGCTCAGAAAGCCAACAGCAACAACCTCGAGCTGGCGTGTTACGTCGACCCGAAGGTGCCCCAGGTTGTCCGGGGCGATAGCGAGCGACTCCGGCAGATACTCATCAACCTAGTGAACAACGCCATCAAATTTACTCCGCAAGGCGAGGTGGTCATCCGCGCAACGCCGGACGAGGCCTCATCGAGCCGGGACGTGATACGGATCGCTGTGTCGGATACGGGCATCGGCATCCCGCACGACCGTATCGACCGTCTGTTCAAGTCGTTTTCTCAGGTGGACAGCTCAACGACGCGGAAATTCGGCGGCACCGGGCTTGGCTTGGCGATCTGCAAGCGACTGATTGAGATGATGGGCGGACAAATCAGCGTCGATAGCAAAGAAGGCAGGGGCTCAACATTCTGGTTCACCGTGCGGCTGGAAGAGCAACCCAACGCCGCGGTCAAACCCGTGATCATCCCGCCGGATTTAAACAAGCTGCGCGTCCTGATTGTGGACGACAACGCTACCAACCGCCTGATCCTTTTTAATCACCTGACCAATTGGGGCATCGAGGTTCAGACCGCGGAGGGTGGGGTTGAGGCGTTGACGCTACTTAAACAAGCGGCGGCGGCGGGCAGGCGGTTCGACTTGGCCATCCTTGACATGGCGATGCCGCACATGGATGGCCTGGAGCTGGCCAGGACCATCCACGACAACCAAGACATCGAACCCATAGCCAAATTAATGCTCACTTCGTTTGATGAAGTGCTCGACCTTGAAACTCGGCGGAGCGTTGGGATGGCCGCCTGTCTTCAGAAACCGATACGCCAGTCGGACTTGCTTAACGCCATCATCGAAACAGTCTCACAGGCCGAATCGGTAGACCAATCATTGCCCGGCGTTGAAACCCAGCATGAGGAAGCGGACAATGCTACACGCGTGCGGTCTCAAGCCGTGAGGATTCTTGTTGCGGAGGATAACGAAGCCAACCGTATGGTCGCCTCGGAGATCATCCGCCTGGCGGGGTACGAGCATGACATTGTGGAGAACGGCCGCCTGGCGATCGAGGCGGTTAAGAGGCAGCGCTATAGCCTCGTGCTCATGGACTGTCATATGCCCGAAGTAGACGGCTTCGAGGCCACCGCCACCATACGGAGGCTTGAAGAAGAGGGCGCCCTCTCCAACCAGGCGAGTCAGCGAATACCCATTATCGCACTGACAGCCAACGCGCTGAAGGGCGACCGTGAACGCTGCATCAAGGCGGGGATGGACGACTACATTGCCAAACCTGTCGAGCCGAACCAACTGGTTAAAACCATCAAGAAATACCTCAAGGGGGACACCCAGCCTCCCACGGAGGCACCCGACGAAAACGCCCCAATTAACGCCGAAGCTTTGCTGGATCGGTGCGTCAACAACGTCGAGTTCTTCATCAAAATACTCGATAAGTGCGAGACGGAAATGACCGCGTACGTGAGCAGGATCAGCCAGGGCCTGATCGACAACGACGCGGCGGGCACAGCGATGGCCGCCCACGCGTTGAAAGGCTCGGCTGCGCTCTTGTCCGCCGAGGGCCTGCGGAAGGTCGCCGCCGACATGGAGGCCTCGGCCAGCGCCAATGAACTTGAAAGCGTCCGGGAGCAGGTCGAGCAGCTCCGCAGCGAAGTAGACCGCTGCGTGCAATACATGCCCGCGCTGCGAGAACAAATGTCTAAGCGGTAAGGACCAAACGGATTCTTGTGTATCGGATGTAAGCCATGAAAGTTCTCGTCGTTGACGACGACACCATAACCCGTGAGATGCTCTGCCACGCGTTGAATGCGGCAGGCTATGAAGTCAAGTCCGCGTGTGACGGAACCGAAGCGCTCGATATTATCCGCCGTGAATCCTATCGCCTGGTGATCT
The DNA here is from genome assembly GCA_029260715.1 of Phycisphaeraceae bacterium. Lineage (GTDB taxonomy): Bacteria > Planctomycetota > Phycisphaerae > Phycisphaerales > Phycisphaeraceae > OFTM12. The sequence goes on along the minus strand of JAJDCS010000041.1, from coordinate 68,320 downwards.
CCGACTTGGAGATGCCCAAGATGAACGGCCTCGATCTGTGTAAGGCCATCCGCTCGGAAGAGTTTGACGGGTACGTCTACTTCATCATGCTCACCACGCACGGGGCATCCAAGGACATCGTCGCCGGCCTGAGCGCCGGTGCCGATGATTACGTCACCAAGCCGTTTGAAAACGCCGAACTGAAGATGCGTATCCGTGCCGGCGAACGGATACTGGGGCTTGAGATGCGTGACATGGCCATATTCGCCATGGCCAAGCTTGCCGAATCACGCGACCCCGAAACCGGCGCACACCTGGAGCGCGTCCGCAGCTACTCACACGTCCTGGCACAGCGGCTCAGCAATTTGCCCAAGTACCGAGAGCAGGTCGATGCCAAATACGTGCAACTCGTCTACCAGACCAGCCCGCTTCACGATATCGGGAAGGTCGCCATCCCCGATTACGTCCTGCTCAAGCCCGACCGGCTTACCGATGGCGAACGCAAAATTATGCAGACACACACCACCTCCGGCGCCGAGACGCTAAACGCCGCACTCCTGAAATACCCCAACGCCGAGTTCCTGACCATGGCACGAGACATCGCCTTGTCACACCATGAACACTTCGACGGCTGCGGCTACCCCCACAAATTGGCGGGGGAGGATATCCCGCTGTGCGGGCGGATCGTGGCCCTTGCCGACGTCTACGATGCCTTGACTTCAAGACGCGTGTACAAAGAGGCCTTCACCCACGACATTGCCAAATCAATCATTGTCGAGGAATCGAACAAGCAATTCGATCCCGATATCGTGAATATTTTTCTTGAGAACGAACAGGTATTCATCGATATCAACCGGCGACATTCTGAGAAATGACCCGGTGATACACACCAGTCAATAGCGGGGGTCTTGGTCATAGTGCGGCTCCTAAAAAAAGCGTTCCCGGTAGTCCTACCGGTTCAGGCCGCACCACGCTTCACAGGCGGGCAACGCTAATCAGCGTTTCCATAGCAGATTATCTCAATCGGGGTGGCCGGATTTGAACCGACGGCCTCCTGCACCCAAAGCAGGCGCTCTGCCAAGCTGAGCTACACCCCGCAGGCTCAGATTCTAGCATGACACAACGCGGTCAGCGATAAGCCGGTCCGCCTAAGCCAACGCCGTTTTTTATGATTTTTTACCCCGCCTGCCCCAGGTACACCGCCAGCAGATCGCGGCAAGCGTGTAGGTCGTCCAAGTGGACCATCTCAGTAACGGTGTGGATGTACCGCGTGGGGCAGACCAGGGCAAAGGTCTTGCGCCCGTCGGCGGCGCGTTGCATGGTGGAACCGTCGTTGCCCCCGCGTCCTAATACTGACCGTTGGTGCTTGATGCGGTGCTTCTTAGCCAACCGCTCGAATTCTTCGAGCAGCCCCACGTCGCTGATCATTGACGAGTCCATGACCATCAGCCCCGCGCCTTGGGCCTGTTTAGTTACGCGCATGTCGTCGGGCACGCCGGGGGTGTCTACGCACAGCGTGGTGTCGAGGCTGATCGCCACGTCCGGCTCCACGCCGAAGCTGGCTGTGCCCGCGCCGCGGCAGCCGACCTCTTCCTGCACGGTGAACACGCAGTAGATCTCGCAGTTGTGCGTGCCGTTTTTCTTAGCGGCCAGTTTCTGGATCGCCCGGATCGCCACCCAGCACGCCACGCGGTTGTCCATCGCCTGAGCGACGACCGTATCGCCCACACGGGTGAACGGGGCTTTGATCGTGACCATGTCACCGATCTTGACCCGCTTCTGGACCTCCTTGGGGGGCAGGCCCAGGTCGATCGACAGGTCGGCGATTTCGGGCACACGCTTTTTGTCTTCTTCGCTGGCGATGTGCACGGGCTTGCCCGCGGGGTTCATCACGCCCGGCAGGTCGGCTTTTTCGGTGCAGACAGTCACAAGCCGTGCGAACAGGTTGCGGCAGTCGAACCCGCCGACGTTCTGCACGCGCAGGAACCCGCTGTCGTCGATGTGTCGCACGAGGAAGCCGATCTGGTCCATGTGGGCCGCGAGCATGACGCGCAAAGGCTTGTCTTGCTTTTTGGAGCGTGCGGGGCGCTTGCCGGGGCGGGCCTTGCGCACGCAGATCAGCGAGCCCATGTTGTCGACGCGCGTCTCGTCGAACAGGCCCTTGGTTTCTTGGAGAATAAGCTGGCGCAAGCGGTGCTCGCGTCCGGCCACGGCTGAGGTTTGTGTGAGGCGTTCGAGTAAATCCATGGGGCCACTTTAGCCGTTTGCAACGGGGTTGCAACGGGGTGGATTCGAGTGACCTCATGGGTCCGTCACGGCCGACTTCGCTTCGCTCTGCTGGCCGTGACACCCAATGATCCAAGTTAACACCTTGGACTCTGGACTCCAGACTCACACCCCCGCCACGCACAACTCCTGCGCCGCCTCCACCTCTTGGCACAGGTCGGCGATGGAGTCCACCACGCGGTCGGGCTGGTAGGCGTAGTTGGCCAAGTCGTCGCGGCTCGTGCCGCCAGACAAGACCAACACAGTGCGGTACCCCATCTGCACGCCGCCGAGGATGTCGGTCTCCATGGTGTCACCCACAACGGTCACTTCAGCCGTGCGGAGGTCCAACTGCTTACGCGCCATGCGCATCATGACCGGGCTGGGCTTGCCGACGGAGAATGCCTGGGCGCCGGTGGCTTTTTCGAGCATGGCCACGATCGCGCCGCAGCCCGGTCGCAGGCCCATGTCCGTGGGGCAGTTGGGGTCCATGTTCGTCGCGATGAGCTTGGCGCCGTCTTTGATCATGCGCACGGCTTTTTCGACCATCTCGAAGTTGACGGTGCGCCCCTCGCCGACGACGACGTAGTCCGGGTCGTGGTCGACCACCGCCAAGCCGTTGGAGTGCAACGAATTGAGCAACCCGCCCTCGCCGATGACAAAGGCCGTCCGGTTCGGGGCCTGCTGAGCCAGGAACCGCGCCGTCGCCATCGCGCAGGTAAAGATGTCGTTCTGGTCAGCCTCGATGCCCATGCGCTGAAGCTTCATCGCCACGTCGCGCCGCGTGCGCTGGCTGTTGTTGGTCAGGAACAAGTACGGAACCTGGTTCTCCTTGAGCAGGCGGATAAACCGGTCGGCGCCGGGGATTAGCCTGCTGCCGCGGTAGATCACGCCGTCCATGTCGATCAGGTAGCCTCGTGTCGTCTGTTCGGTCATCGCGTGTCCCTCGTTAGAGGGCTCCTTTTAAAGTGCATGCAAAAATAATTTGTCTTAACGGATCGTTCCGGGGGCAGCGGCTTATGGGCAAGTGATGGGTTCACTGTGGTGCTGCCGTTCCGTGCCCGGGCGGACAGAGCAGCCGGGCGAGGGGAGAAGATGGTCGTGGTCGGTAAACATGGCTTGATCGTCTAGTCTTATGGTATCTCGCTGATGTGTCCGGCTTCCTGCCTTTTCTTTCGTTCTCTCATTTCTTCTACCGGTGTTTCCATGCTCCGGTTCGCGGAATTTTAGATCGCCGGCATGCGAAGTCAATGGGTGTACGCTTGCGGCTTAGACCCTGGCACGCACCAACGGAGCGACGCTGATCCAAGGCAACCATGTTTTAAGCTGTTCTATTCCAGCACTTGTCTGCCCATGCCGGGTCCAAAGTTATCGGCCGACCGCGCCGGCCGGCTTGCCCAGATTCCGTGCTTTCACCAATTTCTAACCCAATCCGCATCCGTCTGTAACACCTGGGGGCTATTTATTGCCTTGCCTTGTGGCGTGGAATCCTGAGGGTGTCACTTGGATGGCCGCAGCGGGGGATACAGAAGGGTGACGGAGGGTACGAGAGCGGTAGGGGCGATTGACAGCCTGGGCGAGGGGTTTGAAAGAGGGCACACCGGTGCCCTCTTTTTTATGCGCCGGCCGTGTTGGTGAGTCACACCTGCCGGTCCAGCAGGCGGTACTGGATCGCCTCGGCGACGTGGTGGGGGGCCACGGTTTCGCTGCCTTCCAAGTCCGCAATGGTACGCCCCACACGCCGGATCTTGTCATAAGCCCGGGCACTCAAGCCCAGTTCCGTCATCGCCTGGTTGAGCAATTCCTGCCCCGGTGCGTCCAATGCGGCGAGCTTATCCAACTGCCGCCCCGACAGCGTGCTGTTGGGGTGCAGCGGCCCGCCGTTGCGCTGCGATTGCGTCTGCCGGGCGGCGGCGACTTGCTTGCGGATGGTGGCAGAGTCTGTGCCGTTGGCTTGGCCCGAAAGCTGCTTGTACGGCACCGGCGCGACCTCGACGTGCAAATCAATCCGATCAATCAACGGCCCGCTGATGCGCGACAAGTACCGCTCCATCTGGCGCTGCCCAACCTCGTCGGTGGGCTTGGCGCCTTTTGGGGTGGGGTTCATGGCCGCCACGAGCATGAACCGCGCGGGGAACCGCAGCGAGCTGTGAGCCCGCGCGATCGTCACCTTCCCGTCTTCGAGCGGCTGGCGCAGCGTCTCAAGCACCATGCGCGGGAACTCGGGCATCTCGTCGAGGAACAAGACCCCGTGGTGGGCCAGGCTCACTTCGCCGGGCCGCGGGATGGCTCCGCCGCCGATCATGGCGGCGCTGCTGGCCGTGTGGTGGGGCGTGCGGATGGGTCGGCGGGTGATCAGCGGAGCGCCTCTGGGCACCTGACCCACGCACGAGAAAATACGCGTCACCTCCAACGCCTCTTCGCGTGACAGCCGAGGCAATACCCCAGCCAGGGCACGCGACATCATGGTCTTACCCGCGCCGGCCGGGCCGATCATCAGCAAGTTGTGCGCACCAGCGGCCGCAATGGTCATCGCCCGCTTGGCACCCTCCTGACCCCGCACGTCGCCGAAGTCTACCTCCGGCTGTTGATCGGCTAGCACGGAATCAACGTCAACCTCCGGGTGCGGCTGTATCTCGTGCCGCTCATTGAGGAACCCGACCACGCTCGCCAGCGTGTCCGCTGGGTAAACATCAATCCCGCCTACCGCGGCGGCTTCGCTGGCGTTGTCGACCGGCACAACAATGCCGTCCAGCCCGCACGAGCGCGCCAGGATGGCCAAGTTGATCACGCCGTTAATCGGGCGCAGCCGCCCGTCCAGCGCCAACTCACCGGCGAAAAGGAATTTCTTGTGTCGCTGGGTCTGGATGACTTGTTCGGCTAACAGCAGCCCCACAGCGATGGGCAGGTCAAAGATCGGCCCTTCCTTGCGGATGTCCGCAGGCGCCAGGTTCACCAGCAGCCGCGACATGGGGAAGGGATACCCGCTGTTGACGGTGGCTGATCGCACGCGCTCGATCGACTCCTTCACCGCCGCGTCGGGCAGGCCCACGATGGTCGTCTTGGCCAACCCCTGGTCGCCTACGTCCACCTCGACCTCACAAGCGATCGGGTCAATCCCCTGAAGCACAAAACTGTGGACCTGAGCAAGCACAGGCCAGAGTTTAGCAGCGCCCGTCGTGCGGGTGTAAACCCCGGTCGGGGCGGGTTAGGCGTTTAACGGGCCGGGGCTGCCGCAGGCATCAAGAGCCGGGCAAAACTTACGAGAGGGCGGGGTTCCGGGTACTTCCGGGGCTCACCACGGCATGACATTAATAATGTCGTGGCAGTGATGCCCAGGCATGGGCCCGCGTCGCAGGGTGTACACCGGCATGTGCGGCGGGCAGAACACACGGAACGGCAGCCAGGCTTCACCTAGCCCGCGAGACACCATGCAAAGCGTATTTTGATGGCGAAGGACGCCGGCGCTGAGCCGCAGCGGAAGGTCGATCGAGTTGTAGATCGCCCGCCGTCCGGGCAAGCGGCACTGCCCACCATGAGTGTGCCCCGAGAACATCAAGTCCACGCCGATATCAGCCGCCGTGGGCAGGAACGACGGCAGGTGCGACAGCAACAGCCGCAGCGGGCGGGCGCAGTTGTCGGTCGTGAGGGTGGTGGCGGGCGAATTTTCGGCGTGGCAGTTTTGCGCGGCGATGGATTGGAGCGTGGCCACAGCGTCGGGGACACGCGTGCGCGTCGTGTCGAAGCCGACGACCTCGATCGGCTGACCCGGGATGCGGTAACACGAATCCTTAAGCCAATGCACCGGCAGTTGCTCAAGCATGGGCCGGAGACGTAGCGTGTCGTGGTTGCCGAAGACACCAAAGATGCCCAGCCGGGGCTCGAGCCGCTCGCAGACCCGCGTCATGGCCGCAAGGCACGGCTCTTCGTCGCCGGCCCGGTCCATGTAGTCGCCGGTAAGCAGCACCAAGTCGATCTGCATCAACTCAAATGACGCGGCGATCTGCCGGTGGCGTGCCCGTGGGCGGCGGATGTGCAGGTCGGTGATATGCGCGATTTTCAGGCCCTCAAGCCCCGTGGGCAATTGCGGCAGCAGCACCACCTTGGGGTCAATCAGCTTGCGGGTTAAGCCAGCCATAAAGCACACACACCTTCGTATCGCGGTCAAGTGGCGAAAAGCTTAGCCATCATCGTGGCCGACCGATAGTACGACAAGGGGCCGCGGTTGTCAGGGAAGCCGAGTTATCCTAACGTTTAAGGTGTTTGACCCCCGCAGGGGGGACACCCGTGAGGAGTTTTGTATGGCCAAGATGTTCTACAGCCTGGAAGAGGCGGCGCAGAAACTAGGCGTCGGCGAGGAACAGGTCAAGGAGATGGCCGATAGCGGCGACCTCCAGCAGTTCCGCGACCGCGACAAGCTGATGTTCAAACGCGACCAGGTCGACGCCTTGGCCGCGGAGGTGGGCGGCGGCAATGAACTGGCCGACCTGGGGCCTGTCATCGACAGCTTCAGCCAAGCGGACGAGGACACCGACGCAATACCGCTGCTCGACGACGATGAGCAATCGGCGGTGGCGTCGAGCCCCACCACCGACACGGACGAAATCGACCTGATTACGATCGACTCGGAGCAGCCGGACCTGTCCGCCCCCGGCTCGGATCAGGACCAGCAGACCGACTACGCGATGCAAGACGATTCCGAACCCGATGCGTTTGACGCCAGCACGTCGATGGCCGTGTCGGACTCGCCCGACCAGACGCAGATCGCGCCGCCCATCACCGACGACGACGACCTGGCGCTGGACCTGGAGCAGATCGGTTCCGGAAGCGGCCTGCTCGACCTGACACGCGAGACGGACGACACCAGCCTCGGCGCGGACCTGTTAGACGAGATCTACCCAGCCGACGCGGGCGGATCGGACATGAAAATGGACACAGCCACCGCCTCCGCGGTGGACCACGGGCTTACGTCGTCGAGCATCTTCGACGGGCCGATCGACTTGGACATCAGCACCAGCGGGCTGGAGAACCTCCAAGGCGACATCGGCGAGCCGTCGTCGGTGGTGCCGTCGGAGGCGATGTTCGCCGGACATGAAGAGATGGTCCTCTTGCCGACGGACTACTCGGGCAACGGCTTGGCCATGGGGATGCTCGCCGTATCGCTGGTGTCGCTTTTTGTCACACTCGTGGTGATGACCTACGCGCTGACGGACGTGCCCAGCTCGGTGACCGCCACGATCGCCAAGAGTCCGGGCGGTTATACCTTCGGCCTGTTGTTCGCCGCGGGCCTGCTGGGGCTGGCCGGGTGGTTCTTCGGACGCGTGCAGAACCGTTAAACACGCCACCACCGGCTGGGTGGCCGGGGCTAAGTCCGCCTAAGGCGGATGCCCAGGACGCACGCGATTCGCGGATGATTTCTTTCTAACCAGTACGCTTTCACCTCACGACATGACACTAAGCAGCTACGGCAAGCGGGAATGGATGTCGGCCTTCGTGATCGGCCTGGTGGCGGTGGTTGCGTCGCTGGCAATGGGTTGGTGGCCCTTGGCAATCGTTGCGTTGCTGGCGGTTTTCGCCGTCGCGTGCTTTTTCAGAGACCCCACCCGGCAGACCCCCTCGCAGCGCGGCGCGGTGGTAAGTCCGGCCGACGGACGCGTCAGCTCGGTCCACCGTGTGGAACATTTCGAGCCGTTCGACGGCCCGGCGACCTGCGTGCGTGTTTTCATGAGCCTGCTGGACGTACACGTAAACCGAAGCCCCTGTCACGGCTTGGTCGAATCCATCCGGCACAAGGACGGCAAACACATCAACGCGCTGAACCCCGAATCAGCCGAGGTCAACGAGTCGAACTTGGTTGTGTTGACCCACCCGGCCCACGGGCACCCGGTCGCGGCTGTGCGACAGGTGGCCGGTGTGCTGGCGCGCAAAATCGTGTGCGGCGTGACCGAAGAGCAGATCGTCCAACGCGGCCAACGCATCGGGCTTATCAAGTTCGGCTCAACGACGGAGCTTTACCTGCCCGATCAGTTGCAGCCGCAAGTCGTGGTCAAGCAAGGCCAACGCGTCCAAGGCGGCGTAACAATCTTGGCCCACGTCGCAACGCCGCTGTCCAAAGCAGCCGACGGGGGCGGTGCCCCTAACAGGACGGCAAGCCCGGATAAGCAACCCGTCGGCGCGTCGAAATAAGCGGGTGTGGGCACGCCAGAGCCGCTGTGATGAACGCAACACCTCAAACACAAAACAGCCGGCTACGGCTGGAAACCGACACCGCCATGATGCAACGCGCTCTGGCCCAGGCGCACGCCGCTGCCACACTCGGCGAAGTACCCGTCGGCGCCGTGGTCTACCGCGACAACGAAGTGTTAGCCCAAGCCCACAACCTCCGCGAGTCATCAGCCGACCCCACCGCACACGCCGAGATCATCGCGCTACGACAAGCAGCAAAAAAAATAGGCGGCTGGCGACTCGACGGCTGCGCCATGGCCGTCACGCTGGAGCCGTGCCCCATGTGCGCCGGCGCCCTGGTCAACGCCCGCATCGACCGTCTAATCTACGCCGCCGCCGACCCCAAAATGGGCTGCGTGGATACTTTGCACCAACTGTGTACGGATGAGCGATTTAATCACCGTGTAGAAGTGGTCAGCGGTGTGTTGGCTGACGAATGCGGCTCGCTGTTGACCGCGTTTTTCCAAGCCAGGCGTGGGACAACCGGCACCGCCAAGCCCATCGGTCAGCCCGCTACTGATTGAGGGTGTTTTTTGAAGTAGCCCGCCGCACCACCAGCCACGCGGGCACCACCGCCCAGCAAGCCAGCATCGTCAGCCCGATGCCCGTCGTCATGACAAACCCCAGGCTGGCGATCCCGCGGTGGCGAGCCAGCATCATCGCCCCAAAACCAATCATCGTCGTCAAGCTCGTGATCGTGATCGCCTTGCCCGTCCCCTTGGTTAGGCCGGGCGGGTCATCCCCGGGCGCCTGAACATAGCGGTGCAACATATGCACGCCGCAGTCCACACCAATCCCGAACATCAGCGGCAGCACAATAATGTTCGCTGGGTTGATGCGCATGCCCAACAGCCGCATCACACCGAACGTCACCGCGAACCCCACCGCCACCGGCACCAAACTCAGCACAGCAGCACGCAGCGACCAGAAATCCACCCACACCAACAGCAGCACTGCCACCAACGCGTACACCCCTGCCAAGCGGTAGGACTTCAAAATCAGATGGCCCGAGTGAAAGACCTGGACGATTACCCCGGTGACTTTCGAATCGATCTCCTTGAGCCGGTGTACGAACTTCGGCAAGAACCTCGGGTCCAACGGCCCGGACAGACGCGCGTCCTCAGGCAGCTTCGGCTGAACCTCCAACGCATACCCGCCCTCATACGGCCCAGCCTTCGCCTCATATGGCCAAACGAGCTCGCTAGGCAAATCGCTGGGCTCCAGGGGGGCGGTGTCCAACGCTTGGTCGATCTGAGTGGCGGTGTTGTAGCGCCACCGCTGATATTCGTCTTGCAACACGGCCAGTCTTGCCGTCCGCTGGTCAGGGGCTAAGCCTTGTTGCACCGAAATCGCTTGGAGCAGGGCCTGCTGTAAGCGGTCGAACTCTTGTCGGATCTCTTGGGGCATGTCGCGCGAGGCAGCCGCTTGCATGGCCAACAGCATCGCCGACAGTTGCGAACCCAGGTCGATGCTTGGCGGATCGGGTGTTGCTGGTCTATCGTTGAGTGTGCCCGTCAACGCGTCGCCCAGCTTGTTCCGCACCGCTTTAATAGCTTCGAGCTTCTGCTGCTCGTCCTCCGGGAACAGCAGCCCGATCCCGTTCACACGGTCCACAACGCCCAACTCCAAAAACCGCGCCTTGCGCCGACGAGCCGACTCAAGCGAATCCACCACGCTCACAGCCGTCCATATCGACTGCCCCCCGTCTTGAGTGATCCGCTGCTGCCATTGGACACTATCAACCCCGCGCGGGTAGAGGTTTGTCAGGTCGTAATCGAACCGCATCCCGGTTGTGGCTGCCAAGCATGCCGCTGTGAGCACCCCGCTCACCGCCAGCGTGGCGTACGGCCGACGCACAAACGGCATGACCCAAGCCGGGTCGAACAGGTGGAAATACCGATCGGCCAACGGCGTGTAGCAGCGGTGGTGCGGCGCGAACACCCGAAGCAACGCCGGCAGTACGGTGAACATGGCAAGCAAGCAAAGCATGATCCCCGCCGCGGCGATCAGCCCCATCTCCGCCACGCCCTTGAAGTCCGTCAGCAGCGTCATGCAGAACGCCACGGACGTGGTCACCGCGCCGGTGATCACGCCCGGCCCGACCGTCTGGATTGTTTCGACCATAGCCGCTTCAAAGCCCGCCGCGTCGTCTGCGTAGCGGTGGCGCACCAGCTCCATGCAAGAGAGGATGTGGATGCCGAACGCCACGCCCAATCCCAAAAGGATCACCGCGAAGATCACGCTAATCACCTGAAGGTGTCCCACCGTCAGCGTGAGGAACCCGAACGACCAGGTGATACCCGCCGTCAACGCCAGCATTACTAAAAGCGGTGTCCGCCAACTGTGGAACGCGCTAAGCAGCAACACGGTAATCAGCGCCGCCGCGATGATCGAAGCGATAGTGCTGTCGCGTGTCGCCGCGTCCGTCTCGTCCGCTTCGACCACGTCGATGCCCGTCAGCCCCGCTTCGATCTGCGGGTATTGAGCCGCATACTTGGTCACCACCTCTCGGATCGCCGTGATCGCCGGGCGCAGCGCGTTTATCGAGCCATTCTCAAAGCGGGGCGTCACCCGGATGAACAGCAGCCGACCGTTCGGGCTAACCAGGTACTCGCGCCCAACCGCCTCTTCCGTCGGCATGGCCAAGTCGCCGAAGTTGGGCCGATCATCGGGCGGCGACGCGAGCGTTTGCCTGATCGCGTGGATGAACCCCGTCAACGCCTCGATCGCCTGGGCCGCCTGTGCCTCGGACACGTCCTGTTTCTGTTGCTGTAGCGACGCCATGACCCCAGCCAAGAACCGCTGGGGCGTGTCGGCTTGAAGCAGGGGCTGCGATTGAGCGATCTGTGCCAGGCGCGTCTGGAATTCCGACATGTCCAGCAAACGGATCGTGCGAGGGCTGAATTGAGAGCGGTCAAAACCCGACACGGCTAAATCGACGTGCGAGTTTGCTTGAAGCGCGGGGCCAAGTTGATCAGCCAACGCCTTAGCCTCCACCAACCGCTCGTCTCGGTCGGGAGCTTCCGGGGGGCCGCTGTCGATCACCACATAAAAATCCTGATCACCCGGAAAGCTAGCCCGCCAGTCTTCGAAGTAGCGGTTCCATTCCAAATCTGGGGACAGCAGCGCGTTGCGGTCGGACTGAAACGTCAGTTGGAAACATGTGGTAACCACCGACGCCGCCGTGACCGCCAAAGCCACCCCCAGCACCCACCAAGGCCGTCGGCACACCCAACGCGCCCACCCCCCCAAACAACGATGACGCAAGTGATCGATCTTCATCAAGCTGAAATCGTAAGACCCACGGGGCGGGGGGGCAAAGCCGGCGAAGCGAGATTAGACCTGTAGAGTCGGTTTCCGTGGGGCCGGGGGCCGGGGTGCCACGGCCAGCGAGCAAAGCGAGTCGGCCGTGCCGTGTCGCAGGTGAGTTGCGCAGTCTGTGCTTCACCATCCTGCATACCTACCCCACATCAATCAACCCAAGCGCATCCCCATACTGCTGAATCAACAGCTTCCGCAGCAACGTATGCCCCGGCTTGGAGAGCGTCGGGTCGTCGTCAATAACACCCTGCGCATCATCACGCGTCCGCTTGAGCAATTTCATGTCATCGGGGATGCGTGCCACGCGTAGCGGGGGCATGCCGTGCTGACGCGTGCCGAAGAAGTCGCCCATGCCACGGATAGCCAGGTCGCGCTCAGCGATCTTGAACCCGTCAGCTGTATTGGCGATCGCTTCGAGGCGTTGTGTCGCGTCCTCCGTCGTCGCGTCGGCGATAAAAACACACACGCTGCGTTGCCCCTCCGTGCCGCGCCCGATACGCCCGCGTAGCTGGTGCAACTGAGCCAGCCCGAACCGCTCGGCGTGCTCGACGACCATCATAGTGGCGTTAGGCACGTCCACGCCCACCTCAATCACCGTCGTAGCCACGAGCACGTGGGTCTGCCCAGCCCGGAACTTTTGCATGATCGAATCGCGGGTCTGGGGCTTGAGTTTCCCGTGGATGGCTGAGACACGGTGGTCGGGCAGGTACTTGTCAGCCAACCACCGCGCGTGGGCACGCACGCTCTTAAGTTGATTGGCCGCGTTGCCGCGCGTGGCGGTTGGCTTGTCTTGGTCGAGTAGGCTTGCGGTTTCGTCGCCATCGATCGCGGGCACGACGACATACGCCTGCTCGCCACGCGCCACGCGCTGGGCCAGGTGGGTGTAGACCCGGTCGGCTTGATCGGGCTTGACCAGGCGAGTGGTGATCGGCGTGCGCCCGGGCGGCAAGCCTGTGATGGTCGAGACGTCCAGGTCGCCGAACAGCGTTAGGCTAAGCGAACGCGGGATCGGCGTGGCCGTCATGACCAGGTAGTGCGGCGACGGCTGCCGATCCAGCGGTCCGGACGGGCGAGATGACACTTTACCAGCCTCGCCACCGCTTCCGGGGGTTCCGGGGGTGGGGCGGCTGCGGAACGCGGCGCGTTGCAGCACCCCGAACCGGTGCTGCTCGTCGATTACCGCCACAGCCAGGTCTTTGAACATCACCGATTCCGTCAGCAAAGCCTGCGTCCCAATGACGATATCAACCTGCCCGTGCTCGATCCGCTTAACCATCGCCGCCCGGTGCGTGCCGCGCGAAGTGCCTTGCCCCCCCGTCAGCAACGCAAGCTTCACGTTCGACCCCTTCAACATCGCGCTGATCGACTGAAAGTGCTGCTCAGCCAGCAACTCCGTCGGCGCCATCAGCGCGCCCTGCTTCCGGTTCGCCACAGCCAACAGCAGCGCGTATAACGCCACCACCGTCTTGCCCGAGCCCACGTCGCCTTGCAGCAACCGGTTCATGGGGTGGTCGCGCCGCAGGTCGCCGGTGATCTCACGCACAACTTTTTCTTGAGCATCTGTGAGTTGGAACGGGAACCGCTGGCGGATGTGCTGGTCGATGGCGGGCGACCAGCGCAGGGGCGGCGCTTCGAGGCGCGTCTGGTTGTAGCTGCGTTTGGCGGCGATCCCCAGTTGCAATAGCAATAGCTCGTTGTAAGCCAGTCGCTGCCGCGCCGCCGTCGCCTGGGCCATGTCGGCGGGCTGGTGGGCCATCTTGAACGCGTCGGGCAGGGGGGGCATGCCGTGGGGTTCGAGCAGGCAGGGGGGCACTGGATCGGTCACCAGGCCCAGCACACGAGGCAGGGTCTGCTTGATCAGCCGCTCAATCGTGTGGGTGGACAGCTCTTCGGTGGCTGGGTAGACCGGACGCAGACGCCCAGCCCGAGTCGGGGTCTTGTCGGGGTCTTGGAGCGCCTCCCATTTGGGGTTGACGATCTTGGGTTGGCCGCGGTAAGCGATGGTCTTGCCTTGGATGCGGACGCTTAAGCCGGGGTGGAGCTTTTCTTGCAGGTACAGCCCGTTGAACCACACAGCCGTGAGCCTGCCAGAGTGGTCCTCAAGGGTGGCTTCGAAGCGGGGCTTCACGCCACGGTGGTGCCGCCCCGACACGACGCGCGTGGCCACGATCATGGCCCGTGTGGTGCCCACCTGGTTCATGGGCAGGTCGTCGATCGGGCACTCGTCCCACTGCTGCTCGTATCGCGTGGGCAGGTGGCGGATCAGGTCGCTCACGGTGTGGATGCCAAGACGGGTGTATAGCTGGGCGCGGCGGTCGCCCACGCCGGGCAGGTCTTGCACGGGCGTGCCCAGTCGCAAGGGCGAGGCTGCGGTTTGGGTGGCGGCCATACTCTGATCTTAACGACCAGGCTCGGGCGCAGGGTGGCGGGCTTGATCGTTCGCCCCGCGCGTGGTGCATAAAAAAATGGGCCTCGACCGGGGAGGCAATCCGGTTCGAGGCCCGATCCAGGGCAAATTGTGTATCCCGATCCGCTGCTTCGCTTGGCCGGACCGAGGGTTCGTTTCGTCTACGCTTGGTCCGTGGATTATTTACGCACCCGGCGGCCCACCACCCGCAGCCCGATCAGAGTCGCCAGAGCCGTAACAGACGCGGGCTCGGGGATCGGCGTCGCAGCCATGGCTAGTTCGTCAATAACAAGCTCACTGTCGTTGATAGCCCGGTCGTCCACGCGCACCAAGGGCGTGCTGATACCGATCTTGGGGGCTTTGAGGTTCCCGTCGTTGTTCAGGGTATCGAACTGTGTGCTGGGCTCGAACCATTGGGGCTGAGGCGCTGCCACGATCGGCTCGGTAGCCCCAATGGCTGCTGACTGTATCGTTCCCCTCAGCACGGTGCCGCTAGTCAATGTCATGCGTTCGAGCTTCGCCAAGTCGTTTTCGTCAAACCGCAGGCTGTCGATCAAGGAGTATTTCGCCCTCGCCTCCGCCACCCGGCCGTCATCGCCCAGGGCTACAGAAGCGGTCAACACCACCGCGGGTACAGCTAAGAAAAAGATCCGGTTCATGGTTACCTCCAATTGCAAGTGCCTTCGACTCTGCCGCATTACCTCAACGCGACTATCACAACTAAACGATTCAGCGGGGGGGGCGGGCAAGGGCCCGGGCGGAATAAATCTCGATTTGTGCGAACTCGGACAGCCTGTGAGGGTTGGGTGGCCGTCTGTGACGGATGGAGCGATTAGCCGACCAGGGCGGGGCTGATATACTCTGGCCCATGAGTCCGAGAACCAGGATTGGCCTATTCCCAGGCACTTTCGACCCCCTGACCAACGGGCACCTCGACGTGCTCCGCCGCGGGCAGGTCCTGTTCGATAAGCTCATCCTCGCGATCGCCCGCAACCCCGCCAAGCAGCAGCTTTTCTCCATGGACGAGCGCGTCGAGATGGCCCATGAGATCGTCAAAAGCGAGGAATACAGCGGTGTGGTCGTCGACAGCTTCGAAGGGCTAACCGTGGACTACGCCAAACACGTCGGCGCCAACGTGATCCTCCGCGGACTACGCAACGTGACCGACATGAATTTTGAGTTCCAGCTAGCCCTAACCAACCGCGCGGTGGCCGATATCGAGACCGTCTTTATCATGACCGGAGACGCGTACGCCTTTGCCAGCTCAAGCCTGATCCGCCAGATCGCCGCCGGCGGTGACGTCGAACGCCTGCACCGGCTGCTGCCGCCTAACGTGCTCGAACGGCTCAAGAAGAAAAAGCAACAGCTCGGGGCGAGCATCTCGCGCATCCGCGAAGACGGGCTTAAGGATTAGCGGTGCAAGTAGGTCAGGTCATTGACCTGACATTCCGTAACACAGAATCACCCCTATGGACTACCGCGTAATCAGCATCGGCGCGTTGAGTTGCCACGAGTTGTGGAACGAGAGCACGCCCACGCGCACCGCCCACGCCACCACCACGCTCGTGCGCAGCGGCAAGCGGGTGATCCTGATCGACCCCGGGCTGCCCGGCCCGATGATCGCCGCCCGGCTTCAAGAGCGCAGCGGGCTGGACCCGTCAGCCGTCACGGATGTGTTCCTGACCAACTTCCGCCCGGCCCACCGGCGCGGGCTAGCCGCCTTCGAGCACGCGCCGTGGTACATCAGTGAGATGGAGCGTCAGAGCGTCGGCTCGTACCTGATCGAGCAACTCAAGCAAGAAACATTGCCCGAAGCCAAGCAGTTATTGGAAGCTGAAGTGTCACTGCTGAAGCGATGTCAGCCCGCGCCCGATAGGCTAGCCGAGCAGGTGGACCTGTTCCCGCTGCCCGGTTTCAGCCCCGGCACGTGCGGGCTGCTCTTAAGCCACATCAACTCCACCACGCTGCTAGCCGGCGACGCGGTGGCCACGGTCGAGCACATGGAGCAGGGCCGCGTCCTCAAGGGTGGATACGACGCGCAGCAGGCCCAAGACAGCTTTGTCGAGGCGGTCGAGATCGCCGACGTGATCATCCCCAGCCACGACAACATCATTTTGAACCCGTCACGCCGGTTGGTTTAACGGGCGGGGGCGGCGGAGCGTCGGGGCCGCCGTTAGCCGAGTTTTTGTTGTTGAGTTTCTTTGGGGAGCCGAAAGCCGGCCACCCTCGCTTCTTGGGGAATCGCACGATGGGTCTGCGGAGTTCCCACAGCTTCGAGATCAGCCGACGGTATTCTTCGGCGATCCGATGTTTGGGCACCTGGTCGAGTTGTGATAGGGCCTTGTTGTGTTCGTCGATATAGCTCCGCCTCCTCTCTTCGTTCACGCCCCGGTCATGAAGCACGCTGGAGGCCTCCTCACAAAATAGTGTTTGGGTCGGGTTTTCATAGACGCCTAGGCCGTTGTTCTCATGTGTCATTCTATGCAGCTATTTTCAAGGCAGTCCACGCTGATCACGATAGGTTTATTATACCAAATCCGGAACATTTGTTCGGTATATGTTCGGATTTTTTCGAGATTTTTCTTGGGCCGTTTTGTCGCGTTACGTAAGTGCAAGATCTTCAAGCAGATCGTGACCAGCGGCCGTTTCGGAAATTGAGTCGGGTAGGCCTGGCATCCTGCCGGGTATTTCGCTACTCGGCTGTGAGCAAGCACGGGCGGAGCGATTCCGGGCGATTGGTGTATCAATGGGCGAGTAAGTGCTACCCGACTAGTTTATTAGGTTGTATGGTGATGTAACCGGAGTTAAAGTTGATTTGTGGAAAAGAAGATGCCTATCACGCTGAGGGTGTTCCAGTCAGTGGCCAAAACTTTTAACGGCTTGGTTGATGACGCCCATCGGGGGGCCAAGGGCACGGCGTTTAACGCGGCGCTATTTAATGTTCACCTGCGCTGATGCTTCGACTAGACAGCGATTTATCGATGTAATAAAGCTGGCCGAGGGCCGCGGGGCTGACGGCACAATGATGGACGCGGCTTTGTCCGAGTTAAGCCGTGTGGGGACAACGAGAAACGGCCCGGGTCCACCAGCAAGTAGGGTGGGATGAGCCAAGCGAATCCCACCGCATAACGGACTAACACCGAACACGCGAAGGTGGGTTTCGTGCCTCAACCCACCCTACTTATCCTTCTTCGCCTTATTGTAGTCGGGCCTACCCGCTACTCGCTTATTTACCCGGCAGCAGCCGCTCAAAGTCCGTCAGGATGCCCCTGTTCAAGCAGCACTCGATGATCTGTCTGCCCAATAGCGAAAGGTCGGAGCTGAGGTACTGCTCGAGGTTCTCGTGGAAGAATTTCCAGAGCATTTCGGCGCCGATGTCGTAAGCCTCGTTGCCGACCTCGGGTTGCGTGTTCACCTGGAGGAACCCGCTGTGGATCATGCGCCCCTCGACCTGTAGCTGTGTCGGTGAGTAGCCCAGCAGGGTGCATCGCGAGGGCTGGAGCTGGTCGGGCTGGAACCGGGCGTGCCCGCGACGGGCCAGGTACTCGCGAGCGATCCACTGGGGCATGAAGCCCGTCTTCCACGCGCCGATGTACTGGTTGGGGCACAGCACGTATCGCACGCTTGGGGATCGCTGGACCTGATCCAGCAGCAGGTTCGCCTGGGGGATCCGTCGCCCCGTGGCGAACGGCCAATACGAGCCCACGCCTTCGCTACTCATGCCGCCTTCGGTGTCCACGATGCTGGGGTTGGCGTACCCGCGTGGCGCCACCAGCCGCCACAGCCAGCCAAGCGCCGGGGGCAGCAGGTGGCACAGGCCGATGATGCCGTAGCTGGGCTTTTCTTTGGTGCAGGGCGGGGTACGCACGCCGAAGCTGCGGATGTCCACACCCACGGGGCTGCTGACCACACCCGGCACGAGTTGGCGCGGCATGATCACACGCGGGTTGGGGCAGGGCTTGCCCGGTGCGTCTTCGATGTGCTCCCAGATCAACGCGCGGCTGTCGGGCACTGCGTCGATATTCATGAACATCAAAGGCGCCGTGGGCTGAGCGGTCAGTTTTTCCAAGAACGGGTCCGTGCCGTATTCGTGGATGTGGTTCACGCGGAGGAACCACCCGTTTTCAGCGTCCGCCACGTGGACACGCCCGTCGGCTTTCTGCAGCGAGGAGTGGCACATGGCCATGTCGTCCGTCACCGGACGCAGCTCGCAGGCGCGGGGGATTTCAATGTAAATTCGCTCGCCCGTGACGGTGTTGCTGCCAAGCAGCAACCGCCCGTCCGGCTCGCGGTGGATCTGCTCGAGCATCTCGCTCTTGCCCCCGCCGCTGGCGCCCTCGTGCATAATGGAGATGACGTTGTCGTAAGGCGTAATCACCTGCACCACCGAGCAGTGCGTCACGATCCATCCCTCGGCCTCGCCCTGATGGATCAGCGCGCCGTACACGCCCTTCTTGGCGCTTGGGCCGGGGTAGAGGTTGTAGGCGAACATATCGTGTATGCCGTTGTCGCCGCGGTCGTGTACGACGACCTGCTTGCCGGCGAAGTGCGTGTGCCGGAAGGGCGGCGCCACGTAAATAATCGCTTTAGGTGAGAAGGCAGCGGGCAGTTGGTGGGGCAGGGTCATGCCCTGCAACAAGGCCAGCCCCAGCGTGAAGAACCCGGCGTTGGCCGGGGCGACCACCACCGCGTCCACGCCCAGCGGCGCCTGGCCGGCCACAAAGGCGAACGCGGTCAGGTCCTGGTCCTTGAGCCACTCGAACGTTTCACCGCGAAGCTTTTCAAACTTGTAGCCGAACCGGTCTTCAAATTTAGGCTTGTCAGTAGGCAGGTCGTCGGCGATGAACATGCAGTCGGGCTCGCGCCGACGCATGTACGGCTCGGGGTAGTTCACCACCACGCCGTTGCGAACACGCGCGACAGCGGCCTCGACCACCTCCTTGCCGTCGGGTAGCGAATAGGCCACTTCGAAGTAATGCTTGGCGGTTTGGCCACAAACGTTGTCGAGCAACTCGGCTGTGGACCGAGGCCAGTGGACGCTCTTAGCTCCGTCCAGCAAAGTGTTTAGTTCTGCAGGTAGGCGCAGTTTACGCCAATTAAAGGTCGTGGTCACGGGTTTATTCCAAAGTGTTTTAGTCACGGAAGTTATTATAGCAACCAACACGGGCGGTAGTATTAAGCAGCCATCGTACCGTTTGGCGGGATGGTACACGACCCACCGACAAGGCCAATGCAACTTAACGGCTCTAACACAACTATTGGGTGGCTGGGGCTAAGCGAAGCATGCCCCAGGAAGCATCGGTCCTACTCGATATGCTGCTTCGACAGCCGGCGGTCGATGTCGAACGCCGCGCTGATCAGCGCCAAGTGCGTGAAGGCTTGGGGGAAGTTGCCCAGGTGCTCGCCGCTCGCCCCCAGCTCCTCCG
This sequence comes from Phycisphaeraceae bacterium, assembly GCA_029260715.1. GTDB lineage: Bacteria > Planctomycetota > Phycisphaerae > Phycisphaerales > Phycisphaeraceae > OFTM12. The sequence goes on along the minus strand of JAJDCS010000041.1, from coordinate 48,697 downwards.
CGTACAGCCCGAGGTGGTTGGCGTAGCCGAGCATTTTCTCAAAAAAGAACCGCGCCTTGTGCAGGTCGCCCGCCCGGCTGAGGCACTCGACGTACCAAAACGAGCACATGTTGAACGTGCCCTCGGTCCCGGTCAGGCCGTCCGAAGCCGCGTGTTCATTCCTGTAGCGGTACACCAGCGAGTCGTCGACCAGGTCGCGCTCGATCACGCGCATGGTCGACATCCACCGACGGTCCGTGGGCCCGATGAACCGGACTAGCGGCATCAGCAGGCTCGACGCGTCCACCGTGGTCGCGCCTTTGTACTGGACAAACGCCTGCATCTCCGGGTTCCAAAAATGCTCGTGGATGTCGCGGTAGATCGTCTCGCGCGTCTTGTGCCAGCGGTCCAGGGGGGCCGGCTTCGACCGGTTGTGCGCCAGGCGTAGCGCTCGGTCGATCGCGACCCAGCACATCAACCGCGAGAACAAGAACTCCTGCTGCCCGCCGCGTACCTCCCAGATCCCCTCGTCTTTGCGCCGCCAGTTCTCACACACCCAATCCACCAGCCGCACCAGGTTCATCCACATGTCGTGCGAGATGGCCTCGCCGTATTTGTCGTACAGATAAACCGAGTCCATCAACTCACCGTAGATGTCTAGCTGCATCTGGTCGTACGCCCCGTTGCCGATGCGCACGGGGTGCGACCCGCGGTACCCGTGCAGGTGGTCAAGCGTGTGCTCGGTCAGGTCCGTCCGCCCGTCCAAGCCGTACATGATCTGAAGCGACCCGTCCTGGCTTAGGTGTTCGCAGCGGGCCTCGACCCACTTCATAAAAGCGCCCGCCTCCTCCGTGTAGCCCAGACGGATCAGCCCGTACAGCGTGAACGAGGCGTCCCGCACCCAGGTGTAGCGGTAGTCCCAGTTCCGCTCGCCGCCCAGCGACTCGGGCAGGCCGAACGTCGGCGACGCCACGATCGACCCGTGTGCCTGCGACGTCAGCAGCTTCAGCGTCAGCGCCGAGCGGTTGACCACCTCGCGCCACCGGCCGTGGTAAGTCGAGCGGGCCACCCAGCTGTGCCAATAGTTGAGCGTGTCTTTAAACGATTGGGCAACGTAGCCGGGCGCTGTGGACGGCGAAGCGCCCCCTCTGCGGTCGATATTTTCTAAAACAAATGCCGCGGTCTGCCCCTCGTTGAGTGTGAATTCCGCAACCGCAGCGCCGTCTTTGATTTCAACCAGCGTCGGCGTCAGCAGCCGCAGCACCGTCCCGTCATCCCCACGCGATGTGAAAATCACTTGCCCGTCACGCTGCTCAACTTGGTGGTCGGCCCGCGCGTAATCGAACCGAGGCTGACAGACCATGCGGAAGCACACCTGGCCCCGCACGGTCTTGACGCGGCGGATGAGGGTGTGCGTCTGCTTGTCGGCCTGGATCGGCATGAAGTCCGATACCTCCGCCAATCCCTCATTGGACAGAAATCGCGTGAGCAGGATATTTGAGTCCGGTAAGTAGAGCTGTTTGTGCTGCGCGTTTTGCAGGACGGGGGCGATCTGGAACCGCCCGCCTTTTTCATCGTCGAGCATCGCGGCGAATATTGTGGGCGAATCAAAGTGCGGGAAGCACATGAAGTCGATCGACCCATCGATCCCCACCAGGGCCACGGTGTACAGGTCCCCGATAATCCCGTAATTCTCAATCGGCTGGTACGGCATAGGTTGCTCTTGCAACTGCTAGGATCGGCTAAGCGGCTAATCCGTATCCAGTTTGAATTGGCGGGGAAGCGAGTAGGTCCGGGCCCGCCCGGACAACGAAATACCACAGACACCCATGTCCGGGCAGGCCCTGGCCAACAAAACTGATCGACAAAACTACAAAACCGGACCAAGCAGCCGACGCTACATCGTCCCCGCGACGTTTAGCGTGCCGCTCCAGATCAGAAAGGCGACCACCGCCGCGATGGCGACGCGGTAGTAGCCGAAGATGGACAGGCCGTGGCGGTTGAGGTAGGCCACCATCCATTTAACCGCCACCACAGCCGAAAAAAGGGCCGTTACGAACCCAACAACCAGCGGCATCCAGCCGTAGCTATCAAGCATGATTTCGCCATCGCCAAGCGCCTTGTAACCGGTGGCGGCCGTGAGTGTGACCAGACCAAGCAAGAAGCTGAACTCCACAGCCGCCGGCAGCGACAAACCCACCAACACACCGCCCACGATCGTCACCAAGCTCCGGCTGGTGCCCGGCCACATCGCCAAGCACTGCGCCAGACCGATAACCAGCGCCATCTTCCACGTTATGCTGTCCAACTCGCTGCCGGTGCGTGGTGTTTGGCCGTGTTGCTTGCGAGACCGGGCAACAACCAGGATCGCCGCACCGCCCACGAACCACGCGCCCACAACAGGCCACAGCCCGAATAAATACTCATCAATTAAATCGTCGAACAGCAAACCGATCACCGCCGCGGGTATGAAGGCCACGATAATATTGATCGCCATTCGCAGCCCCTGCGCGTCTTTGCCCAACACGCCCCGGGTCATCTGTCTCACCCGCCCGGCGTACAGCCCAAGCACCGCGGCGATCGCACCGGCTTGGATGCAGATGGCGTACGCGTTGGCCTCGGTGCTGTTGGCCATCCCCATCGCACGCTGCGCCAGGATCAGGTGCCCCGTCGAACTGACCGGCAGGTACTCCGTAACACCCTCGACAATCCCCAAAATCGCGGCCTGCCACCAGTCCATGCGTGCTCCTCATTTTAAGAAACGGCTGTACTTGGGACCGATAGTAGTATCAACATAGGCCAACGCAAACCTTGGGGACTTCCGGGGTTGCCGGGGTTGGCGAGCGGGAATTGCCAAGGGCGAGCGGCGGCGATATTATCATTTCATCCGGATTAACGGATGGAATGAACGCCGGGTCGGTATGATGACTCGTATAGATAGCCGGGGTATACGACACCCCAGCCTCACACGGTGGCAAACAACCATGAGCCGATTCCTCAAACAACTAGCCAAACGCGTCCTCTTCTTCGACGGCGCTATGGGCACGAGCATACACAACCTGGACCTCGATCTTGAAAAAGACTACCTAGGCAAGGAAAACTGCACCGAGATCCTCATCCAGACGCGGCCCGAGGCGATCCAGGCTATCCACGAAACATTCCTGGCCGTCGGCGCCGACGGCGTAGAGACCGACTCCTTCGGGTCGAACAAACTCGTGCTCGCAGAGTTTGATCTAACCGACCAAACCTACCAACTCAACAAGACCGCCGCCGAGGTCGCGCGCGCCGCCTGCGACAACCACTCCACCGCCGACAAGCCGCGATTCGTCGTCGGCTCCATCGGACCCGGCACAAAGCTCATCACACTGGGCAACACCGACTGGGACACGATGTTCGACAGCTACCGCGAGCAAGCGCGAGGCCTAATCGACGGCGGCTCCGACGTGCTACTCATCGAAACCGCTCAAGACCTGCTCCAAGTCAAGTGCACGATCAACGCCTGCCTGGCTGCGCTCGACGAAAAAAACAAAACCGTCAACGACGTGCCGATCATGGTCCAGGTCACCATCGAGACAACCGGCACCATGCTCATGGGCTCGGAGATCGCCGCCGCCGCCACGGCGCTGGCGCGGTTCCCGATCATGTCGCTAGGCTTGAACTGCGCGACCGGCCCGACGGAGATGGCCGAGCACGTCCAATGGCTCGGCAAACACTGGGAACGCGCCGTGAGCGTGTTGCCCAACGCCGGGCTGCCGCTGTTGGTCGAGGGTCGCACGGAATACCCGCTTAAACCAGGCCCATTCGCCCAAGCCGTCGCAAAATTCGTCGATGAATACGGCGTAAACATCGTCGGCGGGTGCTGCGGCACAACGCCCGAGCACATCGGCGAAGTCGTGAAAGCGGTGGGGCACCGCCCGCCTGCCAAAGTCGCCAAGCAACCGCCCAAGCCGTCATGCGCCTCGCTCTACAGCCCGGTCGAGTACCGGCAAGACACATCAATTTTAAATGTCGGCGAGCGCACCAACGCCTCGGGATCGCGCGCCTTCAAACGCCTGCTCGAAGCTGAAGACTGGGACGGCATGGTCAGCCTCGCCCGCGCCCAAACGCGAGAGGGCTCGCACGTGATCGACCTAAACGTGGACTACGCCGGCCGCGACAACGCCGCCGACATGGCCGAACTCGTCCGGCGGTTCGTACGACAAGTCGACGCGCCCCTCATGCTCGACAGCACACAGCCCAAGACCATCGAGGCCGGCCTCCAGTGCGCCGCCGGAAAGTGCATCATCAACTCCGCCAACCTCGAAGACGGCGAAGAAAAATTCGCCGCCATGTGCGCCATCGCCAAGCAATACGGCGCCGCGCTCGTGATGGGCTGTATCGACGAAGACCAAGAAGAAGCCATGGCCCGCACCGCCGACCGCAAAGAATCAATCGCCGCGCGCATGCGCGACCTCGCGGTAGACAAATACGGCCTAGCCGAGGAAGACATCTTCTTCGACCCGCTCGTGCTGCCCATCTCCACCGGCATGGAGAAAGACCGGCGTAGCGCCCTGGAGACCATCGAAGGCGTCCGCCGTATCGTCGAGCGCTTCCCGAAATGCCAGATCACCGCCGGCCTGTCCAACGTCAGCTTCGGCCTAAAACCCGCAGCGCGCCAAGTCCTCAACAGCGTCTTCCTACACGAACTAATCAACGCAGGCCTAACCAGCGCCATCGTCCACACCTCAAAAATACTCCCGCGTAACAAAATCGAAGACGCACAGTGGCAAGCCGCCCTCGACCTGGTCTACAACCGCTGGCCCGACGCGCCCATCACCCTTGCCGACGGCTCGCAAACCACCGACCCGCTGCAGATCTTTGTGGACCTCTTCCCCGACGGCTCGGAGGCGCAGACCGCCAAGCAAGACCTCAAAGAATTGCCACTAGAAGAGCGCCTCCAGAAGCACATCATCGACGGCGAGAAGCAGAACCTGATTGAGACACTCGAAGAAGCCCTCAAGAAATACTCAGCACTGGAGATTATCAACGATCACCTGCTCGCCGGCATGAAAATAGTGGGGGAGTTGTTCGGCTCGGGTCAGATGCAGCTACCCTTTGTGCTCCAGTCCGCCGAAGTCATGAAGATGGCCGTCGCCCACCTCGAGCCGCACATGGAGAAAGCGGAAGGGCAGTCAAAAGGCTCCATCGTCCTGGCCACCGTCAAGGGCGACGTCCACGACATCGGCAAAAACCTCGTGGACATCATCCTGACCAACAACGGGTACAAGGTCTACAACCTCGGCATCAAGCAGCCCATCTCGACCATCATCGAGAAGTGGCGTGAATACAAAGCCGACGCCATCGGCCTGTCCGGGCTGCTCGTCAAAAGCGTCAACGTCATGGAGGAGAACCTCAACGAGCTGAATACCCAGCAGATCGGTGTGCCCATGCTGCTTGGCGGCGCGGCCCTGACGCGCCACTACTGCGACAGCCACCTACGCACCGTCTACCAAGGCAAGGTCTACCACGGCAAAGACGCGTTCGAAGGCCTACGCGTCATGGACTACCTGTCTCAGAACAAGCTCGACGACCTCGACAAAGAGATCGAAGAGCGGTTGCTCAAGCGAGCCGAGACCGACAAAAAACTCGCCGCGTTGGAAGAAAAAAAGAAAGCGGAAATCGCGGCGGCGGGGCAGGGCGGTGTAGCCGTGGCCACACGCTCTGACGTCGCCACCGACGTGGCTGTGCCCCAGCCGCCCTTCTGGGGTAGCCGCGTGGTCGAAGCTGTGCCCCTGGACGAGGTATACGCCTTCGTCAACAAAGTCGCCCTCTACCGCGGCCAGTGGCAGTTCAAGAAAGGCGCTAAAAGCGACGCCGACTACCAAGCCCAGATCGAAGACGAGGTGGACCCCATCTTCAACCGCCTCAAAGACCAGTGCCGCAAAGATAAAACACTCCAGCCCAAAGTCGTCTATGGCTACTACCCCGTCGCCGCCGACGGCGACAACCTCATCGTCTACGACGCCACCGACCACGACAAAGAGATCGAACGGTTCACGTTCCCCCGCCAGCCCGGCCGCCGCCGCCTGTGCATCGCAGACTTCTTCAAGTCAGCCGAGTCGGGTCAGAAAGACGTGCTAGGCCTAACCTGCGTCACCGTCGGTAACGAAGCCTCCAAACAAGCCCAAACGCTCTTCGAAGCCAACAACTACAGCGAATATCTTTACCTCCACGGCTTCGGCGTCGAGTGCGCAGAAGCCCTAGCCGAACTCTGGCACAAACGCGTGCGTCAGGAGCTAGGCATCGGAGGCGAAGACAGCCCACGCACCCGCGAGCTATTCACCCAGCACTACCGCGGCAGCCGGTACAGCTTCGGCTACCCCGCCTGCCCGGACATGAGCGACCAAGACAAGCTCTTCCGCTTGCTCGACCCGTCACGTATCGGCTGCGTCCTCACCGAAAACTGGCAGATCGACCCCGAACAATCCACCAGCGCCATCATCGTCCACCACCCGGAGGCGAAGTACTTCAATGTGTGAACAAGAGGCTCTAAGGCATGCCTACCTACAGCGTGTGTGGCTCTAGTCGCTCAACGTAGAAATCAGCTTGGCAGATTGGTTTAATTACGTGTCAAATAAAAAAATAGGAAGAAATGATCCATGTTGGTGTGGTTCTGGTCTGAAATATAAAAAATGTCATCTAATTAGATCTAAAGAAGAACCAATAAAGGCATTTGAGGCCGACAAGCACTTTCGGTCCGCATACAACAAAGAATATTGCTGTGCGCCGGAAGAACTAAAAAAAGAATGTTCTGGTGATATAGTCAAAGCGCACTCAGTCTCAAAATCGTCGGCATTGAAAGCAATATCGGAAGATGGGCACGTCTACGGATTTAAAATAACTTTACAAAACTTAGCAAAGAGCAATGGTTGTTTGCACCCAGAGAAAATCGGTATCAATCAAGCTTCTACGTTCACTGGCTTTTGTTCTACGCATGATAATAAGCTTTTTGAGCCGGTTGAAACTGGCAGTTTCAACGAATCAAAAGAAGAATGTTTTCTGTACGCGTACAGAGCGTTGTGTAAAGAATATTTTACAAAAAAAGCTGCAATTGACTTGGAGTCATTCGGCAAAAATCTAGATGCTGGTAAATCCTCAGAAGAACAAAGGGCATATCAGCAGCAGTTTAAAGCTATGGGGCTTGGTTTAAAGGCAGGCATGGCTGATTTGATAAAACGAAAATCTATTTTTGATGAAATGTTATTGTCGAAAGAACTTGATAAGTTTCAGTCTTTTGTAATGAAATTTAATGCCGTCCCAACTATTGCAGCTTCGGGTGGAAAAAACATAATCTATGATTTTGAGGGTAATCGCCTTCAGGATTTAGGCGACCTAAACAAATTGCCTAGAGCCATTTACTACAACTACTTTTCGTCGAACGAGAACGGCTATGTCATTTTGTCGTGGACTAGTGACTCAGACGATGTTGCTAGTCAATTTGTAACTTCGCTCAATAAAATGAAACCTGCTAGAGTATCTGACGCGCTTATTCGTTTTATATTTTATAGCTGCGAAAATCTTTATGTCTCTCCTGTGTGGTGGGAAAGATTAGAGATAGATAAACGAAAAAGCTTAATTGACCGTAGCGCCTCTATGTCAGACCCATCTGAAGATTACGACCCCAAATATCTGAAAGATGATAATGTGAATTATGATGATTGGAAGTATGAAGAAACGATAAAATTCTAGAATATCAGGTGCCATCGCACGAGCCCCACTGGCGGCTCGCTCGCCAATGCACTGAGCCGGGTGCCACTACCCGGCCGCAGGTCGCGTAGTGCCGACCGCGCAACCCATCACCACCCCAACACACGCGCCGGGTGCCTGGGGCTAAGCGTAGCGTGCCCCAGTTTGGGTGACTTACCCTGTGACACGCTACGCTTAGTCACAGCCACCCAGCCGAATGCAAGACCCGTCACCGGCCCCAACAAGCGTGCACAAACGCGAGCCACCCCCGCCAAAAAAATCAAAAATCGCACCGCCCACTCCAACACCTACAATCACCGCACCTTAGACCCCGGACTCAGGGCTCCGGACCCCGGACTTTTCCGCGTCTGTGCGCACAAGCGCGTCCCGTCAGCCAATTGCGAAGCCCCGGCCGGGAGGACCAGCCGGGGTGGCCGAGAGGTCCCGCAATTTTATGCAGGCCCTTGGGCCCCCCATGAGAACTCGCCACCAAGGTGTGTGGGCAGGGAGAGGACAGAAGGGGGACGGGAAGGATAGGCGGGCCGGGATAAGTACGTGTGTGGTGACCGCCCCCTCAGCGTCACCGCCTTTGCGCACATAGACCTCTCCCTCATCAATGCGCACTGGTGCCGAAAAACCCCGCGAATCGCCTCGACTCAAAAACGAAGTAAGAAAATAGAACGCAGCCGGGTGACACGGCTTGCTAGCAAGCCGTGAAATGCGGCCAGCGAGCAAAGCGAGTCGGCCGTGCCGGACTGAAGGTGAGGTTCATACTCAAATAAGGCCATCACAGTCAGGTACGGCGGGTCAATGACCTTCCTACAGCGTGCTTCAAGATTATGACGAACCCCGTCAGGCTCACCAAGTGGATAATCACCGCCCACCCGGTATAATCGGCCGTTCGACACGGGCGTAAGTCCTTGTTTCATAAGGCCCGGGTGGTGGAATTGGCAGACACGCCAGCTTGAGGTGCTGGTGCGGGTTACACCGCTTGCAGGTTCGAATCCTGTCCCGGGCATTCCGCCTAAGTCCAGTGTCCAGCGTCCGTAGCCCAGAGTCTGGTGGCTGGAGACGCGTGGGTGGCGGTGATTTTCTAAACGAACCATCCAAAGTTTTCTGGCTCGCGTATATTCCGTGTGATGAGTGTGTCGTCACATCACGGCAGGATGACGGAGGTCCGCAGCCTCGACCCGGAGAGGGACCATCAGCGCATCGTCCACCTGATCGCGTGCTACGAGTTCCCGTGGGACATGACGCGTTCGCTGGAACTGGCGTTGTTCCGCACGTTCTGCGTGCCTCGCATCTCGGCCCTGCTCGACCGTACCGGCGAGTTTCGCAAGCGGTCGCAAAAGCGGTACGACGACACGGACATCATCGTCAGCGAGATGATGGAGTGGGGCTACGACAGCGACCGCGGCGGCGCAGCGCTGAAGCGCATGAACCAACTGCACAGCCGATTCGAGATTTCAAATGACGATTACCTGTACGTGCTGTCCACGTTTATCTACGTGCCGATCCGCTGGATCGACCGGTTCGGCTGGCGGGTGTTGAGCGAGCCTGAGCGCCTGGCGCTGTTCCACTTCTGGCGACAAGTGGGGCGGCGCATGGGCATACGCGACATCCCCAATGACTACGCCGCCTTCGAGCATTTCACCGATGCGTACGAGCAAGAGCACTTTAGCTATTGCGAGTCGAACCACCGCGTGGCTGTGTCGGTCTTGGCGATGTTCGCGGGCTGGTTCCCCCGGCCGCTGCACGGGTTGGCGGACGCGTCGATGCGCAGCATGATGGACGACGCGATGATCCAGGGTTTTGGGCTCCATGACCCGCCGCCTGCGGTGCGTGGGCTGGTCACGGGTGCGTTGCGCCTCCGAGCGGGGTGCTTAAGGTGGCTACCCAAGCGCGGACGGGCGCGCTTGCGCACGCTGGGTAAGCACCGGAGTTATCCGGGAGGGTACAGCATTGAGCGGGTGGGGCCGCCGGGGACGTGAGGGGTGCGTTTAAAGCTATTGGCGTAATGATCTGCCACCATATCCGATGGCAGGTGTCATGGCGGGCCCGCATTTCACGGCTTGCAAGCAAGCCGTACCACCCGTCCGGAGGCGTGAGGCATGCATTTAGTGTTGTAACACAGCGTGCGAAGACCACTCCCTGACGGTCGCGGCTCGTGGCGGGAGTTGTTACGAAAATAAAGCCACTCACAGCATCGTGGACCACTCGAACGATTCGAGGTGGCTCCGTAGCGAGGACATCGTGGGGAACCGCTTGAGGATGGTGTCCCACCGCATGGCGGCGCAGATGTGCTTCAGGTCGGGCGGGAGCTTGGCGTAATATTTTTTCCCGCCGATGCACTCGTAGAAAATGCGGACACTGTCGCCGATGTCCTGCTTGAGTTTTTCCGAATTGGGCCGGCCCCATTCGTAGAAGTCGATGAGCTTAAGCTCAAAGCCCACGCCGATCGGCTTGATCAAGATGTTCTGGCTGTGGACGTCGCCGTGGTATTGCTTGAGCGCGTGGACCTCTTCGAGCCCTTTGACGAGGTTGTACAACACATGCAGCGCGACGTACGGGGACAGGCGTTTGCCGCGGTGCTTGGAGACCCAAAGGTCCAGCGGCACGCCGTCGTAGAGGTCGGAGATCAGGGCTACGTACTGCTTCTTGCGGATGGTGACGGCTTCGGAGTGGTGGTACTGAAGCACAATCGGGCAGCGGCGAAGCGTGTTGAGCTTCTGAGCGTGCTTGACCGGCAGGTGGCGCTTGGGGTCTTTGTGTGGGTAGTAGAACTTGGCTGCGCGGTGGATGCCCGTGTCCACCTCGCGGATCTGGTAGACCTCGCCCTCGGAGCCGTTGCCTAGGAGTGCTTCTACAACGTAGTGCCTGCCGATCTTGCGACCGGCGTGCAGGTTGAATGTGACGGTGTTTTTCGGCACGGGCGGGCCTACAAATCCCTGGGGTTTACACGGGCTTCACACAGGGCGGCATCATACCACGTCAAAGAGACGAGGCCCGCTAAAGAAAGCGGGGAAAAATCAGAGCGAACTGGTGGTTGGGTCTTGCGGCTGCTTACCCGACCGAGCTTGTGGCCGAGGGGGCCGTTTCTTTGCTGGGCTCGTTGCTCGGTGATTCCGCGGCCGGCTTCGCGGCGGCGGGCGGCGTTGGGCGGTCTTGAGTTGACGCATCGCTTTTGGGTGCGTCGGCTTTCTTAGGCTGCTTGCTGCTGCCGGCGCGGTCGGGCGCCAGGACCATGGTCATGCGTCGCCCGGCTGCCATGCGCGGGGGGGTTTCTAGTTTGCTGACATCCGCAAGCTTGTCGCTGATCAGCTTGAGCGATTTAAAGCCCAGCTCGCGGTGGGCCATCTCGCGCCCGCGGAACTGCATGGTGAACTGGACCTTGTGCCCGTCTTCAATGAAGTGCCTGGCGCGGTCGATCTTGATGTCCAGGTCGTGGACGTCTGTCTTGGGACGCAGGCGCACTTCTTTTTGCTCGCTTTGCTTGCTGTGGCTGCGGGCTTTCTGCTCTTTCTTTTTCTGCTGGTACTTCCACTTGCCGTAGTCCATGATGCGGCAAACGGGCGGGGTGGATGAGCCGGAGACCTCCACCAAGTCCAGGCCTGCTTCTTTGGCGCGGCGCTTGGCTTCGTCGACCTCGACGACACCGATTTGTTCGTTGTTTTCGTCGATCAGACGGATGGGCGAAATGCGGATCTGTTCGTTGACACGCAGCCGTTTGCCGGTTTCGCGCTGCGGCGAGTAAAAACGTCCTCTAGCGATGGTCTAAACCTCTCAAACAGAGTTTCATCACCAGCCCTACCCGAGCCACGATAGCTCTTGGCGGCTGTGATTTTTTATACAAACTACCGCGGCGTCGTGAGGCGCCGCAAGCGTAAACATGGATGGGGGCGGCTTGTCGGCGGTGCTTATTCCCCGTCCACCCGACACTTACCCTAGTCCAGATATCGTCAGATTAACCACGCCACCTTGGAAAAGCAAGGCAAAAGGGTAAAAATCACCCGCCGGTTTAATACGCCTTGATGATGGCTGGCGCCGGGGGCGTCGAACCGGCGGAGTGGTTACTTCAATATAAATCATGTGATAACAATGACTCGCGTCGGGTTTCCGGGTGTCGCCCGCCAAACGTTAACTTTTGTTTAAATCTCGGGAACTTCCCGTAGGGCGACGCGTCTAATCTCACAGCGGCATGCGGCGGTCGTGTTGGGGCAGGCTGGGGGTTGGTGTATGGTGCGGGACGGAACAATTAAAGGAGTACACATGATGCGGATCACTGGGCGGGTATGGGTTGTAGTGGCTGGATTGGTGTGCGCGGCCATGGCGGCGCCGGCCGCGGCGAGGATCAAGCTGATCACGCTGCCGGTGCGTGAGCGCGTGGAGATCCAGTTGGATCACCCCAACGCCACGCTGGTGGAGGAGGAGCGGTTGGTGCCGCTGGTGAAGGGCGTGAACCAGGTCGATTTTTCCTGGGCCAACACGCAGATCGACCCGCGCACGATTATTTTCCGCGTGCTGCCTGAGGACGGGGCACCGGGTGCCAAGGTGCTGTCGGTCAGCTACCCGCCGAACGAGAACGCGTTGGTCTGGCAGGTGGCTGCGGACGGGTCGGGCTCGGCGCGCGTGCGCATCAGCTACCTGCTGGGCGGGCTGACCAAGAGCTTCCACTACCGGGCGGTGGCTTCTCATGACGAGCGCACGGTTTCGCTGTGGCAGTACGTGCGCATGAAGAATTTCGCCAACGAGGCGTACGAAGACAGCCAACTGTGGGCGGGCTACGGCAAGACCTTCCACAAGCCGATCGGCATCAACGAGACCAAGCAGGTTCTCGCGGAGAAATACCGCGACGTGCCGGTGGCGAAGACGTATACCTGTGACCCCGTTGCGTACGGGTACATCGACCGGGCTCAGAACAAGCTGCGTGTGCCTATGCACTACGTGTTGACGAACGACAAAGCCCACAACCTGGGCAAGGCCCCGCTGCCGGACGGGAAGGTGCGTATTTTTCAAGAGGACGGACGCGGCACGGTGGCGTTTTTAGGCGAAGACTGGGGCCGGTTCACCCCGGTCGACGACGAGATGCGCCTGTACCTGGGCGTGGCTCAGGACATCGTGGTGAAACGGACCATTGATAAGAACAGCCGCCGCCGTGTGGCGGGGAACCTCTACGACCACGAACTGGTCGTGAAGTACGAGATCGAGAACTTCAAAGATTCGCCCGTCACGCTGGACATCTCCGAGGACATCCGGCGGTTGCGCAACGAGGTGGGACGCGAGAACGGGCGCGACGTGCAGTGGGAGTTGGGCGACGAGACCACGCTGCGCGACGGGCCCGACGCGGAACACTCCGACTACCAGCGTGTGCTGTTCCACGTGAAGCTGCCGGCGCGCAAGGCCGACGGCAAAGCGGTGAAGCATGTGCACAAGCTGCACGTGGTGTTGAAGAACGAGTGGGAGTGAGCCTGAACGGGCATGAAAAAATTCACCATACGAGACGCGACCGTAAAGGAGCGGTCCGCGTGGTGGGGGCGATCGACCTAGCACGCAGATATTTATTGCGGACAATTTTAAAAGCAGATTTCATGAGCGTATATAAAACTCATTCATTCGATACCGGTCAGACCCAAGATCAAATGATGACACCGTCCGGACCGCTCCCTTACGGTCGCGGCTCGTAGTGAGCGGATCATGAAGACACGGTCATTTTTTTAGGAGCAACCATGACACGCCTGACAACACTGATTCTTATATCCCTAACAGCCCTTGCGACGCCGGGGTTCGCCAAGAACGTGGACCTGTCGACCGTGCCGGGTCGGCAGACGGTGCAGCTAACGATTTATAACTCGGAGGACCTGACGCTGGTGCGTGAGACGCGGTTGGTGACGTTCAAGAAAGGCGTCAACCCGCTTCAGTTTTCGTGGGCCAACACACTGATCGACCCGACGTCGGTTGAGTTGCGTTTTGTGGACCACGCCCACGAGCTGGACGTGCTGGACACCACCTACCCCCACGACAAGCCGCAGATGCTGTACTGGAACGTGGCTAGCGAGTTCGACGGCGAAGCGACGATCGAGATCACCTACTTCACCAGCGGGATCACCTGGTCGGCGGACTACGTGTGCATCGCCAACGCCGGTGAGACCGACATGGGCTTCGAGAGCTTTGTGCGCGTGTACAACCGGTCGGGTGAGGACTACGAAGACGCACAGGTGCGGCTGGTCGTGGGCACGATCAACCTAGTGGAGAAGATCGCCCAGCTAGCCCAGGTGTCGATGCGCGACGTGGACCGGATGGACGCTCTGCAGCGCAACGAGCTGCGCATGCGCGCGGCCAAGAGCATGTTGGGCGCTGCCCGCGCTATGTCCCAAGACGCGGTTGCCCCGGCGATGGTCGAGGAGAAGCAGATCATCAAAGAGGGGCTAAGCGAGTACTTTATTTACACGATCGAAGGGACGGAGACCGTGCCCAACGGGTGGTCCAAGCGCATGCGCAGCTTCGCGGGCAAGACCGCGCCGTTTAAGGTCGAGTACCGCTACCGCCCCCAGCAGTACGGCGAAGAGCTGGTGCGGATGTACATCCTGACGAACGACGAGGCATCGGACCTGGGCACCACGCCGCTGCCCGACGGCACGGTGCGCGTGTTCCGCGACAACGGGCAGGGGGGGTTGAGCTTCCTGACGTCGCAGCAGATTAAGTACATCCCGATCGGCGATAAGATCGAGCTGAACCTGGGTCAAGACCCGGAGGTGATTTTTGAATTGGTCAAGCGACGCGTCTACCGCGACCAGGTGTGGATGCGTCTGCACGGCGCGAACGTGTTCAAGCGTGTGGACGGCCCGGGCGTGCAGATCGACCCACGCAGCTCCGTGGCGGGGTGGAGCGACCACGGGGTCTACGCCCAGCGCATCCGCAACTACACGGGCAAGCCGATCCAGGTCGAGCTTCGCAGAACGTTCCCCGGACACGCGGTGTTCAATAGCCGCCTAAACCCGAAGCTGCACGACTACCAGACCGTGCAGATCGACACGGGCGTGGGGGCGATGCAGACGAAAGAGCTTGTGTATGAGGTGGTCACCCACCAGGGCCACAACGCCAAGCAGAACAACGTGACGCTAGAAGACGCGGACGTGAGGTGAGGGTTAGAGCGGCTTTTTTTCTTGGCAGCGCCGCCGCTAATTCGAGCCGTTCCTCACCATGGCCTCCAACGCTAGCTTGGGGCAGATGTGATTGTGGATGTAATCGATGAGGTTGGTCGCGGTGCGGCGGACGCGTTTTTCGATCGCTTCGTCGAGGCACTTGCCTTGGTCGTCGAACACCTTATTAACACCCGCGACGGAGACGGGCCCGGGCAGGACCATCGCGCCCACGTGTGAGCAGACGCTTCGCAGGTGTTCGAGCGCTTTGATCGCGCCGATCTGCCCAGCCGCCACGCCCAGCAGCGCGACGGGTTTGCCCGACAACGCCGAGGGGAAGCCGAGGTTGTCGATAACGAGTTTGATCACGCTGCTGTAGCTGCCGTGGTACTCGGGGGTGGCTAAGATCACGCCGGTCGCGGCGGCGGCGGCTTTTTGGAGCTTCTCAACTTCCGCGGTCGGCTTACCCGCGCCGGGCATCTGTAGGCCGAGCTTGGCGGGGTCGAACGCGTCCACCGCGATATTGGGGTGGTTGACGCGTAGCTCATCAAGGACCAGGGCCAGGGCTTTGCCGGTGAAGTTGCCGGGGCGTACACTGCCGCCGATCGCGACGATTCGGATGGTGTTGGACGCTTGTTCGTTCATGTTTGGCTGCCTTTGGTGAAGCGTTTAGGCTCACAACCACGCGCGTCGCAGTTTACGGGTGTGTGCGCGGGGTGGCAAGACCCGCGTCGCGTTGGATCAGCGACAGCCCCAGCCAATAGCATTTTCAGAAATCCGGTATCATTCCGGCTGTTTTAAAAAGGTATTGCCAGAAGGACAAGGCTATGTTTGAGACGATTGAGATGGCCCCGCCGGACCCGATTTTGGGGCTGACCGAGGCGTTTAATAAGGATACGAACGGGGCGAAGATCAACCTGAGCGTGGGTGTCTATAAAGACGCCAACGGTCAGACGCCGATTTTGGAGTCGGTCAAGCAGGCCCGGCAGCGGGTTTTAGACACGGAGAAGACGAAGTCTTACAAGCCGATCAACGGCGACCCGGCGTATGGCGCGGCGGTGCGCGCGATGCTGTTCGGTGCGGGTCACGAGATTGTGACAAGCGGGCGGGCAACCACCGCGCACACGCCGGGCGGCACGGGGGCGCTGCGCGTGGCGGGGGATTACCTGCACAGCCTGCACCCCAAATCCGCTATCTGGGTAAGCGACCCCACCTGGGCCAACCACGCCAATATTTTCGAAGCAGCCGGGCTGACGATCAAGAAATACCCTTACTTCGACGCGGCGACGAATAGCTTGGCGTGGGAGAAGATGATCGCGGCCTTGGGGCAAGTGCCCGCCGGCGACGCGGTGCTGCTGCACGGGTGTTGCCACAACCCCACGGGCGTGGACCCGTTGCCGGCGCAGTGGGGCCAGATCGCCGATGTGCTGGCCAAGCGTGGGGCGCTGCCGCTGGTGGATTTCGCTTACCAGGGTTTTGCCGACGGGATCGATGAAGACGCCGCCGGGCTACATACGTTGTGCAAGCCGGGGTGTGAGCTACTGATCTGCAGCAGTTTTTCGAAGAACTTTGGGCTGTACAACGAGCGCGTGGGCGCGTTGACGGTGGTGGCGGGCACGCCGCAGGCAGCCGAGGCGGTGATGAGCCACATGAAGCGGTGCATCCGGTGCAACTACTCGAACCCGCCGGCGCACGGGGCGGCGGTTGTGACGACGATCCTCAACGACGCGGCGCTCAAGGCCCAGTGGCAGGGCGAGGTCAAGCAGATGCGCGACCGGATCAACGCCATGCGCCGGGTGTTCGTCGAGCGGCTGGCGGCCAAGGGCGTCAAGGGGGATTACTCGTTCATCAACCGGCAGCGTGGGATGTTCTCGTTTTCAGGGTTGAATAAGGACCAGGTCCAGGCGCTACGCGACAAGCACGCGATTTATATTGTGGGGTCGGGGCGTATCAACGTGGCGGGGATGACGGAAGCGAACATCGACGCGCTGTGCGAGGCGATCGCGGGGGTGGTGTGAGTGGTGTGGTCGAGCACGCTTTGTCCGCCTATGGCGGATCAAAGTGTGGCACCCGCTTGTGTACCTCGCATTTCGTTCGGCACGGCCGACTCGCTTCGCTCGCTGGCCGTGGCACCCCATTATCGTTGCGGATCATGATTGCTATCATGCGGCACGCCCTCTAGACTCTGGACTTAGGACAACGGACTCTGGACATCATCGCATGCACGACAACATCCCTTCCCTTCTTGAAGACCTTAAGGCGCGGGTTTTAACGATCCGCGACTCTCTTTAACTACGATCAGAAAGCCGAGCGGCTCAAAGCGCTTGAAAAGCAGATGGGGGCTGAGGGTTTTTGGGACGACCAGACCAAAGCCAACGCGATCGTCACCGAGTTGAAGGCGACGAAGGCGTTGCTTGAGCCGGTGGAGAAGGTAACCACGCGCGTTGACGACGCGAACCTGCTTTGGGAGATGGCCCAGGAGGCAGACGACCAAGACAGCCGCGAGGAGGTCGACGGGCATCTTGATGCGTTGGCAAACGAGCTGGACCGGCTAGAGACAGTGTCGCTGTTGTCGGGCAAGTACGACCACGCCAACTGCTACCTTTCTATTTACTCGCGTGAGGGCGGCACCGAAGCCCAGGACTGGACCGAGATGCTCATGCGCATGTACCTGCATTATTTCCAGGCGATGGGCTGGGACGTGAGCGAGATGAACAAGACCATCGGCGAAGAAGCCGGGCTTAAGGACGTGACGCTCTACGTGAAGGGGCCGATGGCGTATGGGTATCTGTCTGCTGAACGCGGCACACACCGGCTGGCGCGGGTATCGCCGTTCAACGCGCAGGGCAAGCGCCAGACGAGCTTCGCGGCGGTGGACGTGATCCCGGAGTTTGAAGACACCGGCGGTGTTGAGATCGACGACAACGAGTTGGAGATCACGCCGTTCGCACGTTCGTCCGGGCCGGGCGGGCAGAACGTGAACAAGCTAGCCACGGCTGTGCGCCTGGCGCATAAGCCCACGGGCATCGTGGTCGTCTGCTCTGCCCAGCGCAAGCTTGAGCAGAACAAGAAGCGGGCCATGTCGATCCTGCGCGGCAAGCTGGAACTGCTGGAGGAAGAGAAGCGCAAACAGGAGCGGGACGCGGCCACCGGCGGGAAGCTGGACATGGGCTGGGGCACGCAGATCCGCAGCTACGTCTTTTACGACAACCGTGTGAAGGACCACCGCACGGGTTTTGAGATGGGCAACCCTCAGCGTGTGCTCGACGGGGACCTCCAGGGCTTTATCGACGCTGAACTTATGCGACGGACCAAGGCCGGCACGAAGCGGTAGGCTGCCGGGGGTGTTCTTGGCGATCAAGCCCGCCCTATACATCCGATAATTCATGCAGGGGTATTTTTTTTGACGATATGTCAATGCCAGGGTGTAGCGGCGTTGCCTAAGTGACGTTTTTAGAATAAGTAACCGTTGTGGCGTAGCGGCGCCGCGTCACGAGCCGGCGGGATTCGATGAGGGGATAAATCGCCACGCCCCATGCGGCGTGGATTAAGGTAGATGGACTGGATCAATGGCGGAGCCAAACGATCAACCTGAAGAAGTTCAAGCCCCGCCGCCTGACCCGCGGGGCTGGCAGCAGATATGGCAGATGCCGGCGTTGCTGCTGGGCTTGGTGATGGTGGTGATGGGCGTTTGGCTTGGGCTGCCCACCTCGGAGGAAGACCAGTTCGCCGACGTGCTCAACGAGGTGGCGCTGTCGCTCAAGGCGCGTGACCTGGACGGGGCCCAAAGCATATTAAAAGAACGCCTCGAGCCGTTCATCGACCGGGCCGAGCGGATGGATCAAGCCACGTACTACTTAATGTGGGGCGATCTGATCTACCTCCAGCAAGACCTCAACGGCTGGGACAAGCGCGAGAACCACGAACGCACGCTGCGGTACTACAGGCAGGCCGAAGATATGGGCTTGACGCTGGGGCTGGTGCAGTTGCAGCGGCTGGCGGAGACCTACGTCGCCCTGAGCCGCGACGCCGAAGCGATGCAGGTACTCGACCGGCTTAAGGACGCGTCCGCCGAGCGCCGCTACACGGTGGTCAGGCAGATCATCGAGCGGCGTCACAAGCGTGGGGACAACGCGCATGAACTGGCGCCGCTGCTGGCGCGGTTTGACATCGAGCTTCGTGAAGAGACCGACAAGGAAGCGCGTCGCAAGCAGGAGATCTGGCTGGCGGACATGCAGGCCCAGGGGCTGTTGGACGTGGGCGAGCCTGAGTTGGCGATCCAGTTCCTCCAGCGGCGGATGATCGGGTTGATGGCGTCGGGCGGCGACGACGGCATCGCACCGCTGCGTGTGCTGTTGGCCCAGGCGTTTCAGCGGCTTGGCGAGTTCGAGGAGGCCAGGCGGTGGTACAGGTTGGCCCAGCAGAAGCTAGAGAAGACCGACCCGCTCAACGCCGCGGTCCTGGTGGGCTTGGCGCAGATCGACCTGACCAACGACGACGGCGTGCGCGACGCGTTGGAAAATTTCAGCGTGGCTGAATCGGAGTACCCCACGGCGCCGGCCTATATCGACGCGCTGATCGGCCGGGCCGACTGCGAAGCCAGGCTAGGTGTACACGCCGAATCGCGCGAACACTTCGGGCGGGCGGTGAAGATGATCGTGGAGGACCTGCACTGGAAAGAGGACAAGTTCGACAAGATCGTGGACCCCGTCCACGCGCACTTTGACCTGAACGCGGGCCGCCAGGACTACCAGCAGGCTTTGGATTACCTGAACCTGCTCAAGCCGCTGTACCGATCGGAGATGCCGCCTCGGCTGCTATTGGAATTGGCGCAGATGCACGAGCAGATCGCCGCGCAGCGGTTGGCGGAGTACGCCGAGCCGGACACCGATACGACCGGCGGTTTGGCCGACCCCTCCAGCCAGTCGCCCAAGCCCCCGGCGGTGCGCCTGGCGATGCAAGAGGCGGCTGTGCAATACGGCGACGCGGGCAAGTACTATTACCAGCACGCCCAGTCGGTCAGCGGCACCGACAACGACGGCTTCGGGCAGAGCCTTTGGCTGTCGGCGGTCAGTTACGACAAGGCCCAGCTGTGGGAGAAGGCGATCGAGGTCTACTCCGAGTTCATGAAGGCCCGGCCCGAAGACCCGCGGCAGCTCCTGGCGATTTACAGCCTCGGGTTGGCGTACCAGTCCGACGGGCAGTACGCCACCGCGGCGTTGCTGTTTCAAGAGTTGGTTGACCAGCACAAGAACACACCCGAGTCGTACAAGAGCCTGGTGCCGCTGGCGCGGTGTCACGTGGCGATGGAGCAGTTCGATTCCGCCCAGCGCGTGTTGCTGCACGTGGTGACCGATCACCCGTCGATCACACCCGACAGCAGCGAATATCAGCAGGCGTTGATCGAGCTTGGCAAGCTCTACTACCACACGGATCAATACGAGCAGGCGATCGCGAGGCTGACCGAGGCGGTGGACCGCTACGGCGACACGCGCGAGGGGGCGGTGTTGCGGTTCCGGCTGGCGGACGCGTACCGGTTGTCGGTGGGGACGATCGGCGAATCATTAAAAGAGGCGGCGCCCGAGTCTCAGAAGATCGGCATGCGTGCCGAGCGGGCCCGCCGGCTTGAGCAGGCGCAGGGGCTGTTTAGCGACGTGATCGGCGAGCTGGACGCGATGGACCCGGTGATGCGGTCGCCGCTTGAGAAGCTTTACATGCGCAACGCGTTTTTCTACCGCGCCGATTGCGCGTACGACCTGGGGCGGTACGACCAGGCGATCGCGTTGTACGACCTGGCTGCCAAGCGGTGGGAGAGCCACCCGGCCTCGCTCGTGGCGCTGGTGCAGATCGTTAACGCCTACTGCGAGATGGGCCAGCGACAAGAAGCCAAGGTGGCCAACGACCGCGCCAGGTGGCAACTGCAACGCATCCCCGACGAGGCGTTCGACGACCCCACGCTGCCGATGAAGCGGGAGCACTGGCAGGAGTGGCTTCGGTGGAGCAGCGAGCTGAATCTGTTCGGGGCCCAGGCCCAAGCAGAAACGCCTGGGGTGGGGTCTTGACGCGCGAGAATCGATTTATGCACATTCGTGCGACGCGTGAAATGGTCCGCGTGTTTATGGTATAGTGGCCCGCCTAGGTTGTCGGTCGCATGGAAGCGAACGGCAGAGCAGCGGGTGCCTGGAAGGCGCCTGCTTACAAAGAAAGGTCATGGATGACCGCTTCAATCCCCGTCTCCAACGCCGAGAATCGGTCGCACACCACCCAACAAAAAAGCACGCCGTCGTCGTCAACCGACGCGTTCGAAGTCGTTGTGTCGCTGCTGGAGCGGCAGCGTGAGGCTTACGAGCAGCTACGCGGCCTCAGCGAAGAGCAGGCCAGGCTGGTCGTAAGCGGTTCATCTGAAGATTTACTCAAGGTGTTGGCCCAGCGTCAGGGTGTCATCGAGGCACTGACGAAGCTCAACAGCGAGATTGATCCCTACCGCAAACAGTGGTCGCAGTTTTGGCAAGCGTTGGGCGAGGCCCAGCGTCAGCGTGTGGGCGGTTTGGTTAAGCAGGTTGAGGGGCTGCTTGCCGGCATCATCGAACAGGACGAACGCGACCGCGCCCAGCTTCAGCACGCCCAGCAAGCGGTGCGTAACGAGCTGGATCAAGTAACGCGGTCCAGCGAAGCGATCAACGCGTACAAGGTTTCTTCCGCGTCAAACCAAGCCCGGTTTACAGACAAGCAAGGGTAGCCGTCTGGATGGTTGTTGAATTGAGTCAAAAACCCGCCACGCTTCAAAACAAGCAAGCCCGTGAGGGTGATGTTTTGTTTGAAGGGCCGAGCCCCGCGTCGCCCACCGACCGGCTCGACGACCTTGCCCAGATTATCCACGCGTACAACGACGCGGCCGAGAAGCTCCAGCACACCCACGAGACGCTCAAGGCCGAGGTGGTGCGCCTGCAAGCGGAGTTGATCAGCACGAACGCGAAGCTGCAGCGCTCGAAGCGGCTGGCGGCGTTGGGGGAGATGGCCGCGGGGATCGCCCATGAGATCCGCAACCCGCTGGGGGCGATCCAGCTTTACGCGGGCGTGTTGGTGGCCGACTTGTCCCGGCCGTTGGACGGGCAGGGGGGGCAAGACGAACTGGCTCGGACGGCGAGGAAGATCGCCTCGGCGGTGCGCAGCCTCGACGCGATTGTGCACGATGTCCTGGCGTTTGCCCGTGAGTTGTCTTTACGCCCGGCGTGGGTGCCGGTGTCTAGTTTGTTCAGCCGAGTGTTGGAAGCCTGCCGGCCGTTGATTGATGCGGTGGGCGTTACGGTGGTACGGGGAGAATCCGGGGGCGGTGCGGTGAAGGTTTACGCGGATGAGGCGATGCTCCAGCAAGCGTTGCTGAATTTAGTGCGTAATGCGTTGGATGCCATGGCGGACCAACGCAAGGTGAACGCCACGGGTGAAGCGCCGCGGTTGACGCTCGGCGTCCGGCGGGAGGGGCCCGTGGTGGTGATCACCGTGCGTGATACCGGGCCCGGCATTGCTGAGAAGGATGTCGACCGCATCTTCAATCCGTTTTTTACCACGCGTAACAGCGGCACGGGCTTGGGGCTTGCGATTGTGCACCGGCTGATTGATGCGCACGGGGGGACGATCGGCGTTCACAACGACGGCGGCGCGGTGTTTGAGTTGAGCCTGCCGGCGGGGGTTGAAGACGGCCGCGAGGTGTGCGGCGAGGCTGATCCGGGATCGGCACGATGAATACCCAGCAACCACGGAGCACACGATGAGCTCGAAAATCCTCGTCGTCGATGACAAGCAGATGATGCGGGACAGCGTGGCCACGACGCTCCAGCGCAGCGGCTACCAGGTCGTGGCCGCCGCCGACGGCAACGCGGCGCTGCGCATGGTAACGCGCCACCGGCCTGCGGCGGTGATTACCGACTTGAAGATGCCAGAGATGGATGGCCTGGAGTTGCTGGCCCGGCTGAAGAAAACCGACGAGCAACTGCCGGTGGTGGTGATGACCGCTTATGGGTCGATCGACTCGGCGGTGCGGGCGATGAAGGAGGGGGCGTTCGACTTTATCCAGAAGCCGTTTGAGGGCGATCAGTTGGTGATCACCATGCGTCGCGCGGTGGAGCGTTTCGAGTTGGTGCGTGAGAACGCGGCGTTGAAGACGCACACGCGGAGCTTCCAGGAGACGCCGGTGCTGATCGGGCGGTCGCAGGGGATGCGGTCGCTGGCTCAGCAGATCCAGCAGATCGCGCTTAGCCAGGGCACGGTTTTGATCAACGGCGAGTCGGGCACGGGCAAGGAGGTTGTGTCTAAGACGGTCCACGCGCACAGCCCGCGTCGCGACAGGGTGATGCTGTGCGTGAACTGCGCGGCTCTGTCGAGCAGCTTGCTTGAGAGCGAGTTGTTCGGGCACGAGCGGGGCGCGTTCACCGGGGCGGACACCCTGCGCAAGGGCCGGTTCGAGCTAGCCGACGGCGGCACGCTGCTGCTCGACGAGATCAGCGAGATCAGCCCGCAGTTGCAGGCCAAGCTGCTGCGTGTGCTGCAGGAGCGCCAGTTCGAGCGCGTGGGGTCGAGCGTGTCGATGCGCGTGGACGTGCGTGTGATCGCGACGACGAACCGCGACCTGGCCAAGGCCGTGGCCGATGGCGATTTCCGTCAAGACCTGTATTACCGCCTGAATGTGCTGCCGATTGAGCTGCCTTCGCTGCGTCAGCGGCTAGAGGATGTGCCTTTGTTGGCGGATCACTTCCTCGCGTTGGTGGCGAAGCGCGAGGGTCGTGAGCCCAAGCGGTTTGACAACGAGGCTCTGGACCTACTCACGCAATACACGTGGCCGGGCAACGTCCGGGAGTTGCAGAACATCTGCGAGCGGGCGAGCGTCTTGACCAAGGGGCAGGTGATCGCCGGCCGGATGATTGAGCCTTGGCTGGTCACCGCGACTGAGCCGGAAGAGGCTTTGGGAGGGGTTAAGCCTTTGGAGGTGGTCCAGCGTCAGCAGATTTTGCACGCGTTGGACCAGTTCAACGGGAACCGGCAACAGACGGCCCGGTCGCTGGGCATCGGCGTCCGCACGCTCGGGTTGAAACTCAAGAAATGGAAGGAACAGAACCTTGTGGCTCAGTCGGTCTAGTATTGCGCAAATAGTGCGCCCGGTGCGCAGGTTTTGCGCCCGTGCCGGTGCCGGTGTTTTGTGCGGGGCTTGGATGCAGCGCCGTTTCAGCGGGGCTGCGCGTGACGGGGTTCTGGCATCGCGGTTGCAGGCGGTGGTACTGATTGGTGCTGGTATGGGCTATTCCAGAATCGAGGCGGGCGTATGATCGCGGGGATGTTCGATCACGGTGCGTTGCCGGTTTTGGAACGCGTGACGCAGTTCACCGAGGAGCGTCACCGCGTGTTGGGCGATAACGTCGCGAACCTGTCGACGCCTTATTACAAGCCGCGCGACCTGAACACGGGGTCGTTCCAGGCGGTGCTGCGGGACGCGATCGACCAGCGTCGCACGCGTCCCAACCCCACCGCCGGCCCGCTTAACGTGAACAACACGCGTCAGTTGCGGTTCGGCAAAGACGGGCTGGAGACCGAGCCGCAGCCTAGCCATGAGGGCATCCTCTTTCACGACCAGAACAACCGCGACCTGGAACGCACCATGCAGCACCTTGCCGAGAACACGCTGGCACACAACATGGCGATCGAGATGATCCGCAACCAGTTTTCAATCATGCTCACGGCTATCCGCGAGCGGGTCTGATCGGTTTAAAGGATTAATGGATTTGCAGCCGGGTAACAGGCAGCACGATTAAACGTTAGGCGGTGACTATGTTTGGAGTATTGGACGTATCGACCTCGGGCCTGGTGGCCCAGCGTGTGCGCATGCAGACGATCGCGGCGAACATGGCCAACCAGGACGCGATCTTCGACGCCAAGGGGAACTACGCCCCGTACCGGCGGCGGATCCCGATCTTTGCCCACGGCGACCCCGCCACGGGCAACAGCGAGGGCGTGCACGTGCAGAAGATTTTGTTCGACCCCGCGCCCTTTAAGCGGGTGTACGAGCCTGGCAACCCGGTGGCCGATGAGCAGGGGTACGTGGACTACCCCAACATCGACCCGGCGATGGAGATGGTCAACGCCCTGGAGGCCAGCCGTGCGTATGAAGCGAACATCACCACAGCCGAGGCGACTAAATCGATGTTGCAATCGAGTCTGCGCCTGTTGGCGTAGCGGCAGTGACGCGAGGTGAACGATGTCTGATCCTTTAGGTTTAATCAACGGCGCATCGGGCGCGGGTGGGGCTGTGCGTGCGATACACCCGGTGGCGCCCCAGGGGCCGGGCGGCGGCCAGCACCCTAATTTTAAAGACGTGCTGATGGCGAATATCGAGCAAGTGAACAAGCTCCAGCAGGACGCTGAGAAAGCGATTGAAGACCTGCACAGCGGGCGTCGCGACGACGCGGCGGCGGTATTAATCGCCAAGCAGAAAGCGGACGTGGCGTTTCAGATGCTGCTGCAGGTCCGCAACAAATTGGTTGACGCTTACGAGGAGGTCAGGCAGATGAGGGTGTGATGGCGGTTGCGTCGGGTGTTTGGGGGGCGCGAGGATCGCAAGCCCCGCCGACGCAAAACACGGACAGGCCGCGGGGAAACGCGGCGAGGTAAACCGACCGGCATGGAGGCCGCTCGATGGACTATCTGAAGAAGTCGTTGCTGCAGATCAGGCTGTTTCTTAGCCAGCTTTCGGTCACCGCGCGCTGGCTGATGGGCTGCCTGTTCATCATTTTCATCCTGATCGGTTGGCTGCTGATGCAGTACGTGGCTCGGCCGGAGCTTGTGCCGATCACGGAGTTCGCGGTTGAGCGTCAGTCGGAGGTGATGGCCCGGCTCGAACGGGCGGGCATCCCCGTGAAGTCGGATGGCGGGCAGCTCAACGTCCCCGCCGAGTACTACAACCAGGCGATGGTCATCCTTGTCAGCAACGACCTGTTAGCGGCGGACACGTCGTCAGCGTTTGATGACATGATCGCGCGTCAGTCGCCTTGGCAGAGCAACGCTCAGAACGCCCAGGCATTTTTGTTGGCCAAGCAGAAGGTCTTGGGCAAGATCGTCAGCACGATGTCGGGCGTGCGTTCGGCCAGCGTGATCTTGTCGATGCCAGAGAAGCAGGGGTTCGGCGCCACGCACGTACGCCCAAGCGCTTCGGTGAACGTGGTGATGGGCGGGCGTAAGCGTGTGGACAAGCAACTGGTCGAGGCGGTGGCGGGGTTGGTCAGCGGTGCCTTGGCCGAGCTGACCCCCCAAGATGTGGTGGTGATCGACGCCAACCGCGGTCGGCAGTTCACGGTCAAGAGCCCCGACGACGTGCTGCCCGGCGAGACGCTCGAGCTGATCCAGCAGCTTGAGCAGCGGTACCGGGAGAAGGTCCACGAGGTGCTCAGCTACATCCCGGGTGTGATCATCGAAGTGAATGTCCGGGTGGACCCGGTCCACACCAAGCGCGTGGAGGAATACGCCTACGAGCTGAGCGAGCCGCTTAAGAGCGAGTATTCGCGCGAGACCGAGCGGCGAGACGTCAACAACGCCGGCGAGCCCGGCGCCCGCCCGAACACGGGGTTGGACATCGCGGGGGGGTCGCAGTCGGGCAGCTTCGAGACGATGGCCGAGTCGCGGAACGAATTCAACGACAAGAACCTCACCCGGCGCACGCACACGACCGAGGCCGGCCACACCACGCGGCAGGTAAGCGTGACGATCAACGTCCCGCGTACATTTTTCGTGGGCGTGTTCAAGCAGAACAACCCCGACAACGAGCAAGAGCCCGACGAGGCCGCGATCAAGGCAATCGTCGAAGATCAGTTGGCGTTGATCCAAGCGCAGGTCGAGCCTCTGGTCACGGTGGACCAGAACGAAGGCATGGTGCGGGCGCACATGATCCCCGACCGGGAGCAGATCCTCGCGTTGACGGGCATGGGCGGCGCGGCGATGGCCGGGCAGGGCGGCGTGGCGGGATTGCTTGAGTCGGCGTGGGCCAAACCCGCGGGGCTGGCGCTGCTGGCGTTGACGAGCCTGGGCATCATGTTCGGCATGGTGCGCAAGGCCACACAACACCCCGAGCTGCCCAGCATCGAGGAATTGGCCGGTGTGCCGCCCAAGCTGCCGGGCGAGGACGAAATCACCGGCGAGGCCGCCGAGGCCGACCAGACCATGACCGGCATGGAACTTTCGGAAGAAGAGATGGAGCTGCGCCGCATGGCCGACCAGATCGCCGAGATGATCAAAGAGAACCCCTACGAGGCCGCAAATTTGCTCAACCGTTGGGTGTTAAAAGAGAACTAGCTTACGCGGGGCAGCCGACTTTCCACACACGAGGTAGACCATGGCTGATGAAGATAAAGACGCGATAGCCGAACAATCAGAATCTAAAAAAGACGACCTGCCCGGCCTGAAAAAAGCGGCGATCTTGCTGCTGGGGATCGAGCAAGAAGCCGCGGCGAGCATGCTCAAGCGGCTGTCGGCGAAGACCG
This sequence comes from Phycisphaeraceae bacterium, assembly GCA_029260715.1. GTDB lineage: Bacteria > Planctomycetota > Phycisphaerae > Phycisphaerales > Phycisphaeraceae > OFTM12. The sequence continues at coordinate 21,333 of JAJDCS010000041.1, read as the reverse complement.
TCGAGGAGGTAACGCGTGAATTGGCCAGCATCGGCAACGTGTCACAACAGCAGCGCAACGACGTGCTGCGTGAGTTTTATGACATGGCGATGGCCCAGAGCTGGATCAACGAGGGCGGGCTCGAATACGCCAAGGAGCTTTTGTCTCAGAGCCTCGACCCCAAGGAAGCCGACCGTATTCTCCAGCAGATCAGCCAGCAGGTGCGCAAGACGCCGTTCTCGTTTTTGCAAAAAGCCGAGTCTCAGAACCTGTTGACGTTTATCCAAGACGAACACCCCCAGACGATCGCGTTGATCGTTAGCCACATGCCCTACCACAAGTCCGCCGAGATCCTCACCGGCTTGCCTGGCCCTAAGCAGATCGAGGTGGTCAAGCGTGTGGCGAACATGGAGCAGACGAACCCGGAGGTGATCGCGGAGGTCGAGCGTGGGTTGGAGGCTCGGCTGTCGAACTTGCTGGGCCAGACGTTCGAGAAGATCGGCGGCGTCGAGACCGTGGCGGAGATGCTGAACCTGGCGGACCGGTCGACGGAGAAGGCCGTCATGGAGGGCCTCGAAGCCGAAGACCCGGATTTGGTCGAGCAGATCCGCCGCTTGATGTTCGTGTTCGAGGACATCCTGCTCGTCGACGACCGGGGCATCCAGGCGGTGCTCAAAGAGATCGACAACGACGAGCTGGCCTTGGCGTGCAAGACCGCCAGCGAAGACCTGCGCGAGAAGATTTTCAAGAACATGTCCGAGCGTGCCGCGGTGCTCATCAGGGAAGACATGGAGTTCATGGGCCCGGTGCGCATCTCCGACGTCGAGGGCGCCCAGCAGCGGATCGTGGACGTGGTGCGGCGATTGGTCGACGCGGGCGAGATTATGATTTCGGGCCGCGGCGAGGAGATGGTCTAGGCCGGGCGGCGCGCGTTGCGTGGCGGCGGAGCCCTTTGTTTTCAAGAACCTGTTTTGAATCACGATGCCGATCATCAAGAACCAAGAAGCAACGAAGCTGCTCAAGCAGTCGCTGGTGCTTGACCTGGGAGACGTGGTCAAGGAAGCCAAACGCATCCGCGACGATGCTCAAGCCGAGGCCCGCCGCCTTGTGACCGACGCCAGGAACGACGCGGAGACCATCCGCAACGTCGTGCACCACGACAGCGAAAAGAAAGGCCACGAAGTGGGCTTGGCCAAGGGGTTGGAGGAGGGGCGTCAGCAGGGTCTGGTCGAGGGCCGAAAGCAAGCCGTTGACGAAACCAAGCGTGAGCTAGAGAAAATTCAGCAGGCCTGGCTCGATGCGATGGGCCAGTGGGAAGCCGACCGCCAGCAGATGCTGCGCGAAGCCAAGCAGACCGTGCTTAATTTTGCCCTCAAATTGGCTCAGAAGGTGGCCCACAGAACCCTGGAGATCGACCGTGGGGTGATCGTTGAGCAGTTGTCGGCGGCGTTGTTGTACGTGCTACGCCCGTCGGATGTATCCGTGCGCGTCTGCCCGCGGGACCGGGCCGTGCTCGAAGAGGCGATGCCGAAGCTCTTAGAGCGATTCCCCCAGGCCAAGCACATTCACCTGATCGAAGACGAAGCGATCGGGCATGGCGGGTGCGTGCTGAGCTACGGCCGAGGCGAGATCGATGCAACCGTGGAAACACAGATGCAGCGGCTAGCCGAGTTGATCGCGCCGGACCTGCCCGACGAGCAAGCCGATCAACCGGACCAGCCTGTGGAGGCTCAGATGAGCGACGACGGCAACGGCGAATCGCAGCCCCAGCCGCCCGCCCACGAGCAGGGTCAGCCGGATCAGCCGCCGCCGCCGTTGGACTGATTGTTTCCACGGCGGGCGCATGATTGCGGTGAACTGTACAAGTTCTGAATCGAGGCTCGCTTCAGTGTGGGGGATGAAAACAGGCCGCGACTGGAAACCCGTATGCCGATTTTAGATGACCAGATCAACATCCTCGACGGCGCAGCCTTGGTAGAGGTGCGGGGGCAGGTGTCTGAGGTGCGGGGGATGGCGTTGCGTGTGACCGACCTGCCGGTGCCGATGGGGTCGATGGTGCGTGTGCTGACGCGTCAAGGCCAGGGCGCGGCGCTGGCGGGCGAGGTGGTGGGGTTCGACCAGCAGCAGACGATTGTCATGCCGCTGGGCTTTCTAGGCGGTGTGCGCCAGGGTGATGTGGTGGTGGCGGGCCAGTTCACCCAGACGGTGGGTGTGGGCTGGTCGTTGCTGGGGCGCGTGCTGGACGGCTTGGGCAGGCCGATCGACGGCAAAGGCAGGCTGCGCGACACGACGACCTGCCCGCTTGAGCCCAAACCGGTCGACCCGTTGGAGCGCCCGCCGATCGACACACCGCTGGCCACCGGGGTGCGGGCGCTGGACGCGACCGTAAGCATCGGTCGGGGGCAGCGCGTGGGTGTGTTCGCGGCGCCGGGTGTGGGCAAGAGCACACTGCTTGGCACGATGGCCCGGCACACGGCCGCGGATGTCAGCGTGGTGGCGCTGGTGGGCGAGCGTGGCCGTGAGGTCCGCGACTTCATTACCACCCACTTGGGCGATCAAGGCATGGCCAAGAGCGTGGTCGTGGCCGCCACGAGCGACGAGCCGGCGCTATTACGCATCCGCGCGGCGATGGTGGCCAACAGCATCGCTGAGTATTTCCGCGACCAGGGCAAGGACGTGCTGTTGATCATGGATTCGATCACGCGGTTCTGCCACGCCCAGCGGCAGATCGGCTTGGCCGTGGGCGAGCCGCCGACGACCAAGGGCTACCCGCCGAGCGTGTTTGCTTTGATGCCCCGTTTGCTCGAGCGGTCCGGGCGCACGAGCAAGGGATCGATCACCGGGTTCTACGCGGTTTTGGTCGAGGGCGACGACATTACCGAGCCGATCTCCGACGCCGCCCAGGGTATTTTGGACGGGCACATCCAGCTTACCCGTGAGTTGGCCCACCGGGGGCATTGGCCGGCGATCGACGTGCTCGAATCGATCAGCCGTGTGGTCGATCAGGTCACCACCCCCGGTCAGCAGTCCGCTCGGCGCGAGGTGCTGCGGCTGATCAACGCCTACAAGCAGGTTGAAGACCTACTGAACATCGGAGCGTACGCCGCCGGGAGCAACCCCGAGTTCGACTTGGCGATCGCGTGCAAGCCAGCGATCGACCAGTTGTTGCAGCAGGGGCGGTCGGAGGTCGCCGGTACAGCCGATTTCGACAAAACCAAGCGGCTGCTAGAGGCGTTGGTGGGGCAGATTCAAGAAGTGAAGCGGCAATTGGCCAAGCCGGGCCAACGCGTGCCGCAGGGCCCGGCAAACAGCGGCTAAACACGGCGGAGCGCGGGGTGACGCGGACGATACCGCCGATTTTCACCTGATCCCCGGGCCTGGGCACGCCGATTGCTAATAAGTGGTCAAGGAGTGAAGGCCTATGGCAAAATTTCAATTCAAGCTTGAGCCCGTGCTGTTTCAGCGACGTATTGAAGAGGAGCGGTGTCAGCGTGATCTAGCTAAGTCGTTGCGGGAGAGGATGATCCTGCACACACAGCTACGCCACATGCAGCAGCGCGTCACCCAGGCGAAGCAGTCTTTGACCAACGGCTTGGTGGGGGTGGTGGACATGACGGGCGTGTCGAGTTTCGCCCGTTACAGCGGCCAGGTGCGCCAGCGGGCGCACGCATTTGTGATGAAGCTCGCCGGCGTGGAGAAACAGATCGACTCGGCGCGTCAGACGCTGATCGAGGCGTCGCGGCGGCGCAAAGCCCTGGAACTGCTGCGTGATAAACACTACGAGGCGTGGAAGAAGCGGCTGGCCAAGCGCGAGGCGGCGGAGATGGACGAAATCGCGGTACAGCGGTACGCCTACCAGCACATGATGATCGGGAGTGAATAATGAAAGCGGTCTGGACGGTCATCACAGTGCTGCTGCTGATTAACGTGCTTCTGCTGGCCGGTGGTGTCGGCTGGCTATTCAAGACCGGGCGGTTGGATCAAGAGCGCTTCGACCGTGCGCGCGACATGTTCACCAAGACCATCGCAGAGGAAAAGCGAGAAACGGAGCAAGCCAAGGAACTCGAAGAGCAGGCGCGTCAGCGTGCCGAAGAGATCGCCCGGCTAGAGTCGGTCAGCGACGGCCCGGTGACCCTGGCGGACCGCCTCCAGGCCGAGCTTCGTGGCGACGACCTGGCGGCTCAGCGCGTCGAACGGCTGAAGCGGGATATCAAGGACCTACGACGCCAACTGGCACTGGCCAAACAGCTTATCAATCAGCAGCACGAAGACCTGGCCGCCCAGCGACAGGCTTTTAAGGAGGCTGTCGAAGCGGAAACCAAGCTCAAAGAAGACGAGGATTTCCAGCAGACCGTGCGGTTGTATGAGAACGTCAAAGCCAAGCAGGCCAAGCAGATGTTCCAGCAACTCATGGGGCAGAACAAAGTGGACGAGGTGGTGGACTACCTGTCCGCGATGCAGCAGCGCAAGGCCGCGGCTGTGCTTAAACAGTTCAAGAGCCCGCCGGAGATCGCCCAGGCAACGGTTTTGCTACAGCGTCTAAGGGAACGCGGCATTGAAATGGATCAACCCGGTTCCCCAGGGCAAAACAGGCCGAATAACGGCTTGGATCAAAACGAGGCAGGCCAGACGTGACCAAGATCAGCGCAATTCCCAACCCGCAATCGGCACAAATTGCGCAAGTCGGCACACCTCAAAACCACCACTCCAACGCATCCTTTGAAAAATTAATCCAGGGCTACGACACCCGGCGTCGGTCTTCGTCTTCGTTGGCCCAGCGAATCAATGACTCCCGTCAAAGCATCGAGGCCAAGCGCAGCCGCCGGGAGTCCTATTTGGACAAGGGTACGGACCGACGCATCGACGCAGACACAAAGCGGGCACGGAAGGCTGCCCACGCGTCTAGTGATTCTCAAAGGCCCTCGCTTTCGTCCGACTCGCGGCCTAGGGACACAATCGGTGACGACACAGGCGCATCGTCCGAGTCGTTCGACGCTAACCCCACACAGCCTCACACCGAACGAGCCGTAAAAAGCCAAGACGCGGCTTTTGGCGGCGGGTCTGACTCGGCGGGCGGCTCGCCCAAGGACGCTGCTCAAGACGCCACAGGCGCGTCGCCCAATACATCGCAGGCTGCGGCAGCGTCGGCTTCAACACAGGCGCAAGGGGCGGGCGGCGATTCGCTGCTTAACGCACTGCAGTCAGGTGGTTCAACGGGTTCGCTTCCGGGTGCGGCCACCCTCAATCTCGGCCCGCAAGCGGGACAACCCGCCAGCGATACGGAAGCCGCTAACCCCTCGGCCGACGCCACGGGGCAAGACGCCGCAGGCCACACGGACAGCCTATCGGGCGAAGCGTCGGCAACGGGCAACGGTCAGTTAAACCAAGACAGTGTGCTGGCGCAATTGAGCCTTTTGCAAGGCGGCGACTTGGCCACGGACGCCGCGAAAGCGTCGCAAGCCAAAGCCGCGGCGGCTCAGGCCTATGCCAATCAGGCGGCGCAGCCGAACCCGTCGGGCACGGGTTTTAACGCTACCGCGGCGTCGGATTCACAATCGCAAGCTGTGGCGACAACGGGCGAAACCCCAGACTCGTCAGCCAACCAAGGCGGCGGTGAGTTCAATTCGCAGCCGAACCAGGATCAGTCCAGTCAATCGTCTCATCAGTCTGCTCATGCGAACAGCCACGCCGGGCCGCCCGTGTCGCTGCAGGGGCTATCGAACACGGCGGTGGCCGTTTCGGGTCTGCAAATTGAAGCGGCCCCACCGGCGCAGCCCACCACGACCGGCGCCGCCCAAGCCCAACCACAGACACTCGCGCCACCGTTGAGCGACCCGGAAGCCAATTCCGGCGGCGCGAACGTGGGGCGTGTGATGCGTGGCATGCACGGGGTGATCAACCAGAACGGTGGGGCGGTCACGTTGCGTCTAAGCCCGCCGGAGATGGGCATGGTGCGTATCCAGATGCATCTTGAAGGGGGCACGGTGAACGCGCAGCTACACACTGAACACGAATCCGCTCGCGCGCTATTGAATCAGCAGCTTGGTCAGTTGCGTCACACGCTCGAAGCCCAAGGGCTGAGCGTTGAACGCCTGACGGTGCAGACGATGAACCAGGATCAGGCTGGTTTCAACCATATGAACCGGGATGCGGACCAGCAGATGCCCGACGGTCGCAGCCGGGGCCAGTGGGCCAACCAGGGGCGCGGCGGCGGTCAGCCGGGTCAATCGGATCGTGACGGGGGCCGGGGTTCTCGCGAGCAAACGCCGCCCTCATTTGAGAGCGAGCTTAATACGGCGGCCTAGTTAGGCCGATCAGGGCGTTAGCCGCTGTGTGGCGGTTAGCGATTGACGGGCAATCCGACCAGCAGGAGTCATTGCAATGTCAGCAGGAGCAATATCAGGGGCGAGTTTTGGGGTAAACGCAAAAGAGGGGGCCTCGTCAGGCGGGTTCGGAGCGCTGTCGTCGGGAGAATTTATCAAGGTGTTGCTCACCGAGTTGTCTAACCAAGACCCGTTCGAGCCGCAAGACTCGGCTGCCCTGCTCGAGCAGCTCAGCAGCCTGCGCAACATCGAGAGCCAGCTGAACCTCCAGGATAAGCTCGAAGATTTGGTGCTTCAGAACCAGGTGACCGCCGCCGGCGGGCTGATCGGCAAGCAGGTCTCCGGGCTCGACGTGAGCAACCTGCCGGTGCAGGGCACGGTCCAGTCCGTGCGTGTGCAAGACGGCAACGCGATCCTGGAGTTGGAGAACCGCCAGTCGATTGCGATGGACCGTGTGACGAACATCCTCGGCTCAGGCGCGGAGGAACAAAACCAGGCGTTGAACAGCGAGCTCTTAGCCGCCGAGGGGCTCATCGGAAAGGTAGTCACCGGTATACAAGGCAGCACCGTGGTCGAGGGCATGGTGACAGCCGTGGGTTTTGACCTCGGCAGGGTCGCGTTGGAGTTGGACAACGGCAAGTTCATGCTGATCGACGAGGTGGTGAGGCTAGCGGGCGAGTAAGCCCACGCGGGTGATAGTACCAAGGCGCTTATGACGGGAGCGAACAGCGATGGGCAACGAGGCCGAGCTACTGCGCATGCTCGAACCGGCGGTGCGTCCCGCCGGGCTGCCGGCGACGCCGAAGCGGGCGCAGCAGCCGTTCGAGTCGCGGGACTTCGATTGGTTCCTTGACGAGGCCCACAAGCTCAACGCTGCCCAAGACGGCGGCGACCCGCAAGAAACCGCGGAGGCCAAGGCGCCCCAGCGCGACGGGTTGATCAACCAGCTAGGCGGAGTCGATCGGATCGAAAACAGTTCGCTACGCGACATGATGGATCAGAAACACAAACCTTCGTAGGAGTCGTACCCACCGGCAGGACGCCGATTGTTATCAAGGGAGTGACCGTATGGGACTACAGACCTCATTATTCCAGGCGCTGAGCGGGCTGACCTCCAGCTCGACGGGCATCTCCGTCAGCGGCAACAACATCGCCAACGTGAACACGACGGCTTTCAAGTCCAGCCGCGCCGCGTTTGAGACGCAGATCTCGCAGACGCTCAAGAACGGGTCGCTGCCCTCGGCCAACCTCGGCGGCAGCAACCCGGCGCAGGTGGGGCTGGGCGTGCGGCTGTCGACGATTTCGCGCAACTTCAACGATGGGGCGCTGCAGCCCACGGGCGTCAACACCGACCTGGCGATCGAGGGCAACGGGTTCTTTGTGTTGCGGTTCGGAAGCTCGATCCGGTTTTCACGGGCGGGCAACTTCACGCTCGACAGCAACAAAAACCTGGTGAACGCCGACGGCGGTTTGATCCGCGGGTTCGGCGTCGACGGGTTGTTCAACGTGGTCCAGGGCGTGCAGCAGGACATCAACATCCCGATCGGCACGCTCACGCTCGCCGAGGCCACGAACACGGTTAATTTCGCCGGCAACCTCGACGCTTCGGGAGATATCGCCACGCAGGGGTCGGTGATCGCCGCCGCCCCGATGTTTTCCGACGCGGGCTTGACCGTGCCAGCGGTCGCGACCGACGCGATGACCGTGCTGCGCGACGGCACAAGCGGTGCGTTGTTGTTCGCCACCAACGATGTGATCACCATCACCGGCGCCGACAAGGGCGGTGCGACGATCCCCGATCACACTTTCGAGGTCGGACCGGCCAACACCACCGGCAGCGACGATTTTGGGGCTACGCTCCAGGACTTTATGGATTTCCTTGAAGACGTTCTGGGCATCGACACCACGGTCAGCGGCGGGCTGAGCGTTGCCGCCAGCGGCGCGCTTACCATCACGGGCAACAGCGGCGAGGCCAACGACCTGATCGTCGACAACGCCAACATCGTGCTCAACCAATCCACCACGCCCAGCTTCCCATTTAACATGACCAAGTCTCAAGCGGCTGACGGCGAGTCGGTGCGCACGACCTTTGTGGTTTTTGACAGCCTGGGCACGCCGTTGACCATGGACCTGTCGGTTGTCCTGGAGAACAAGACCAACGCGGGCACGGATTGGCGGTTCTACGCCCAGTCCGAAGACGACAGCGACCTGGACCGCGTGCTGGGCACGGGGATTCTTAATTTCGACAACAACGGCAGGCTGATCACGTCGACGAACTCGACGATTGTGATCGACCTGACGAACACGGGCGCCGCCACGCCCCAGGCGATCACGATGGACTTCAGCAACCCGGGGGGGCCGCAGGGCGCGGTGTCTGCCCTGGCGGACACCACGAGCCAGATCTCCGCGGAGCGGCAGGACGGCTCGCCCATCGGCACGCTTGAGGATTTCTCCATCAGCTCGGATGGGACGATCTCGGGCGTGTTCTCGAACGGCTTGCTGCGGAACCTGGGTCAGGTTGTTTTGGCGACGTTCCCCAACCCCCGTGGGCTGGTGGACCTGGGGGCCAACCTGTTCAACGTGTCGAGCAACAGCGGCAACGCGACGATCGCGATCCCCGGGTCGGGCCGGGCGGGCACGATCGTGGGCGGTGCGTTGGAGCTGAGCAACGTGGACTTGTCCGAGGAATTCATCAACTTGATCACCGCCAGCACCGGGTTCAGCGCCAATTCGCGGGTGCTGTCGACCAGCGACCGGCTGATTCAGGAGTTGTTGGCGACGGCGAGGTAGCGGCGGCTTCACACGCGGTTGAAAGATGCTCTGAAACGGCACGCATCATGATCACGCTCACACGCCTTAACGGCCAGCGGTTTGTCCTGAACGCGGAATTGATCCGCACGGTCGAGTCGAACCCGGACACGACGATTCAATTGATCAACGGCGACCACATCATTGTGAAAGAGAGTATGGAAAAAGTAGTTGAGACGGCGATCGAGTACGGGCGGTTGCTCAGGCGGCTGGTGCCGCCGAGTTAGTGCGGCGGCCGAGACCGGCTGCGGGAAATCCAAAGTTGAATCGGTTTTAGACCGATAAAAGTGCTGAGGTCTGCGCGGCGGGTGCGCTGAGGGCGGTTTTATGGATCTAGGGTCAATATTCGGGATGGTTGGTACGTGGTTCCTGATCGTCTGGGCGATGATGGCCGGCGGTGGTCTGGAAATTTTTATCGATATCCCCAGCGTGATCATGGTGGTCGGCGGCACGGGGACGGTGCTGTTTTTCTGTTTCCCGTCGTCGTACGTCAAAGGTGTGTTGAAGACCATCAAGAAGGGTTTTATCCATAAACCCGAATCCATACACAAGTTGATCGAGGATTTGGTTTCTTACGCGGAGATCGCCCGGCGAGACGGCATCCTGAGCTTGGAAAACGTCACCAAGGATTTGAAGGACGAGTTTATTGTGAACGGCATCCAGATGGCGGTGGACGGGACCGACCCCGAGTTGATCGAGCAGATCCTCAACACCGAGTTGGAAAACCTGATGGACCGCCACTCGACCATGAAGAGTCTGATGGATGCGATGGGCAAATACGCCCCGGCGTTCGGCATGATCGGGACACTGATCGGTCTCGTCACCATGCTCGGTGATATGTCAGACCCCTCCGGCATCGGCGCTGGTATGGCGGTCGCGCTGCTGACGACGCTCTACGGCGCGATCATCGCCAACGTGATCTTCTGCCCGCTCGCGGACAAGCTCGCGCTGCGCAGCAACGAGGAGATCGTCGCCAAGACGATCGTTATCAAGGGTGTGATCTCGATCCAGAGCGGCGACAACCCCCGCGTGGTGGAGCAGAAACTCAAGACCTTCCTGCCGCCGAGCGCCCGAGGCTCCGGTGAAGATGACCTCGCGCAGGCGGCCTGACGCGGCAGACCTTGAGGAGCGAACGGCTTGGAGAAGCGACGAAAGAAAGACGGCGGAGGGGAAATCCCCGAATGGGTCGTCACCTACGGTGACATGATGACGCTGTTGCTGTGCTTCTTCGTGCTGCTCGCCGCGTTCAGTGAGCTGAAGAAGGACGAGGAATACCAGAAGGTCGTCACCGCGGTGAAGGAGGCCTTCGGATACTCGGGCGGTGTCGGTGTGCTCCCGATCGATGACCCGCCCTTGCGTTCGATGATCCAGAGCCTGCAGGAACTCGCCAAGCAGAAGATGACCAAGAAGGTCGTCAGCAAGAACGAGACGCCGGGCATCAAGGGCAAGGAATCCACCGTCACCAGGGTGCACGAGGGATTGAAGTTCACGATCGGTGGATCACAGATGTTCGAGCCGGGCTCGGCGATTCTCAATGATTCAGCGAAGCCTGAACTGGAGCGCATCGCGAGGCTGCTCATTGGTAAACGGTTCAAGATCGAGATCCGCGGGCACGCGGCGAGCAAGTCGCTCCCTTCGGGCAGCCCTTACCGGAACCTGACCGACCTTTCCTATTACCGGGCGAAAGCGGTGCATGATTTCCTGGTGGATATCGGCGGGCTCGACCCGCTTGTATTGCGGATCACCGCGGCCGGCGACACCGAACCGGTCGCGCCCAGAGCGTACACACCGGAGACCCAGGCGGTGAATCGCCGGGTTGAGATCATCCAGACCGAGGCAGAGGTCGAAGAGACCAATCCGGATCCCAACTTTGAGGATGCCGGTTTCGCCCAGGGCAGTTAAGCACAGCGCAGTCCGCAGGAGCAACAACGATGGCCGATGAAGAAACCAAAGCACCCGAACAAGCCGAGGGCGGCGCCGCTCCCGAGAAGTCCGGGAAGCTCGGGCTCAAGACGATCATCATGGTTGGCGCGTTGCTCGGCGGCGAGGCCGCGGTGGTCGGCGTTGCGATGATGATGTGGGCGGGCCCCGGCGAGGTGCAGGCCGAGATCGTCGAGACCGACAACGCCGAGGGTGAACTAGTCTCGGAGTTGATGATCGTCAGCGACCGGTTCCCCAATCACCAGTCGGGCAAGATATGGTTGTGGGACACCGAGATCCAGATCCAGGTCAAGCAGAAGGACCTCGAGTTCGTCGAGCGGCTGCTCGAAGAGCGCAACGCCGAGATCAAGACCGGGGTCAGCGCCCTGTGGCGCAACGCGCACCACCGGTACCTGACCGAGCCCAACCTTGAAACAATGACGAGGCAGCTCACCGAGTATCTCGCAGAAACCTTCGGCGAGAGCGCCGACGGCTTGAGCCGGGTGCACAAGGTGCTCATCCCGCGTTGTGTCGGTTTACCTGGCGATGGTTGATCGGTTTACGCGGCGCTGATCGGCGCCGCGACCGCGTCTTCGATCGTAACCAGCCCCATCGATTCGACCTCGACACCCGAGACGATCTCGTTGTAGCCGAGCACCGCCGCGGTTGGGATGTGCGGTTCGAGGATCTGCCGAACTGTCGCGCGCACCTGCGGTGATGCGATCACGACCGGCTGGCTCCCCGCCGCGATGACCGGTTCGAGCGCCTCGGCGACTCTTCTTGCGAGCTGCGCCGCGACGTGCGCCGGCATCGCTAGCGTGGTCCCACCCTGCGAGCGGTCGATGTAGGCGTTGACCTGATCCTCAAAGACCGGATCGAGCGTGACGCAGACGATCCGGTGCGCCGCGCCGAGGTCCTCTGGCGCGATCGCGTACTGCTGGCAGATCGATCGGCGGAGCCCGTTGCGGACGTACTCGGTGAGCACGTCGATGTCCTTGGTCTTGGTTGCCCAATCCCCGAGGGTCTCGACGACTGTTTCCAGGTCGCGCACCGGGACGCGCTCTTTGAGCAGGTTCTGCATGACGCGCTGCAGCTCGCCCGGCTTGATGATCGCGGGGATGACCTCTTCGACGAGCCTTGGCGCCTTCTCTTTGAGCTGCTCGATGAGGTTGTTGACCTCTTCGCGCGAGAGGAGTTCCTGAGCGTTGGACTTGACCAGCTCGCTCAGGTGCGTCGCGATGACGCTCGACGGATCGACCACGGTGTAGTTGAGTGACTCCGCCTGGTCCTGCGCGCCGGCGTCGATCCACCAGGCGTCGAGCCCGAACGCGGGCTCCTTCGTTGGTTCGCCGGCGATCTTGCCCGTTGCGATCCCCGAGTCCATCGCGAGCAGCCTGCCGGGGAAGGCCTGCGACTCGGCGACGTGGGCGCCGCGGATGCTGAAGCGGTAGGTGTTGGGATCGAGCGTCATGTTGTCGCGGATGCGCACCGGAGGCACAACGATCCCGATCTCCATCGCGAGCTGCCTGCGCACCGCGGAGATCCGATCGAGCAGATCACCGCCCCGCGTGGTATCGACGAGCGCGACGAGGGCGTACCCGACCTCGAGCTCGAGCGTGTCGACCTTGAGGAGCTTCTCGACGGACGGGGGCTCGGGGGTGGACGCCGCATCCTCGTGCGCCTTGGTTTCCTTCGTGTACTTGTCGGTGGCGGTCTGCCTGCTGATGAAGAACGCGGTTGTCGCGATGACGATCGCGGCGCCCAGCATCGGTGTCGCAGGGAGCGGGGTGAACGCCATCGCGCCCATGAACCCGGCGGCGATGAACATCGCGATCGGGCGCGAGGTCATCTGTGTCGTGATCTCCGTGCCGAGCGAGGCCTTGGCGCCGGCTCTGGTGACGATGAGACCCGCCGCGATCGAGATCACGAACGAAGGGATCTGCGAGACGAGCCCGTCGCCGATGGTCAGCCTGGTGAAGATGCTCGCGGTGTCGCCGACCGGCCAGCCTTTCTCGAGCGAACCGACCGCGAACCCACCGACGATGTTGACCACGGTGATGATGATGCCGGCGACGGCGTCGCCGCGGACGAACTTACTGGCGCCGTCCATGGCGCCGAAGAAGTCGGCCTCGTCGGCGATCTGATCGCGGCGCTGCCTGGCTTCCTGCTCGTTGATCATCCCGGCGTTGAGATCCGCGTCGATGGCCATCTGCTTGCCGGGCATCGCGTCGAGGGTGAACCGCGCGGCGACCTCACTGATGCGCGTGGCGCCCTTGGTGATGACCACGAACTGCACGATGATCAGGATCAGGAAGATGATCGTGCCGACGATGAGCGAATCACCCGCAACGAAGGACCCGAACGCGCTGATGACCTTGCCCGCGACGCCGATTGCCTCTTCCGGTGACTGCGCATCGGCGCTCAGGATCAGCCTGGTCGTTGCGATGTTGAGGACCAGCCGCATCAGCGTGGTGCCAAGGAGCAGCGAGGGGAAGACGCTGAACTGCAACGGCTCTTCCAGGTACACCGTCGTCATGAGCATGATGACCGCGATGGAGATGTTGATCGCGATCAGCACGTCCATCAGCATCGGCGGGAGCGGGACAACGATCACCGCGAGCAGCAGGATGAACGCCAGCGGGACGAAGATGCTGCTGTGCTTCGCTATCGCGAGCGCCCAGGCGGGGGTCTGCTTGTTGGATCGGGTTCTGGCCATCGGTGGTTATGCGTGCGCGCTCATCAGGACGCCGCTTTGCCCTCCAGCCTGTAGACGTACGCAAGGACCTCGGCGATCGCCTCGTACAATTCCATCGGGATCTCGTGACCGACCTCGACCTGTCGATAGATCGCGCGCGCCAGCGGCGGGCGTTCGACGATCGGCACTCCCGCGTTTGCGGCGACGAGCCGGATCTGCATTGCCATGTAATCGCCGCCCTTGGCGACGAGCCTCGGTGCGTTCATCCGTTCCGGATCGTACTTGAGGGCGCACGCGTAGTGGGTCGGGTTGGTGACGATCACATCCGCGTGCGGGACGGCGCCCCGGATCTGCTGCATGACGATCTCGCGCCCGAACTTCATCCGCCGCGCCTTCATCGCAGGGTCGCCCTCGGTGCTCTTGCGCTCGTCGATGACCTCCTGCTTGCTCATCTTGAGTTCCTGCGTGTGCTGCCACTTCTGGAAGATGTAATCGATGACACCGATGAACAGCAGCGCCGCGAGCATCGCGATGGAGGTTTCGAGGATGATCCGCATGGCGACCGCGAACGCGGCTCCGATCGGCAGCGCCGGGAGCGCCACAACCTGCTCGAATCGGATCCCGACGACGATGACCCCGACGATCGTCGCGAAGAGGAGCTTGGCGATGTTCGCAACGCCCTTGACCAGGTTCTTGCGCTCGAAAAGCTTCTTCGTTCCCTTGATCGGGTCGAACTTGTTGAGCTTGGGCTCCATCGGCTTGAGCGTGAAGAGGAACCCGACCTGCATCAGCTGCGAGATCGCCGACGCGAGGAACAGGATCAGCATGATCGGCACGAGCATCCGCACGATCTGCATGCCGACATTGATCATGTACCCGGTGAGGAAGGCGGTCGAGAGGGTCTCGCCGAGCGCGTCCGGTGCGAGCGAGGCGCTGATGATCCCGGCGCCCGACTCGAGGAGCGAGGCGCCGTAGAAGTAGATCGTCGCGATCGCCGCGATCAGGACGAAGGCGGAGCCAAGATCCTGGCTGCGCGCAACCTGGCCCTTGAGCCGCGCGTCCGAAAGGCGCTTGGCGGTGGGTTGCTCGGTCTTTTCGCCCAGGTCTTCAGCCATTGTTGGTTATGCCGCCCTCGCCCATTGCAGGAAGACTCGTGTTGCTCGTTCGACTTCCGAGCTTCCCGCGATGCTGACGGCGCTGAGCGCGGCGATCAGCGTGAAGATCCCGAGGAGGATCTTCAGCGGGAACCCGAAACTAAGAATGTTCAGTTGCGGGACCGTCTTCATGAGGAAGCCGGTCCCGATGCTCTCGACGAGCATGATGCAGAAGACCGGGGCGCCGACGCGGAACGCGAGCTCGAATCCCGACTGGAGCGCGCCGACGATCAGCGCCAGCGGCGTGTGCGAGGCGTTGAACCCGCCGATGGGGATGCGGTCAAAGCTGTGCGCCACCGCGAGGTGCATCGCTTCGAGCCCGCCGATCGAGAGGAAGACGATCAGCCCCAGATAGAGCATGAGCTGCCCGACCGTGTCCGCCTCGGTGTCGAGCGTCGGGTTGAAGACCTGTGCCGCAGCGAGGCCCATCTGGTGCCCCATCAGCGCGCCGCCGACCTGCAACCCGACGATCGGGAGCGTCGCGAGCAATCCGATGGAGAGGCCGATCAGTGATTCGGTGAAAACGATCCAGCCGAGCATCGGGAGCGTGGCTTCTCCGATCGCCGGCGCGACACCGGAGATGAGCGGGTACACCGCGGCGGTCATCACCAGCGCGATCATCGTTTTGATGCGCATCGGGATCGACTGCGACCCGAGCACCGGAGCGAAGATGAACAGGCCGCCGAGTCGGCACAGCACCGCGAGGAACCCGATAGCGTGGGGCAGGATGTGCTCGTAAACGATCAAGAATCAGGCGCCGCCGTACAGGGAGAACATGGAGACGGAGAACTCGGCGATCTTCGTGATGATCCAGGACAGCAGGACCACCGCGACGATGATCATCCCGAAGATTTTGGGAACGAATGTCAGCGTCTGCTCCTGGATGGAAGTGACGGACTGGATAATGCTGATCGTCAGACCGATCAGCACACCCGCGCCGAGGATCGGAGCGCAGATCTTCAGCGAAAGCATCAAGGCCTCTCGGACAATATCGAGCAGTTGTTGGTCCATCACCATCGGTTAAGGCCCTCCATTGGCGACGATGTTGGAAAGGCGCTCGGCGCCGCCCTCCTGGACGAAGCTCGACATCAGGCTGCCGACAACGAGCGTCCAGCCATCGACGAGGACGAACAGCAGGAGTTTGAATGGCAGCGAGATCAGCACCGGCGGGAGCATCATCATGCTCATCGAAATCAGCAAACTCGCGATGATCACGTCGATCACGAGGAAGGGCAGGTACACGCGGAAACCCATGAGGAACGCGACCTTGAGTTCGCTGAGCATGTACGCCGGGACGAGGGTGATCGTGTCGACATCGGCGCGGGTCATCGCTTCCGGGGCGCTGGTGTCCTGCCCTCTGTAGTTCATGATCATGTAGAGCGAGGACCAGTTCCCCGTCGCTTCGATCTGGTCGAACATGAAATCGCGCATCGGCTGCTTCGCCTTGTCCCACATCTCGAGCTGGTTGGTGATCTCGCCGTTGTTGTAGGGGATGATCGCCTCGTTGTAGACGCGATCGATCGTGGGGCTCATCACGAGCAGCGTCATAAAAAGCGACAACCCAAGCACGACCTGCGAAGGCGGGAGGTTCTGCGCGCCGATCGCCTGTTTGAGCAGGCTCAAGACGACGATGATCCGCAGGAAGCTCGTCGTCATCAGGATGATCGATGGCGCCAGCCCCAGCACGGTCAGCAGCAGGATGACGTTCAGCGCCGACGACAACCCGCCGTCAAAGCCGGGGACGGCGTCGGCCGCATCCTCGAGGATCTTCGCGGGGTTGAGGAATTCGGATGGATCCGTCATCGGCGCAGCGTTGGGCGTGCCGGTAGGGGGAGTGATGCCCTCGCTCGGCATCGGTCCGACCTGCGCCAGCGACGGCGCGGTCACGAGCGCCATCAGCGCGGTGAGAATCAATAGGACAACGGACTGCTTCACGCCGTCACCTCGCGAAGATTGGCGAGCCGGCTCCGCAGCGAACCGACCGCATCGGCGTGTTCGTCGGTGTCAGGGCGCAGCGTCGGGTCCATCGCGGTGACGACCTCGCTGAACCGCGCCGTCGCGGCGCGGGGTGTCATGGGGGCCGGCGATTCGATCTCGAACTCGCGCTCGCCGGTCAACCCCGGGTCGCGCTCCGCCTGCGTAAGCATCGTCCGGAACCGGCGTGTCAGCGAGGCGCCCTCTTCATCTTCGGCACGCATGATCAACGCCGCGACTTCTTCCGGATCGGTGATCTCCGCGAGCGTCGAGAACCCCTGATTCGTCTGGCTCAGCAGCAGCACGCGCCGATCGAGCCTCAGCAGCACGAGTGTCGAGCCCTTGGTGATCGGGTAGCGCGCCAGCACGCTGAGCATCCCCGATGGCGCTCTGCCGGCGGGTCCCAGCTGCGCCGCGAGCGAGCCGCCGCCGCGCGAGGCGACTTTGGTGTAGCCGAACTTGCACAGGAGGATGAGCCCGATGACGGCGGCAAGGGCGAGCACGGTCTGCATGCCCCAACCGCCGTCGGATGTGTTGGCCGAGGCGGCGCCGTTCTCGTCGCTAGCGATTATTTTCGCCGGCGCTCCGAGCGGTTTGGAAGCCTCGGGGATTGGTTTGGTTGTTATTTCGGGTGTCGAATCGGGCTCGGCTGCGGGGATGCGATCATCGGCTCCGATCGGCGGCCCAACAACCGGGGCCTGCATCGCAGGCTGGATCGTGGGCTCGATGGATGACATCTCGATCGAAACCGTGCCGCCGGGGTTGGCCTGCAATGTGGAAGGCTCGGCGAGAGCGACGGAGGCGAGCAGCAACGCAAGACCGACCGCGCAGCGCCGGAGTGAGCGCATGGCGGGACGGATCGTGTTGTGCTTTGCTGTATCGGTCGTCATGTCGCCATCCTGGCCGTTGACCGCCGGGCTCCGCCGGCGGGGCGCTGTCTTCACAGCGCCGATCTCTCGTTTGCTCCGCCTATCGATCCTCGATCGTCGCCTCCAGGATCTCGCTGACGCGGACACAGAAGTTGTCGTTGAGGATCAGCACCTCGCCCCGGGCGACGTGCCGGTCGTTGACGTAGATATCCACCGGGTCACCGGCGAGCTTGTCCAGCTCGACCACCGCGCCATCGGTGAGCTTGAGCACGTCCTCGACGAGCATCCGTGTCTTGCCCAATTCGATCTTCACGTTGAGATCGACATCGGAGAGGATGTCGATCCCCTCGCCGCCCTGAACCGCGGCGAGTTGGGTGAGCTGTTCAGGAGTGAACGGCATCGGGGCGGATGCAGCGCCGGGGCCGATCATCGAGCCGGTCGGCTGCCCGTTCGCTGCCGGGGCCGATTGGGCCGGTTCGGGGGCTGCGGAGCCTTGCTCGGTGCTTTCCTCCTGGGTGATGTCCTCATCCAGGCCGGCCACCGCGCTTTTGGCAGCGGCCAGCGCATCTGCGGCCAATTGCTCGGCGGCGCTTTGGGGAGCACCCTCGCCGGAATCACCGCCATCAGAGCCCGCGTCGTCCGCCGATGGCGCAGCATCTGCGCCGGCGTCATCGCTCGCGGTGGGATCAGCATCACTCTCGGGCGCCTGAGCCTCGGCATCCGCCGCGGCGTTCTCGGCGGCCTCGTCTGGCTGCTGCTCGTTGTTCGTCTCGTCTTCGGCCATCCGTAGCCTCTTGTTTGCAATGCGTTACGCGATTGCTCGCTGTCGACATCCGTGTCAATAGCCTCACCGGCGGCACACGCCGAGAGTCTGTTGCATTGCTATCGGCCATGCGGACGTGCAGGGCGCAAGATTCGTGGGTCCAACAAGGAAAGATTTGCGGACACTGAATCCGCACCCCGCGCCGGGCTCAAGCCGCACTTCATTCCAATCCAAATCAGCGCTCGGGATGACGCGCTCGGCGTGTTGTTATTCACAGGTTCCTCACCGCGTCAACCCGATTGCGGGAAGCAGTCTCGATGGCTACGGTTGCACGATCGTCGCCGGGGGCACGCTCGACCCGGTGATGATATTGACTGCATTGTTCCCATAGGTGCGCAGGATGCGCGCCTTCACACCGCCACGGAGAGGCGACGTGAATCTCAGGACCTACCGCGCCAGTTCCATCGCCGACGCGCTGAGCGATATCAAGCGCGAACTCGGCCCGGATGCGGTCATCCTGCACACCCGATCATTCAAGCAAGGCGGTCTCTTCGGTTTCCGTGCGCGGAACCTCGTCGAGATCACCGCGTCGTCCTCGGTCAATGTCATCAACCCGCTGGCGCGCAAGGGCAAGGCGCCGGTGAAGAAGACCGCGCCCGACCGGATCCGCAAGGCCTACGCGCCCGCGCCAACCAGCCAGGCTGCGGCGCCCGCGATCGCTGAGCGGTTCGCGCGCCCGATCGAGCAGATGGCATCCGCGGCAACCTCCAGCCTTGAAACCGCGACCCTGAACGCAACGGCCACCGCGCAGCGCGCTGTCCCCGTCGCCCCGGCCGCGCCGGGTGACACCATCGCCGACGAACTCGCCGCGATCCGATCGATGGTGGGGCAGGCGCTCCGCTCGTCCTCGCCGGCATCGACCGGCGGGATGCCAGAGGCCCTCTTCCGGGATTACCTCTCGATGATCGAGTCCGAGGTCGCACGCGAGCTCGCCGATCAGATCGTTGGGGAGGTCCGCCAGAGCCTGAGCCCCGAGCAGCTCGAATCGGACGAAATCGCTGTTCGCAAGGCGGTTTTGGCGAGGCTCGAAGTGCTGATCCCCGTCGCCGCGACTCCTCCGGTGCAAGGCGACAAACCAGTGGACGGACGCCCCAGAACCATCGCGCTTGTCGGCCCGACCGGTGTCGGCAAGACAACCACGATCGCCAAGCTCGCCGCGATCTACAAGCTCCGCGAGGGCAAGAAGGTCGGGCTCGTCACGACCGACACCTACCGCATCGCGGCGGTCGAACAACTGCGCACGTACGCGAACATCATCGGGATCGATCTCCGCGTCGCGCTGACACCCAAAGAAATGCAGGCCGCGTGCGCGGCGCACCGCGATTGCGATGTGTTGCTCATCGACACCGCCGGGCGCTCGCAGCGCGACGCGGCGAAGCTCGACGACCTGTGCGGGTTCCTTGATGTCGCCAAGCCGCACGAAACACACCTGGTGCTGTCGGGCGCCGCGAGCGAAGCGGTGATCGTTGAATCCGCCAAGCGGTTTAAGGTTGCCAAGCCGGACCGGGTGATCTTTACGAAGCTCGACGAGATGGTGCACTTCGGTGTGCTCGTCAACACGGCGCGCTCGATCGGCGCCCAGCTCTCGTACGTTACGACCGGTCAGGAAGTCCCCGAGCACATCGAGCACAGCTCCGCAAACCGGCTCGCGCGATTGATCCTCGGTGATGGCGACGTGCGCGCCGCGGAGGCATCCCGATGAGCCTCCCGATCGATTATTCCGCCTCAACGGTAACGCACGAGGATCAGGCGACCCGGCTCCGGGCGCTGGTCGCGTCGCCGCAGCAGATGCCAGTTCCCAGAGAGCCGGTCGCAGCGCCGCCAAGGCTTGATCGGAGACTCCCGACTTTCAACCTCGCGCAGCCGCAGGAAGACAAGAGCTCCCCAATGCTTGGCGCGGACCAGATCCGATCAGCGCGCGTCATCGCGGTCGCGTCAGGCAAAGGCGGCGTCGGAAAAACGAACATCTGTGTCAATCTTGCATCGGCATTCGCGGATCTTGGATGCCGGACGGTGCTCCTCGATGGCGATCTCGGGTTGGCGAACGCCGACGTGCTGTGCGGCATCAACGTGCGAGGGCACCTTGGCCACGTCATTGATGGCGCTCGGACTATCGAAGAGATCACAGTCGATGCGCCCGGCGGGTTCCGCCTGGTCCCCGGAGCGGGGGGCCTCGCGAGGCTCGCCGATATCGATGACCGGCGGCGCAGCGAACTCGTCAAAGGATTGACGGCGCTCGATGCCGACGCGGATGTCGTGATCGTCGATTGTGGCGCCGGCGTTGGCGCGAATGTCATCGCGTTCACACTCGCGGCGGACTGCACGCTCGCGATCTCAACGCCCGAACCCACCGCGATGGCGGACGCGTACGGGTTGTTGAAATCGGTCGCGATGGCGAACCGGAATCGGCGGAAGATTGAATCCCAATGCGAACAAAGCCCGATCATCGCGATGCTCGTGAATCAGGCGAGGGATCATTCTGAGGCGGTATCGGTGCTGCATCGGATGCAGGGGGTCGCGGATCGGTTCCTTGGTGTTGATCTGGTCGATGCCGGCTGGATCCCCGATGACCCCGCCGTTCCCGATGCTGTCCGAAAAAGAACACCGTTCCTGGTCTGCCACCCCAAGCGCCCCGCAGCGCAGCGTGTGCGGATCGTTGCGCGGGATTTGCGCAACCTGCTTGAACTCACCGCGTCCGATGACGCCGAACGCCCCGGATTGGCCTCGCGACTGCTGCACCGGTTAATCCGGTTATAAGGCGCGACAGTTGCGGAGGATTCCGCTGATC
>JAJDCS010000005.1 GCA_029260715.1 Phycisphaeraceae bacterium | reverse complement strand
TTTTTACTTCGCTATTTTGAATCGAGGCTGCTCGCGGGGTTTTTCGGCACCAGTGCGCATTGATGAGAGAGAGGTCTATGTGCGCAAAGGCGGTGATGCTGAGGGAGCGATCACCACACACGTACTTATCCCGGCCCGCTTATCCTCCCCGTCCCCCTTCTGTCCTCTCCCTGCCCACACACCTTGGTGGCGAGTTCTCATGGGGGGCCCAAGGGCCTGCATAAATGTGCGGGACCGCTCGGCCTCCCCGGCTGGTCCTCCCGGCCGGGGCTTCTGCAGTAGGCGGGACGGGCGCTTTTGTGCGCGCACGGCGGGGGGGGGAAGTCCAGGGTCCAGCGTCCGTGGTCCAGAGTCTAAAGCTGGGTGGGTGGCGGTGTTGGGGTGGGGGGAGGCGGGGTTGTGGGTTTATTGGGTTTTTTTGGCGGGGGGATGTGGAATTGTGCGCACAGATTGGAGAAGGTCCGTTGGCCTCGGTGATTCGTGGTCCGCGGATCGTGGACCCTGCCTACACCCCTAACCCTTTGGCCATGGCCGCGCCGAGGTCTGCCGGGCTTTCGGCGACTTGGCAGCCGGCTTTGGCGGCAAGTGATTATCATACCCGTGAAGCCTGGGTTAGAAGGCGTGGGTAGCGGTCGGCAAGGTCACTTCGAGGTCCGGCACGGCCGACTCGCTACGCTCGCTGGCCGTGGCACCCGGCTGGTTAAATTTGTTGTTCTAGTTTCTGGGCCAATCTTTCGATGTACTCGATCATAGCACCACCTAATTGGTGGATTTCTTCTGGAGTAAAACTAAGCTGCTCGCCTTCTTCAACCGTTCGATTTAGTCGTCTCGGATTTGCTTTAGATATTTGCTTTATTAGCCTTGAATTCACTACGGCGCCGTCATGTACAATTACATGGCGACAAGCTTGGCCGAATATAATCGTGTTAACGACCTCGCCTTTTTCAATTTCCAATCCTAAATAATTTTTGAAAGCACGGTGGATGCTTTGCATGTCCTGAAAGCTGATATCTTTCTTCGACGCGAGAATATGGCCAATCTGCCCGGAGAGATTGAAGTCGTGTTCGATCAATTCTTCCAAAGTAAGACGCAATTCCTCCTTAAGCAGATTTTGAACAGGCGATTTGGTTAAAACTTTAGTAACGGAGTGCTCGAATATGTCAGAAACAGCAGACGAAAAGTACGACACCAAGAGTACGATACATTGATTGAATATATGTTGATAATGGGATTTTAGAGAGTCGTTTTGCCTGATTTTCTTTAAGTGATCTATTGTCTGCGTGACTAAGAGGCGTGGGTTTTCAAATTTGTGTTGTTTTCTAAGACGCGAGTCTAAATTTTGTAGAGAAATGATTGCATATTTCAGCACTACTTCATCGAAGTCAGCTAGGTTATACGCAGTTTTTACATTAGCTGAAAATCGTTCAATTATTGGCTTTATGAGAGTGCTCATAGATCGTCAGATTTGCGATGTATGGCCGTGCCGAGGGGGTGTATTCTAACAATCGCCAGTGAACCAAGGGCAGGGATCGTGGTCCCAGCCTATACCCCCAACCCCTTCGCCATCGCCGCGCCGAGGTCTGCCGGGCTGTCGGCGACTTGGCAGCCGGCTTTGCGTAGCGCATCTATTTTGGATTCTGCGGTGCCTTCTCCGCCTGAGATGATGGCTCCGGCGTGTCCCATGCGTCGGCCGGGGGGTGCGGTGCGGCCTGCGATGAAGGCGGCGACGGGCTTCTTGACGTTGTCGCGGATGTAGTCGGCTGCTTCTTCTTCATCGGTGCCGCCGATCTCGCCTATTAATAGGATGCCGTCGGTCTGGGGGTCTGCGTTGAAGAGTTCGACGCAGTCGATGAAGTTCATGCCGCGTACGGGGTCTCCGCCGATGCCGACGCAGGTGGTTTGGCCGATGCCGCGTTGGGAGCACTGCCAGACGGCTTCGTAGGTGAGTGTGCCGGATCGGCTGATGATTCCGATGGCTTTCTTGGCTGGTGCTTCGGGAGCGGGCATGTGGATGTAGCCTGGCATGATGCCGATTTTGCAGCCTTGGCCTTTGGGGCCTGGCGTTCCGGGGGTGATGACGCCGGGGCAGTTGGGGCCGACGAGGCGGATGGGGTTGTCTTTGCGTTTGGCGTTGCGGAGGGCCAGGTCTTGCTTGACGCGCATCATGTCGATGACGGGGATGCCCTCGGTGATGCAGACGATGAGGGTGATGCCGGCGTCGGCGGCTTCGAGCACGGCGTCGGCGGCGAAGGGGGGCGGGACGAAGATCATGGTGGCGTTGGCGGCGGTGGCGCGGACGGCTGCGTCGCAGGTGTCGAAGATGGGCAGGCCGTTGGCGTCTTTTTGCCCGCCTTTGTTGGGGGTGACGCCGCCGACCATGTTGGTGCCGTATTCGAGGCAGCCCTTGGTGTGGAAGGCCCCGGCTGAGCCGGTGATGCCCTGACAGATGACCTTTGTGTTTCCGTCAACGAGTATGCTCATAACGCTCCTGCCTGTATGGGGATGTCGAATCGTGCGTCGTGATTCTGCGGATCGCGTGCCCTGCCCTTTTTGAGCCGTGGGACGGGGGCATTTTCCAGTTCGGACCGCTTCCTTATCCGCCTGAGGCGGACGGCTCGTATTGGGCGTTTTTTTCGCGCACCGCCTTTAGAGGGGCATACTTTAGCAGGAGAGCGGTGGGGTGAGAAGCGGGGGCGGGCTGGGCGATGCGGGGTCGGCTTGGCGCCCTTGGCGTGGATCGGTACGCTTTGGGCTATGTCGACTACAACAGGGACCATGGCTATGAAAGCAATCTGTGACCGGGCGGGTCTGGTTGACCTTTTGAACATCGTGGGCCCGGTGGCTCTGACGCGTACGCCCAAGGCGGCGCTGACGTGTGTGAAGATCACGGCTGGCGACGGTGTGCTGACGCTTGCGGCGACGGACCTGGAGCTGGCGATCTGGGCGAACACGGCGCGCGTGGAGGTGAGCGAGGGTGGGGAGGCGCTGGTTCCGGCGGACAAGCTTAGCCAGATCGTGCGGGAGTCGGCCGACGCGACGCTGACGGTTGAGGTTGAAAACAACCTGATGCACATCCGTGGTGAGGGCGCGCACTTCCAGGTGTTCGGCCAACCGCCGGAAGACTTCCCGCCGCTGCCGCAGTTCACGGGCAACCCGGATTTTGAGGTTGAAGCGGGCGAGCTTCAGAAGCTGATTACGCAGACGATCTTCGCCACGGCGCGTGAGACGAGCCGGTACGCGATTAACGGTGTGTTGGTCGAGCGGGAGGACAAGCACCTGACGCTGGTGGCGACGGACGGGCGGCGGCTGGCGATGGCGAAGGGGGCGTGCAAGCCTGCGGGCAAAGAGAAGAACATCGCGATTGTGCCGACGAAGGCATTGAACATGCTCGTGAAGCTGTTCGACGACCCCGGGCAGACGGTGCGTGTGAAGCTTGCGGACAACCGTGTTTTGTTCGCGACGGACGACCGGCTGCTGGCGTCGAACCTGGTGGAGGGCAATTTCCCGCCTTATAAAGACGTGATCCCGCGCGACGGTGACAAGAAAGCGACGCTGGACACGGCTGTGCTGGCCAGCGCGGTGCGGCGTGCGTCGCTACTGACGAATGAAGAATCCAAGGGCGTGCGGTTCGCGTTTAGCGGTGACGGCTTGACGCTGTCTAGCCGGGCGCCGGAGATGGGTGAGTCGCAGATCGACGCGCCCATGCCCCAGTACAGCGGCGAGCCGATCGAGATCGGCTTCAACCCGCAGTTCGTGCTCGACGCGTTGAAGATCACGGAAGCGGATCAGGTGCAGTTGGAGCTTAAGGCCCCGAACAAGCCTGGCGTGATGCGGACCGGGCCTGGGTTCGTGTACGTGATCATGCCTGTGAATCTTCAATAATACTAAATTGGATTAATACATACGTATTAAGCTAACAATGAGGACCGCTCCCTGACGGTCGCGGCTCGTTTTGGTCACGCTCTAATTCATCCGGACCCATATAATTCGATCCCCATCCAATTATGATCGTCGGCGTTCCTTGTGAGATTAAGTCTGATGAGTACCGGGTGGCCATGCTGCCTGTGGGTGTGGATTTATTGGTGCAGTCGGGGCACAAGGTGCTAGTGGAGCGTGGGGCTGGCGAGGGGAGCGGGTACCGCGACGAGCAGTACACGGCTGTGGGGGCGACGCTGGTGGATGAGCCGGGGAAGCTGTTCGAGCAAGCGGAAATGATTGTGAAGGTGAAGGAGCCGATCGGGCGGGAGATCGGCATGCTGCGCCGTGGGCAGATTGTGTTTACGTATTTCCACTTCGCGGCTGACCGTGCGTTGACGGAGGCGTGCTTGAAGGCTGGGATTACGGCGGTGGCGTATGAGACGCTGACGGACCCGGTGGCGGGGGGGCTGCCGCTGCTGACGCCGATGAGCGAAGTGGCGGGGCGGATGAGCATCCAGGAGGGGGCGAAATACCTCGAAAAACCGATGGAGGGCAGGGGCATCCTGCTGGGCGGGGTGACGGGGGTTGAGCCTGGCAATGTGCTGATTCTGGGCGCGGGGATTGTGGGGACGAACGCGGCGCGCATGGCCGCTGGGCTGGGGGCGCACGTCGTGGTGATGGACATCAACCTCGAACGGCTGCGGCACCTGGACGCGGTGATGCCGCCGAATGTGCATACGGTGTACTCCGACCCGCACGCGATCGCCGAGCACGCGACGCAGGCTGACCTGGTAATTGGGGCGGTCTTAATTCCGGGGGGGCGGACGCCGGTGCTGCTTAAGAAGGACATGCTCAAGCACATGAAGAGCGGGGCGGTGATAGTGGACGTGGGGGTGGACCAGGGCGGGTGCATGGAGACGACGAAGCCTACGACGCACCAGGAGCCTACTTATATGGTGGACGGGGTGGTGCATTACTGCGTGACGAACATGCCCGGTGCGGTGGGTCGCACGAGCACACAGGCGTTGTGCCACGCGACGCAGAGCTACGCGATACGGTTAGCGAATGTGGGGGTTGAGAAGCTGGTAGCTGGGGATGCGGCGTTTGAGTCGGCTTTGAATATGAAGGATGGGCGGCTGACGAACGCGGCGGTGGGTGGGGCGCATGGGATCAGCACGGGGTAACGAGTGGCGACTCGACAGTCTAAGCCTACGGGTCACGGCAGCAAGCCATCTGAGTGTTAAAATAGTTAATTTGCGGGGGATGGAAGCGGGCCCTGGACGGCTATATTTTTGTCCACGGTTGATTGGCTGCGGCGTGTAGAAGATGCTCAAGTCGCTTTTTCAGGAGGGCTTGTTTGCTTGTTTTTCTCTCATACGTGCCGACAAATACAGACTTTAGCGTAAAAGCAAGGGTTTTGGGAAGGTTTTACGGAGCTTTTGGGGCGAGTCAAGCTAAAAATGCTTGACACAAATTTGATTTGCCCATAATATGACTCATGTAATCCCCAAAGCGACAACGGTATTTGTAGTAGCCGTTGTCACCAAGCATGTTAATACAGCTAAGCTATGAGGAAGAAAGGCCACGAAGCATAAATTGCGCTTTATTTAGTGTGTAAACAAAGCGTTTTTCTTGACGGAGTGTGATGTGTGGGGTATTAAATTGAAGGCGTGCCTTATAAAAGGCGCTGTTTTAGTAGACGGTTGAGAAGTAAAGTTAGAGCAAGCGATTTTTAGAGAAAGCACTAACCCAAAATGGAGAATGTGATGAAAAATAGAACATTTGGAACAATTGCAGTTGCTGGTTTATTGATGGGGAGTACTTCGGCGTTTGGCGCGCTCATTGCGGAGCATGTCGGGAGTGCAGATCCGGCCACAGAATCGGGATGGACAGCAAGTGGAACTGTGGCTGACAACGGTGCTGTGAGCGACGGTGGTGTGGATGCGTGGAGCATAGGATCGGGTGGATACCAATTTAATACTACTGATCCGTCACTGGCATCGGGCTGGATGTTGAGCGTTAATGTTCGCACTGCTGATGCGACGATGGACGGCGGCGTGCATACACAGTTCCGGATGGGCGCGACTACCTACTCGATGTGGTTCGGTACTGATGGTGTCGACCCTTCGGTTGGGGTGATAAGCGCTCTTACCAACCCACTTGGATTCAATACCCATACCGTAGCTGGCGGTGCGGGGGAGTACAATCTCTATGAACTGCTTGACCAGGACGGCACCGCTGGGGCTGGTACGGCCACGCTCTACGTTAATGGTGTTGAGGCGATCACCGGCATTACCGGCGTCGGGGCTGCAGGTAATTTTGTCCTCTTCGGCGACGGCACGAACGGCGCCGGCACCGGCGACTTCGCCTTGGTACGTCTGGAAGGCGGCGCGGGGTTGACGCCGACGGAGGTTATTGTTCCTGAGCCGGCGTCCATGGCTTTGCTGGCGGTTGGTAGCTACTTCCTGCTGCCCCGTCGCAAGCGGGCCTGAGCCACTCACACAAACAAATTCATTTTGAAAACCTCCGCCCAGTGGCGGAGGTTTTTTATTTATGGGGCTGATGGGCGCACTTGAAGACCTGTGGGGGTTGGACAGTCCAGGTTGCTGCTCTCGCCGCCGCGAGGCTGCGGCACGTGGCCGGCACCCGGCGGTGTACCTGGACATGAAACGGCTGGACGAACAGGAGCAAGAGCGACAACCGGAAGAAGCGATGAGCGTGGTGGTGTAGCCACGCGACGCTTGACCGGCCCTGCGTTCGCTACGCTGACAACGGCCCGGTCAAGCAACCATCCGACGGAGATCTGTGAATAAATGTGTGCAACTTGACGGGCACTACCGTTTGGCGTGATTATCAGCCACCCTATTCGGTGCCAGGTATCATGGTGACACCGCATTTCACGGCTTGCAAGCAAGCCGTGAAATGCGGCCAGCGAATGGCAATTAATCACACCACTTGCTCTAAAAGAAAAGAGACCGCAACCTAACGGGGTAGGCTTATTGCGGTCGCTTACGGGTATTTAGCCGTGACAAAACTAGAGATTAAACGGCGGCGATCGGCGCGGGATGTGCCCTGTCTCGGCGGCGTATGGCTAAACTAATGCCGCCCAGCCCTAGCAGGCTTAATGTAAAGCTGATGGGCTCTGGGTTGGCGGCGGTATTTTGCGGCGGGGCTGGTGGCGCGCTCATGTAGAGTTGGCTCTGCCACATCAGCAGGTCCGAGCCGTTTACGATACCGTCCTGGTTAAAATCGCCCGGGGTATTTTTTCCGGTATTGAACAGGTTGGCCTGCCAGGCTAGTAGGTCTTGGCCGTTGACGGTGCCGTCTTTGTTGGCATCCGCCATGGGCCCGGCGGCGGCCGGTTCGGTTGTAAATGAAAGGAGCCCGATTAGTACCGCGATTGTGACACTACAATCGCGCGTATACCCTCTTTTAACGCCTCTCATTGTTGCTCTCCTTTTCCCGCTGTGCCGGCTATAAGTCGGCTGTTTCTCTGTTTCCCGTTGCTGTTTTGGCGTGCCCCCGCCCTCTTCGCAGGAACATACCCAGCGTGTCCATTATCTCTGGCAAGATAGGTCATGTCAATACTTTTCCTGCCCCGGAAATGATAAAAGGAACAAACTCCCTTTTACTATGTTGTCTAATTTAACGGAGCGGCAGTGGTGGGTCAATAGGGGATCGCCTGATAACCGGTACTTTGGCCGATTGCTGGACGGGGGCATTTCCGCAATTCGAGTGTAACTTGTGTGTGATTAGGCGCTTGGCATGGATGGGTAAGGGAATTAAAAAAATTGCGTTTTATACGTTTATTTTGGTCCACCCGCCGTGGCGGAAGCGGGCGGCAAACATTGTCCCTCGTAGTACCAATTCGCCGCACAGGGCCAGCCATACGCCGTTGAGGCCCATTTGGAAGACCACGCCTGCGATGTAAACCGCTGGCAGGCGGATGAGGTAGGTCGAGAGTGTGGTGATTCCCATGGCGGCGCGTGTGTCTCCGGCGCCGCGCATGGCACCGGAGAGGACCATCTGCGTGGCGAAGAAGACCTGGATGGGGCCGCAGATGCGGATGGGTGTGATGCAGTAGTCCAGCAGCAGGGGCGAGTCGGTGATGAGTTTGGCGAAAACCTGTGGCACTAAGAGGAAGGCCACGCCCAGGGCGCCCATGATCACGGCGCCGGCGGTCCAGCAGACGGTGACGGCTTGCTTTGCTAGGTGCGGCTGTCCCAGTCCGAGGTATTGGCCGGTGAGCGTGGCGGCGGCGGTGCCCAGTGCCATGCCTGACAGGAAGCTGAGCGACTCGATGCGTATGGCGATCATGTGGGCGCCGATGAGCCCTTGGTCGCCCAGTCGGCCGACGATCATCAACACCAGGAAATTTGCGGCCCACATGCCGGCGACGGATTCGAGCAGGTTTGGCATGGCGACGCGGATGATGCGGCGGAGGGTGTGTGCGTGTGGGCGCAGTCGGTGTGCGTGCAGGCGCAGGCCGGCGCTGCCGCGGATGAGCACGCAGACGGTGATGATCGCCCCGATCACCCACGCAACGACGGTGCCGGCGGCGATGCCCGCTACGCCGTGCCCGCCGATGGGGTCGGGCCCGTAGACGAACAGCACGCTGGTGGCGACGTTGACGGCGTTGACGATGACCATGACGGTGAAGGGTGTGCGTGTGTCACCGGCGCCGCGTAGGGCGGCTGCACCGACCATTAATAGCCCGCTGAACGGCACGGCCATGGCGATGATGCGGAGGTAGAGCGTGGACAGTGTCAGGCTTTGTCCGTCGAGCCCGGCTAATTGTCCGATGACCGGCGCCAGTGCGTAGACCGCGGTTCCCGCGGTGAGTCCCGCGGCGACGGCGAGCAGGAGTGATTGCCCCAGTGCGGCGTTGGCTAGGCGTCTGTGTCTGGCGCCGATGGCGCGTGCGATGAGCGCGGTGGCGCCGATGCCGACGGCCATGTGGAACATGGCCATGAGCCAGCCTACGTAGCTGGTGACGCCTAGCGCGTCGGTGGCGGCGACCTGCAGGTTGGGCGGGTCGAGGTGTCCGGCGAGTGATAGGTCCACGGTTCCGACGAGGTAGGCCATGAATTGTTCGAGGAGTGGCCAAATGGATAAGACCCAGACCTGCCTGGGTACGGACAGCCCGGCGAGTCGTCCTTGGAGTTGGGGGGGGTGCGGCGGGGGTGGGGCTGGATGAGTCTGTGGCGGCGGTGTTTGTGTTGGTGGGTTTGTCGTGGTCACTGTGGGCTGCCGAGGGTGTTTGGAATGTCTGGAATCTTAGCGGGGTTGGTGCCAAAACAAAGAGAGGGGCGGTATCATTGTCTGGTTTTGGCTGCGGTGGCGGATCGGCCTAGAATCACGGGTAGACCATGAATCTCATCGTTAACGGACAACACAAGCAAGAGCCGGGGTGTCGGTCGGTGCGCGACTTGGTGGAGCGGCTGGGCTTGGCGGGCAAGGCGGTGGCGGTGGAGGTGAACCAGCGGCTGGTGCCGCGCAAGGAATACGGGCAAGCGGAACTGCGAGACGGGGACGTGGTGGAAGTGGTCACGCTAGTGGGCGGCGGTTAACACATAGGGGCAGTTATGACAGATCCAATCGTGATAACGAAGCGTGGCGGTTCGCCTAGGTCTAGCGGTGTCGGGCGTGACCGGGCGTTGGTGGTGGGCGGGCGCACGCTGACGTCTCGGCTGATCGTGGGGACGGGCAAGTACCCGGACTACGAGACGATGGGGCGGGCGTTGGAGGCGAGCGCTAGCCAGGTGGTGACGGTCGCGGTGCGCCGCGAGCGGTTGGTCGATAAAGACGGCCGGTCGCTGTTGGATTTTATTGATACGGATCGTTACACGATTTTGCCGAACACGGCTGGTTGCTTTACGGCGAATGACGCGGTTCGCGTGGCGCGGCTGGGCAGGGAGATCCTCGACCAGTTGGACAATCCGGGCAAGGACTGGGTGAAGCTGGAGGTGCTGGGCGACAAGAAGACGCTGCTGCCCGACCCGGTGGGCACGCTGGAGGCTTGCGCGGAGTTGGTGAAGGACGGTTTCCAGGTGCTGTGCTACACGTCGGACGATCCCGTAATGGCTCAACGGATTCGGGACGCGGGCGCGGCGAGTGTGATGCCGGCTGGTTCGCCGATTGGGTCGGGGCAGGGGGTGCTGAACCCGAACAACATACGGCTGATCCTGGAGCTACTGAAAGACCCGGCAAACGGGGGCAGCCCGGATTACCCTGTGATTGTGGACGCGGGGGTGGGCACGGCCAGCGACGTGACGATCGCGATGGAGCTTGGCGCGGACGGGGTATTGCTGAATACGGGCGTGGCGCACGCGCAAGACCCGGTGGCGATGGCGCAGGCGATGCGCCACGGGATCGAGGCGGGGCGGTTGGCGTATCTGGCTGGGCGGATCGATAAGAAGCTGTATGCGACGGCGTCTAGCCCGTGGACGGGTGTGATTAGCTATATCCCGGGTGAGTGAGGGTGGGTGCGCGTGTTGCGAGTCGGGGCTTATACGGGTTCAGTTATAACACGTTGCATTTATAAATTTGATTGACTGGGTGGCACGGCTTGCTTGCAAGCCGTGAAATGCGGGTTCGCCATGTCAACGACCACCGAACATCCATCAAAGATAATCACG
>JAJDCS010000040.1 GCA_029260715.1 Phycisphaeraceae bacterium | reverse complement strand
CCCAGGCCGAAGGCATGGTCAAGGGCAAGATGCTCGACCTGGCCCAGTGCGGACCGGTGGAACTCTTCGACGCCAACATCACCGGCACCACCGACTACAACGACATCTCAGGTTCCGACGTCGTCGTCGTCACCGCCGGGCTGCCGCGCAAGCCCGGCATGAGCCGCGACGACCTCATCAAAACCAACGTGCAGATCGTCCAGAACGTCTCCGAGAACATCAAGCAGCACGCCCCCGACGCCGTCGTGATCGTTATCTCCAACCCCCTCGACGCGATGGTCTACACCGCCTGGAAGACCACCGGCTTCCCCACCCACCAGATCGTCGGTCAGGCCGGCTGCCTCGACGTCGCACGCTTCAAGACCTTCATCGCCATGGAGACAGGCTTCAGCGTTGAAGACATCAACGCCCTGCTGCTCGGCGGGCACGGCGACGACATGGTCCCCCTCCCCCGGTACACCAACATCGCCGGCATCCCCATCACCCAATTCATCTCCGAAGAACGCCTCAACGAGATCGTCGAACGCGCCAAGAAAGGCGGCGGCGAACTCGTCGGACTCATGGGCACCAGCGCCTACTACGCGCCGGCCAGCGGCTCCGTCCAGATGGTCGAGTCCATCATTCGCGACAAGAAGCGAATCCTGCCCTGCGCCGCGTACTGCGACAAAGAGTTCGGCGTGGGCGGGTACTTCGTGGGAGTGCCGTGCGTGCTGGGGGCAAGCGGTGTGGAGAAAGTCATCGAGATCGACCTGGACCCACAAGAAAAACAACTGATGGACCAGTCGGTCAGCCACGTCAAAGAATTGGTCGAAACCGTGTGCAAGCTGGCGCCGGACCTGGCGTAAACGAGACGTATCGACAACTGATAATGTCAAAAAAGTTAGAGCGTAGACAGAAACGAATAGACGGGAGAGCCGCTACACGCCAACCGATCTAGCATAACGCTGCGAAGGTCAGCAGTGTTAGCAGCAGGATCTTCCTGCGGCGGCTGGGGCGGGTCAGACCGATTTGCATCGTGATGAACATGGCTTTGTGCTCCTTCTGAAAGCCGAATCACCGTCGCGCTCACCGGTCTATAGATCAAGGGGTGTGCCAGCATACCCGCCCAAGGTCGTATTTTTGTAAATACATTAATTTCATGCATTTAAAATGTAAATTTTGCATTTCCACTGCCCTCTGGTCGGGCTGGATGTGGTTTTGGAGCAACATTAGCGGGCCAAAAACTGGGCCAAAAAGCAACACTAAAACGCTGTTGAGAGGGCTGGGGCTGGCGGCTTGTTTATCCAGCCTGTGCATGGCCGCGGCGCCCCCGGAAGTCCAGCCCCCCCCCCCTACACCAACCGTGGCGCCCCTCGTGGACCGCTCCCACGCCGAACAGGCCTACCACCTGATCCGCGATTGGCTGACGATCGGGTCGTTTGATGCGCAGCCGGTTACACCGTCGCTTCGCGTCTCGGGCGTTGACGCGGTGTGCGTCACGCTGCGGTCGTCGGGTCTGACCATGGGCACTGGCCAAGCGCTGGCCCCGACCCCCACCAACACAACACCGCAAAACAAAAATGCGCTGCAACACCCTGTCGATCTTGTCCCGCTGCTGCGCCAAGCCGCGCAAGCGGCGATGAAAGACGCTCAAGACAAAGCGCACGACCTCCAAAGCCGTGCGGCGATGACCCAAGACGCGGACGACGAAAACAAACCGGCAGTTAGTGATCTAGCAAATCGTTTGCAGATCGACCTGCAGATCGCGCACGCCGCCGAGCCGCTTGAGTTGACCGATAAAGCCGACATCGTTGCCGCATGCCAGCGGTTTATCCCCGGCTACCACGGGCTGCGCGCGGTAAAGCCCAACGCGGGTCGCGCACCGACCACCGCCCTGGTCTGGCCCGCGACCGCTTTGGCTGCGAACACGTCGCCGCCCGGCCAGGTCCGCCGGCTGCTAGCGGACTTGGGGCTCAGCGAAGAGCAACCCAACCAACCCTTACCCACCGGCCAATTATCACTCCAGCGGTTCAGTGTGTTGCATGTGGTCCAGCCCGGCCCGGACCAGCCGCCCGTGGTCTTGACGCGAGGCCAACAGGTCATCCCCACCACCAGCGTCTCCGACCGGATGCTCACCGACACCGCCGACCGCCTGACCGCGTTCCTGCTTAAAAGAAAACAGCCAGACGGGGATTGGTCCGGCACCTACCACCCCAGCATCGACCGGTACGACCCCGCGACCGCGCCGATCGAGGATTTGAGCCTGGTCGCTTTCGTGCTGGGCAGACGCGCAAACTTTTTGAACGACGCGAACAACGGGAATCACCCCGATGCACGCGGCGTGGCGCTGGCCAGGGACACTGCCGTGGACACCCTGCGTCGTGTGTTGCTGCCGAACGCGGGGGCATCTCCCGCTAGCTCCCACCCCGCCGCCGCCCTGCTGCTGCTGACGCTGCTGGAATCTCAAGAGTCAACCGCCAAGCACAAGCCCGACCGAGACGCGCTGGCAAAACAACTGTTGGGGCTACGCCGTGACGACGGGTGGTTCACCGCTTCTCGTGCGGATGGCGTGGCGTCCACCAACCGCCCGACGCAGGCGTTGATCGTCGCCGCGTTAACGGGCTTGTATGAACAAACCCGCGACCAGGCGCTAGGCGCCCAGGTGCTGGCCTCTTCGCAACTGCTGTGGCAAGACGCACAGCCAGCCGACGTGATTAGTGCGCTGCCCTGGCTGGCGATGGCCGAGTTCAAGCTGCGCTCACTAAGCGGCACATTCGATCATGCCGACGAAGGACGCTGGCTGCAGGCAACCCTCGCGTTGGCCAAAGCGGTGGACGTGCTGCGCGACCAGTTGATCCGCACCGCGCCGCCCGTCGGGTCGGGCGATGTGGTGGGCGGGTTCGACCTGTCGCCGACGCCCAACGCCCTTTGCCCCGACCCGGACTGGCGCACGGCTCACATGCTCACGTACCTGGCCCTTGCGTTAGGCCAAGAGCAACTCGCCGCCGGGCAGGAGCGGCTTAGTTGGCTGCTGGACTGCGGGTTGGCAAGCCGTTTCTTGGCACAACTGATGGTCCAGGAGGCCGGGTGCTACTACGTTCGCAGCACCGGCGACGCGGTCGGGGCGGTGCGTATGAAGCTGTGGGACAACCGGCTGGGCGTAGCACCCGCAGCGATGACGCTGCTGGCGGTGACCGAACTGCAACAGCAGATCAAGACGATCAGTCGGTAATCCGCCACGGCACACCCTACCGCACGACCCCGCTCAAAACAGCAGGCGGATGCCGGTTGTCACCGTGAACCGTGTTTCGGGGCGGTGGTCTAGGTCCTCTAACAGCGGGAGTTGGACGGAGGCTTCCCACGCCCAGCGGCTGGCTTCGTACATAATCCCCGGTGCGATGAACAGCTCGTTGTCGCCGTTGGTTTCGTAGCTGCCGTTGGCTTCAAGGATGAAATACGTAGCGCCGTGCGTGTCGGCGGCGTACTGGGCGGGGTCGAGACGGTAGAGATAGGCCGCGTCGTAGTTGAAAAGATCAGCGGTGCTGTCGCCGGGGCGCGTGGGGTTGGGGCGTTGGCCGGTGGTGAACTTCCACCGCGCCGCCGCGTTAAAGCCGTGCCTGCCCGACACGAGCGTGTAGACCGTGCCGATCATCGGGTCGAATGAATCACTGCCGAACGGGTCCGAACCGGTCCGCACGTCGAGCCCAGCCATCAACGCGACGCGCGCGGTTTCGATGGGTCCGAAATCTTTCTGGTAGACCCGCAGCTTAGCCATGACGTGCAGGTCGCCGAACCCGGAAGGCTTGCTGGACGTGCCCGCCGCGTTGTTGTCCTGGTCGCGGAAGACGACCGGGACGTGTATTGACATTGCCAAGTTATTGGTTACGCCGTACTGGAACCATGTGTGGATGCTGATGTCGTCTAACTCACGTTGTAGGGGTGTGGGGTCGTTGCGGAGGCTACGGAACTCGACGAGCGGGCGCACGACGAGGGTCCCGGTTGATGGTTGTGTCGCGGAGGGTGTATGCACGGCTTGTTGTGCGATAGCCGCGTTGGGTAGGGCCAGCAGGCACGCTAGGCCGAACCCCAGTTTTGTGACTGGTGTTAAGGATTGGCTTGGCATGATTGTTGTATACCTCAGGTAGCCGGGCGAACAGAGCGCGCGGCGAAAGTTTTAATGTCGTGGCTTTTTGGACAGTGACGGCCGACGCCTATACCCGGCGGCGAGTCGCCGCGATCGGGTGACGCCGGCCCGGGTCAATCTTTGATATTCACAAGCGTAAACCCGCTTTCAAAAATCGCGTTGGCCAGTTGGCTGCGCGTGGGCGGCGAGGCGGGGTTGACCCGCAGGACCGCCGTGCCGTCGTTGAGGTTGACTTTGATATTTTCAACGCCCGGCACGCGCAGCAATTGTTTGTCCACATTCCCGGCGCATAGGGGACAGCCCAGGCCGTGGACCGTTAGCGTGACTTGGGCTGAGGCGACGGGGGTGTGGTCGTCGAGGTACTGTGCCGAGTTTTTTATCGAGCCATCCGCGGCTGCGGATCGGTGGTGTGACGGCCCGTCGCTGTGCGCTGGCATGGCTTGCGAACGGCTGGGGCCGCTGGCTTGACAACCGACAAGGGGCAGTAAAACCGTAACGGTGTATAGGTATCGCATGGGTAATTTCATTGGGATCTCCTTGAATGGAATATTATGGCGTCAATACGCCTTCCGGACAGATGCGGTCGGCGACGCGGGCATCGCCATGGTGATTGATGGATGTGAACAGTGAGCGCGCGGATCGGCCCGCTAGGTTTGCCAGACACAGATGATCGACTGACGGGAATGCCGGTGATGGGGTGGGAACTGATGAGATAAAAAATGTCGGAACGAGTCGGGCGCATCGAAAGAGGCGTCGGCTAACACCGTCACAGGCTGGGTCTGCCACTGGCATCGCAATAAGTTGTCACGGCTGGGAACCCCGACACCCGCCAGCGCCGGAGACGGGGTGGTGGTGCTGTGGCATTGCGTCACGCAACAATGATGGCTTTCGCTGTGGCACGGAGCGGTTTTACACTGCGCGGCTTCGGCCTGGCTACACGCAAAGTAGAGGGGGTGGGTAACTAAAGCGGTGATGAGTAACCATCGCAGCATCGTGATGATTATACGCGTTGCTTAAGCGGGTGGCCAAATTTTGGTGGCGAAGCTTTAACGTGTGTATTTGTACCCCTCCGCGCCAGTTAAACGTGGGTAAGGTCATTATTGCGGGTACGCCAGGATTGTGTTGGTGTTCATTGGGCCATCAATCACCGCCGTCGCGTCTTGAATCATGCCGTTAAGGCGGATGGCGCTGAGTATAGTCATGGTTTCCAATGGCGTAGGGCGTGCGGTCTACGCAACGCTGACCCACCGGCGACCAACCATACAGACAGGTCACGTGCATTTGCGCCCAGGATTCGTCGAGGAAAACGAAGCGGTCGGCTTGGGCTAATCGTCGAGCAATCGTGAAGTGGCGGCGACAAAGCGCGGCATTGATCAAATTTCTAATCTACCGTAGCTTCTTGGATCGACCTCAATCACTTCTTGCCCATTGCTTCTGCTAAAGAAGGGAATTCATTATTGTTATTGAGATCGACTTCCTTCTGGACCTCTTTGGGAAGAAACTCTTTACGGATCTTATACCCGCTCATCAGTTTGCCTTCGAGCCACAGCGCGCAATTCTTGCAAACTGGCTTCGCTTCGTATTCACGCCTGGCAAATTCAAAATATACGTTGGCCAGTTTGATATCCTGGTCGGCATTCTTATCGAGGAGACAGGCTAGCGCGTTAGGCTCGGCGCAGTCAAAGATCTCCCAGATCTCTTGTTTGACCAGTTTACTGAGCTCGCTGTAGAGTTCAGGGGCGCATTTCGAAAGAATAGTCTTCGTTTTGCTGGCTTGCCCGCTCTGGCCCGATTCGTATTTGCCAGACGCCTTAGCTGTCACTTCGACCCGGACTTTATCTACGGTTCGACCAAAACTGCTCATGATGATGCCCCTTATGCGTTTTAAGACTAATCACCGACACTTTGCCCCGGCAACGCCGCCCGGCTTGTCGGCGATCATTGTAACGCGCTCCGCCCAAACCCCAATATGTTTTTTGCTTCGATGCTAGCTGGTAGGCCAAGCACTCTGCTCACACACGTTGTGGTGGCGAGTTCTCATGAGGGGTTCTTGGGCATGCATAAAATTGCGGGGCCTCTCGGCCACCCCCGTCGGTCCTCGCCGGCGAGGGGCTTCTGCCTTTGGCGGATGGGACAAAACTGTGCGTGCGGGGGTGGGGAGCGAGCGTGTCTGAGCGGGCCCTGGCCTACGCGCTAAGGCGCGGTGGGTGTGGTTGTTGGGGTGGGGTGAGGTCGTGGTGAGTAAATTTTTGTTTCTAACGCAAATGGCGTAATTATCCGCCACCCTATTCGGTGAAAGGTATCATGGCGACACCGCATTTCACGGCTTGCAAGCAAGCCGTGCCACCCGACGGGTGGCGATTATTCACGCCATTTGCTCTAAACGGTGGGGATGTGAGATTGTGCGCGCGGGGTGATGGGGAAAGGCGTTGGGTCTACGACTGGGGGCATATCCGCCTTCGTGGACGCAGCCCCAGGCACCCGGCGATTCACGCGTCGTGTTGATTGCCTTTTGCCCGATACGATGCGATCAGCAACCACCCCGATGCAATCAGCAGGCTGGATGTAGGCTCCGGGATTTGTTGAGCAAAGAAACTACCGCCCGCATTAAATACGCTGTTGTGTATCTGCAAATCAGTAACCAGCAAAACGTCTCCCGTTACCTCAATCGGGTTCTCATCGCCCAGCGTCATGATTGGCGCGGGGGGGTGCGGCCAGAACAAGTTCAGCGGGACCGCTGGCGCGGATTGGGGTGATACCACAGCGGGGGCAGCAGCCTGCCCTGCTGGTGTGATCTCGCCGCCCGAGGTGTTCGTCTCACCACTGACAACGCTCACGCCTGCGCTAACGGTAACAGAGCCGCCTACCCCGGGGGAAAGTGTGTAGTCGACTAGCGAGTCGGACGTCAGCGTTACGCCCCCCGCAGCACTAATCACACTTACACCCGCAGCGGTGAGGCTGAGGCTAAGAATTACTAAGGCGGGATCAATCTTTAAATCCAAACGGCTTAGTGTGAGGTTAGTGGGTGCGGTGATCAGGTTGGCATTGATGCCGGCGGAATTCGCGTCGCCGCTGACGACAGTGATCACGCCGAATGCGTTTATACTGCCAAGCGTTATACCCTCGGCGTATATGCTAACATCAATGCCTGCGGTGATGCTGCTGTTACCGGTCATATGAAATGAGGGCGTGATTAATCCCACGTAAATGTCACCCGTCGCGGACAGATCTATAGACGGTTGATGCCCGGCTCCAAGGTGACTAAAAACCCGCAATTGGACGGGGCCATCGATCAACACGGGCTCTGATTTGGCTGGGTTGCAAATCAACACAAGCGGCGCAACGAATGCGAACGCTACTTTAGAAACTTTTTTCATGGCATTTAGCTCTACTCACTTTTCCGTTTTGACCTTCTGCCAGCTCCGCCGCCGGACCATTAGTTGGGTAGGGTGTGTTTCAGTACACCCTACCTACTTACCCTGCCGCTTCGATCGCGTTGACTTTTTCGAGGCGTCGTGCGTGGCGGTCTTCTTTGGTGAAGTTGGCTGACATGAAGGCTTCAACGAGTTCGGTGGCGACGGCGACGCCGACGACGCGGGCGCCCAGGCACAGGACGTTCATGTCGTCGTGCTCGACGCCTTGGTGGGCGCTGTAGTGGTCGTGGCAGAGCCCGGCGCGCACGCCTTTCATCTTGTTGGCGGCGACGCAGGCGCCCACGCCGCTGCCGCAGAGGAGCACGCCCCTTTCGGCGTGGCCGTTTTGGATGGCTTGGCCGACGTAGCGGGCGTAGTCGGGGTAGTCGTCGCTGGGCTCGGGCTGGTGGGCGCCCAGGTCTTGGACGTCGTGGCCCATAGAAGTGAGCAACTCGACGATCTGAGCTTTGATCGGGAACCCGCCGTGGTCGGCGGCGACGGCAACCTTCATAAGTGGTCTCCTTAAGAGGCCTAGGGAAGATGGTGGGCGGTGCCCACCCTTCACTGACAAACAAGTTTGTCAGTGGCACCCTGTTTATCCTGTGTCAGGTCGATGACCTGACCTACTGCTATGACACCGGACGATTGTACTGACGGGTTGGGGGTATGACGAATTCATTTGGTTTCGTGAAAAGACCGCTTCCTTACGGTCGCGTCTCGTGGTGGGCGTTTGTTTTATACGAAGCGGTTTATTCGAAGCACCGGCCCCACAGCGTTTTTAGGTTTTTGATTTGGGCGGGGTCGATTTTTTGTTTGTCGGACCAGACGGCTAGGTTGAGGGCTTGGTGGGCGGGGCTTGGGGTTTGGAGAGCGGTGGTGTCGCGTAGGGCTTGCTTGATGAGCGATAGGTTGCGTTGGGTAGCGGTTTTGAGGTTGGCGATGATCTCGGCGAGCAGCTCTTGCTGTGGTTTGTTGGGGTCGTGTGGCCGCCAGCAGTCGTAGTCGGTGGGCATGGCGATCATGGCGTAGGCGATCTCGGCTTCGCGGGCCAGGCGGGCTTCGGGGAAGAGGGTCATGCCGATGAGGTCTCCGCCCCAGGCGCGGTGCATGTGGCTCTCGGCGCGCGTGGAGAAGGCTGGGCCTTCCATGCAGACGTAGCAGCCGGTGGTGTGGACGCGCACGTCGGGCAGTTGCTTGGCGGCGGCGAGGAGCCAGTCTCGCATGATGGGGCAGAACGGGTCGGCTAGCTCGACGTGTACGGCGGCGTGTTCGTAGAAGGTGTTGGGGCGCTTACACGTCTTGTCGATAGCTTGGTCGATGATGACCAGGTCGCCCGGCGCGATTTCTTCGCGCAGGGAGCCGGTGGCGCCGCTAGCGATGATGTGCGTGACGCCAAGCTTTTTGAGGGCGTAGATGTTGGCGCGGTACGGGACTTGGCTGGGGTTGAGTGTGTGGCCTGGGCCGTGGCGCTGGAGGGTGTGGACCTCGACGCCTTGCCAGTTGATGTTGGTGATGGGTGAGCTTGGCGGGCCGAATGGGGTGTCCCCGCCCCCGGAAGTATCAGTTGCTGACGCGCCCCCTGCTTCGGCTGCGAGCGCTTCGCCAAGGCCGCTGCCGCCGATGATGCCTAGCTTTAGGTTGGCCATGGTGGGCATGATATCGCAAGGGCGCGTTGAGGGGCGTATACTTAGGGGTCGTGCGGTTTATCAGACCGTTGCGGATAAAATAACCCGCTGCGGACCCGCTGGTTGGGGAATAGTGGGCTGCGGGAAACTGTTTACCATTTGGCCAAATAGGGAGGCCCCTGTCTTGGATTTGCAGGGATTCCGGCAACTCGCGATCGCCGAGCTTGACTCGGTTTATCGCATGGCCATGCACCTGGCTCGCCAGCCGGACGAGGCGGCGGACCTGACGCAAGAGACGTATCTGCGTGCCCTTAAGGCTGAAAACAGCTTCGAGCTACGCGAGAATGGGATTCGGCCGTGGCTATTCAAGATATTGCACAATGCGTACTACACAAGACTGGGAAAAAAACGCCGCCAGCCCACGCTTGTGGACGATCTACAGAACGAGGCGATTGCCAATGAGTTGGAATACCCCAGCCCGAGCTGGGACTTGGCGAGCCTGAATTGGGAGCAGGTGGATGAGCGCCTGAAGCACGCAATCTGGGAGTTGCCCGACCACTACCGCGAGGTGCTCTTGCTGTGGGCGGTGGAGGGTTTGAAGTATCGCGAGATCGCGGAGGTGTTGGGTGTGGCGCTGGGGACGGTGATGAGCCGGTTGTACCGGGCCAGGGCGATTTTGAGCAAGCAGTTGGCTGAACTGGCGACTGAAAACGGGATCAAAATTCAGGAGTGAGCGAGGAACAGAGTTGATCATGACCGACGCGATGGACGAACACGAGGTGCGCAAGTTTCTGGCGGCGTTCGCAGACGGCGAGCTGGACGTTGAGCAGAACCTTCGCGTGCTTGAGCACATGGCGATGAACCCGCGAGCCACGCGGCGGGTGATGCACCAGCAGCAGCTCCGCCAGGCGGTTGACAGGGTTTTGCGCGAACACACGCAGAGCGTGCCGGCGGCGTTAAAAGAACAAATTGCGGTGTTAGCGAAGCAGGCCGATGCGGCGGGTGAGGCGATGGCGGGCGAGGGCGTGGCCGAGTCCGGCGCTTCGTCGGCAAGACAAGTCACCCGTGTACCCGTGCTGGCTAGGCTGGGCAGGCTTGTGCCGCTGGCGGCGGCGGCGGTGCTGTTTGTTGCGGCGATTGTGGTGTTGAACCAAACCGGCCAGGCTGTGCCGGTCTCGCAAGCACAGTACGCGGCGTTTGTCCAACGCCACACGAACTGCAGCAGGCTGATTGAAAAGCTGATGCACATGGAGATGTTCCCGCAGGACCTCAAGCAGTTGCCCCAGTCGCTGCACACGTATTTCGGCACCGCCGGGGTGGCGGGGCTGGACCTATCGCCGATTGGGTATGAGTTTTCCGCGGTGGGTGAGTGCAATGTGCCGGGCAAGCAATCGGTTCACCTTATCTACCAGGCGAAAAACGACCCCGAGCACCGCAAATCTATAAGCCTGTGGATGAAACGGTACAACGGGTCGCCACGGATCGAGAGCGGCAAGCCTTACGTTGTGACCGACTCGGGCACAGCCAACCCGCTGATCGTCTGGCAGAAAAACGGGATGATTTATTATCTTGTGGGCGGGTCGCTGGGCAGTGTCGAAGACGCGGCAAGCGTGCTGCGTATGGCGGGTTGAGCCTTGAAATTGGCTGGTTTGGGCGGTGTTGGGGCCTGCGTAACCGGTACTTCCGTCACGGTTTTAACGAAAAATAATTGTAATTTACGATTGACCGTAAAACGCGTATGAGGCTATAATAGAGTTAGCCTATGAAGACGATATTTTCCATCGTGTTGTTTTACTGGAACCTGTTGTTGGGACGGGTTCAACGGTCGCTGGTCGTCGTACGCACGGTACACCGCGGTCGTCGTGGGTGAATCGGGCTACTCCCTTTCAAGTGACCTTCCACGCCAGACCGCGGCCCCCGACCCCCCGGATTTTTTTATCCCGAGGGTGGTGATGAACAATCTTTATTAGGAACCCCGTGATGGCCAAGCGACAAAGCCTCAATACAAATGACATTTCCTTAAACGACGGCAGCAAACCCACGGACCGTTTCGTGGGCATGACGGGCGCGCAGGTGTTTCACGAGATGATGGGCGAGCACGGGGTGAAGCACATCTTCGGGTATCCGGGCGGCGCGATTCTGCCTGTGTTCGACGCGATCCACGAAAGCCCGTACTTCCGGTTTATCCTCACGCGACACGAGCAGGGCGCGGGGCACATGGCTGAGGGGTACGCGCGCGTGACGGGTAAGCCGGGCGTGGTGCTGGTGACTTCGGGTCCGGGCGCGACGAACACGGTGACGGCTTTGCAAGACGCGTTCATGGACGGTACGCCGTTGGTCGTGTTTTCGGGGCAGGTGGCCACGGCTGCGATCGGGACGGACGCGTTCCAGGAAGCGGACGTGACGGGGATTACGCGGCCTTGCACGAAGTGGAACGTGCTCGTGAAAAAGGTGGAGGATATCCCGCGGCGTATTAATGAGGCGTTCCACATCGCCACGACAGGTCGGCCAGGGCCGGTGTTGGTTGACCTGCCCAAGGACGTGACGGCGACGAAGCTGGCCCACGCAGTGAACGTGGCCCCGCACCTGCCGGGGTACCACATCCGGGAGTTTGGGACGTCGGCTGAGATCGAACGCGCCGCGGAGATGATCAACCGCGCCAAGCGCCCGGTGTTTTACGTGGGGCAAGGGGTGATCCTGTCGGGCGCCCACGAGTTGCTGCGCCAGTGCGCTGACAAAGGGAACATCCCCGTTACAACGACGCTGCAGGGCTTGGGGTCTTTCGACGAGCACTCGCCGCTTAGCCTGCACATGCTGGGCATGCACGGTTCGGCTTACGCGAACTGGGCGATGCGCGACGCGGACTGCATTGTGTGCGTGGGCGCGCGGTTTGATGATCGCGTGACGGGCAACCCGGCTAAATTCGCGCCGGGGGCTCGGGCGGCGGAGCGGGCGGGAGAAGGCGGGATCATCCACTTCGACATCGCGCCGGAGAACATTAATAAAGCGATCCCCGTCACCATCGGCGTGGAGGGCGACGCTCGCAAGAACCTTGAGTTGCTGGCGCCGCTGCTGGAGCACCGCGATCGGGGCGAGTGGATCGAGCAACTGCAAAAATGGAAGCAAGAGCACCCGTTCCGATACAAGGACGACGCACGCGAGTTCCACATGAAGCCTCAGG
Organism: Phycisphaeraceae bacterium; assembly: GCA_029260715.1. Classification (GTDB taxonomy): domain Bacteria; phylum Planctomycetota; class Phycisphaerae; order Phycisphaerales; family Phycisphaeraceae; genus OFTM12. The sequence goes on along the minus strand of JAJDCS010000040.1, from coordinate 10,946 downwards.
CCGTGGTGGAGGAGTTGCATCGCCAGACCAAGGGCGACGCGATCATCGCCACGGGCGTGGGTCAGCACCAGATGTGGGCGGCGCAGTTTTACCGGTTCCGCCACCCGAGGCATTGGGTGACGTCAGGCGGGCTTGGCACCATGGGCTACGGCGTGCCCGCGTCGGTCGGCGCGAAGCTTGGCCAACCCGACAAGCCTGTGATCAACATCGACGGTGACGGCAGCTTCTGCATGACGTGCATGGAGATGGTCACGGCTGCGCAGTACAACGTGGCTGCCAAGACCATCATCCTTAACAACGACTTCCAGGGCATGGTCAAGCAGTGGCAGGACCTGTTCTACGAAGAGCGGTACAGCCACACGCAGATGCACAACCCCAACTTTGTGAAGCTGGCCGAGGCAATGAACTGCGCCGGTTTCCGCTGCACGAAGAAGAGCGACCTGCCGAAGGTGATGGAAGACTTCCTAGCCCACGACGGCCCGGCGGTGATGGACGCCATGGTCGAGAAGCACGAACACGTCTACCCCATGCTCCCAGCCGGTAAAACCGTGGACGACATGGTGCTTGGGGAGTTTGATTAAGAAGCTGTTCTAAAAAATCCCCCTCCCTCTCAGGGAGGGGTTAGGGGGAGGGTTGCGTGCTCGTGTTTTTCAGGCTCTCACCCCTCACCCAGCCTCTCCCCAAGGGGAGAGGAGTTTAGAAACAGCGTCTAAGGCCGTCTTTGCAATATAAAAAACGGCTTCCACTGAGGCGCTTCTGGGGCACGCTTCGCTTAGCCCCAGCCACCCGGCCGGACCTACAAGACTGTTATCCTCTCGAAATTACTTGAAAAATTATCCTGTAGCCATTTGAAACAGGGGCTTGCGCTAAATCTGTGCAGCAGCTTAGCTTCGGCGCATGGTGCGATTTTGGCCCAACCGACAGCTTGTCCACAACGCAAAAATAAGTGTTGCATTGTGGGGCTATGTGGGTTAATATCCCATAATCTGTCACATTTGAGGTGCAAATTGCTTTGGTCTTCACCGGTACCTACGAACACACGATCGACGCCAAGAAACGCTTGGCCATCCCTTCAGACGTTCGTAGCTTACTGCACAACGGCGACGACGAAGACCAGCCGGCATCTTTGTATGTAGTCCTGGGGGAGGGTCAGGCACTTTGCCTGTACACCGAGGGCGGTTTTGAACAACGTGCAGCGGAATTGGACCACAGCCAGCTCGACGCGGACCAGTTGCTGACTTACGAACGCCTGCTGTTCAGCCTGGCCAAGCGCGTCGAACTCGACAAGCAGGGACGCATCCGGCTGCCGGAGAACTTGCTGACCATGGCGAACCTTGAATCAGATGTTGTGTTGATCGGCGTTAAAGACCACTTGGAGGTGCGCGACCGGGAGACGTGGCTCAGCCATGTGAAGCAGATGCTGGAGATGCAGCCTCAGATATTGATGAACCCGCGGCGGGCCATGGGACGGCCCAAGGCGACCTAATACGACGATGCGACGCAAGGAAGCGTCAGAAACGGTTTTCACAACGGATTGATCGCGACGCATAGCGTCGCGGAAAACCAGAAAGGAAGCATCAGCGAAGGCCGAACGGACTCACACGCTGTTCGGTGTGCGGCGAACCCAGCAGCTTTGGCTCGCGTTCAAGGAAGAACCGACCGGGGCATGGCGACTTGTCTAACCAGTGATCGGAAGTCAGCAAGACTCAATGGCTAAGCAAGTCTGAACCGTACACTCGAGCAGCACCTTCGTTGATTATTATAGGCAGCCGTTTCGTGGCTGGCTTCAGGGCTCCCCTCACGACGGCCAACGCCCCCGCTATACTGGTGGCGTGATCGGCTCCCCGCAAAACAAGGCCGCCGGGCCGCTTCTCGACGTTCAAGACCTGCGCACGTATTTCCCCGTCAAGCAAGGTGTGCTTCGGCACACGGTGGGGCATATCCGCGCGGTGGACCGTGTGTCATTCCAGGTGAACGCCGGTCAGACGCTGGGACTGGTGGGCGAGTCGGGCTGCGGCAAATCGACGGTGGCGCGGACGATCCTGCGGCTGGTCCCGGCCACGTCGGGCACCGCGAGGTTCGACGGGCAGGACATCTTCGCGGCGAACAAGCCCGCTTTGAAGAAGCTGCGCCGGCAGATGCAGATTATTTTCCAAGACCCGGTGGGGTCGCTGAACCCGCGCATGACCATCGGGCAGATCGTCGGCGAGCCGATCCTGGTGCATAAACTCGCAAGCCGCGGCGACTTGCCCAAGCGGGTGGCGTCGTTGCTCCAACGCGTGGGGCTAAGCCCCGACCACGCGAGCCGGTACCCGCACGAGTTCTCCGGCGGTCAGCGCCAGCGTATCGGTATCGCGCGGGCGCTGGCGTTGGAGCCCCGGTTTATTGTTTGCGACGAGCCGGTCAGCGCGTTGGACGTGTCGATCCAGTCGCAGATCCTGAACCTGTTGAGCGACCTGAAGGAGCAGTTGGGGCTGTCGTACCTGTTCATCGCGCACAATTTGGCGGTTGTGGAGCATTTTTGCGATCGTGTGGCGGTGATGTACCTGGGCAAGATCGTTGAGACCGCCGACCGGGACCGCCTGTACGCCAGTCCGAAACACCCTTACACCAAGGCGCTGCTGAGCGCCGTGCCGCAGCCCAAGCCCGGCCACGCCAAGCAGCGGGTTCTGCTGCCGGGCGAGGTTCCCTCGCCGATGAACCCGCCAACCGGGTGCGCGTTCCACCCGCGGTGCCCGCTGACGCGGGAGCGGGCGTTGGGCGCGTCGATCAGCGACACGGCTTCACGGCAGACGGTTGAGCTCACCGTGCTGGGCAAACGTGTGCAAGTGATGCGTCGGTGTGTTGAGGAGACCCCGCCGCTGGAGCCAGCGGAAGACGAACCGCGTCACTGCGTGGCTTGCTGGTTCAGCGAAGAGGCGGAGTGATGGGACGGGCCTAGATCTCTGTTTGATGAAGCAAACATCCGCGACCTGTGAGCGTGTTACATCCTTAGCTCGCCGTCTTCCGAGCCGCCCTGGCCCAGGTCGCTCTCACCGAGCAGCGTGAATTGCTTACGAAGGAGGATCTGCCCGGCGAGGACTTGGTCGTCGGTGTGCAGCGCGATGGTAGGCAGGCCGTGCGGCAGGACCATCAGCGGGTAGGCGTAGTGGATATTCAGTTCCGCAGACAGGAGGCTGATGCACAATTTGCTGAGCGTCTGCCCTTCGCTGAGTTCGACGACCAGGATTTCCGCCTCGCTAAACGGGATGTTGTGTCGCTGCAACAACCGCCTGGCCAAATCCGAACAAGACGTCACCAGCCGAACCACGGCGTGGTCCGCGGAATCAACCACGCTTAGCGCCACCATCTGCAGGGCGTGGCCTTCGAATATCTCGACCAACTCCAGCAGCTTGCCGCAGCGGTTGTCCAGGAAGGCGCTGAATTGTGTGTTGTACGGCGATTGGTAGCCTTGCGCGACATAATCACCGGCGGAGAATTGCGACATGGCTTTTTAGCCTTATGAGTGACTCAGCGTCCGGGTAAAACCACGCGCTCCCCGGGCGTCTGAGATTCAAACCATCACGGCCTGGTACCACGACACGGTCTGTCGCAGGCCGGCCTGGAAATCCACAATGGGTTGGTAGCCCAGGACGTTCTTCGCCACGGTCAAATCAGCCAGCGAGTGCTTGACGTCGCCGGCGCGTTCGGGCTCGTGCAGTGCGGTGAGGTTTGGCTTGCCCATGATCTGGGCCATCTGTGCCGCCAACTCGTTCACGTCCACGCGCAGGCCGCAGGCGACGTTGATCACGGTGCCGCCGATCGGGTCGGGGCGCTTGGCTGCCAAAAGGTTGGCGTGTACCGCGTTGTCCACGTAGGTGAAGTCTCGCGATTGTTTGCCGTCGCCGAAGATCAACGGCTGCTTGTCGTCGTGTAGCGCCTTAGCGAACGCGGCGATGACCGCGGCGTATGCGCTGTTGGCGTTCTGGCGTGGGCCGAAGATGTTGAAGTATCGCAGTGACGCGGTGTCCAGGCCGTAGCTGCCCGCGTAAGCGCGCATGAGGTGTTCGCCTGCCAGCTTGTTCGCCGCGTACGGGCTCTTGGGCAACACGGGCATGTGCTCGATTTTGGGTAGGGTCTCGGAGTCGCCGTAAGCGCTTGAACTGGCGGCGAACATGACGCGCTGAACCCCCTTGGCCCTGGCGGCTTCGAGGACGTTGAGCGTGCCGGTGACGTTCACCTCTTGGAACAGCCGCGGCTGCTCGACGCTGCGCGGGACCGACCCCAACGCCGCTTGGTGGAACACAAAACGGCACCCCTCCGTGCAGCGAGCCAGCAGGTCTTGGTCGAGGATCGAGCCCTCAACGAACTCGAACCGGTTGCCCGCGTCGGAGGCGAAGGAGTCGAAGTTGGCCCGGTCGCCGCCGCACAGGTCGTCGATCACCACCACGCTGGCGCCCAGCCGTATCAAGGCTTCGGACAGGTGCGAGCCGATAAAGCCCGCCCCGCCGGTGACCAGCACGCGTGCTCCGGTGAAAAAATCGCCGTGTTGTTTTTGCCAATCGGTCATGCTTAATCGTTATCGGGTTAACTCGTAAACCGCTTTAAACACTGCTGTATCCTCCGCCTCTTGCCGCTACCTGATCTCTCATTAATGTATCAGATGTCGCGGAGTTGATACACGCGCGCCACCGACCTAACACTCCGTGGCCCCGGCCTGCTCCCACGCCTTGCGGATCGATCGGGCCCAATCGGGGCTGATTTTCAGCGTAGAAACGATCGACACAGGCCCGCTGTAGCCGGCCTTGTGAAGCAAACAAAAAAATTGCTCAAGGTCAACGCCGTCGCTCGCGGCGGGGTCTTGCTGGTCGGCGAGCGGGGGCACACGCACGTGTTTGAGCCGGTCGCCCAGTTCCAGCACCGATAATTCCGTTTCGCGGTGCTTGTGCCACTGCTGTGCATCCACCATCACGCCCACGCCGTTGTGCCCGACGCTGTCGCACAACGATCTGGCCTGGGCGATCTTGCTTGGCATGAATGTACGGCCGTCATTGGGGGGCTCGATCACCATCGTCACGCTGTGGTGGGCGCACACCTGCACGGCCATGCGTAGGAATTCAACTGACTGCTCCCACGCGGTGTCGCGGTCGGCTCCGGCAAGGCTGAGCCAGACGTCCGGGCTGTCAAAAATCAAGCAGTGGATCCCCAGGTGCTGGGCCCGCTTGGCGGTGCGTTGCATGTAGTTTTGAAGGCCAACCATGTCGCGGCTTTTGCCGACAACAGCCATCTCCAGAGGCAACAGCCCCCCCACCGCTTTTATTGGCAGCGGCAGGCTGCCCGTGGCCACGGATGTTTTGTTCCATGTGTCGCTGGATTCGTGGGCGCGCAGCACCTGCTGTGCGTCTGCTTCTAAATAATCGAAGCCAGCCTCTTTAACCCGCTGAGCCTGTTCCAATGGTGCGCAACACCCAACCCGCATACACCCGCCCTTTGTTCCACGCACGCCGAAGCGCGCACTGTTTAATACCGCGGCACAGCCTGATCAATGTCCATCGACCACAGGTCAATCCCCCCCGCCATAGACCACACGTCGCCAAGCCCTTGCTGACGCAACCCGACCGCCGCGCGCAGCGAACGCATCCCGTGGTGGCAGTACACCACGATCTTCTTGCCGCTGTAAGGCTTGAGCTCTTCCAGGCGCGCGCCCAGCTCTTGCAGCGGCACAAGCACACCCTTCTCAATCCGAGCCACTTCAAACTCACGGGGCGTGCGGCAGTCTAGCAGCAGAAAATCCTCGCCCGCTTCGATCATCGCGCTGACCTGGCGCGGTGAGACTTCGATGCGATCTTGGAAGTTGTACCCCTCGGGCAACCCGTCGGGGCCTAGATTTGGCGCGGGGCGGTGGGTGGATTGGGCTGGCTTGCTTGTGGGAGGCTCTTGCATGTCCTGCACCGCGGTATCAAGCCGCGTCAGCGGGCAGTTCCTGTGCTGGGTCGGGAGGGGTGTCGGCTGCCTGCTGATCCGAATCCACGTCGGTATCGGCATCAGCCTGCGGCTTGTCGGGCTCCGCTAAGACCGACACGCGGGTCTGGCCGTCGAGGATACACACCACGATCTCGCCGTCGTCTTTGCGGAGCGTCAGCCGGTCGAGCCAGAGCCGGTGGGCTTTCGAGTGGGCGAACCACGAACCGGTCTTTCGCTGCTCAAACCGGACAACTTGGCCCGTGACCTGTGTTTCCCACGCCGTGCCCCGGTGTATGATCTGATGTGTCACACACACCCTCTGACCCGGTTCATACTTTTGCATCGGCTGGGGCATAAACACTTCCCTTGTCACCCAAGATTAGCCGAAATCGCCCCCGCGTGAAAGGCCGACGGCAGCACGCCTTATGCCTGATACCCTTTTCGTAAGCGGTTGGTCCGACGACACGGTTGACAGCCTAAAGCCTATCTGACACGATGCTTGGCGAACACGTACGGGCACTGTGCCGCGGCTAATCGGCCTGAAACGCGTAACTATATGGATATCGGGTAGCTCGCGTGCCTGGGCTAAACGAAACCACCCCTACCAAGATGCAATCAAGGTAGACAGCACAGTAGCCCTGTCCGTGGAGAGGTGCCAGAGCGGTTGAATGGACCGGTCTCGAAAACCGGCGTGGCCTTCGGGTCACCGTGGGTTCGAATCCCACCCTCTCCGTTTTCAGAGATAAATGATGCCCTGATGTCCAACGCCTAGGGATATATGGGGCGTATTTTTCGCAGATTTCCGCGATTCTGGAGGGTCTCTGATTATTGGGATTGGGTTGGAATCGGGCTGATTTGGGGCCAGATTGGGCAAAAGTCTCTCGGGGCGATTTGAGGGGTGTCCATTTGCAGGCGAGGTGTACCGATCAAGCTACTGTTGATCGTAGATTCAATCCCAGACTTTGTTCTTGATGCTTCCAATCGAGGTGCTTGGCGGCTTGGAGCAGATCATCGAGCGTGATGCTCGGCGCAAGCGTGCCGGTCAGCGCGTGGCGGAGGATGTTGGGGCTGAGATGTGTTAGTGGCAAGAGCTTGAGGATGCGTGTGCGGGCAATGTTATGGGCCTGGGCGTATTCACGGATGCTCTGGCTGTTTTTGAGCAACTCTTTGTGCCAGCGATAGGCCAAACCGATGGCGTCGACGATATGCTGCTTCGGTTCAGGGGTGGACGGAACGATCAGATCGTGGCCTTCAGGTGACATGAGCATGCGGCGACCGTCGAGCTTCTTGATCTGGATGCGCAATGTGAGGTGAATCAGGCGACCATGGTCTTCAACGTCGGGCTGGTAGAGACAGGTCGGGCGTGAGGATGGATCCTTGGATGTCTGGCGGAAGTCGTATTCCTTCAAATCGGTGAGCCGGCTGGCATCAAGCTGAACAGTCAGTGTGTCGGGTGCTAGGCTGACACTGTCGATAACAGTACGCACCCAGTGGTCGTGGGTTTCGGACGGCTGGGCGGCGATCGGTTCGTGATCGATGTAATCGAGGACCAAGCCTCGGACGAGGTCGTCGAGATGATTGGCGTTGACAGTTTTGATTGGGCAGGTCTTGAATCCGTGCTTGATTGCCTTCTGGCTGACGTAATATCGAACGAGCCGTTTCTGCCCCGTGCTGTTCTTTTTCGTTAGCGGGCGGTGGACCGAACTGGGGCTCATGGCGAAGCCCTCTTGTGTGCGGAGTTTGCCCCTGAGCAGGTGCGGGTGCGTCCATCGGTGGCGTGTCTTGCGATCTTGCGTCTCTATGAGTTTGCCGACTTTGCCCCACATGTCTTGATCGATCAGCGGTTCGTGCAAGCCGTTATAGGTTTCGGTGATGCCGCCTCGGGTGTGGGTGATCTTGCCGATGTAGACGGGGTTGGTAAGGGTGCGGTAGATGTACTTCTGCGTAAGCGGCTTGCCGCCGTGCCAATTGCCGGTGCTGCTGAGCCAGCGTTTGGTGGTGTGGCCTTGCTTGCTCAATGCCTCGGCGACTTTGGTGAATGACTTCGTCTTGATGAAACGCTGGAAGATGTCGCGGACGACGGCGGCTTCTTCGGGAATAATGTAGAGACCGCGCGACTCGTCTTTGCGTTGGAGCCGGTAGCCCAGAGGCGGCTGGCCGCAGACCCAATAGCCCTTCTTCTTGGTCGCGGCGATCTTATCGCGGACGCGCTCGCCAGAAACCTCTCGTTCGAACTGAGCGAAGCTCAGCAGCATGTTGAGGGTCAGCCGGCCCATCGACGTGGTCGTGTTGAACTGTTGGGTAACCGAGACGAAGGAGACACTGTGGTCGTCGAAAAGCTGCATCATGCGGGCGAAGTCGTGCAGCGACCGTGACAGGCGATCGACCTTGTAAACAACGACCACATCCACTCCCCCGGAAGCGCCACGCTCGATGTCGGCCAATAGTCTTTCCAGCGCGGGGCGCTTCATGGTGCCGCCGGAGAAACCGCCATCGTCGTAGTGTTTGGTGATCGCGATCCAGCCCTCGTGTTTCTGGCTCTTGATGTAATCGAGGCCGGCTTCGCGCTGGGCGTCGAGGGAGTTGAACGCCTTGTCGAGGCCTTCCTCGTTGGACTTGCGGGTATAGACGGCGCAGCGGACGGTTTTCATGTGACCCCCTTGATTTTCTTGAGCCCGAAGAACCGTGGGCCAGACCAGCGAGTGCCCGTGATATCGCGCGCGATCTCGGAGAGGCTGGCGTACACATTCTGGCGGTAGTGGAAGCGTTTGCCGTCGTCGAGGACAGTGACTTGGTGCTTGCGCCCGTGCCATGTGCGGACAAGGGCGGTGCCGGTGCGGAGGCGGATGGATTTGCGGCGTTTGCGTTTGGCTGTCAATCTGTTCTTTGAGATGGACGCTGACGCGTTGCGGATTGCGGCTTTCAGAAGACGGCGTGTCTGGGCATCCATGCCCCCGTACTTCTTCTGCTGGATGTGCCATGCGATGCCGCGTACGAGAGCCTGCTTGAAATGTGGCGGCTCTTTGCTGATACCAAGCTCGATCCAGCGGTCGTGCAGGTGCTTGACAGCCAGGGTAGGTAACGTGTCCAAGTCGATAGATTTCATCCGGTGCTCCAGCATTCCCCCGGCAGGCCGAGCCCCGCCACCCCGACCCGGAAAAGGCGCACCTATCGCCGTCGCTCCGCGCGGAGCGATCGTCCGGCGATCTCTGTAGGTCGCTTCCGGAGGAACCGGGGGCGGGACCAAGCCGAAGCCGAGGGCTTGGCGGGGGTCCTGCGAGCCTCTGCCCGCCTGGACACATAGAGCCATAAACCCGACCGGATAGCAAGGGGAATATGACAAAATGTGGCGAAAATTCTTTGGACTCTGAACGTGGATTAGGTGGCCTGATTCTGTCAAAAAACAACCGGATCGTTGCGTAGCCTAGTCATTTGCTGGCGTTGTTATCTTCCTTGCTGTGAGTCATGAGAATCCAGCACGCCGCAGAGATCTCGGCTACAGATAGGCCATGGAGCTCTTTCGCTTTGGCGTTTTCAGAAATACATATCTGAAGTGCTTCCGCCCAGTGCCGAAGGTCCGTGAGGTCTGTTGGGCTTTTACCTTCACTTTTCATCATCGAAACTACAAAGTCAGCGGATGTCGCAAGACGATTTTGGAATGTTGCCTGCGCCCACTCTCCGAGGTTTGAGCGATGAAGGGTTCCGCCTTGATACCATTTCTTAGGTTTTTCTCTTAAAGCTTCCTGCTTCGGCGCATGCACAAACTCACGCGGCACGAACCCAGAACGGCCCGAATACTTACCCTCAAGGATGCGGACCTCGTAGGTGGTCAGGCCTGGATCGATCACGAGGCAGCTTGTCCCCGACGGCAGCGACCACGCCAAGCCGCTGCCGATCATCGCGTCGAACCCGGCGTGGTCTTTCGCGTGAGCGAGCGTGTACAGCCGATCGAGGACATGGCTCGTCGACGCAACGATGACCTCATCACCAGAGTCCATGTGCAACGCCGCGAGATCACCTGTTACCGGGGTATATTGATACTTCGGCGATTGCGCCTGTCTAGACGAACCTCGATTGGACGGGTTTCTTGGACCACTAATCACTCCAATTAAAAATACAAAGAGGAAAAAACCCAACACGATCATAAGGATGGTCCCGCATCCGGATCTCCTCTTGAGCTTTGCGCCGCAGTGCGGACAGACCTTCGCTTTCGTGCTGATATGCGATTTACACTCCTTGCACGGTTTCATGGTCATGTGATGTCTCCTGTCTTAATAGTCCAGCGCTTCTCAGCGCATTAAAATAGGGAGCGCCGAACCAGGCGGCTCCCAGGACCCCCGCCAAGAAGCTATGCAAGCCGGCGGGTGTGCCGTATGCTTACAGACCCACGGACCCCCGCCATAAAACCTCCGCCGCTGAATAAGCGGCGGGGAAGGAGGTCCTCCGATGCGAATCTTGGCGATCGATCTGGGCAACACCCACAGCGTGGCGTGCGTGTACGAGGTGACCACCGGCGAGCATCACTTCAAACGTGTGCGCTCTAAGCCTGAGGACCTGCGTGAATTGCTCACCCGAACCCAACCGGATCGGTTGGTGATTGAGATCAGCCCACTGGCGGGTTGGATCCGTGATCTTGCAAGGGAGCTGGGCATCGAACTTCAGGCGGCTGTCACCACCGGGCAGGCTTGGCGTTGGCGCAATACCAAACGCAAGACCGATCGTGACGATGCGATCAAGCTTGCGCGTCTCTCGGCGGTCAATCAGATCAGATGCGCGCACGTACCGGATCGACCCGTACGCGAGTGGCGGTCTCTGATTGCCTATCGCCACTCGCTGGTTGCCCGCCGGACGCAGTGCCAGAAGTGCGCCTAAACCCGGATTCTGATCCAAACCAGGTTCGAGATTTGGGATAGATTCTGGCCAATCATCTGAAAGGATTTTGGTCATGAAGAAGACCCGATTTACGGACGAGCAGATTGCGTTTGCGTTGCGTCAATCCGAGG
>JAJDCS010000039.1 GCA_029260715.1 Phycisphaeraceae bacterium | reverse complement strand
GGGTCAGGAAGAGGGCGGTCACCTGACGGCGTTTGTTGACGGTGACGGTCGTGTGAAGGTCCGGCTACAGGAGCAGGGCAACGGCGAGGAGTGGCTGTACACCGAAGCGGGCACCATCACCGCCGGCCAGGAGTACCACGTTGCGATCACGTTCGGTGGTGACGGCTTCTGGCTGTACGTGGATGGGTTGATGCGTGACTGGGAGTCTGACTTCACACAGGGCATCGACACGAACACGCGTGAGCTGGTGATCGGCGCGAGCATCTCGAACCGCTCGCCCCAGAACCCACTGCTGGCCTACGACGAGTTCCACGGCACGATAAGCGACTTCACGGTCTACGACAGCCAGTTTACTTTGCAACAAATAGCCGACCTGGCCGGTGTGTAAGATGACTCGCCACGGTGATCTCAGATTGAGTTGTTTGCCTACAGGAACAATGGCCCGGTGGATTAAAAATCACTTGTTCAGTCGCCTGCATGGGTTGGTGTGAGCGCGTTTGTTTTAGATGACCCGCTCATTGCCGCCGTCGATAGGGATTTGGGCGCCGGTGGTTTTAGCGAACAGCGGGCCCGCCACAGCCACGGCCATAGCGGCGACGTCCTTGGATTTGACCTCGGTTTTTAGCAGGTTGCTCTTCTTGTATTGCTCGACGGTTTGGCCGTAGTGCGCGGCGCGGGCTTCGAGCACTTGCGGCGTCCAGACGGCGGTGTCGAAGACGGCGTTGGGGTGGATGACGTTGACGCGGATGCCGTCCGCGGCCAACTCCAGGGCGGCGACGCGGGCGAGTTGGGTCAATCCGGCTTTGGCGACGGAGTATGCCGCGGCGCCGGGGCCTGGCGCGGGGACGTTCTTCGAGGCGATGACGACCACGGCGGGGTCGATGCCCAGCTTCAAGTAGGGGATGGCCGCTTTGAGCAGTTGTTGGTGGCTGGTGAGGTTGATACGCAGGCTTTGGTCCCATGTATCGGGCGGCAGGTCGGCGATGGCGGCGCTGGGAGGGAAAGTGCCGGCGTTGCTGATGAGGATGTCTAGGCCGCCGAACCGTCGCACAGCCGCGTCGACCGTGGTTTTGATTGCGGCGAAGTCGGTCAGGTCGCAGGTGACGGGTAACACATCGGGGCGGTCGAAGGCGTTACTGACGCGCGGGTCGATGTCGACCGCGACGACGGCAGCGCCTTGGGCGAGCAATTCGTGAACGGTGGCTTGGCCGATGCCGCTGGCTGCGCCTGTGACCAGGGCGATCTTGCCTTGGAAGGGTGGTGGGGCGGACGCGTTGGCGGCGGTGAGCTTGGCTTGTTCGAGTTGCCAATATTCCATGTCGAACAGGTCTTTTTCGCCCAACGCCTGCCACCCGCCTAGGGATTGGGAGCACTGGATGGCGCGGGTGGTGTGTTCGACGATATCGCTGATGACACCCATTTCCTTGACGGACCGGCCAAACGCGATGGTGCCGTGGCCGGGCCACAACGCCCAGCGGGGGGCAGGGTCGAGGCGCGTCAGCGAGCCGTCGGTATGGCGGTCGAAGTAGGCGCGGTATTTGTCGGCGAACAGCCCGGCATCGGTGTCGGGGTTGTTCGTCACCACCAGGGGTATGCGTTTGGTGCGGATGACGTGGTCGGGCGTGAGCGGGCCGCGGGTGGCGACGTCGGGCGCGTCGGGGCGCTGGGTGAAGCCCAACGCGGCTGGTGACGTGTCGAGCTGCGCGATGACCGGTGCGCCGCGCTGGTGGGCCACCGCGCGGCGGATGGAGGCAAGCTTAAGTAAATCCTGCTTGGGTGTGCCGGCGGCTGTCACGGCGGGTGTAGCGTGTTGTCGCAGGTATTCTTCCGCTTCGCTGACCAGCTTGATCATGCGGTCGTAGCTATCGCGGGCGGTGTCGGCGAAGGTAAAAATGCCGTGGTTGAGCAGGACGATCCCTTCGAGCGACGACCAGTCGGTTTGGCGGGTCATTTCATAGACGTGCTTGGCAAGGATGAAGCCGGGCATGACGTAGGGGACGGTCAGGACGCGAGGGCCATAGATTTGCTCGATGCGTTTTTGGCCGTCGGGTGAATTGGTGACGGCGACGACGGCGTCGGCGTGGGTATGGTCGACGAATTGGAAAGGGATGATGGCATGGAGGATGGCTTCGACGGAGGGGTTGGGGGCGTAGGGGTTGGTCATGGCGGCGCGTTGGGCGGTGACCATGTCCGTGTCGGAGAGTTGATCGAGCTGGGCGAGTTGTTGGAGCACATCGAGCTTGACGGGCGCGAACCCGGCGGGCTGGATTGTGGCCAGGTCCCAGCCGGAGCCTTTGACGAAGAGCACTTGCTGGGTTTGGCCGAGGGTGTCGGTGGTGGTGGCTTTGACGGAGGTGTTGCCGCCGCCGTGTAGGACGAGGTCCGGCTCTTGGCCTAAGAGGCGAGACGTGTAGACGCGCAGGGCCAGCGGGTCGTTGTTGCACTTGGCGGCCTTGTTGTCGTCCCAGCGGTTTTTCATTTCGGGGCCTTGTTAGCGCTGGCGGCGCTCAGGGAATAGTTCGAGGATTTTGTCTTCGCGTGGCGGGCAGAGGCCGCGTTCGGTGATCAGGGCGGTGACGAGGCGGGCGGGGGTGACGTCGAAGGCGTAGTTGGCAGCCGGGGAATCCGGGGGGGTGAGCAGGACTGTTTCCATTTTGCCGTTTGCGGCGCCTTGGATGAAGCGGACCTCGTCAGGGTGGCGCTGTTCGATGGGAATGTCGGCCAGGCCGTCGGTGATAGACCAGTCGATGGTGGACGATGGCAGCGCAACGTAGAAGGGCACGTTGTTATCGTGTGCGGCGAGGGCTTTGAGGTACGTGCCGATTTTGTTAGCCACGTCGCCGGCGCGCGTGGTGCGGTCGCTTCCGACGATGGCCAGGTCGACCATGCCGTGCTGCATGAGGTGGCCGCCGGTGTTGTCGGCGATGACGGTGTGCGGCACGCCGTGGTTGGCTAGCTCCCAAGCGGTGAGCGAGGCGCCCTGGTTGCGGGGGCGTGTTTCGTCGACCCAGACGTGGACGGGGATGCCCGCGTCGTGCGCTGCGTAGATGGGAGAGGTGGCGGTGCCGTGGTCGACGAAGGCCAACCAACCGGCGTTGCAGTGGGTTAGGACGTTGACTGGTTGACCCGGTTTACGTTCGCTGATTTTTTTGATTAATGGCAGGCCATGATTGCCGATGGCGCTGCAGGCTGCGGCGTCTTCGTCGGCGATGGCGCGGGCGGTGTGAAGGGCTGCTTGGCGTTTTTGTTGGACCGATGCCGCAGCGGTGATGGCGGCGAGTTGGCGATCGACGGCGTGAGTAAGGTTAACGGCGGTGGGGCGGGTGGCGGTGAGTTGCTTGGCGGCTAGTTCGATAGCAGCGTCAAAAGCGGCGATGTTGGTAGCTTCCGGTAGCAGGGCGGCGATGTACATGCCGTACCCGGCAGCGGCGCCGATCAGACCGGCGCCGCGCACGTGCATGTCGGTGATGGCGCGGGCGAAATCCTCAACCGTCTTCAAGTCTTCGATGACGAACTCAAACGGCAGGTGGCGCTGGTCGATGATCCGGATGGTATCGGGTCCCCCGGAAGTGTCGCCCCCGCCTCTGGAAGTGTTGGGTCTTCCGGGGGTGGGGTGTTCCCAGATGGTGCGGTAGTGTTGGCCGTCGACGAGCATGGCGGTTGATCTTGTAGAGGGTGTTGTACGGATTCAGTTTAATAAATGAACAGTACGCACCAAAGAGTACCACTCTCTCACGGACATTATGTATGGTCGTACACAAGTGATGTTGTGGCAGTATGCCACGGCTGAAGCCCCTTGCGTTGGCGCCCGGAGACCGCTCCCTCACGGTCGCGGCTCGTAGCGGGTATCCATATCATCTTTGCTTGACCGGCTCGGTGTTGACCTGCACGAGTTTCTCGCGTTGGATGCGTTGGGCGTCGTCGTCGTCCACGTAGTCGCTGTGGCAGGCGGCTTTTTCTTTGTGGGTGGCACCCATGCCGGTTTTCGTTTTGCTGGCTAGCGCGTGGACTTGCTCGGGGCTGAGCACGCCGCGTTTTTCTAGGATCTCCCGTTGCTCGGGCGAGAGCGCGGCGCTGACTTTGGGCTTGTCCCAGGCGTATTGGCTGTCTGAGCCGGATAAAAACTCAGTGATCTCCTTGCTGATGCGCACGGAGCACCAGTCGTGGCCGCACATGGCGCAGAAGTCGGTGTCCACGTCCAAGTCCTCGTCGTGGTAGGCACGCGCGGTGTCGGGGTCGAAAGACAGGTCGAAGTGCTTCTCCCAGTTCAGCGCGGCGCGCGCTTTGGTCAGTTCGTCGTCGCGGTCGCGGGTGGCGGGGATGCCCAGGGCGACGTCTGCGGCGTGGGCGGCGATCTTGTAGGCGATGCAGCCCTGCTTCACGTCGTCTCGCTTGGGTAGGCCAAGGTGCTCTTTGGGGGTGACGTAGCACAACATAGCCGCGCCATGGTAGCCCGCGGCCGTCGCGCCGATGCAAGAAGTGATGTGGTCGTAGCCGGGGAAAATGTCCGTGACCAGCGGCCCCAGCACGTAGAACGGCGCGCCGTGGCAGAGGCGACGCTGTAGCTTCATGTTGTACTCAATCTGATCGAACGGCACGTGGCCGGGCCCTTCGACCATGACCTGCACGCCGTGACGCCAGGCACGTTCGGTGAGTTCGCCCAGTGTGGTTAGCTCCGCGAGTTGTGCTTCGTCCGTCGCGTCAGCCAGGCCGCCGGGGCGCAGGCCGTCGCCGATGCTGAACGTCACGTCGTGTTGACGCATGATTAGGCAGATGTCGTCCCACAAGTCGTACATGGGATTCTGCTTATTGTGGGTAAGCATCCACTTAGCTAGCAGCGACCCGCCGCGGCTGACGATACCGATCAGGCGGTTCTTGACGAACGGCAAGTGCTCGCGCTTCACGCCCGCGTGGATGGTGAAGTAGTCCACGCCCTGTTTGGCTTGGTGTTCGAGCGTGTCCAGGATAATCCGCTCATCGAGGTCTTCGATGCGTCGGCCGATGATCATGGAGTAGATGGGCACGGTGCCGATCGGCACCGTGCTGTGGCGGATGATGGCCTCGCGGCAGGCGTCCAGGTCGCCGCCGGTGGACAGGTCCATAACGGTGTCGGCGCCCCAGCGCTCCGCCCACTTGAGTTTTTGCACTTCTTCATCCGTGCTGCTGGAGACGGGCGAGGCGCCCATGTTGGCGTTGACCTTGGTCTTGCTAGCGCGCCCGATGCACATGGGGTCGAGGTTGTAGCCCAGGTGCGCGTGACTGGCGGGGATGACCATGCGTCCCGCGGCGACCTCATCGCGTACCTGTTCGGCGGTCAGGTGCGGCTCGCGTTGGGCGACGCGCTGCATCTGTGGGGTGATCATGCCAAGCCGCGCGTAGTCGAGTTGGGTTGATGGCTCAAACCCTTGGGGCGGCGTCCACCGCCCGTCTTCTAGACGCCAGTCGGGGGGCATGAAGTCCCAGGCGGTTTTGCTTGACGGTGCGGGCATGCCGGGTGTGTCGGGCGAGCTGAACGTGAGCGCCCCAGCCGAATCAGCCGCGATGCGCGACGGGTTGGCAAAGCTGCCTGGCGTGGTGCCTTGGTTAGTCGATGACGGGTTGTGCCCTAGTGGCGGCAGGGTGTAGCTGGGGTCGGCTCTTTTGCTGGGTGGGTTTGGTTTGATCATGGCGGAGTCCTTTGCGGGTGTGTGGGCGCACGGTTAGGCGTGAGCTTGAACACCGCGGCATGCGGGGTTTGTGTGATTCGATATTGCGTGCGGAGATATATTGAGGACCGCTCCCTGACGGTCGCGGCTCGTGGTGGGTGGTTTTTGTGTAAATAAGTCGGGCAACGTGTGCATGCGCTTTCCTACGCCGGTGTTAGCCGGATCAGGTTCCAGGGTGTGATCTCAGCCCCGTGATACACGCGGGGCACCCCTAGCGAAGTCTAAAGGATTTTACCTTGTGACGGACGGGTGAACAACGTGGGGTTTGGTTTCTTGCCGGTGGGGTATGATATTGCGATGTCTTCTGTTCAAGAGCGGAACGTTTCGCGGATCACCGCGATTACTCGGAAACGGCAGAACCCGTTGCTGGCGACGGTTTTTGTGAACGGTAAGGCCGAGGCCACGCTTGCGGGGGACAGTGTTAGCCGGCTGGGTCTTGCGGTGGGGCAGCGGTGGGACGATGCCACGCGGGACAAGGTGCAGCACGCGGCAGTGTATGAGAAGGCCCACAGGGCTGCGTTGACGCGTCTTAGCCAACGCCCGTACACCACGCACAAGCTCACGGGGAAACTAAGGCAATTGAAGTATGAAGACGATGTGGTTGCGCGGGTGATCGAGCGGTTGACTGAAACGGGCTTGCTGGACGACCGCGCCTACGGCGAGGCGCTGATCCGCACCACTGTTGCACGCAAGCCTGCGGGGAGTCGCCTGCTTCGTGCCAAGCTGCTTCAACACGGGCTGTCGCTGGCCCTGGCCGACCGTTTGGTTGAGGAAGCCAAGCCGCAGGCCGACCAGGCGGTGGATCAAGCGGCTAGTCTGGCGCGGCAGAAACTCAAGACCATGGCGCCCCGGCTAGACGCGTTCGCGCGCAAGCGTCGGCTGTGGGGTGCGCTGGCTAGGCGCGGGTTTGATTCGGACACGATCCAGTCGGCGCTGCAGCGGGTGATGAGTGACAGTGAAGAGGCGGGCGACCTGTGGAGTTAGACTCGGGGCTGCGTGTGTCCCAGTACGCTAACGCTACATCAGTGCATCAGCTTCAACACCGCGAATCCGCCGACCAAAAGAGCCACGAACACCACGCACAGCAGGTTGAAGTATTTGTCAATGAACGGCATGGCCTTGGGGCCGATCCACCAGAACACACCCGCCACTCCATAGAACCGTATCGCGCGGCCAACTAGACACGCCAACGCGAAGATCAGCAGGTTCATCTTCGCGAACCCGGCTGTGATGGTCAGCAGTTTGAAGGGGATCGGAGTCAGTGCAGCCACAAACACGTACAACTGCCCGCGTTCGTCGAACTCACCGGCCAGCCAATCGATCTTGTCTTGTGTGATGCCCGGGATCAGCAGTGCCAGGTCGATCAACCCGTACCCGATCACGTATCCCAAGAACGCCCCCAGCACACTGGCCACGGTCGTGACCGTGGCGAACCACATGGCTTTGTTGCGGTGGCCCAGGCACAACGGCCCCAGCAGCACGTCGGGCGGGATCGGGAAGAAGCTGGATTCGGCGAAGCTCAGCCCGAACAGCGCGGTGGTCGAGTGCTTGTGGTGGGCGAAGGACAAGACCCAGTCGTACATGTGTCGGTGGATCGCCCAGCGAGAGACCGGGCCGACCGCAGCCTCTGCGGCGGCTAGCTCTTCGGAAGGCGGTGTGTCTGACGAGTCTTGAGGGGCGTGTTGTGAATGGGGCGGTGTATCAGCCATGGGGGTTCTTATCGGTAAAATGATACATATCGCGGACTATATATATCACACATGAGCGTGTTTGCCTTTCAGCGGTGGGTGGGTATGGTGGTAAAGGCTGATGGCCACTGGATCTATTGCCTGATCGCTGTGCAACACCAACCCCGAAACGGACACGCCAACCTCGTTGGGAGTCTGTAAGACACATGACCCACCAAAGCCCGTCCAAAGAAAGATGGGGCACGCGGGTTGGCGTGATCCTAGCGGTCACGGGCAGCGCCGTGGGGCTTGGCAATTTTTTACGGTTCCCCGGGCTGGCGGCCAAGTACGACGGCGGGGCGTTCATGATCCCCTACGCGGTGGCGTTCGTGTTGCTGGGGCTGCCGATCGCGTGGACGGAGTGGGCGATGGGTCGCTACGGCGGCACACGCGGGTTCAACTCCACGCCCGGCATCTTCCGCACGATATGGAGTAACCGGGCGGCGCCTTACGCGGGTGTGCTGGGGGTGTTGATCCCCGTAATGATTTACATGTACTACGTTTTTATCGAGGCGTGGTGCTTGGGGTACGCCTGGCGGTACCTGACCGGGGAAATGATGCTTGGCAAAGACTCGGCTCAGTACGGGGCTTTTTTCGAGTCATACGTGGGTGCCTCGCAAGACGGGGCCATCTTCGAGCGCCCCCAAGACACGGCGTTGTGGGCGTTGGCGATCTGTTTCGTGTTGAACTTCGTGCTGATCTACCGCGGGATCAACAAGGGGATCGAGTGGTTCTGCAAGTGGGCGATGCCGGCGTTGGTGGTCTGCGCGGTGATCGTGCTGGTCCGTGTCTTAACGCTGGGCACGCCCGACCCCACCAAGCCCGACCAGAGCTTACTCAACGGCCTGGGGTACATGTGGAACCCTAACACGCCTACCAAGTCGCTCTGGGAATCATTGCAGAATTCGCAGATATGGCTAGACGCAGCGGGGCAGATCTTTTTTAGCTTGTCGGTGGGGTTTGGCGTCATGATTACCTATGCCAGCTACCTAAGACCCGATGACGATGTCGCGCTGTCTTCGGTGACAGCCGCATCGGGCAACGGGTTCTGCGAGGTGGTGCTTGGGGGGATGATCACCATCCCCGCGGCGGTGGTTTTTTTGGGACCCAGCGTCGCCCAGAACCCGCCCGGCACGTTCGGCCTGGGGTTTGTCACGCTGCCGTTGGTCTTCGAGCACATGCCGCTGGGACAGTTTTTTGGTTTCCTGTTTTTCTTTTTGTTGTTTTTAGCCGCGGTGACCAGTTCGCTGTCGATGCTCCAGCCGGCAATCGCGTTACTAGAAGAGGGGCTGGGGTTGGGACGGCGCGCGTCGGTGTCCCTGCTGGGGTTTGTCACGCTGATGGGCACCGGCTTTGTGGTTTATTTTTCTAAAAATTTTATGGCGTTGGACACGATCGACTTCTGGGTCGGCACGTTCTGCATCTATATCTTGGCGACGATACAGGTGATCCTATTCGGCTGGGTGATGGGCGCGGATCGCGGCATGGAGGAGATCGACCACTGCGCCGAGATCTGCGTGCCGCGCGTGGTGAAGTATGTGATCAAGTACGTCGCGCCGGTGTATCTGCTGACGATCTTTGCGGCGTGGGTGTACCAGAACGCCGGCGACCGCATCGAGGGCATCCGAAGCTCACCCGTTGTGGCCATGTCGGTCGGGTTCATCGGCGTGGTGGTCCTGTTGTTCGTGCTGTTGATCGCCCAATCGGTCAAGCGGTGGGAACGCGCCGAGCAGGCCCAGCAGGAGGTGCGCATATGACCCTGGGCGGGTGGGTAGTCATGACTCTGTCAGCCGGCGGGATGACGGCCTTGCTGGCGTGGTGCGTCTACCGCGTCATGAGCGACCCCCAAGCCACACACAAGATCCATAGCCAAGCCGACATCGACACACGCGACAAGGAATAACCCTCGCGGGCGTGGAAAAGTAGCCCGGCGAACGGGACAGCCCTATACTCATCCTATAACCGTATTAGACCCCGTTTGATATCAGCCGGCACCAACCCGCAGGCTTCAACACCCTCTTTGGAGACACCATGTCAGACCAGAACGAGACCCCCAAGATTCACATCGACAGCGACTGGAAAGCCCAGGCCCAGGCTGAGAAAGAGAAGCTTACCAAGCAAACCCAAGCCACTGCGGGGGACGCGGGCGCCGGCAAGGGCGCACCGGGTGAGATGCCGCCAGCCAGCTTTGAATCCCTGGTCAGCACGATGGCCATGCAGGCCCTGTTCGCCCTGGGCGCCATCCCCGACCCACGCACCGGTCAACGGGTCCAGCACCTGGACCTGGCCCGCCACCACATTGACATGCTCACCGTGTTGGAAGAAAAGACCAAGGGCAATCTGACCCCGGACGAAGAGAAGATGCTCTCCTCAACGGTCTACGAGCTGCGCACGCGGTATATCCAGATGTCCAGCGCCGCGTCAGGCGTATAGCCGTTCCAAAAACTTTCACCCAGGAATGAAGCCCGAGCACCGCTCACGCGGCTTTGGCCAGCTCGACTGTCGCTTGGCCTTGCTTGCGGATGCCCACCGTTTCGACCGCGCGTTCGACCTGGCCCTTGTCGAACGGCTTGGTCAGGTACCCGTCGCAAGCGTCCTTGAACGCCTTGAGTTTGTCCTGGGGCGTGTCCAACGCGGTGACCATCAGCACCCTGCTGTGCTGGCGGAAGCTCACGCCGTAAGATTTTTCCAGTTCCCGTATCTTGTTGAGTGCTTCCAGGCCGTCCATACCGGGCATCTTGATATCCAGACACACCAGGTCGAAGCACTTGTCCTGGTCGAGCAACCCACGGAACGCGGAGACCGCGCTGCTGCCGTTCGATGCCGTGGTGCACTGGCCGTAGTCTTTGAGGTGCCCTTGCAACAGGCTGACGATGGATGGGTCGTCGTCTACGACGAGGATACGCGTTTGTTCACCTGCCGGGCGGTTCCACTTGGCGTTTTCGGTCTTGGCGCCGGAGGAGGTTTTGAACTGACCGATCATGTTCTGGAGGCGGTTAGACCGCTCAGCCAAGCTGGACACAGCTTCTGCGGCTTGCTGGGCGCCTTGCTCGGCGACTTTCACGATCGAGCCGATCGAGGTAATGGACCGGCTGACTTCTTCGCTGGCGGCGGATTGCTGTTCGGCTGCTGCGGCGATGGACTGGATCATGCCAGCCACTTCCTTGGCGCTGGTGACGATCTGACGCAGGCTATGGCCCGCTTCGGTGGCACGCCCCACACCGACCTTGACCTCCTCGGTGCCGGCGTGCATGCGGTCGACGGCGCCAGACGTCTCTACTTGGATCGCATTGATGGACTCGGCGACTTCGGCGGTGGCTTTAGTGGTGCGGTCGGCGAGCTTGCGCACCTCGTCGGCGACGACGGCGAAGCCTCTGCCGTGCTCACCGGCTCGGGCGGCTTCGATCGCCGCGTTCAACGCAAGCAGGTTCGTCTGATCGGCGATGTCGTTGATCACGTCGATGATCTGCCCGATCTGCTCGCCACGCTTGCCCAGTTCGGTGACACTGGCGGCGCTGGCGCTGACGGCGGCGCTGATCGCCTCCATGCCGTCAATAGTCTTCTCGACCACCTCGCCGCCGGTCTCCGCGGCACGTCCGGCTTCGTTGGCGTTGTTGGCCGCGTCGCCGCTTTTGCGCGCCACCTCGATTACCGAGGCGGACATCTGCTCGACCGCGGCGGAGACTTGCGAGATCTCACGGTTTTGCTCGGTCATGCCCTTGGCCATCTCTTCGCTGGAGGCGGCGATTTCGGTCGAGGCGCTCGCGACCTCGCTCATGGCGCCCGACACCTCGCCGATGATCATGTCGATCCTGTCCACGAATTTGTTGAACCACTTGCCAAGCTCACCGATCTCGTCGCGGCGTTTGTCGTCCACGCGCTGCGTCAGGTCGCCTTCACCCTCTGCGATGTCCTTAATCCGGGTCAGGATCGCATTCATCGGCTTCACGATTGACCGGACGACCAGCATGCCGCCGACGAAGGAAACAGCAACAGCGGCGACGGTGATGATAATGAAGATAATATCGGTGTGATCGGCGCTGGCCTTGGCCGCGGCGGAGGAGGCTTCAAGGTCATGCGAGAGCTTGTCTTCGACTTCCTTTAGGAGGTCAATCTTCTGCGTGATCGCGTCGAACCACTGCCCGACGTCAACGCCGAATCCACCCTCGCTCGCCTTCGCCGAGGCGGTGTCTCGCATCCGCTGCACTTCGGCCACCACCGGCCGGCCCATACGGTCCTCGAAAAACCGGGTCTGATCGTCGTCGGCCAGGAATTTAAACTCGTTTGCGTATAGGTCTTGGGCTGTGACCAGCGAGATAAATTTAGCGTACATGCCCGGGCCGAAGTTGTCGCGCGCGAACGTATTGGTCAGCACCGCCCGTTCGACGCCCGCTCGTTCCTTGGACTTGAGGAAGTTGGAGTACGCGGTGACCTGTTGGTTGATCGTGCCGTTGCTGCTCTGGGTGACGATGCTGGCGACGGCGTCGAGGAACTGCCCGTTCATCTTGGTGTAAAAACCGATTGCGTCAGTGGCCGAGATACTAAGCGCGCTAACCTGCTGGCGTTTCTGGGCGATCTGGCCAAGGTTCGCCATGGCGGCGTCGAACCGGGAGCGGAACTCAGTACCGAAATCATCGGCATCAAACTCTTTTAAGTACTCGTTTAGCTCCGCGATGCGATGATCTGCTTCCTTGCGTTCGGCGGACAACTCGGTTTGGAACTCTTGACCCTTGCTGCCGAGGTACCCAGCGGTGTAGCCTCGTTCTTTTTGAGTTTCATGGACCAATTCACTGAAATGGATCGCGAGTTCCGCAAGTGAGTGTACGTGGCCCATCTCATAGGAGATGCGGGCGTAATTCATGATCCCAATCCCCCCGAGGCCGATAACGGCCGAAAGTGGGATAGCCAATAACACAATCAATTTCTGCTTAATGGACATTACTGCTCTCCAATCAGACTTGAAAGCTCCCCGGCCGTACCTAGATGAGGCTAGTATCTAACAACCTAGACGCAATGATTGCCTCCAACGCAACTCTGACTATTCCACAATCGGAAAGGCGGTCTCAGTGCTTGAAGCGCCGATTCTGAAAGATGAAGAATAACTCCCTGCCGGACCTGACTTTCCAAAATGGACATCAAGAATACGTGTTTACCCTTACGCACCTAGGCGGTCATTTGATAAGCGACAAGCCGGTTAGCTATTGACGGCTGTACAGATGCGTTCGGTCATGCCGTAAACAGTTATCGGCCCCGGCAGTTCGGCTAATGGTGACACGCGGTGCGGCGTGGCGGCTCTTATGAAGCAGAGGTATAAGCAAAGGGCAGCGGTGCGAAGCTGACCTGCTTGGCCCGTTGCGATCCGATGTTTAGAGTTCCGTCATCCGGTTCATGGGATGGCGGCAGTAAAAGCGCTACTGTCGAAGCGGGTTTACCCCGTTGACGCTTTGATTTGGTAGACCTTGGTAATCAGTTCCTGCACGTCGGTGGGGGCGGTGTCGCTGTCGCGCATGACGCGGTCGATCCAGTCGGTGGCTTGCGAGCGGGTTTCGCCCAGTTGCAGCAACACCTCCAGAGCCTGACGCGCCACGCCGCGGCTGGCGTCTTGTCCCCCGACACGTCCGGCTATTTCCGGCTGACCCACGTCCGCCGGGCCGGTGATGAAACGATCGACCTTGCCGTGGAGCGTGGCAACGATGGTCTCGGCCGTGCGCCGGCCGATCTCGGGCAGGCTCTGGAGCGTGGCGGCGTCGCGGTCGGCGATGGCGGCGGCGAGTTGGCCGGTGTCGATCGCCATGGCACGCAGCGCCTTGCGGTTGCCGATGCCCTTGCAAGTGGTAAACAGCTCAAAGAATTGCCGCTCCGAGGCGGTCATGAACCCAGCCAGACGCGGGACCATGGTCGCGCCTTGGCCTTGGGACTCAATGAAATACAGCGTGGCTAGTTCGACGGTCTGCCCGATCGACCCGCCTAGACGCGCGGCGCAGTACGCCGGCAGCAGGACGTGGTAGGTCAGCCCGCCGTCGGCAGGGCGGATCAACGCGGCGCCGTCCTCAATCGCGACCAGTCGGCCTTCTATTTTGGTGATCATGACGGCATGATCATATCGCGGTTGGGGCGTCGGGGCATTCACTTATCCGAGTAGATGCTACGATCTAGCGATCCGATGATCGTCTACTGCTGCCAAGACCTGATTTTCGCGACCAAGATCCGAGCCACCACGGAGGCGGAGGGTGTGCCCAGCCGACCGGCGCGCGACGCCCAAGCGCTAGCCAACCGGCTCAACCGGGTGGACGACGGCAAGGTCAATGAGCCTGTCACCGGCGTGGTGATCGACCTGGAAATGGGCGAAACGGGCTTGGCGTTGCTGGAACAGGTCAAGCGTCACGACGCGAATATCCCGGTCGTGGCGTTCGGGTCGCATGTGGCTGTGGACGTGTTGCAGGCGGCCCACGACCGTGGCGCGGATTTTGTCATGCCCCGAAGCCAGTTCACCGCCAACCTGCCTACCATCGTGCAACGGCTCGGCGGCGGCGCAGTGTGACACCACGCCGGACACCTGCGGTTCGCTGCTTTGGGTACGCCCGTGCCCCATCGGGCGGCGGTTAGGGGCCGGCCCGGTTGGGCGCTTATAATGTAGGCCGATGCTCGAACGTATTATAGTCATAGGCTCCGCAACGGCCCTGGCGGCCGTGGTGCTGTTTTTTACGCTCCAGTCCGCGCCGTCGGACCCTCAGACGGCCAGGCGGTCGATCGACGACCCCGTGGACGTGGAATTGATCCCGCCGTTCGACCCCGACCGCCGCACCACGCGGCTTGACCCGCGTGGCCAAGCCAAGAAATACCGGATTAACAGCGTCAACAGCAAGGGTCAGCTTGTCGAGCTGTTCGGGGACAGGGTCACGCCGCTGCCTGAGGGCGTGACACGGATCGAGTCGCCCGGCGCGCGGGTGCATCTGGAGCCGACGCGGGTGCTGGAGATCCGCGCCAAAGAGGGCACCATCCTGGCACCGGACAACCAGGTGCGCAGCGGTGATTTTTCCGGGAAAGTTCGGCTGACGCTGTACGAAGGGGTGACCCAGCGGGCGGAGGAACTGTCGCCGTGGTCACCGGAGGCGAAGCTGCACATCTACATGCGCGACGCGGATTTCGATATGGAACTGGGGCAGATCGAAACCGACTACGACGTCCACGTGACGGGCGAACGGGTAGACTTCCGTGGCACCGGTTTGAGCGTGATCTACAACGAACTGCGGCGTCGGATCGATCGGCTGGAGATTACGAAGGGCCAGTCCCTGCGGTTCAAGCCCGATCAGCAGCCGGTGTCTACAGCGGGGGCTGTGGCGTCCACGCCTGACACAACGCCTTGGCCGGTGGTTGAAGGCGATGAAGATAAGCCTATTGTTTTGACAGAGGGGGACGCGCAAGACGAAGCGGGCAGCGGCGAGGCGACGGCTGAAATTGCCGCAGGCCCAGTGGTTGGCCAAGAAGAGGTTGCGGGGGTCAACCCTGAAGCGTTCCAGGCTGCGGATCAGGAGCCCGTGCAGTACTACCGGGCGAGGTTTGAAGGCGGTGTGACAATCCGTAGTCGCAATGCGACGATCGAAGCCGATCGGTTGGAGGTGGTGTTTAGCTTGCGAGATATCGAGTCTTCGGGCGACAACCCGGAGCGATCGGTGGGGGTCGGCGCGATGCGTTGGCCGTCGGATCGTCCGTTCGTCGCCGGCGGTGGGGGTGGCGGCTTGATCGGCGCCGGCCCACGGTGGCTACAGGCGGCGCTGGTGCCGCTGGTGATGGGTGTCGTGGATCGGGGGCAGACCCAGTTGGAAGAAGACACGCTCGGCGACACGCGCACGCTGTGGAGCGATTCGGACGACGCGGTGACGATCCTGTGGTCGGGGCGGCTGCTGGTCGAGCCGGAGGACTCCCCACCGATTGAGATAGAGGGGGGCGATGACAGGCTAATCGAGCTAGTGGGCAGCCCCGTGCGGATTACCACCGCCCAGGGGGAGGTAATCGTCGCAGCCAGTGTTGATTACCTGGCTAGCCAGGGGCGTGTGCGCATGTTCGGCTCGGACCGCCAACGGATCAAGATCGATTCGCCTGGGTTTGGCGTGTTGGAGGCCAAGCGGCTGGTGATCAACCAGGATCAGGGCACGGGCCAGATCAGCGGGTCGGGCAGCTTGCGTCTGCGAGACGGTTCGCGTGTCGATGGCGACGCGGGAATAGTTGATATCGACGGCGGTCATCCCACGGCGTTGTCGCGGCAGACGGTGGTCCTCTGGGAAGACCGGGTCGATCTGAGCTTTTACCGAGCGGGCCCTTCGCCAGACGCCGCCGCGTCGGGTGCCGGGACCGCTTTGGGCGGCGGCAAGCGGGTCGACGCGCTGAAACAGGCGTTTTTCCACGGTGCCGTGCGTGTGGAGCACCCGCAGTTTGAGTTGGAAAGCGACGCACTGACGGTGGGGCTGTCCGCTGCGACGGCGGGCAAGCAGACCATTGATCAGCTTGAGGCGTCACAGGGGGTGCTTGTCAGCAGCATCGGCGACGCGAGCGGAAAGGACGTATCCGTTCGCTGCGACCGTTTGGAAGTGGTGATGGCGGACGACGGGTCGGGCGGCATCCGCCCAACACGGCTGATCGCTCGCGGT
Organism: Phycisphaeraceae bacterium; assembly: GCA_029260715.1. Taxonomy (GTDB): domain Bacteria; phylum Planctomycetota; class Phycisphaerae; order Phycisphaerales; family Phycisphaeraceae; genus OFTM12. Next base: position 202,860 of record JAJDCS010000039.1, on the reverse strand, counting down.
GACGTTAAGGCCTCCGAGGCGCGGCGGGTCATGCGAGCGGGGCACCTGGAGATCGCGATGGGGGTCAAGGAGCAAGAGAGCGGATCGGCGGCGGATGTTGCGGACCCGGTTAAGCAGGCGGGTGTTGAAACTACAACGGTAGCGGCTGACCAAGACGCGCCCGCGGTGGCGACGCCCGCGGACGTTGAAAGCGGCGAAGAATTAGAGAAGCCGCAAGAGCGAGACGAGCTATTGCTTGCCGACAGTGGGCCGGATGACTCAACGCCTTTGGGACAGGCCGTTCCGGTTGAAACCGGGGCCGCCGCCGCTGGCGACAAGCAGCCTCGCTCGTTTGCGCATGCGTGGCAGGGCGATACGCAAGAGCCGTCAGAACAGCCGAACGCCGACCAAGAGCATCAAGACGCGTTGGTGACGCAGGAGGCAGAGCCCCAAGCCCCGGCTGGTCATGCGCAACAAGCTGTAGACGCTGAACAGGGGCCAACCGCGAAAGAACAGCGGTACACGGTACGCAGCGTTTTTGCGCGTGACGACGTGCGCGTGCGCCTGGACGATCTAAAAATCATGATGACAGCCGACCGGCTCGTGGCTGATATGGCGGCGGACCAGATGGAGCTATTCGGTTTAGCGGACCGGCCCGCGCGGATCGAGCGGCTCGACGGGGCCTTGGCGGGGAATCATATCGTCTTGAACCAGGCCGGCCAGTCGGCGCACGTGCTAGGGCCCGGGACGATCACGTTTTTCAGTCAAGCCGCGCCGGTCCCGGGCATGGGTGAAGCGATCGCGGGGCAAGATTCTAATGACCCAACAGAGCCCGCCCCCGCGGAAAAAACGGACAGCGCCGTGCGTGTCACCGTGAACTGGCAGCAAGCGATGCACTTCGACAACCGCTACGGCCTGGGCCAGTTCGTCGGGCAGGTTGTCAGCGAAGCGTGGACGGACCGTGAGATGGCTCAGTTGTCCGCACAGGACCTGCGCATCGAGTTCAGCGAGTTGCCCCAGTCCGACAGCGGGTTTTCGCAATGGGAGCCGCCCCAAGAAAGCGAAGAGGCGGTGTTGCTCGGCGCAGACCAAGCCAACCCGCTGACACGACAAGGGCGCACCGTGCGCATGGTGACGGCCCGCGACGACGTGGTGTTCCTAGCAAGCAAGTGGTCGGGGCCTGCGGGCGATCGCCTCGAGTCGCGGCTGAAGGTGATCGGCCCTCTGATCAGCTTCGATAATCTCATGGAGCAGATCCAGGTCATCGGCCCGGGCAGGCTGCTGCTGGAAGACTACCGGCCGCGTTCGCAGCGGCGCAAGCACGACCCGAGTTCGGCGTCGCTGTTCGGGGTGGAGCGGACCGGGACGGTAAAGTTCACCGGGCGCGGGGCCACGCTGCTGCGGTGGAAGGGGCAGTTGATGCTCGACATGTTCCACAACGATCTGCTGACCGACACGGGGGTGCAGATGGTCCACCGATCGTTGGACTCGCAGCTCACGGTGCAGATGGACTGCCGGCGGTTGCTTGCGGACTTGCGGGCAACGGGCGGGCTGGGTGTGTGGTTCGCCGGTCAAACGCCCCAGCCACAATTACAAGCGGTCTACGCGGATGATGCGGTGCGCGTGGTTAGCGATGAAAGGACGATCCTGACGGACCACCTCGAGTACACGGCGTTCGACCAGACCATCCTGCTCAACGCCGATGAGGGGAAGGCCACGGAGATCCAGCAAGAGGGCCAGCCCACGGCGGTGCGTGCCCAGCGGTTCCGGTGGAACCTAATCGACAACGAGCTGGAGATCATCAAGCCGGTGGTGGGGCGCGTGCCGGTGCAGTGAGGGCTAGAAGCTGTTTCTAAACCACTCTCCCCTTTGAGGGGAGAGGCTGGGTGAGAGCCTGAAAAATACGAACACACGACCCTCCCCTAACCCCTCCCTGAGAGGGAGGGGGATACTTTTGAAACAGCTTCTAAGTATTTCCTCACCGGCGCACCAAAACGGTGTAGGTGTATTCGATCAATTTCTCTTGGCCCGGTGTCAGCTCGACGCTCCAGGTCAATCGGTGCGTGGGGTTGACGGCCGCAAGGTCTTCGGCCAGCGCAACCACGCCGGGCTCGTCCGTCGCGTTGCTGAACTTGCCCGAAAGGCGTTTGGTGATTTCCACGGTCACGGGTTGGCTCTCGTAGCTGCGGAGGCTGAGTTGGCCCTGGACGGTGATCTGATCGTAAGGGTAGCCGTGGTGTTTGGCCGCGTCTGCCTTGCGGTCGGTTTCGTGCTCTTCGTGTTGGGCGGTGATGCGTGTGGCGCGGCTGATGGGGATGGTGGTCGTGGCGCCCGGGTTGGTGTACGAACAGGTGTTTTGCCCGACGATCTGGCCGTCTTTGACGAACTGGGCCGGCCCGGTGGTCAGGGGCATCTCGGTGGTGTTGGTCAGGCGGCAGGCGTGCCAGACGTGGTGCTGCTGATTGTCGGCCAGCCGCGCGCGTTGGTTGGAATCGATCAGGTCGGGGACTTGCCAGGTATAGACGTGCTGGTAGGGCAGTTCAGCGGTGAACAGCGGGAAGTAGGCGGTCTCGCCGCGGGCCAGTGTGACGTTGTTGACCGGGTACAGGAACAGGTCTTCTGTTTCGCGGCCCTGAGCAGGCGGCGCGTAATCCACACGCGGCGGGGCGCCGAAGCCGGAGCGGTCGGATTCCCTGCTTTGACTCAACACGGCGGCGCGGCCCGTGTAGCGGTTGCCGCGGTCGTGTTGGAGCGCGTTGACGAATTGTTCAAGTGATTGCGTCATAGCCATGGGGCTGTCGATGTTGGCGAACTGAAGGTCGGGGAACCCGGTGACCAGTTCAAGGGTCACGCGGTCCAGGTCGGCCGCTTCGTTCATGACCACCGTTTTGGCGCTGACGCGGGCCTTGTCCGGCTTGCCCAGGTCGACCACGTAGCTGGGCGCCCAGGTGATCCCCCTGGCCAGGTAGCCGACCCAAAACCGCGTGCCGCCGGCGGGCTGCTCGAGTTCGAGTTGGAGGATCGGCTCGGTTTCCTTCACCTCGTACTCGGTCTTGACCGCGCCTTTGGAGATCACACAGTGTTCAATAGCCGAGACGTTTACCGCTTCGATGCCTGCGCTGGTCACGACAATGGCGATGGGCGAGTCGGCGCCCGGGCGCGGCGCGGTCCGTCGGCGTATCGTGTTGGCCTCTAATGGCCTAACGGAGTGCCAGGGGCTGTTGGACTGGGTCACACTCAGCAGCATGCCCGAAACCGGCTGCTGCGGGTCGTACGCGGTGTAGAGTTTGACCTCTCGCCCGGCGTTGGCGGCCAGCAGATCGGTAAGGCTTTTCACAGGCTTGGAACGGGGCACTTCCTTGAGGCGGGCGAACAGCCCGGTTACCGGCAGGCCCCGGTCGTAAGTGGCCCAGAACGTCCCGTGTACGGGCACGGGCACCTGGCCCAAGTGGATCGTCGTGGCTTCTTCGGGCAATTCGGCCACGGCGGTGAAGTAACCCAGACCGTTTTTGAACAATGCGACACGCGTGATACGCAGCGGGGCGGACGCGTCGTCGGCCAGACACAAGGCGGGGGGGGCAAACAACACACAAGCGGCGAGCAGTATTTGCAGGCGGGCTCGGGTGAATAGAAGGCCGCAGCCGAGCGTGGAAGAAACCGCTCTCTTATCCGCTTGAGGCGGACGGCTCGTTGCGGCTGGTTGTTGATTCTCTTGAAACCGCATCGGCCGTGACTTGTTCATGACGATCTCCTGTTGCTGCCGAGCCGGCGGTGCTGTTCAACGATAAGCGGGGCCCCTGGGACGCGTTGTTTGTGCAAGCTAGATGCGCATACAACGCGTGCATTCTACGGTTTGGGCGGTCGGCCGCTAGCGGGGGCAACGGGTCAGTGTTTGCCGATGACCGCACCGGCGACGTGCCCGCCGAAACCCGCGGCGAAGACAGCCTGTGTGTTTATCGGCTGCGGTGGGGGGGTGGCTTTTATGGGTAATGCGGCTTGGTCGGGCGGGAGGGGTTCTACGAGCCACGGCATTGGCGGGCGTTGGTTTGACTTGGCGCAGAGGCAGGCCAGCACCAGCGCGACCAGCCCCGCGGCGCCCAGGCCGTGCCCCACAGCGCCCTTACAGGCGTAGACGTCCGGGCGACACGCCAGGCAGCGGGCCAGTGTGGTTAGCTCCGCGGGGTCGTGGTCGGGCGTGCCGGTGGCGTGGGGGTGTAGCAGGTCGATGTCGCGGCCGGCTAGCAGTTTCGCGGCGATGTGCGAAAGCGAGTCCATCACGGGGGCCGGGCGGATCATGTCATAAGGCTCATTGGCGACCGCGGTGTCCAGTAACTCGATCTGACCCGGCTTGGGGTGTGCAGTCCGCTCCAAGACGACGGCGGCGCCCATTTCCGCGAGCATGAACCCTTCGCGGTGGCGGTCCAAAGGGCGGCCCTTGTATGCCGACGGCCGCAGCGGCGGCAGCACGCCAAGGCGTTTGTAGCTGTGGATGAACAGCGGCAGCAGCGCCGCTTCGGCTGTGATGACGAGCACCCGGCTGGGCCTGGGGTCTGCGGTATTGGTCAGAAGCCACTGGCGGGCGTTGTGCAACGCGGTGAGGCTTGAGGCGCAGGCGGCGACGACGTTGTACAACGGGGTGCGGCCGAGGCGATTGGCCAGTTGTTGCGATGCGTAGCCGTGCGGGCCGAGCGTGACGGCCAAATCGGCGTCGGCTGGGAGCGTCGGCTGAGGCGTCGGCGGGCGGGACGCTTGTTGATGTGAGTAAATGTACCGCTGGGTCGCGGCGATCAGGGTGTGCATCGCGCCTTTGCTCATGCCGGTGATGCAGTCTGTTTCGTGCGGCTGTGCGTCGGCCATGAACAGCGCCTCGCGAGCGGCGCATTCAGCTAATTCGACCACGGGGTCGGCTGCGGCGTGAACGGCTGTAGCGACCGACCCCAGGGATCGGACGAGGCCGACCGGGTCGATGGTTTTTGGCAGTTGAGCGGCGCGGTCGGCCAGCGTCTTGCCGGCTAGCAGGCTGGCGAACGTCTCCCACGCCGAGCGCCCCAGCGGCGTGATCAGGCCCCATCCGGCGATGACAATTGATTCGTGTTGACGGGTACTGGGGTTGGTCATGGCGTCACACCGCCACCAGCTTAGCCAAGCAAGTGCTTCGGCTACAATCGCAGAATATGCACCTGTCTATATTATTTATCCAAAGTTGATGCGGAAACGTGGAGAGACCGCTTCCTCACGGGCGCGGCTCGTGGTGGGGCATTATTCTCCAACAGGTTTTTACAGGGTGATCGACGCCAGCGGGATGATCTGGTCGATCAGTTCAGGCATGGTGTAGGGCTGCGAGAGGCTCACGGGCAACGCGACGCCGTGGGTGTGGTCGGAGGCCAGGATGAGCATGGTGTCGCCCTGTTTTTCGTAGCCCATTTCCGCGGGTTGGTGACCCATCACAAATAGCTTCGTATCCCACGCCTCGCTGAGCGTGTCTGCCACCTTTTGGGGGTGGTTGCGCCCCCAGACCATGTTGTGCGCGTCGCCTTCGGCCCGCAGGTCGGCGTCGGTGGGGATGCGGTCGAGCAGGGAAAGATCGAACCGCTTAAGGTGCGTGGCCGACGGCAGGCTGTGGCTGAAGAACAGCCCGTTGGGGCTGCGCACCGCCAACGGCAGGCTCCGGATGAACCGGCACATGGCTTCAATAACGATGTCGGCTTTGTCGTGGAAGACAAAATCAACGCCGAGGTTAAAAATGTCCACCACGCTCACGCCGCCTTTGAGGATGCCCTCGCCGGTGAGTTGAGCCAGTTCGTGGTTGGATTGTACAATATGTAATTGATTGGGAAAGCAAAGCTTAAGGGCGGCCACCCGCGCGAGCATGCGTATGGACAGGTCACACCCGTTCACTTGGTGGGGCCCGTGGATAACCTCGTGGAGGATCAGGTGGCGGTCGGGGCTTTGGTGCAAAGCGGCTAATTTGGATATACGCTGGAAATTGGGGCCGTTGTCGTGGAGGTCGCCGGTCATGATCGCCCAGCCCTCAGCGGGCAAATAGATGGCGGCACCCTCACGCAGCGGCGAATGGAGGTTTTCCGTGGCTGCTTGATTGAACAGCTCTGAGACGACTTTCGCGTCCTGTAAATCCAGCTCTTGCTCTGGATCAGCGGCGTCGGATAGTGAGGGGACAAAACGTTTCATTCAATGTAGTATGAATTATTTAGAAAGTCAGAGCCAACACCGGCGCGTGAACAGGACACGCCTGTGCTGGTTTATCGGCCCGCTGGGTTGCTTGATTGAGTGTTAGGTCGGGACCGCTTATTTGTCGTTTATGACAGTGTTAATAAGGCTTTATAATCGTTTGACGCCCATTTTATTCAACAAGGGCTGTAACCTATGAAGCTCGGAGTGATTAGCGATACACATGACCGGCTGCCGACGTTCCGGCGTGCGGTGGCGTTGTTCGAGCGGCTAAAAGTACACGCGGTGCTCCACGCGGGCGATTACATCGCCCCTTTTGCCGCCCAATTGATCGCGCCGGATGCGTTGTCGGTCCCGCTACACTGCATCTACGGCAACAACGACGGTGAGCGCGAAGGGCTCAAGGGGATACTGCCCAATATCGTGGACGGCCCGCTGACCGTGAAGCTGGCGGGCAAAACCATCGTGATGCACCACTTTGTGGATTGGCTCAAGCCCGCGGACACCGAGCCGGCCGACGTGGTGATTACCGGCCACACGCACCAAGTGGTCAACGAGACAGCCAACGGCAAGCTATTCTTAAACCCCGGTGAGTGTTGCGGGTGGGTCAATTCAAGAGCGACCGTGGCGGTGCTGGACCTCGAGACGCTCAAAGCCGAGATCATTGACGTGCACACTTAACAAAGCCGGGCCCCGCATTGACCATTTGAATTTTAAGGCTTGAGCGAGTTATGCCTAAACGGACGGACATCAAGACCATCCTGATCATCGGATCGGGCCCGATTGTGATCGGTCAGGGCTGTGAGTTTGACTACTCGGGCACGCAAGCGTGCAAGGCGCTGCGCGAAGAGGGGTATAAGATCGTGCTGGTGAACTCCAACCCGGCGACGATCATGACCGACCCGGAGTTCGCCGACCGGACGTACATCGAGCCGATCACGCCAGAGGCGGTAACAAAAATCATCGAGGCCGAGAAAGATGGGCCTTACCACATCGACGCGCTGCTGCCGACGCTCGGCGGGCAGACGGCCTTGAACTGTGCCTGCAACCTGTACGACGACGGCGTGCTGGACCGGCTGAACGTCGAGATGATCGGCGCGACGCGCGAGGTGATCCACCGGGCAGAGGACCGCCAGAAATTCAAGGAAATTGTCGAGTCGATCGGCCTGGCGCTGCCCCCGGCGGCCACGGCCACGACCATGGAGCACGCGTGGGAGGTGCTCGAGCGCACCGGGCTGCCGGCGATCATCCGCCCGGCGTTCACGCTCGGTGGCACGGGCGGGGGCATCGCGTACAACCGCGAGGAGTACGAGGAGATCGTGCGCCGCGGGCTCGATGCGTCCATGACCAACCAGGTGTTGATCGACAAGTCGCTGATCGGGTGGAAAGAGTATGAGCTGGAGGTGATGCGCGACCGCGACGACAACGTGGTCATCGTCTGCACGATTGAAAACGTCGACCCGATGGGCGTGCACACGGGTGATTCGATCACCGTCGCGCCCGCCCAGACGCTGACCGACAAGGAATACCAGCGCATGCGCGACGCGGCCATGGCGATCATCCGCGCGATCGGCGTGGAGACGGGCGGGTCGAACATCCAGTTCACCGTGAACCCCGAAGACGGGCAGATGCTGGTGATCGAGATGAACCCTCGTGTGAGCCGCAGCTCGGCGCTGGCGTCCAAGGCCACGGGGTTCCCCATCGCCAAGATCGCAGCGAAGCTGGCTGTGGGGTACACGCTGTGGGAACTGCCCAACGACGTCACGGGTCAAACCGTGGCGTGCTTTGAGCCCACGATCGATTACGTGGTGACCAAGATCCCCCGCTGGACGTTTGAAAAATTCCCCGAAGCCGACCAGACGCTCACGACGCAGATGAAGAGCGTGGGCGAGGCGATGAGCATTGGGCGCACGTTCAAGGAGAGCCTGCAGAAGGGCCTGCGGTCGATGGAGGTCAAGCGGTACGGCCTGGGGCTTGATGAAGAAGACCTGTGGCTGCGGGGCATGAACGAGACGTTGGAATGGCTGGCCCGTGAGCACCCCGACGCGGTGTCGGCGACACGCAAAGTGGCCGGCGGGTGTACTCGGCTCCAAGCCGCCGCGCTGCTGCACCACGACCCGGTATTGCTTGGCGGGCTAAGCGAGTCGGCTCGCGGGCAGTTGGATGTGATTATCCAGGGATTGGGAGCCGGGCACGGCTCGGTGTTGAGCGAATCGCCCCAGCACGGCGTCCAGGTGGGCCAATTATTCAAAACAGCCTGGCCGATTTCCAGACAGAAGATCGACCGCAAGCTCAACGTGCCTTCGCAGTCGCGTATTCATTACCTCCGCTACGCGTTCAAAGCCGGGTGGACGATCGAGCAGGTGTACCGGGCCACGATGATCGACCGTTGGTTCCTCGATCAGATCAAGCAGTTGGTCGACTTTGAGCAGGTGCTGATCGGGTACGAGAAGCTCGAAGACGTGCCCAAGGACGTGCTTTTTCAAGCCAAGCAGATGGGCTACGCCGACGCACAGTTGGCCAAGGTCTACACGGGCAAGATCACGCCCGACACCATCCAGCAGGCCCGCAGCCACCGCCAGAAACTCGGGATCGCCACCGTGTTCAAGCTGGTCGACACGTGCGCCGCGGAGTTCGAGGCCGCCACGCCGTATTTTTACTCCACCTACGAATCGCCCATCGTCGACGCTGACGGGCGGACCCGGTTCGACGACGAGATCCGCGTGAGCGAGAAGAAGAAGGTCGTCATCCTCGGCGGCGGGCCCAACCGGATCGGCCAAGGCATTGAGTTTGACTATTGCTGCGTGCAGGCTGCCTTCGCCGCCCAGGAGTTGGGCTACGAAGCGGTGATGATCAACTCCAACCCCGAGACCGTGTCGACCGATTACGACACGAGCGATCTGCTGTTTTTCGAGCCGCTGACGCTCGAAGACGTGTTGAACGTGTGCGAGAAGCTCAACGGCGCGCCGCTGTCAAAGCCGGGGCGTTTGCACGGCGTGATCGTGCAGCTTGGCGGGCAGACACCGCTGAACCTGGCGCACGGGTTGGAGCAGGCAGGGGCGCCGATCATCGGCACCAGCGTCGACTCGATCGACCTGGCTGAAGACCGCGAGCGGTTCACGGAGCTGCTCAAGCGACTGGGCATCAAGCAGCCGGCCAACGGCATCTGCCACAGCACCGAGCAGGCGATCGAGGTGGCCAACAAGATCGGGTACCCCGTGCTGGTGCGCCCCAGCTTCGTGCTGGGCGGGCGCGCGATGGAGACGGTTTTCGACGACGACCAGTTGCGGTACTACATGGCTATCGCCATCGGCGCCAGCGACGTGCCCGATCAGCCGATCTTGATCGATCAGTTCCTGTCCGAGGCGATCGAGTGCGACGTGGACGTGGTAGCGGATTTCTACCCCACGGAAGACGCGCGGAAAGCCAACACGGGCGCCGCGTCGTGTGCGGTGGTTTGCGGTGTGATGGAACACATCGAGGAGGCGGGCATCCACTCCGGCGACAGCGCCTGCGCCATCCCGCCGTATTCGCTGCCCGCGAAGGTGATCGACCAACTCAAAGAGCAGTCGCGTCGCATGGCCGAGGCGCTGCGTGTGCGGGGGCTGATGAACGTGCAGTTCGCGATTAAAAAAACCGACCCGCCCGAGGGGGGCCAGTACGAGGTCTATGTGTTGGAGGTCAACCCACGCGCGTCGCGCACGGTTCCGTTTGTGAGCAAGGCCACGGGCGTGTCCTGGGCGCGTATCGCAGCCAAGGCAATGGCCGGCAAGCAGCTAGCGGACCTTGGCGTGACGGAAGCGGCGCCGCTGGCGCACACGTCCGTCAAGGAATCGGTTTTCCCGTTCAGCAAGTTCCCTGGGACGGACGTGATCCTCGGCCCAGAGATGCGGTCCACCGGTGAGGTGATGGGGATCGACCCCGGCTTCCCGATCGCGTTTGCCAAGTCGCAGATGGCCGCCGGCTCGCACCTACCAACGTCGGGCAAGGTCTTCTTATCCGTGCGCGACAGCGACAAGCCCCACATCGTCAAAACCGCAAGCCAGTTGCTCGAGATGGGCTTTGTCGTCTTGACCACGGGCGGGACGCACGGCTACCTGGCCCAGCACGGCGTGCAGACCGAGAAGATCAAGAAGATCAGCGAGGGCCGACCCAACGCCATCGACATGATCAAGAACCACGAGATGGCGTTGGTGATCAACACACCGATCCGAAAAGGGATCAAGAGCGACGAGGGCAAGCTCCGCGCCACGGCTGTCCGGTTCAACGTGCCGATGATTACCACCGCCACCGGTGCCGCCGCCGCGGTGCAGGCGATCGCGGCGTTGCGCAAAGGGCAGTGGGGCGTGCGCCCGTTGCAGGATTACTTCACAACAAGCACACAACCGCTTAAAGCGACATAAAAATATTGGTTGGCCGCTCGATCAGGGGATGGAATAGACCGTCATCCGGAGCGGCCGCCGCAGCAACCAGAATTGGTCCCAGTCGTCGTGCAACTGGCGGGCGGTGGTGTCCATTGCGCGGGCCTGGCGGATCATCCGCTGCTCGTGAGACAAGGCGACGGTTTCAAATTCAGGGCTCATGTCCAGCCGCATCATCTCCGTCATGGAGGGTTGGCTGCACCCGACCTGACACCATAGAATCGCAGCCAGGGCGGAGCCCAGCAGCCCGTTTAATTTCATGCGAGTTGTCATTGTTTGAACCATCCTCTCTGGTCGCCGACCGGCCTTTCTCTCACCACGGCATATTCTACCATCGGCTATCTATAGCGGCTTGCTCATATTACCGCATCAATCCAAGGGCATCCAATGAGTACGGCTTAGGCGATACCCAACTCACGGCGTAACGGACCCGACGCCCAGCTCTTTCCAGAACGCTTTTTCCGCGACCGAGTATTTAGAAAACACGGCTTCGAGGTGGTTGAGCATTTTCTGGACCTCGCCTTGCTGGACGGTGGGGTCGTCCGCCAGGACGCGCAGGCTGTCGGCGGTGGTGTCCAGGGCGCTGGCGGCTGAGGCGAACGACCGGGCCGCGTCGTACAGGTTGTCCGAATCGAGTTCTGCTTTGTCAGGCGTGTACATCAGCCGCCAGGGCGACCGCCGGACCTCGATGGCTGTGAGCTTGAGTTGGTCGGCGGTGAGTTGCATGTTCGCCATCGCCCGCTCCAGCACCGGCCGCTGCCCGACCACGAGCGTCTTGATTTGCTCGCTGGTGGCCTTGAAGCTGTCCAACGCCGCCACCGCGCTGTCCAGCGCCTGGGTGACTTGGGCAACGGTTTTGTCCTTGGCGGTCTGTGTCACGCTGTGGACGTTGTCCAGGGTGTTACGCACGGCGGGGGCTTTGTCACGCACCAGGTCACGGATCTCGGCCAGGGCCTGCTCGGCTGATTGAGTCACGTTGTCGATACGCGCGACCCAGGGCTCGTGGTACTTGCCGAGGTCGACCAGCATGCTGTTGGCCTGGGCGATCGCGGCTTTGAGGTCGCCGGCGGCGGCCTGGACGTCGGTCATGATCTGCTTGGCTTGGTCGGTGAGATGAGGTGTGTCATCACGAAGCGTGGCGGTGACCGACTCAACATTCGCGATGATCTGGCGTATCTCTTCACGCTGCTGCTCGCCGATCCCCGCTTCACGGATCAATTCTTGAACCTGCATGGTCCCCGCTAAGCTGCCGGGTATCGGTTCCTTGTCTTTGTACGGGTTGCCCACACCCACGCTGCGGATGTTCAGAGACGTGCCGCTTCCGATCAGCGGAGCTTTGAGCTCGATAATCGCGTTTTGGAATAGCTGGTACCGCTTGGGGACATGGGCGGTGATGATCTTACCCACGACGCGTGTGGTGTCTCTGTTGACCTGATCAATTTTGTCTTCAATACGCGTGACCTCGCCGATCGGCTGGTCGCCCAGGGTGACGGGGGCGCCTTCCTTGAGGCCTTGAAGCCCGTCGCTTAGCTGGTAGTACACGCGCACCGTCTGCTGGCGTTCGAACAGCCTGCCGATGTCTGACAAGACAAAGATCACGACCAGCGCCAGCACACCGCCGGTCAAGACAAACACGCCCGCTTTCAGGTTTTCACGTTCTCGGTTCATAGCCGCTGTGTCTCTGCTTGAGGGGTTGTGGTTTACCGCTGCCGCGTGAGGTTAATTGTACTTGAAACGTCTCTGCCCGCACGCGGGTGGGCGGTCTAACGCGTGGCCTGCACCGAAGGGCGGGGCGCCAAGTGTTTGGGCATCTTGCCAAGCAGGTCGTCCACGTACCCCGTCGTCTGCTTGCGTTCGGTGATAGGCCCCTTGGCGTCGCCTCGCAGGAATTGGCGGATGAGCTTCTCCGTTTGGCTTAGCCCTTCCGTGGGGCGGTCGTCGGCGCGTAGGGCGTCGAAGTACTGCCGTTCTTCAACGATGATCATGTGCCCGTGGTCGAGCATGGTCATGCGGTCGGCGATGGTGAAGGCCGAGTCCATCTCGTGTGTCACCACCACGCTCGTCACGCCAAGCTGCTTGGTCAGGTTCAGCATAAGCTGGTCGATCTCGGCGCTGGTGATGGGGTCCAGTCCCGCCGAGGGCTCGTCGTAAAAAAGGATCTGCGGGTCAAGCGCCAGCGCCCGGGCCAGCCCGGCTCGTTTCTTCATACCGCCGGAGATCTGGGAGGGGTATTTGTCCGCGTGCTCACGCAGACCGACCAGTTCGAGCTTGATCTTGACCATGATGTCGATGGTCTGCGGGGGCAGGCTGGTGTGCTCCTCCAGCGGCAGGGCCACGTTCTGACGCAGCGTCATCGAATTGAACAACGCCCCGGACTGGAACAGCACGCCGATTTTCTTGCGCACGTCGTTGAGCCGGGCTTCTTCTAGGATGGTGATGTCTTGGCCCAGCATCTCAATGGAGCCTTCATCGGGGATGATCGAGCCGATGATGGTGCGCAGCAGCGTGCTCTTGCCCGACCCCGACCCGCCCATGATCACCATGGTCTCGCCGCGGCGGATGTCCAGGTTCACCCCGTCGAGCACGACCCGCCCGTCGAACCGCTTGACCACGTTCCGCAGCCGAATGGCGTGTTGTGGGGGCTGTTCAGTGGGGGTCGTCATGGTGCCTTTGAGCCTAGGTATTGTGATGAGTGCGACTCAGATGATACGGTGTTTTGACCTACGTGAAAACAACGCCCAGAGCCGACTGACCTTTTTAGTACGACACGGGGGTGTGCGCTGAGGCGTCACCGCTGCGGAGCGAGGCGGATTGGGACGTAACGGAACAAAAAGCAGTCCCACCGCTCATCAAGCGCCCTATGAATCCCAGCGAAGGAACGATAAACTAAATAATCGATCCGTATCAGCGGGGCGATTAGCTCAGTTGGCTAGAGCGCTTCCCTTACAAGGAAGAAGTCACTGGTTCGAGTCCAGTATCGCCCATTTCCGTGTGCAAATGATTTACAGTTGGGCAGTGTTCTAATCTTCAATCCACTGGGTCCACTTTGAGGGGCCGAGCCTGTCGTCACGGATATTGCCGTTATAGGACGCTACCGAAGCGTCGCGTTATGGATGTCGGCCGACCGATAAGCCAGACCAGCTTATCAATTGCGCCAAACTAATAGCCGAAATAGTAAGCAGTTAGTCTTGTGATTTGGCTGCGGAGTATGACGGCTACGCGGTGTGGTGTCAGCACTGCCGTTTGTGACACGCAAGCATTGGGCTAAGGGCAAACAGCAGGGATAAAAAGGTATCTCTCGATCAACGTGAGAGCCGACGGGGAGGACAGCGCGGTGGCACAACACCAACTCGATACGGCGAACACCGAGATCAGTTTGGCGCCCGACGACTTGCGGCCGCGCCTGATCATGATCATCGACGACGAGCCGATCAACTGCAAAGTCGCTCGCAAGTATCTTCAGCAGGCGGGGTACACCAACTTTGTGATTCTCAATGACGCCGTGAAAGCGATGTCGGCGATCCACGAACACAAGCCGGATTTGATCCTGCTGGACATCATGATGCCAGAGGTTAGCGGCTTGGACATCCTTCGCCGGGTGCGCGACGACGCGGACTTATCGCAGACGCCGGTGCTGATCCTGAAGGCGACCTGCGATGAACAGACGAAGCGGCAGGCGTTGGAGTGGGGCGCGACCGATTTTTGCCCAAGCCGGTTAACTTGAATGAACTGCTGCCTCGGGTGCGCAATGCCCTGGTTATCAAGGCCAATCACGACAATCTGGCGATCCACGCTCAGGAACTTGAAAAACGGGTGCGTGAGCGTACAGCGGAACTGACGCTGACACGGCTAGAGGTCGTGCACTGCCTGGGCAGGGCGGCGGAATACCGCGACACCGACACCGGCAATCACGTTATTCGCGTGGGCCGGTACGCGGGTATCATCGCCCTGACCGCCAACGCCATGAAGGGCGACCGTGAGAAATGCGAACGCGCCGGCTGCTCGGGGTACCTCTCCAAACCCATCGACCAAGACCAGCTCATCATCACGGTAGGCCGGGCCATGGCGGCGCCGGGCCAAGTTCCGCAGGCCCCGACCATCGCGCCGGCCCCCAGCGCGGAGCCGGCCGATCAACAGCCCATCGTTTGCAACCTGCCCATGGAGGATGAGGAGTTCCGTGAGATCGCCGTCGAGTTCATCAACCACCTGCATCAGCAGATCGAAGAGATGCGCCAAGCACTCGACGCCCAGGACCTGACGCGGCTGGCGACGGTAGCGCACTGGCTCAAGGGCGCCGGCGGCACCGCTGGGTTCCCCGTGTTGACCACCCTGGCCGAGCAAATGGAAGACGACGCCCGAAGCGGCACCGCCGACGTCAGTCGCTCCATTGAGCAGTTGCAATCACTTGCCGACCGGCTCGTTGTCGATCCAACGGACCAGGCGGACCCGCTGACAAGCGACTCGCACACTTAGCCCGCTGCAAGTCCGTCGCGTCAACACGCCCACCAGGTCGATCAGTTTTATTTTCTCTACCTCCGAGCGGCCCAGGCCCGGCTGCCACACGGCTATGGAGCGGCGGATGGTGCCCGCGTGTGGTGTAAAAATCGCTCGATAAACCCGCTCCATTACCCCAACCGCGGTTAAAGCAGCCCCTCTGCGATCCGTATAAGATAGCCGCTCGGATTTACCACCTTTAGAGTCGGCAACAGGCCTTTGTCATGATCGACCTGAAAGACTTGCGTCAGAATCCCGACCGCTACCGCGAGGCAGCCAAACACAAACGCATCGATGCGGACGTGGACCGGCTGCTGGAACTCGACACCCAGCACCGCCAGCTCCTGACCGATTGTCAACAAATCACCGCTGAGAAGAACCAGATCGGCAAGCGGATCGGCCAACTCGCCGGGCAACTCAAGAAAGCCTCGCCACAAGAAAAAAACTCGCTTCAAGCGCAGATGCAAGAGTTGCAGCAGCGCCCCGCCGAACTTAAACGCCAAGAGCAAGACTTGGAGTCGAGCATTGCCCAGCTACATGAGCGGGTGCAGGAACTGGTGATGCGCATCCCTCAGCCGCCCGACGGCGACGTGCCTGTGGGCAAAGACGACTCGGAGAATGTGGAGCTACGCCGGTGGGGGCAGGTGCGTCAATTCGACTTTGAGCCCAAGGACCACGCTGCTTTGGGCACCGAGCTAGGCATGATCGACACCGAGCGTGGGGTGAAGCTCGCCGGCTCCCGCAGCTACTTCCTGACCGGGGCCGGTGCCCTGTTACACCAGGCCGTGCTGCGGCTGGCGCTGGAGATGATGATTGAAAAGGGGTTTAAGCCGATGTCCGTACCGGTGCTCGTGCGCGAGCAGGCCATGCTGGGCACGGGGTACTTCCCGCTTGGCAGGCAGCAGAGCTACGAGATGAGCAACGAAGACCCGCCCGCGTACTTGGTGGGCACGGCTGAGGTCCCGCTCACCGCGTACCACATGGACGAGATCGTTGACGAAAAAGACCTGCCGCTGCGGTATGTGGCCATGAGCCCTTGCTACCGGCGGGAGGCGGGCACGTACGGCAAAGACACAGCCGGGCTCTACCGCATCCACCAGTTCGACAAGGTCGAGCAAGTGGTCGTGTGCGCGAACGATCACGAAAAATCCAAGCAGTGGCACCAGACAATTCTGCAAAACGCCGAGGAGGTGCTCCAGGCGTTGGAGCTGCCTTACCGCGTTGTGCAAGTATGCACCGGTGAGCTGGGCCAGGGGCAGGCCGCGAAATATGACATCGAGACGTGGATGCCATCTCGTCAGAGTTGGGGCGAGACGCACTCGGCCTCGCGCTTTTATGACTTCCAAGCCAGACGCCTGAACCTGCGGTACCGCGACGGCGACGGCAAGGTCCATTTCTGCCACACGCTCAACAACACCGTCATCGCCAGCCCGCGCATCTTGATCCCGATTATGGAACTGTACCAGCAGGCCGATGGCTCCATCACGATCCCGCCCCGGCTTCGGCCGTATATGATGGGAATGGACCGGGTATCGAAACGGTAAGCAACGCCGCCGCAGCTTCTTACACCCTTCCAAGGCACACGGAGTCAAGCAAAAAGCAATATAACGATATAAATAGCATTGATTAAGCTGTGCGTTTATTTCGAGTCATACTCATAAACGCATAGACAAAAACGATTTAAACGCATTAATTTGACGTTGGGGTCATATTTTGCTATAGTTACGACTTATGTCACCCTCCTCATCATCGACAAAATCGAAGCGGTCATCGTCTAAACCCAGGGCGTCAGGCTCGTCGTCTCGCAGAAAGACCGGCGCCACGGATTTAAGCGTGGCGGGCATCACGAATTACGCCACCGCCTGTCGTTGGCTCTACAGCCACATCAACCACGAACACCAGCGGATTGTCACCTACAACAACCGCACGTTCAGCCTCGAACGCACGCGCCGGTTGTTGAACCGCTTGGGCCAGCCGCACCAGGAACTCAAATTTGTCCACGTCGCGGGTACCAAGGGCAAGGGCTCGACCTGCGCCATGGTCACCAGCGTGCTCAAGACCAGCGGCTACACGGTCGGGCTGTACACCAGCCCACACCTGGTTGACCTGCGCGAGCGCATCACGATCGACGGGCAGATGATCGGCTACGCAGACTTCACCGAAACCATGCGGCTCATCGCCGCCGAGGTCAAGAAGCTAGGCGGCACGCCCCCGACGTTTTATGAGATTATGACCGTCGCGGCCCTGCGGTATTTCGCCGACCAAGCCGTGGACATCGCCGTGCTTGAAACAGGGCTTGGCGGCCGGCTCGACGCGACCAACATTGTCACGCCCCTTGTGTGCGGCATGACCCAGATCAGCCTCGACCACACACAGATCCTCGGCAAGGACGAGGCTCTGATCGCCAAAGAGAAAGCCGGGATCTTCAAGAAAAACGTCCCGGTGGTCAGCATCGAGCAATCACCGGAAGTCACCCAGGTGTTCCAAGAAGCCGCCCAGAGCGTCGGCGCGCCGATTGAGTTCAACGGCAAGCAAGTCGACTTCAGCTACCGCTTCCAAGCCAGCCGCGAGCTTGGCCCGCACACGCGCGTGTGCATCACCACCCCCACCAGCCGGTGGGAGCACCTGCCCGTGCCGCTGCGCGGGGAGCACCAAGCCCTGAACTGCGGGCTGGCGCTGGCCATCCTCGACAAGCTCAAGGGCGCCGGGTTTGAGATCTCCGACGAGCAGGTCACCGAGGGCCTGGCCGCCACCACGATCGCCGGACGCATGGAACGCGTCTGCGACAAGCCGCACGTCGTCGTCGACGGCGCCCACAACGCCGCGTCGATCCAATCCCTGATCAAAGCGCTGGGCGCCTACATCGCCTACGACTCGCTGGTGCTCATTTTCGGCTGTGGCCAGGACAAAAGCGTGGCCAGCATGCTCAAGCAAGTTTCGCTGGGCGCCGACAAGGTCATCTTCACCCGCGCCAAAGCCAACCCCCGCGCCGTGGAGCCAGCCGACTTGCTGACCCAGTTCGCCGAGGTCTCCGGCAAGATGGCACAAGCCGCGCCAACACTCGAAGAGGCGCTACAGCTAGCCAACCGCGCCGTCAGCCGCGAGGACCTGATCATCGTCACTGGCAGCTTCTACCTCGCCGGCGAAGCCAAGAAACTCTTCGCCGATCGCATGGCCAAGCTGCAGAAGCAGGGGGCATAAGATTGCAAGCTGACCGCGTTATTGTTGTTCTAGCGAAGTATCTCCGATGCCAATAGCCACATCGTGGAGGTTATCTGTTCCCGCTCGCCTTTGGAATTCATCGAAATATAAGCGACTTCTTTCTGCATCGCCAAGAGCGATATCGCACAACAATTGAAGACCAAGCACACGACCGGGCTGGATGTCATCCTCGTCGATTTCTTGTCCATCGAAGTCTGGATCGGTTGTGATTTCAACTTCCTTGATCCACCACACTTCGACTTTGCGTAGAAGCGAAACCATTTCATGAAAACACTTTTCAAAATTAGATGGCAAGCCTTCGGAGCTAAGCGTGGCAAAGAGGCGATGCGCAAGAACGTTTCGGCAATTTTTGATTCGATCAAATGAAGCAATATCTTCGTTGTCGATGGCGTTCATGTGTTTTAGCCAGTCTAAGCTCGCGTACAAAGGACTCTTGTTTCGGCTTAATACACTAGATTGATACTCAGGGTCGATCTTATCGCCAGTTTGATCAAAGCCATTCCAAAAGAAATAGCGAA
The DNA here is from genome assembly GCA_029260715.1 of Phycisphaeraceae bacterium. Taxonomy (GTDB): domain Bacteria; phylum Planctomycetota; class Phycisphaerae; order Phycisphaerales; family Phycisphaeraceae; genus OFTM12. The sequence goes on along the minus strand of JAJDCS010000039.1, from coordinate 184,037 downwards.
TCCGATCAATGATGGCATCTTTAAGGCTTTCATAGCCTGCGATGTAGATGGAGGCGCTGATTAGGCGATGACGCATTAGGTCAGGGTTCAGAAAATTTTCCCACGATTGTTGCACTGTAGAATCCATAATTCTCCTTGCGAAAATATAGCTCGTACACAGTATATTAGGTCATTTCGACGCATGGCTACAATATGCAGCCATGGCCTACGACGAAAAAACGGCTCAGCGCGTACGCGAGACGCTCAAACGGCGCAGGGGTGTCACAGAAAAAAAGATGTTCGGCGGTATCGCGTTCATGTTGAACGGCAACATGTGCTGCGGCGTGCTCGACAAAGACCTTGTCCTGCGGCTGGGGGATACCGCCGCCGCGACCGCGCTGAAGCGGCCCCACACCCGCCCAATGGACTTTACCGGCAGGCCCATGAAGACCATGGTCTACGTGGCCGCCACGGGGTTTAAAACGGACGACGCGTTGAAGGGCTGGGTGACGCGGGCGGTTGAGTTCGCTAAATCGCTACCCGCGAAATAAGCATCCGGCAGCTACAGCCACCCCTTGTGTTTAAACCACGCGAGCATGCTGCCGGCGACGGTCAGGCAGGCGACGGCGAACCCTAGGAACGCGCCCGGGGTGTGCATGCCCGGCAGGTCATCCATGTTCATCCCGAACACGCCGGCTAGGAAGGAGATGGGGATGAAAATTGTCGCGACCATGGTCAGGGTTTTCATGACGTCGTTCATGCGGTTGCCGACAACCGTCATGTGTGTGTCGATTAAGCCGGAGGCGACCTCGCGGTAGGTCTCCACCACGTCCAGGACCTGCACGGCGTGGTCATACGCGTCTCGCATGAACAGGCGGGTCTCTTCGCTGAAGTAGGGGTGTTCTTCGCGCAGTAGCGTGCTCACGACCTCGCGCGTGGGCCAGACTTGCCGACGCAGCAGTAGCAGTTCTCGCTTCATCGCGTGGATGCGGCTGATCGCGGCCGCCGAGGGGTTGTCAAGGGTCAGCTCTTCGAGCGATTCGAGCTCTTCCCCGTAGCGCTCCAGGATACTGAAGTTGTGGTCGATCAACGCGTCGAGCAAAGCGTAGGTGAGATACCCCGTTTTTCGGGACCGCAGGCGGGAACTAGCCTTGTTGATCCGTTGGCGGATCGGGTCCCACACGTCGCCGGGCTTTTCTTGGAACGTCAATACGGTGTTGTGGCTTGTGCATATGCTCACCTGCTCGCTGATGATGCGCCCGTCGATCAGCCTGTTCATCTGCGCGATAATGAACATGCCCGGGCAGTCCTGCTGTGAATCCTCGACGGGGTAGATTTCCGCTTTCGGACGCTGGGGCACGTGGAGGATGTCCTCGACGATCAGCGGGTGCAGGCCGTAGCGCTCTGTGACCATCTTGATGATATTCAGGTCAGACACGCTGTTGATATCAAGCCACCGGACACGTCCCCATTGAGGGTGCGGCTGGGCTAAAAACGCTTCGAGATTGGCAACCTGCTCAACGGAAACCTTGTCGGTGCCGTAGTCGATACAGGTGACGCCCACGGCCTGATCGGGTGTGGGCGAAGCGGCGATATCATCGGGGTTAATGCCCGGCCGCCTGCCCGGCGTGGCTTTATAAAACAGCCTCGACATCGGTGTTTTGACGAGTGTTTTGACAGCCCGGATCGCCTTGCGCGGGTTGGTGATGTGCGAAGCAGTGGTGCGTTGCGGTTCTTGATCGGCCATCGCTCGTCTCCTGTATGGCACGGCGTCGGGTGGCCATGCGCTGCCGTGTGCAATGCAGGCCGGACGATTGTGACCCCGTCAAGTCCAACCGGTCGTACAGCGTGCAGGTTATCATACTCTTATGCAAGTCTGTGGCAGGTCTTTAGACTGGCGGTGGGGCCCGCTTGAGGTGCTCGGGCGGTGGCCGCGTGACCGCCGCGTGGCGCTGCTGCACTCGGGGCGGTTGGACGCTCGGTGGGCACGGTGGTCGGTCTTTGCCCAGCCGGTGGGCACGTACCGGTTTGTTTCAGCAGGTGATCAACCCGGCGCCGCCGGTAACGCCAGCGGCGCGCCGCGTGGGCAAAGCCGGTGGCTCGCTGCCGATCGCACCTGCCCGGTTGAACAGTTCACGCACAAGCCGTTCGACGATCTGCGCGCGTTGTTAAACGCGACCGAGGGGCGGGGCTTGTGGATCGGCTACTTAAGCTATGACTTGGGTCGGTGGGTGGAGCGGCTGCCATCGGGGCCCGGCACCGCCAAAGCCGACCGCGGCTGGCCCATCGTTGAACTGGGGTACTGCCCGGGGTATCTGGTTTACGACGGACTCGAGCAGCGGTGGTTCGCCTGCGGGGCGTGGGAGGACCAGACCCGTCAGCTAGAAGCACGTTTGCGCAAGCCGGCGCCCGCGATCAATAGCATTGAAGCGTCAAACATCCAAAGCGGTTTTACCCGTGAGCAATTCGAGCAAGCGGTGCGGGAAGTAAAGCGGTACATCGCTTCGGGTGACGTGTTCCAGGTCAACCTTGCCCAGCGGCTAACGGCGCGGTTCGCGGGGGCGGGCCCGACCCCCACGCGGGCGTTGTTCGATCGGTTGGCCGCGGCCTCGACTGCGTGGTACGGGGCGTACCTTGAACTGGCGTCGGGGCTGGGCGTTGGCGGCTTGTCGGCTGACGACACCCAACGCCCAGCTGTGTTGTCCGCCTCGCCCGAGTTGTTCCTGCAAATGGACGCCGGCCGCGTGGTGACTCGGCCGATCAAGGGCACGCGCCCGGCTTCAGTGAACCCCGCCGAGCTGTACCGCAGCGAAAAAGACACCGCCGAGTTGGCCATGATCGTCGACTTGATGCGAAACGACCTGGGGCGGGTGTGCGACTACGGCTCTGTCCGTGTCAGCGAGCCGCGCGTGATCGAGTCGCACCCGACGGTGCACCACGGCGTGGCGACGATCGAGGGGCGGCTGCACCGGTCGAAAGACATTGTTAGCTTGCTACGCGCGGCACTGCCGGGTGGGTCGGTGACGGGCGCGCCGAAGGTGCGCGTCATGCAGATCATCGACCGGCTTGAGCCTGCCCGCCGTGGACCGTACTGCGGGTGTATCGGGTATCTGTCGAAGGATCAGGCGTGCCTGAACGTGGCGATCCGCACGATGCAGGTTGATCCCGCTGCGGGGCGCGTTGATTTTTCAGTCGGCAGCGGCGTTGTGGCGGATTCAGACCCGGCCGACGAGTATGGCGAGTCGCTCGACAAAGCCGCGACCATGCTCACGGCGCTGGGGCTTGAGCGGAGTTCGTTGGAAGCGGTGGGGCAAAGCCCGCCGCCGCCCGTTGTGGCCGCGGTCACTCAACCGGCAATCGGTTGATCTTGGCCGCCAGGATGAAGTCGTTTTCAGACAGCCCGCCGATCGCGTGGGTCCAGATCTCGATCCAAATGTGGCGGTAGCCTTCCAGGTGCAGATCGGGGTGGTGGCCTTCCTGCTCGGCGATCTCGGCCACCTTCCCAAAGAACGCCAGCGCCGCCAGGAAGTTTTTCACCGACCAGTTCTTGCGGATGCGTTTGCCTTCGTGCGTCAGTTGCCAGCCGTCGAGTTGCGCCAATTGGGCTTTGACCGCTTCGGGAGCGTAAGGCTCAACACCACCCTCGCATGGCACGCATTTTTTACCTGAAAGCTCTTCGGGGGTCTGGGCGCTCATGCGGCTGGTCCTTTCGTGTACGGGCTTGGGGTTGATCCGTCGGTGTGTTGCACGCCCATGTTAGCAGGTCTCGTTGTGCGGCAAGCGGCTGGGACGCCGGCCCATTACACCCGGTTGCCCGCCCGCTGGAGCACAGCCAACTCGCGCGTGACCCACGAGTTGATAACCATATCGCGGAAAGCTAAGACGCACTGCCCCAACGCGAAAAGGGTGAGGGTCGCCGCCAGTCCGCCGAGCAGCCAGACGCACGCTGCGAAGATATCCGCGGCGTTGTGCACGCGACCTTGAGCTTGCTGCGACAGCGACTCGCTTAGCTGCATGAAAATCCGGATCACACACATGATAGCCGCCACCACCCCCAGCGAGATGTACGCACTGCCCATGAATTTAAGCCAGGCGTAGTGGTGGGCTCTGAGCGTCTGGTGGCGTTTCATGGCCCCCCTTGTTTGTGACACTTCCGCGGCGGCGGCTGCGGAGAGGGACTGCTCGTCGGCTGGGCCCGCCGCGGGTTGCTCGTCGCTGTGGGCGGGCAGTTGGGGGGCAGCCGCCGCCAGCGCAGCTTCGGCGTCATCGAGGGTAGGGGGGACGAATGTCATGTCCTTGCACGAAGGGCACCTGACCACCTTGCCCGCGTACTCATCGGGGCAGCGGATCATGTGATTACAGCGGAAGCATCGGAACCGGATCATGACGGGTCTCCTTGCGGAAAATGAGGCGATCAGAGGATAAGTGGTCGTTTGGTATGGACATATCGCCCTTTCCCAATACCAGCTTACCGTGATCGGGGTGAAGTGAGAAGAAAAATTTTGCGTTGCTGCGGCTCACAACCATTGTATGCGGCGAAAAATTGATAGGCTTTTAAAGCACTGTGAGAGATATGTTTATAATAATTCTAATCTGATGGTGCTGTCTGTTTTGGGGAGATAAGCAGCCGACTCACGTGGTGATGGGGCGAGCCCTGGCACGATCTGCGTTATGGGCGGTTCTTTACAGGACGGCCGTGGGGAGTTTTGTGTAACCGATAGCCGATATTCTTCAAACTAAACGCCAGGGGGTTGCCACTCCGCCTGTCGTGTATAACAAGGCAAGGCGGTTGAAGTTAAAAGCCTTGATGAAACGGAAAGAAAGTCAATGAATTCAAAGCAGACAGAAGCAAACCTGAGCAAAGAGACGTGGATGATGTTCCGCATCCTGTCGGAGTTTGTCGACGGGATCGAAGCGCTCAGCACGATCGGCCCGGCGGTGTCGGTGTTCGGGTCGTCACGCACACCCGAAGACAAGCCCGAGTACCAGCAGGCGGTCGAGTGCGGGCGCAAGCTGGTGGAGACCAAATTCGCGGTGATCACCGGCGGCGGGCCGGGGATCATGGAGGCGGCCAACCGCGGGGCCATGGAAGCGGGGGGGCAGTCGGTGGGCCTGAACATCAGCCTGCCCATGGAGCAGAAGCCCAACCCCTACCAGACGCACGAGTTGACCTTCCGGTACTTCTTCGTGCGGAAGGTCATGTTCGTCAAGTACGCCAAGGGGTTTATCATCTTCCCCGGCGGGTTCGGCACGATGGACGAGTTCTTCGAGAGCCTCACGCTGATCCAGACGCTCAAGGTCGAGCCGTTCCCGGTCGTGTGTATCGGCCACGCGTTCTGGGACGGGCTGGTCGGTTGGATGCGTGAGCAGATGATCCAGCGGAACGAGTACATCGACGCGCAGGACATGAGCCTATTCCGCGTGACCGACAGCGTCGACGAAGCGGTGCAGATCATCCACAAATGCTACGAGGGGGAATGCTGGCTTGGCCCGCGCCCGCCCGAGATCACCGGCCCCGCCGCCCAGCAGACCGCCGAGGGAACGCGCGTAGGTATCGACCCAGGCCACCCCGCCACCTCACGCCAGCCGTTCACCTAAAGCGGCCGCGGGTGTAAAAGTTTGGCTCGCCTAAAGAAGGTTCGGCCGTCTTGATTGCTTTGTTAACGCCGGTACATGCGCCGGCTACACCGGGCGTCGGGTAGAGGGTCAATCATCACAGGTGTCGCAACAAGCCGTGGTATTCTTCTTTTCATAATCGAGGATATTGCCGCGTGCATCAAACTCAAATTTGCAGCAGGCGTCTAGGGATGCCTTGATGAGTTCACGGCCGCGTTGGATCCGGGATTTTGTCCCCGAGAGGGTTATCCCCAGGCGGTCCGCGATCTCCTGCTGGGGTAGGTGTTCCATCTCATAGAGCCGCACCGCTTCGCGGTAGGTGTCGGGGAGTTGCCCGATCATCTCAGCGATCCAGCCAGCGGCACGGTCGTTCATGTTGTCTGATTTTTCGGTGCCGTTTTCGGGTTCAATACCCAGTGGCGTAGCCGTCTTTTTTTGGGATCGGTAGTAGTCCGCGATCAAATGCCTGGCTATCTGAAAGACCCAGGACTCGACCCGGCTATCGTCGTCGATCGTATCCAGGCTCTTATGGATACGAAGAAAGGTTTCCTGAACCAAATCCGATGCGACGTTTTCGTCGTGGACACGGGAAAGAATAAAGCCCCTCAGCTTGGCGCTGAGGAGCTCCCATATGCTTTTTGTGGATAATTTCTGTTTCATGGTTTTCGCTGCCGCGCCGCTGGGGCAGACGGCGCATCGGTTTTACGTGACACAACAGGTTGAATTGGCGTTTTTCTTGTGTTCCGTGTTAGTCTCCAAAACCACAAAGATTTCCCAGCGGTTCCCGTCAGGGTCCACGACCCACGCCTTGTCCTGTAGAGCGTAGCAACAGGTGGTGTGCCGTTCCATGAGCGTATTTAAGCCCGCGGCTTGAAATCTCCGGGCCGCCTCGTCGACCGCTTGTGTTGATTTAACTTGTATGCCGTAGTGCGTCGCTGGATTGATGGGTCTTTGTTCGGCATCGGTTTGATTCAACGACAAATTAACTGAAGGGTCGGTCGATTCAAACTTTACATATCCAGGGCGTTCTTTGACGGGTTCCGTACCGAATAACGCACGGTAAAATTGTTTAGACCGTTCCAGGTCTGTAACGGCTAGCCCTACGTGAATACGGCTGTTGTTGGGAAAATCTACAAAGGGTTGAGGATTCATGGCTTACTCCTTTAAATTGGAAAATACGGGTTTCATTCCTACCTTTATAGACGGAGCCGCTTCCGAAAAGACGCAGCCTTTCACCTAGTGTTTGGCGCAGTCGCTGATAACAAATAGATCGTGCCGAACTTGGTATATGTAATCGAGCCAGCCACCCCCGTCACTGCTAGCCAGCGATTTGCCCAGCAATACCCCTGGCTGTAACGAATACTGGGCTTATAGAGCCGTAACTTGACGCTTCGCCTTTAGATCGAGCGGTGTCGCTTGTCATCCGCATTTGCCACGCATAACGTGACTGTTATGCGCCTCAGAAATCAATCAAGACCTTTGGTTGTTCATTTCGCAACCGTGTTTGCTCTGCTGGTAGGGTGGTGCGGCATCGCTATGGCCGGGACCGTCGAGTACGACCTCGTCGTTGATTACAAGACCGTCAACTTCACCGGCAAAGACGTGCGCGCCATGACGATCAACGGGCAGCTCCCCGGCCCAACACTCGAAATGACCGAAGGCGACGACCTCGTGGTGCGCGTCCACAACCGCATGGACGTGGAAACATCCATCCACTGGCACGGGTTGCTGCTGCCCAACAAAGAAGACGGCGTGCCATACCTGACTACACCGCCGATCCGCCCCGGCCAGACCTATACATACTCCTTCCCGATCAAGCAGTCGGGCACGTACTGGTACCACTCCCACACAGGCCTCCAGGAACAGCGGGGTGTTTTAGGCTCGATCGTGATCCATCACAAAGAAAAACGCGTCCACGCCGACGCAGAGCACGTGGTCATGCTGTCGGATTGGACCGACGAAGACCCCAAAGAGGTGATGCGCACGCTCAAGCGCGGCAGCGAATACTACATGCTCAAAAAAGGGGCGATGCCCAACCTGATCGGGGCGATACAAACCGGCGCGCTCAAAGAAACCCTCCAGCAGTCGCTCGACCGCATGCCGCCGATGGACATTTCCGATGTGGCCTACGACCGCTTCTTAGCCAACGGCAAACCGGAAACCGCGATCGAGGCCGCGCCGGGGCAGACGGTCTTGCTGCGCATCATTAACGGGTCGTCGGCGACATATTTCTACCTGCAATTCGCTGGCGGGCCGATACGTGTCGTCGCGGCGGACGGACTAGACGTTGAGCCATTCGAGACAGACCGCATGCTCGTGGCGATCGCCGAGACCTACGACGTGCTGGTCACTATCCCCCAAGGCGGTGGGGCGTTTGAGTTCCGCGCCACCGCTCAAGACGGATCGGGGCACGCGTCCGCCTACCTGGGCACCGGTAAGCGCGTAGCCGCCCCCGACATCCCCAAGCCCGACCTGTACAGAGCACACAGCGCCATGGGCATGGACCACGGCGGCCACGCGGACATGAATATGCCCAAGCAAGACACCGGCCACGGCGAGCACCACGCAATGGACCACGGCAGGGGTCATGCAATGCAGCCGCCGGCGCGCCAGCCCGACCCACCGCGACCGGGTAATCCGTACGAGCGGCTACGATCACCCCAGCCCACCACGCTGCCGCCGGACAGGCCTTGGCAAACAATCAACCTGAACCTCACCGGTGACATGGAGCGGTACATCTGGTCGTTCAACGGCAAGACGCTGTCCGAAGCCGATTACATCGTCGTGCGCAAGGGCCAGAACGTGCGCATCGTCTTCGAGAACAAGACGATGATGAACCACCCCATCCACCTGCACGGCCACTTCTTCCGCGTGCTCAACGGCCAAGGCGACCACGCCCCGCTCAAGCACACCGTGGACATCCCACCATTCGGCAAGCGAGTGATTGAGTTTTATGGCAGCGAGGACAAAGATTGGTTTATGCACTGCCACGTGCTGTACCACATGATGTCCGGCATGACGCGCATCGTTCACTACGAAGGCTCACAGCCCGACCCCGTGATCGCCGCCATCCGCCATGAGCCGGGCAACGAGATGCACCACGACCCGTTTTACTTCTGGGGTCAAGCCGCGTTTCTGTCGCAGATGAGTGATGGCGAGATCGTCCTGTCCAACACGCGCAACATATTCAGCGTCAAGTGGGAAGGGGCCTGGGAGGACCAAGGCGACGACGATCAGTTCGAAGTCGAGGCTACCTACAACCGTTATTTCGATCGTTTCTTAACGCTGTTCGGCGGCGTGGATGTCACGGAAGAGCACACGCGGGGTGTCTTCGGCGTCCGCTACCTGCTGCCTTTCAATATTGAAAGCAGCCTGTGGGTGGACACGGAAGGCGAGTTCCGGGCGGCGGTGCATAAGGACATCCAAATCACGGACCGCCTCTCGGCGTTCGCCGAAGCCCAATACGACACCGAAGAACGCTGGGAATGGCTGGCCGGTTTGGAGTGGACGCTAACCAAAGAGCTATCGATCGTCGGGCAGTACCACTCGGACTTCGGCGCCGGGGCGGGCGTGTCGATCCGATTCTAATCATGGCTTTTTACGGGTACGCGCGCTCGATGACCGTGCCGGGGTAGTAGAACCTGAGGATCCGCCCCGCGGATTGGCCTCGCTTCGCCAGGGCGTGCGCGCCCCACTGGCACATACCCACACCGTGGCCAAAACCGTGGCCGGTGAAGACCACCTTGTCGCCTTCGATGACAGCCTCAAAAAAACCACTCTTGAGACGGGAGAGTTGAGGGAGCTGCTCCAGCCCCAACTCTTCGTAGTTGCAGGCGAAGCGAAGCTGTTCGGCATTGATTTCAAACGGTTGGCCAAGCACGCCTGTGACGGTGTACACCGACGGGCGCCCGACACGGTTACGCCCGGTGACCGTGATCGCGGCGATGCTGCGGATTCCCGCGATGGGGTGGCTGTTGGCCTTGCCCCACGCGGCGAAGCGGCGAGTGAGCAAGGCCAGGCTGCGTGTGATCGGCCCCCACTGGAAGTGGGGGCTGATGGCGCAGGTTGTGCCGTGGTGCCGGGCTTCGAGCGGTGGGATGTCGGGGCCGTTGGGGAAGGCGATGGCCGCGTCCTGACCGATGCCGCCGCAGCAACTGGAGTAGAAAGCAGCCAGCACCTGACCGCGGAAAGTCAGCACGAACCCGCGTGTTCGGCTAACCGCGGAACGCGCTCGCGCGTGTGCGACGGCCCCGCCGTAGACCTGGCTGGCGGTTGTGGACGACAGATCGAAGTGGCGGCTGCGGTTGCGGGCGCATTGGTCGATGGCGTACGACCTGGCAGCGATCGCCTGGGCTTTAAACGTCTCCAACGACCAGTTGGCGTACAACTCTTTGTCCAAGACGCCCGGCAGGTATTGCTCCATGGGCACGTGGTTGACCACGTCGATGCGGTTGGCGGGTTTGCCGTCGCTGTCGGACACGGGGGTGAGCACCATCCTGCCGGGGTAAGCCGCGCCGTTCACACGGATCGGCTCGGCCGATTGTGACACGATCGCCATGCCCGGCAGCCGCCAGATGATCCACTGCCCGTCCGCGGAATGGACCCGAAACGCCCCTTTGCGCCGATCGATGATGACCGGCGTGACTAGGTTCAGCTCAACGTCGCGAGCCGCCAGTGGGTGGTCGCCTCGCCTCGGCTCGATGCTAAGCCGCGGCGGGCCGTCCAGACGCACCCGGGTCACACCCTTGGCGATGCGCACACGCACCGTCGGCTCGGCGTTGATCTTGGTCAGCAGCGAGCTGTTGACGTAGCCGTGTTCCGGCCTGGGCTGGCAAGCCGGCAGTAACAGCACGGCCAGACAAGCCATGACAGACGTTGTGGCCAAGCCGCCCAGCATATAGAAGGGCAACTCGCCGTCTCGGCCGCGGTGGTTGTTGGAATCGATCGTTCGCACGGTGATTGCTCTGCGTGTGGCACCGCCGATTCGGGCTGTGTTACCGCCCAAATGGGTAAACGATAAGCAGACTAAATTAAGTATACCCGCACGGTTTTACGCTGTACAAAGCTTAGCGGTGGATGCGGCGGGGCCGTGAGACACTGGGCGGCGGGTCAGTAAGCGAAGGTGGCCGCGGAGTCGTTGGCGTGGAAGTCGCCCGTGGTGTCGTCATAAAACCAGTCGCTGGTGCCGACCGCGCCGTTGCCGACGGCGTTGGCGCTGGTGTTGGGGTTGGTCGGCATACGGCTGAGGTAGGGGCCGAAGAAGAACCCCGGCGTGCCCGGCGCGGCGGTGTTGCCGCTGATGTCGGTGGCCATGGTCAACTGGTTGACAAAGTTCGCTAACGTGGGGTACGCGTTGTGCTGTTCACGGTACACGCCGATTTGAGAACGGATACGGAACAGGTTCATCTGGATCGAACTGTCGCGCGAGCTGGCGAACACACCGATAAACTTGCCCACCACGACCGATGCGAGGATCCCCAAGATGACCACAACGATCAAGATTTCAACGAGGGTGAACCCCGGCTTTGTAGCCACGCGCCGGGTGGCAGGCCTGACGGGGCGACACGATCGAAGCATGATTCGGGTCACTGTGTCTTTCCCCAGTGAGAGGCGGCTCCAAGACATGTGATGAAGGCACTGTGCAGACGCTATTTTTATCGGCCATTTTGGGGTGTGGTTTTAGCCCCCGCGTCGAGTCGCCGCCCTGTGCCGTAAGGCCAACACACGTGAATGTTTACAGGTATGATAAACGGCATGACAACCGCCGTGGGGATACGCAAACACTGGCGACTGCCCAAGGCAAGTGGCGATTCACAGGCCCACCGCGACCCGTTAGCCTCGCGGTTCGGCCTGCACCCGCTCGTGGCCGGTCTGTTGCAAACCAGGGGGGGCGATGACTCGGACACCGCCCGCCGGTTCTTGGAGCCGAAGCTAAGCGATCTGCACGACCCCGAACTGCTGCCCGGCGCCACGCAAGCCGCACAGCGACTCTGCCAAGCCGTTCAAAATCATCAGCCGATCGTGATCTACGGCGACTACGACGTGGACGGCATCACCGCCAGCGCCGTGCTCTGGCATATTCTGCAACTCGCCGGCGCGCAAGTGAGCGTCTATACCCCGCACCGCGTCGACGAGGGTTACGGCCTAAACGAGCAGGCGATCCTGCAATTAGCCGGTGACAACCCGGTGATCGTTTCGGTCGATTGCGGCATCACCGCGATCGAACCGGCGCGTGTCGCCAAGCAAGCAGGCATTGACCTGATCATCACCGACCACCACCAGTTCGACGCCCAGCCGGGCTGCCTGCCCGATGCGCACACGATTGTACACCCCAACCTGCCCGGCTCCGCGTACCCGTTCGCGTCGCTGTGCGGCGCCGCGGTGGCGTTCAAGCTGGGCTGGGCGTTTGCCAAGCAACACTGCGGGTCCGACCGTCTGCCCGAAGCGTTTAAGCAACTGCTCTTGGACCTGCTCAGTTACGTGGCGCTTGGCACCGTGGCGGATGTGGTCCCGCTGGTGGACGAAAACCGCGTGCTGGCGACCTATGGCTTAGGCCAGATCAAACGCACGCGGTTCGTGGGCCTCAACGCCTTGATCGACGCCTCGCGCCTGCGCGACGAAAAGATCGACTCGTACCACGTAGGCTTCATCCTCGGCCCCCGCCTCAACGCCTGCGGGCGCATGGGCCACGCCGAACGAGCCGTGCAATTGTTGACCACCGAAAACGCCGAAGAAGCAGCCACCATCGCTAACTTCCTGACCACCGAGAACGACCGCCGCCGCTCGACCGAGAAGGCGATCTTTCAAGAGGCAAGGCAGATGGTTGTCGACGCCGGGTACAACAGCCCCGACCACCGCGCGATCGTGCTGGGCAAAGAGGGGTGGCACCCGGGCGTGGTGGGCATCGTCGCGAGTCGCCTTGTCGACGAGTTCGCGCGGCCTGTGGTGGTACTCAACTACCGCGACGGGGACGACGGCCCCGAGGCGCACGGCTCAGCGCGCAGCGTTGACGGCGTATCCATCTACGACGCCATCGACCACTGCGCCGCCATGCTCGACAGCTTCGGCGGTCACGCCATGGCCGCGGGCCTGCGCATGAAAGCACAACAGGTCGAAGCGTTCCGCAGCCGCATCGTCGCCTTCGTCAACGACAAGCTCCGCCCCGACCAACTCGTCCACACGCTCGACGTTGACGCCTTCTGCACGCTGGATCACGTGTCCGTTGAGCTGTTCGAGCAGATTGACCGCCTCGCCCCGTTCGGGCGCGCCAACCCCCGGCCGCTCTTGTGTGCGAGGGGCGTACAAACCGAGCGCCAAGCGTGGCAGGTGGGCAAGGGCGGCGACCACCTGCGCATGGTGCTGCGTCAGGGCCGACGGTTGATCTCGGCGGTGGGGTTCGGGCTGGGCGATCTAGCCACGCAACTGCCCGCTGGCGTGACGCTGGACGTGGTGTTCGAGCCCAAGCTCTCCTGGTGGGACGGCCGAAAACGCGCGGAGATGCACGTCAAAGACCTTCGCCTCGCATAACGCACACCCAAAAACCGTCCGCTACGAGCCGCGACCGTGAGGGAGCGGTCTCTTCATGCTCACCCAATCACGAGCAATGACACAATCTACAAATGGCAACTCGCCTGCCCACGCTTCTCCAGGTACTGCTGGTGGTACTCTTCAGCCCGGTAGAACGTGGCTGCGGACGTGATCTCCGTCACGATCGGCTTCGCGTGCTTGCCGCTCTTCTCCGAAGCTTCCTTAGACGCGATTGCTTCGGTTTGCTGCTGGGGCGAGTGGTAATAGATAGCCGACCGGTACTGTGTGCCCACGTCCGGCCCCTGGCGGTTGAGCGTGGTGGGGTTGTGGCTGCTCCAGAACACATCCAAAAGCTGTGCGTAAGTAACCTGTTGCGGATCGAACTGCACCTCGACCGCCTCGGCGTGGCCGGTGCGCCCGGTGCAGACGTTTTCATAGGCCGGGTTCTCCACCGTCCCGCCGGTGTACCCCACGGCTGTGGCGCTGACGCCCTTAACCCTGCGGAACGCGGCTTCTACGCCCCAAAAACAGCCAGCTGCGAAGGTTGCGGTTTCCATGAATCAGTGCTCCTTTGACGGGATTACTCGGGATATTTTAGGGTGCGTGTAAGGAGGCGTATAGCGTTTGTCGATTCTTTCGCAAAATCAGGCATTGATGTCGTTTGGACCGCTCCCTGACGGTCGCGGCGAGTTGTGGAACAGATTCTTCCTTCGCGAATAATCTTGCTACAGGTCCAACTCCTGAGCCTCATCCGCCCGGTCCGTAATAAACCGTAGCCGAGCCGAGGCGTCTTTGCCCATGAGGTCGCTGATCACGCGCTCGGTTTGGGGTTTGTCGACGATCTCGACGCGCAGTTGGCGACGCGTCTTGGGGTTGAGCGTGGTTTCCCAGAGCGTCTTGGGCATCATCTCGCCCAGGCCTTTGAACCGGGTGATCTGCGGGTTGGCGCGCCCGTCGCCGTGCTTCTTTAAGACGCGGTCGCGGTCGGCGTCGTCAGCTGCCCAGTAGGTCTGCTTACCGATATCAATCCGGTACAGCGGCGGCACAGCCAGGTACACCCTGCCTGCTGCGATCAACTCGGGCATGTGGCGGTAGAAGAACGTCAATAGCAGCGTGGTGATGTGGTGCCCGTCCGAGTCGGCGTCGGCTAAGAGGAACACGCGTCCGTACCGCAGCTTGGCCGGGTCGCAGGCCTTGCCCACGCCGCAGCCCAAGGCCGTGGTCAGGTCCGACAGCTCCTTGTTTTCCAAAACTTTTGTTAGTGAAGCCTGCTCGGTGTTGAGCACCTTGCCGCGCAGGGGCAGGATGGCTTGGTGGCGTCGGTCGCGGCCTTGCTTGGCGGAGCCGCCGGCGGAGTCGCCCTCAACAATAAACAGCTCGCTGTCGTCCTTGCCCGCCGAGTTGCAGTCGCTCAACTTGCCCGGCAGGTTTAGGCGGTTGGCGGTGGCGCTCTTGCGCGTCACTTGTTGCTGAGCGGCGCGCGAAGCCTCACGCGCCTTGGCGGCTAATACGATGCGGTTGACGATCGTCTCGGCGGTGGTGCGGTTGTGGTTAAGCCAGTGTTCAAGGCTGGGCCGGACAGCACTATCGACCTGGGCCTGCACCTCTGGGTTGTGCAGGCGGTCTTTGGTCTGGCCTTGGAATTGCGGGTCACTCACAAACACGGACAGCACAGCCACAACGCCCTCGCGCACGTCGTCCGCGGTGAGAGTGACACCCTTGGGCGCCAGCTTGTGCGTTTCGATGTAGTTCCGCACGGCTTTGCCCAGGCCGGCGCGTAGGCCGTTCTCGTGTGTGCCGCCTGATCCGGTGGGGATGCCGTTCACGTAGCTGCGCACGTGTTCGTCGGTCGATTCGGTCCACTGCAAGGCCAACTCGATACGCGGCGTGGCGGGGTCGTCGCTGTTTTTTTCGAGTGAGAATGGCGTTTCGTGGACGGGCTTGCCCCCGCCCCCCGGAACCCCCGCCCCCGGGGCGGCGCGCTGGGCTACGAGCTTGTTGAGATAGTCCACGATGCCGTTGTCGTGTTTGAAGGTGTGCTTCTGTTTGTTGACCTGGTCGTCGAAGGTGACGCGCACGCCCTTGTGCAGGTAGCTGACGACTTCGAGGCGGTCTTGGATGGTCGGCGCGTCGAACTCGGTCTTGGGGAAGATGGTCGGGTCGGGGTGGAAGTAGACGGTGGTGCCCGACCCGCGAGCGGGGCCGGTTTTCTTGATCTTGGCCAGCGGCTTGCCACACTTGAACCGCTGTTCCCACGTGGCGCCGTCGCGTTTAACGGTGGCTACGAGTTGCTTCGATAGGGCGTTGACGACGCTGGCACCCACGCCGTGCAGCCCGCCGGAGGTTTTGTAATTGCCGTGGCCGGGGTCGAACTTACCCCCGGCGTGGAGCGTGGTGAGGATGATTTCCAACGCGCTCTTTTTATGCTTGGGGTGGATGTCAACCGGGATGCCCCGGCCGTTGTCGGTGACGGTGACCGACGTGCCGTCGTCGTGGAGTGTGACGGCGATCTCGGTGGCGTGGCCGTTCATGGCCTCGTCCACCGCGTTATCGAGGACCTCCCACACCAAGTGGTGCAGTCCGGCTGTGCCGACACCGCCGATGTACATGCCCGGGCGCTTGCGCACCGGGTCGAGCCCTTCGAGAACGGTGATGTCTTTAGCGGTGTAGGTGGTCGCGCTCATTGCTGGGGGCACATCTTACGCGTCATCTACTTAATTTGCAGAGACGGTGCCCGGCCGCAGCGATACTTTGCTGGCGCCGCTGATCGTGAAGTAGAGCGTGCCGTTGAAGTTATCGGGCAGCGAGCCGTCGACCGACGCGCTACGCCGTCCGCTGCCCCTGGGCGTGGACCACGACACGGTGATATCCGTAGCCATATCCATCGGCTTCATGCCCAGCAGCGAGCGAGTGCCGCCGCTGGCGATCGAGGTGAACTTCACGTTCTGCTCGAAGCCTTCGATCATGACCTGTTCAAGCGTGTCCTTCGTGTTATTGGTCATAGAGAAAGTCAGCTTGGTGGGCATCGTGACGCCCAGCGGTTCGCCGGCCTCGGCGCTGCCGCCGTCGTCACCGCCGCCGCACCCGCAGGCAAACAGCAAGCCCGCTAACAAGATCGCTGTCAGAGCCATGCCCGAAACGCGTCGCGAGGAGACGGCGTGCGCGGGTCGGTTTGCGTAATCGGTCATGCCATTGGCTCCTTATCGGATGGCGGTGTGCCGCGGTGTCTGCTTCCCACGCCGGATGTGGCCCCGTTTCTACCATGCCCATGATCGGTGTCCCGGTCCCCTGAAGTGAGGGGCTGCGTGCCACACGACCGGCATTGGAGTTATTCTAAATGCTATGATCGGCACAAATAGAGCCGGTATCCAAGGTTTTTAACTGGGGATACCGCCTGAGAAAGAAGCGGTGTTATTTGGCGCCGTACTCTTCAAGAAGCTGGATAACCCGGGTGTGGGCTTTACGCTTGGCCGTATCCAGCGGTGAGACGCCCGCGCTGTTTTTGATGTTGGCGTCGGCGCCGTGTGCCAGCAGAAGCTCGATAACGTCAAGCCGCCCCATCAGGGTCGCGAAGTGTAGCGGGGTGACGCCGCCGTTGTTGGCCATGTTGATGTCGGCTCCGCGTTCGATCAGCATCTCCACAAAGTGTTTGTGTCCCTGTCTGGCCGCGACGTGCAGCGGGGTGGTCCCGCGCTTATCGCGTATGTTAACTTTGGCGCCGTGTTCCAGGAGAACAGCCGCGGCGTCTGTGCGACCTTGAGCGGCTGCGTAGTGAAGCGCGCTGACGCTTTGTATGTCCGTGGCGTTGATGTCGGCGCCGTTGGCCAGGTGGACCTTGACCACATCCGGGAATCCCATCAGGCACGCCACGTGCAGCGGGGTGGCGCCGTCGTCCTTCCGGGCGTTGGGGTCGGCGCCCTTTTCTAGAAGCAGCTGTGAAACTTGGGCGTGGCCCTTGAGGGCCGCGTAGTGCAGCGGTGTGGCTTTGACGTGGCTGGGCGCGTCGACCGTGGCCCCGCGAGCCAGCAGCGCCGCGGCGAGCTTCGTCTGCCCCGCCTGGGCGGCGATGTGCAGCGGGCGGGCGCCGTCGTTGTCCCGAGCGTCGACGTCGGCTTTGTACTCAACCAGGAGCTGGGCAACGACCTCTTCGCCCTCCAACGCCGCCACGTGCAAGGGGGTCCACCCCTTCCTGTTTTTGATGTCCACGCCGGCCCCTTTGCTCAACAGGAGCTTGGCCAATTCGTAGTGACCCTTACGCGCCGCGTAGTAGAGCGTTGTATTCCCTGTGACTTTCAAGTCGATATTCGCACCGTGGTTGATCAGCAGCCCGGCCATCGCCGCGTTGCCGTTGATCGCCACAGTCAGAAGCGGTGTGACGCCCTCGTTCTGTCTGGCGTCCACGTCCGCGCCGTGCTCGATCAGCAACAGCGCGATCTCGGGGTTGGCGTTGAAACACGCGATGTGCAGGGGCGTAAGCCCTTCCCGCTGCCGGGTGTTGACGCTAGCCCCGTGGTCAAGAAGCAGGCGCACGGCCCGGTCCTGATTTTTTTCAACCGCGACGATCAGCGGTGTCTGGCCCTCACTGCCGACCGGGTCAACCTCCGCGCCCCGGTCGATCATCAACTCGATGGCCCTGACGTGCCCAACGGTGGCGGCCCAATGCAACGGCGTAAAGCCGTTTTGGTCGGCGGTCCCGATCGGCGCGCCGCGGTCAAGCAGCAATTGTGTGGTGGTGATTTGTTCGGACGCAGTGGACCAGTGCAACGCCGTTTCGCCCCTGTTGGTCGTGGCCATGATATCGGCCCCGGCGTCCAGCAACACTTCAATGATTTCAGCTCTGCCGTAACGGGCCGCTTGGTGCAGCGGGAGGAAGCCGTGGCCGTCGCGTTCGTTGACGCTCGTGCCGTCGCGTATCAGCGACCGAACGGACTGGGTGTTGCCGAGCTTGATTGCGTCGTGCAGGGGTGAAGCCAAGCACACCGCCGCCCACGCCGCGGCGCAGACCCCAACCATCCAAACCGTGTGTACACGACAACCCCCCACGAGTTTCGATTCCCTCAACGCGTCGCCCATGTCACGCCCGCTGCTAGTCCCCTCGATACCGGCCCCTTAGGCAATATTACTATTATAACCTAGCAGACCCTGACATTCCTGTGATGGGCGATGGGTCGCGTGGTGGGGGGGACGGGGCTTTCAGCGGTTCGCGTGTTCGCGCAGCACGTCGGCTACGTCGGCCGACCCGTTGAGCATCGCCAGTTGCAGCGCGGTGCGCCCGCTCTCGTTTTCCGCGTCCACATCCGCCCCGTGGTCCAGTAGGGCTTCGGTGATACGCTTGTCGCCGTGGACCACCGCCAGGTGTAGCGGGGTCGTGCCTTTTTCTGTTTTGACGTTCGCTTGCGCGCCGTTAGCCAGCAGGCAGTCCACCACCTCCGCGTGGCCCTGCTCGCTTGCCAGGTGCAGCGGGGTGCCGGCGTCGGGCGCTTGGGCATTGGCCGCCGCGGCATAGTTCAGCAGCAGCCGGACGACCGCCAAGTCGCCTCGGTGCGCCGCGGTGTGCAACGGCGACCACCCGTTTTGCTTCTTACGGTTTACGTCCGCACCGTTTTTCAGAAGTGCCTCCGCTGTTTCCAAACGGCCGAACGCCACCGCGGCGTGCAGCGGCGTGTAGCCGCCCACGGCGCCTTCCCCATCGACCGCCGCGCCGCGCTCGATCAGCAGAGCCACCAAGCCCGCATGCCCGCCTTGTGCGGCGACGTGCAGCAGGGTCAGGCCGGTTTTGCCGGCCGGCGCTATATCAGCGCCATGATCGAGAAGCGACCGTGTCAATTCGGTTCGACCCGCCTCCACGGCGAAGTACAGCGGTGTGTAGCCTTCGTGGTCCATGGCGTTGATGGAGGCCCTCCGGGCCAACAGCGTGTCAATAGTCTCTGTGTGATTGCCCATGACCGCGGCGTGCAGCGGGGTCTGCCCGTTCTGGCTTGCGGTGTTGATGTCGGCCTCATGATCCAGCAGCAACGCCACCAACTCGGTGTGCCCCTTCGCCGCGGCGGTGTGCAACGCGGTAACGCCGTGAGTCGAGCGTGTGTCAACCTTCGCGCCGCGGGCCAACAGCCATTTGGCGACTTCCAGACGCCCATTGGAAACCGCCAGATGCAGCGGCGTCCATTGGTCGCGCTGCAGGTCGTTAAGGTTGGCCCCTTTTTCTAACAGCATCTCGGCGATATCAACATGCCCATGGAACACGGCGAAGTGAAGCGGCGACCACCCGGATTTTTCGCGGGCGTTCACGTCGGCCTTGTGATCCAGCAACGCCTGGGCGATGCCCGCGTAACCCTTCGCGGCCGCCCGGTGCAACGGGGTTTGGCCGGCTAGGTCTTGGCCGTTAACGTTTACACCGTTTTTAATCAAGAACACAACCTCGGTAAGTTTGTCGCGATCGACAGCGTCGTGCAGCGGCCCGCCTAGCGATGCCGCGGTCATGAATAGCGCCACAAACAAGATAATGACTGAGGTGTACGATTTCCCTAACAAATGGATGTGTCCCCTGCGCTTAAGATGTCTTATTTATACGGCTCTCAAGCGTATTTTGTTTTGTTTTTTTTGATATCTTTGCGGGGTGGGAAAAAGCCCCGGTGGCCGCGATAACGGCGGATACGCAGGCCGCTTACGGCTCATCCAGCATCACGGGGACGGCCGGCTCGTCGGCTACAATCCCCATAATTTTCCCGGATTTTAGGATCTCCCGCCCCTTGCCCCCGCGACCGGTCGCAGCGTATTTATCTGTGCTGATCTTGCGAGTGCCCCCCCGGTTGGTCTGCACGACCAGCGGGTCTTGCTTGCCCATCGAAGCCACAAACCCCAACACACGGTCTTCCTTGCCGAGCTTGATCAGCATCACGCCCTTGCCAGGCCCGGCGAGAAAGTTCACCTCCTTAGCTTTGCAGATCATCACACGCGCCTGGCGCGTGGCGGCGATCATGGTCTCCGTGCCGTGAATGGCTGACACGCCGATCACCTCCGCGCTCTTGGCCGGCCTGGCGTAGCGACGCCCGCTGCGCGTGCTGGGCTCGACAAACGGCTCGAGGCTAAATCGCAGGCTGTACCCGTCGCTGGTCACCGCAACCGCGTGGGTGGGTGGGGGGGTCTCGGGCTTAGCGGGGGCGATGTCGGTCGTCACGCGCGGGTCGAGGCTCATCGCCGTGACCACACGCTCCCCGTCCTTGAGCTTGAACAGCTTCTGGATCGGCTCGCCGTACCCCGTCGTGGCGGAGATCGTGTCGATCCGGCACGTGTACGCCACACCGAAGTTGGTCATAAACACAATCGTCGCGCGCGTGCTGCCCGCCTGGGCGCACAACACCGAATCGCCCTCGCGCAGGCGCGTGGTGGATAGGTCGCGCACCTCTTTCTGCCGCTTCACCCACCCGTCGCGCGAGACGATCACGACGTTGTCTTCCTCGACGATGAAGTCCTCCGCCTGGTACTCCGGCTCATCGTCGGCCGCGGCGATCACGGTGCGTCGCTTGTCGGTCTTGCCGTATTGCTCGCGGACCTCTTCGATCTCTTGGCGGACGATGCCCCAGCGTCCCTCTTCATCGCTCAACAGCCGCCCGATCTCTTTCGCCCGTTTACGCTTGTCCTTAAGCTCCTGCTGGATGATCAAGATTTCCAGCTTGGCTAGCCGGTAGAGTTTCAACTCCAAGATCGCGTCGGTCTGCTCGGCGTCGAGCTTGAACTTGGCGATGATCTTCTCCGCCGCGTCGGCTTTGCCGTCCGAAGCGCGGATGATTTTGATGATCTGGTCCAGCGCGTCGAACACAGCCTCGAACCCTTCGAGGATATGGATGCGTTTTTTGAGGGCTGCGAGTTCGTGTTCCAGCCGCCGCGTGACCACCTGCATGCGGAATAACAGGAAGTTCCACAAAACCTCGCGCAGCTCCAACCGCTCGGGCCGGCCCAGAAGCGGGTTCTCCGTGGGCACTAGGCACGTCATGTTCACGTTGAAGTTCGTCTGCAACGGTGTGTGCTTGAACAGGTAGGCCATCACCTTCTGCTCGTCGGCCTCTTTCTTCAATTCCAACTCGATACACACCTCGTCCGTGGACAGGTCCATGACGTTGACCAGCGGCGGTAGCTTCCGTGCGATGATGATGTCGGCGATGCGTTCCACGAGTGTGGCCTTGTTCACCGTGTAGGGGATCGCCGTGATGTGCAGCGTCTTAGCGGACCGCGTGACCGGCCCCGGTTCGTACAACGCGCGCACACGCAGCGTGCCGGACCCGGTTTTGTAGATCTCCTTGAGTTCCTCGGGCGTGTTGAGCAACTGCCCGCCGGTGGGAAAATCCGGGCCTTTGATGTGCCGACACAAATGGTGGGTCTTAAGCTCGGGGTTGTCTAGCAGCTTGACCAACGCCGTGCAGACCTCGCCCAGGTTGTGCGGCGGGATGTTGGTAGCCATGCCCACGGCGATGCCCGTGGCGCCGTTTACCAGGATGCTCGGCACGCGCGATGGCAGCACCACCGGCTCTTCTTTGCTCCCGTCGTAGTTGGGCCTGAAGTGTACGGTGTCTTGGCTGATCTCAGAAAGAATCTCGTCGGCGATACGCGCCAAGCGGCACTCGGTGTACCGCATCGCCGCGGCCGCGTCACCGTCGAGCGACCCGAAGTTTCCGCTGCCGTCGACCAGCGGCACGCGCAGCGAGAACGGCTGGGCCATACGCACCAGCGCGTCATAAATCGCCGAGTCCCCGTGCGGGTGGTAGTTACCCATCACGTCGCCGACCACCTTGGCACACTTGCGGTGCTTGGCGTCGAACGTCAGCCGCTGCTGCCACATCGTGTACAGGATTCGCCGCTGCACCGGCTTGAGCCCGTCTCGCACGTCCGGAAGCGCCCGGCTGGTGATCACAGACAAGGCGTAGTTCAGGTACCGCTCCTGCGCCGCTTCGTGCAGCTCCACCGCCTGCCCGTTGCCCTTGGGTGATCCGCTATCGGTCCCGCCCTGCTCGTCGAACAGCGATCGTTCGGGTTGTTTTTTGCGTCGTTTAGCCAAGAGTCACCGCTGGTTAAAAAATCATTCGCTACGAGCCGTGACCGTGAGGGAGCGGTCCGAACAGAAAGCAATCTTATAATTGAGACTTTTTTTCGTGCATTGGGCCGTCTCACCACCCGGTCCGCTCCCTCACGGTCGCGGCTCGTCACGGCGGTTACTTTCACTCCCAGCCACGATAAGCCAGCCCCCGCCGCCAGACAAGCCACGCGCCGCCTTGGCGGCGGCGGCCCCGGTGCGTACCTTATACACCCATGCAGCGTGTGCTAGGCATCGACCCAGGGCTCCGTCTGACCGGCTACGGCGTGGTTGTGGTCAACGACGGGCAGATCGAGCCAAGCCTGCTCGAAGCCGGCGTCATCACCCTCGACGCCAAGCTCTCGCTCGAAGACCGCCTCGACCAACTGCACCGCGACCTGACCCTGGTCATTGAGGAGTTAAAACCCGACCACCTCGCGGTTGAGAAGCTCTACGCTCACTACAAGCACCCGCGCACCGCGATCCTCATGGCCCACGCCCGCGGCGTCGTGCTCCTGGCTGCCCGGCAGCACCGCCTGCCCGTCATCCACCTGCCTTCTACCGAGGTCAAACGCGCCATCACCGGCTACGGCCACGCCTCAAAGCACCAGATGCAAGCCGCCGTCCAGACCCAGTGCCGCCTGGCCACGCTGCCCAGCCCGCCCGACGTCGCCGACGCCATCGGCATCGCCATGACCTTCGCACGACGTCTGGCCCTGACCGCGTTATCGCAGTAAATCGCGGCACAAAAACCACGCGCCGACCCACAAACAGGCCTTACTCATTTCAAAAGTTTTGGTACAATGTCAGCGTAAGCCTGTCGTGTGTAACAGGCATGGAGGTGTGGGGCCATGATCTTAATCCGCCTGCCAAAGTGGTTTCTCGCAGCGATGGTGTTCTGCTCGCTGCTGTGACCAGCCGCTGGGTCAATCCTCGTCATCCGCGAACAACCGTCTCTTGCCCAGTGTGGCGGTTTTGCCGTGTTCACGGGTCCGCACAATCGCAGCCGCCAGTTCCATGTCTTGATTTTGGGTGATTTTCAGGTTCGTCGGCTCGCCTTCGACGGTGTAGACGGTTTCGCCAAGCGCCTCGACCACGCACGCGTCGTCGGTCACGCCGGCAGGGTCCAGCTTGCCTGCTGCGATCTGAGCATAAGCCCGCCGAAGCAAGCCAACCTCAAACACCTGCGGCGTCTGCGCCGCTGCGAGAGACGCCCGGACCACCGTTTTTATAACCCGTCTCACCGCGGTCTCAGGCCGCCCTGCGGACCCTAAAATAGCGTCAACCGGATCGCTCGGTTCATGGGCGGCTTCGTCCACATCAGCCACTTCTTTGAGCGTTGACGTAACAGGCTGCGCGGGGACGACCGCCTTGTAACGCACAGCCGCTTGAAACACCCGGTCAATCAATCGCTCACTGGTCAGCGGGCGTGCCCCGTCGTGTACCGCCACATGCGTACAGTCTTCCTTGACCGCCTCCAGAGCCTTGAGCACCGTCTGCCACCGGTCAGTTTCACCACCCGCCACAATGTCTACGCCGTGGAACCCCAGCTTGTCGCCCCAGCGAAACTTAAAGTCCGCCAAGCCGTCAGGCGGCACCGCCAAGATCACCTGCCCCACGTCGGGCCGGTTCACGAATAGCTCAACCGAACGCAAGAACACCGGGCGTCCGGCTAGGTCCGCTTCAATTTTGCTCTTCGTCGCGCTGCCCAGGACGCCCGCCCGCGACGATTGGAAACGCCGGCTCGACCCCGCGGCGGGGATGATTACAGCCGCCTTGATCATGATGCACGATCCTTGCTGATGGATATGGCTAGGTTAAAAACGATAGTGCCGAACGGATTCTACCGGATCACAATCGCGTTTGGCATGAGCATCAAGACTGGCTCTTGTCGCAGCAGCATCAGCCCGGTTAAGACTTGCTCCACCGCGTGCCACGCGCGCGGGTCCAGCACCGCCCGCACCGCCTGCAACGATTCGGGTATCGCCACACCGCCGCGCGACCGCAGGCTGAACATCTCCTCCAAATAGTCTGAGAAGCTCTGAGGCAGCGGCAGATCGATGATGTCGTAGTCACCATCGTCCAGCCCGGTCTCGTGGGCCAAATCCGCAAGCGCCGTCTCCAGCCCGCCTACCTCGTCCGCCAGACCATTGCCCACCGCCTGCCGCCCGGTGAACAGCCGGCCCTGCGCCACCGCGTCGATATCCGCGATGCGCTCGCCGCGCCCGGTCATCACCCGCCCGGTGAATTGTTCGTAGGTACGCTCAAACGCCGTTTGGAGCGTGGACTGTTGCTGCTCGGTGAACGGCTCGACGCTATTAAACATGTCCCCCAGCGGCCCGCGGCTGCGGCGGTGCACCGCGATGCCCAGTTTTTCGTACAGCCCGCCGATCACAATCTTCCCACCCACCACGCCGATCGACCCCAAGATTGAGCCGGGTGTGGCGTAGACCTGGTGCCCGGCCGAGGCGATGTAGTACCCGCCGCTGGCAGCCATCGCACCGACGCTGACGT
Source organism: Phycisphaeraceae bacterium (assembly GCA_029260715.1). Taxonomy (GTDB): domain Bacteria; phylum Planctomycetota; class Phycisphaerae; order Phycisphaerales; family Phycisphaeraceae; genus OFTM12. The sequence goes on along the minus strand of JAJDCS010000039.1, from coordinate 159,334 downwards.
ACAGCGGCTTGGCCTTGGCCAGCTTCCGCGCCGCCTGCCAGATCAGCTCGCTGGCAAGCGCCGAACCGCCCGGCGAATCGATCCGCAGCACCACGCCTTTGATCTTGTCGTTGTCGCGAGCCTGGTTCAACGCGCGCACAAGCGTGTCGCTGCCGATGGTCTGCCCCCCGAACGTGTGCCCCGGCTGGCCCTCGCCGCCGGTAATCGGACCGGCCGCGTGCACCACCGCCAGCGACGCGCGGTTGACCTTCACCTTCGGCTTCTCGAAGAGCATGCGGAATAACACAAACGGGTTTTCCACTTGCTCCTGGCCGTCGTGCGGGTCCAGCAGGTCCACCCAATGGAAGTTCTCGCCAAACGCGTCGCCCGTCGCGGCTGTCAGGTCGCGCTCGGTCAGCTCGTCGACCAGGCCACGCTCCACGTACTGCTGATCGCTTAACACCCAGCAATCACCAAGCAGGCGCTCGGTCTCTTGGCGGTCGAGGCCGCGCCCCTCGGCGATCTTCTCAAGGATCGAGTCGTAAAGGTCGTTCAGCAGGGGGTCGATGTTCTGGTTCCACTGCTCGCTGGGGCCCGTGCGCGTCAGCGGCTCCTGGGCGCCCTTGAACTGGCCGACCTGCAAGAAGTCCGCCCGTGCACCTATTTTTTCCAGCAGCCCCGCCAGGTACAGCTCCTCCACGTTCAGCCCGTTGAACAGGATCATCCCCTTATTCTGGAGCAACACGCGGTCGGCCTGGCACGCCAACAGGTAGCTGCGAAGGTCGTACTGCTGGGCAAAGACGAGCACCTTCGCCCCCGCGTCGCGCACCGCGCCGATAGCACGGCTAAGCTCATCGATTTGGCTGGAGCTGAGGCTCACGTCGTTGAGGTAGATCACAACGCCGCCGTAGCGGTGATCCAACTCGACGTTACGCAACTCATCGATCACGCGTTGGAGCGTTGGCTCCATATTCTCCGCCGCCAGCCAGCTATACGGCGCCGGCCCCTCTTTGAGCACGCCCGACAGCTCCATCCACCCTACCAACAGGGGCTCTTCGTCTTCGTCAAAATCATCCTGGGGCGCGGCTTCCTCCGCTTGCCCCTCGTCTCCGGCTTCGTCGTGCGACGCTGTAGCCGTCGGTTCGGGCTCGTCGGCGAGTGCGGCGTGTTGGGTAAGCACAAAGACAGCGGTCAACAAAACAAAAAACAGCCAAGCGATTCGGAAGCGGGTGTGCGTTGTCATCTCAGCGGTCCTATTAAAATTTCAGCTTCGGGGGCGCGCTGCCCAGTGCATCTTTTTGGCCAGCATCTCCCAATAGTTTAGGCGCGGGTTGTTGATCAGGGACAGTTGCTTGCTGTACCGGCGGATCAAAACCAGCTCACCCTCTTGCAGCTTCACCGGCACGCGCCCGTCGATCACCAGGGTGGTCCCCTCGTTTGGCCGCAACACGCGCAGGCACAGTCGGTCGTCGGCGTTAACCACGATCGATCGGAACGCCAAGCTGTGCGGGCAGATCGGCGTGATGCACATCCCCGCCACGCCGGGGCTGACGATCGGCCCGCCGGCGCTGAGGTTGTAAGCCGTCGAGCCGCTGGCGGTGGACACGATCATCCCGTCACCCGTGCAGATCGTCGTGCTCGTTTGCTGGGCGCTGGGGTTGATCGCCAGTTCCAGGTCGATCATGCGGAACGGCTCGCCCGCGGTGACCATCGCGTCATTGAGCGCCACACCCCGGAAGCTGCACGCAGCCGCGTCGAACGGGTCCGTCAGGTCAGCCTTGCCCGCGGGGTGGATCATCACCTCCAGCATGATCCGCTTGCTGATCGTGCACCGATCCGACACCACCGTTTCCCAGTGTTGGTGCAGGTCGTCCATGCTGAACTCCGCAAGGAAGCCCAGCTTGCCGAAGTTCACGCCCAGGATCGGCAAGCCACGCTCCACCGCGTGTTGACCCAGCGCCAGCATGGTGCCGTCGCCGCCCAGCACAATCCCCATGTCCGCGGCGGGCAGGTCCAGGGCCGAGCTGGCGTCCTCCACCTTGTCCATAGCCAACTCCGCGGCGATGGTCGCCCGCTCGCTAAGCCACGGCCGAAGCTCCTCGAGCGCCTCGGTCACCTGCGCCTTGGCGTGGTTGGCCAGGATGATCAGTCGCTTGCGGGTGTTTGCCATGCGTGTGCTTCGCTGTTTTTAAATGATGTGTTTGTCACAATGGTTTTTAACACAATCGCGCACCGTTCGGCCGGCGCCCCATCGAAGGGTAGGTATAGTACTGGTTCACGCTGACCGATACACACCCAAAGCCGTGCGCGCGTATGCCATTTGGGGATTATACGCTCTAAGCGGATCGGTCAGGCTAACTTGTGGAGTGCGTGCCATTGCAAGCCCTTGTCTTTGACGCCGATAATAAGCTGAAGCTAGACCCAAACTACCAAGACCCGCAGCCCGGCGTGGACGAGGCGGTCATCCGCCCGCTGCGCATGGGTGTGTGCGCGACGGACCTGGAAATCTGCCGGGGGTACATGGGCTTCACCGGCGTGCTGGGCCACGAGTTTGTCGGTGTCGTTGAGCAGGTGGGCAAGAAGTCCGCCAAGGACTGGATCGGCAAGCGCGTGGTGGGCACGATTAATTGTGTGTGCGGCAAGTGCGACATGTGCCGAGGCGGCCTGCCCGAGCACTGCCGCGACCGCACCGTGCTGGGCATCGCCGGGCGCGACGGATGCTTCGCCGATCTGTTCACCCTGCCGCTCCGCAACCTGCTGGAGGTGCCCGAACACGTGGACGACGACCATGCGGTGTTCACCGAGCCGCTGGCCGCCGCGTACCAGATCGTGCGCCAGCTCACCATCGAGGGCCGACCCTTCGTCACCGTCTTGGGCGACGGGCGTTTGGGGCTGCTGTGCGCCCAAGTCATGAGCCAACTCAACGCCACCGTCCGCTGCGTGGGCAAGCACACCGACAAACTCGCCTTATGCGAGAAGTGGGGCGTCAAGCACCGCCTGCTCGAAGACGTGGGCATGCGCGCCGATCAAGACATCGTGGTGGACTGCACCGGGTCGGCAAGCGGTTTGGGGACGGCGATGCGCATGGTTCGGCCGCGTGGGAAAATCGTGCTCAAGACCACGGTCGCGCCCAACGCCAAGAACCCGCCGGTTGATCTGTCGCCACTGGTCGTCCACGAGATCCAACTCATCGGCAGCCGCTGCGGCCCGTTCACGGAGGCGTTGAGCGCGTTGAGTCAGCAGAAGGTCGACGTGTTGAGCCTAATTTCACGGCGGGCGAAGCTAGCAGACGGCGTGGACGCCCTGAACACCGCCGCCCAGCCCGACATTGTAAAAGTCTTGCTAGAGCCCTAAGCCGGGTTTGCCTATCAACGCGGCCTCATGACAAATTACGGATACGCACCTATCATCTAATCGGTAGATGCGTTGTGTCCCATACGCACCGCTACGCATTTCTAGGAGTCGCGTACTACCCAATGAACCCCGGGAGAGCCATGCCGTTGTACGAGCGTAAAATCGCCGCGGTGGTCTTGTTGGCTGGCTTGTCGTTGCCTGGTTTGTCAGTTCGCGCCCAAGACGCTTTCTTACCCGCGTTCCCGGGCGCGCAGGGCTGGGGCGCGTTGACCATGGGCGGGCGCAACGGGCGCGTGATCAAGGTCACCAATCTCAACGAAAGAGGCCCCGGTTCATTTGCGGCGGCCTGCGCCGCGGAGGGGCCCCGCATCGTCGTGTTCGACGTCAGCGGCGTGATACCCGGCCACGTGGTGATCCGCGATTCACACATCACCATCGCCGGGCAGACCGCGCCGGGCGGGGGGATCACGCTGCGGGGCTCGCTCAGGAGCGGCCGCAGGATGGAGCACGTGGTGATCCGCTTCATCCGCGTCCGACCGGAAGGCGTCGACGACGCCATCCAACTCTCAGCCGTGGACCACCTGATCCTCGACCACGTCTCCGCCTCCTGGGCCAGCGACGAAACGATCGATCTGTACCGCAGCACAAACGCCTCCGTGCAGTGGTGCACCATCGAAGAGTCGCAGTGGGACCCCAACACCAACCACAACACCGGGCTGATCTGCGGCGAGACCGCCAAACAGGTCTCCATCCACCACAACCTCTTCGCCCACCACCACTCGCGCAACCCGCTGATCAAGACCGGCCCGGCCGACGTCGTGAACAACATTGTCTACGACGTGCGCGACGGCTTCACGCAATACGACGACGAACGCGCCCCGGCACTGGGCGGGTTCAACATCATCGGCAACTACTACAAAGCGGGCCCCAGCGACCCGGAGATCTTCCCTTTCAACTTCACACCCCACGGGGAGTACTACCTGCGGAACAACTACATCGAAGGCGTGGGCGTGATCCAAGACCCCTGGGCGGAAGCCAAAAAACACCCCGGCCTGATGTATTACGCGGGCAAAGGCGCCAAGCTCGACAAGCCTGTCAAAGGCCCAACGATCACCGAGCACTCACCGATCGAGGCGTACGAGTTGGTGCTGGCGCGGGCCGGCGCGTTCCCACGCGACCCCGTCACGCGCAGAACGGTTGAGGAGGTCCGCCTAGGCAAGGGCGCCTGGGGGCGCCACGAGCCGACCAATCTCATGGCCGGGCTCACGCCCGAACGCGCGTTGCCCGATAGCGACGGCGACGGCATGCCCGACGTGTGGGAAGTCGCCAACGGCTTGAACACCGACATTCAGGACGATCTGATGCAGATGCCCTCCGGCTACACCGCGATCGAGGAATACCTCAACTGGTCAGCTCAACGGCTCATCGCCCAGCACGCGCCGCGCGTCGAGCCCTGGTCAGCCGCGGAGACCATGTCAAACACCGCCAACCCCCGTGTCAATATCGTCAAGCAGACCGCCACCTTCGCGCCACAAGCAGACGACCAAGACATCGCCACCCTGCGTGGCCGCGCGGAACTCGAAGCCGTACACCTAACGGGCAGCCGCGTGACGGACCGCGGGCTGGCGAAGCTCGACGCATTGCCGAACCTCCAAGCCCTAAGCCTGAAAAACACAGGCATCACCGACGCCGGGCTGCGGCACTTAAATAAGTTGCCCTCCTTACGCGCGTTGAGCCTGGCCGACACCGCCGTCACCGACGCGGGCCTCGTGCACCTCAGACCCCTCGCCAGCTTGCTTGTGCTGTACGTGCCAGCCGGTGTTTCCGATGCGGCGGTTCAAGATTTGAAAAAGACACTGCCCAATCTCCGCGTGATACGAAGCGATAAGTAAGCCGGGCCCTGTCCAGCCCGACGCCGGCACCAACCTTAAAAAACCACGCCGAGCGGATCAGGCACAGCCCAACTTTTGGGCCTGTTTCTGCCTTGGCAAAAACGCGTTAAACTAATGTCTACCTGCCGGGGAGATTGGTAACCCTGCTTGTTTGATAAACCCGTGAGTGGAGAGCGGTCGATGCGTCTGCGTTGTCACCCACTTTATTGCCTTGGGGGGCTGGTTGCGGCTTGGGTTGTCGGCGTGCCGCTAGCGCACGCTGTGCCGCTGGACCCATTGGCGTTCCCGTCGTTGGGTACGCTAAACAGCGTGATGGACGCCGGCGTAGTTGACCGCGTGGTGTTCAACACCGGCGGCGACGGCGGCGTGTCAATCCCAATCGTCACGGTTTTCTACCAAGGCGGCGCCAGCACCAGTGAACAGGGCGCTATACACACTCAGCCCGGCAACACAGGCACGCAAGATTTTATCCCACAGATCGCGGTGTACGCCTATGACGGCATCGATCTATCGTCACAGGTTCAGGTCACGGTGACGGGCACACGGGCGCTGGCGTTGTTGTCGCGGGGGGACGCGGCCATCGCGTCGAACATCAATGTCAGCGGCGTCAACGGGGGTAACACGGGCTTACCCGGCGCGGGCGGCCCGGCCGGCGGGATGGCAGGCGGCTCGGGCGACGGCGGTTTCGGTACGGGCCCCGGCGGCGGCGGCGGGCCGCCGATGGGGATCAACCATGACGGCGGCGGCGGTGGGTTTGGCGGACCCGGAGGCAAAGGCCTCGTCCCCGGCGCCGGTGGTGAGGCTTACGGCGACTTGACCCAGAAACTCCAAGGCGGCAGCGGCGGCGGCGGGGGGCGCACGAACGCCGGAGGCGGCGGCGGCGGCGGGGCGGTCGAAGTCGGTGCCGTTGGGCATTTGGCATTGTCCGGGCAGATCACCACGAAAGGCGGATCAGGCGGCGATAATTTACTAGACGCAGGCGGCGGCAGCGGGGGGGCACTGTTCATCCACGCGCAGACGGTCAGCCTATCCGGCGCGTTGTCTGCCCAGGGCGGCCCCGGCGGCGGCACGCGCGGCGGCGGCGGGGCGGGCGGCCGCGTCGCGGTCATCGGCGACATGAACATCAACCACACGCTGGGCACACCGCTGGCCGGGCTAAGCATCAACACAGCGGGGGGAACATCCGGGTCGCTGGACGCTCAACCCGGCCTCGCCGGCACCGTCACGGTCACTCCCACCCTGACCACCGTCCCGCCGGGCAGGTCCGTCACCCTTGATGGGACACCCATTATCAGCGTGCCCGGGCAGTCCAGCCGCACCGACCCAAGGATCGAAGCGGTGATCAGGCACAGCCTGGTGATCCAAGACAACGCCCAAGTCACCCTGGGCGGCTCCGATCAGCTTGACGCGAACGCGCACGTGACTATCGACGAAGACGGGCTGCTTTCACTGGCAGGCTTTCAGCAGACGGTCAGCGGGTTAAGCGGTGACGGCGGGGTGGCACACCTGGGGTCGGGCACGCTGACGGTTGATCGCGACACCGACGACGGCTCATTCTTCGCCGGGCAGATCACCGGCAGCGGTTCGCTGGTCAAGGCCGGTTCGGGCGTCTTGGACTTGCGCGGCGTCAACGCCTACAGCGGGGGCACCACCGTCCTCCAAGGCACACTGACGGGCCCGAGCGGCTCGCTACAGGGCACAATCGTCAATCACGGCGAGCTTGTGTTCAGTCAAGAAGCGGACGGCCTAACAAACGCCAAGGTCACCGGCACCGGCGGCGTAACCAAAACAGGCGCCGGCAGACTAATAATCGGCGGGGCGCTCTCACATACCGGCGATACCACCGTCAGCGCGGGCATACTCGAATTGCCCAAAGGCATGGGCGCTGCGGGCTTGCCGGTGACCGTGGCCGCCGCCGCCGAACTACGTGCCGGCGGCGTAGTCAACCGCCCCATCACTGGCAATGGGGTCATCACCGCGACGGACGCGCTGGTCATCGGCGACATCACCGATCCCAACGGCGTCGCGTTTGACGGCACGCTCAACGTCGGCTCAAACCTGGTCATCCTCCTAGACGACGACCTGGCCGAGCTCGGCGTCAACACCAACCTCGCCACCAACGGCCGCCTCGATACCGGCAACGGCGCAAGGCTCACCGCAACCGACGCCATCACCACCACCGGCCCGGCCACCGTGCTTGGCGATATGGTCAACAACGGCCTGATCCACGGGCCGACCGCGCCAGATGAGTTTCTCGTCTTCACCAGCAACGTAAACGGCGTGGGCAGCTACACCGGCAACATCGAATTCCGTGGCCGATTCAGCCCGGGGCTCAGCCCCGGTCAAGCAGGCTTTGAAGGCAGCTTGACACTCGGCCACACCGCGACGCTTACCGTTGAGCTTGGCGGGGTACTGCCCGGCTTAGAGCACGACCGGCTAACGGGTGGCAGCCTGGCCGCGGGCGGCGTGTTGGAGGTCCGATTAATCAACGGCTTCGAGCCGCGCCCCGGCGATACCTTCGACCTCTTTCATTTCACAAATATTTCGGGCGGGTTCACACGAGTCGATCTGCCGTTGCTTGGCGGGGGTATGGCCTGGGACGCATCATCCCTATTGACCACGGGTGCGATCCAAGCGGTACCCGAGCCGGGGGCGTTGGGCGTCGTTCTTGCGGGGATTGTGTGGTGGTCGGTATTGGCCCGGCGACACGCCGCCTCCGGCGACTCGCCCTTCTTGATCATGCACGCTAAAGAGCTATGATTGAGCTTCTAGAGCGTGATAGCTGAAGCGATTAGCGGATATTTCGCTGCTAAGTGTTTAATTTGAAAGGCGGATACGATGAAGCGTCAAGGGATGTGGCTTGTGCGGGGTGCTGTGCTTGTGGTGCTGACCGGCTCATTCATGGGCTGCCAGTACGAACAGCTCAAAGAAGAGAACGACGCGCTGTGGTCACAGAACAAAGAGTTGCAAGACGAGCTGACCCGCAGCCGTTTAGCACTGGACGCCTCAGAGCGTGAGCGACAGAGCCTCCTAAACCAGCAGCCGGTTAATGTCATGCCCACCACCGCAGCCGCCAACACCGGCTTCGGCGAGATCCAAGGCATCGAAGCGATCCAAGGGCCCGATCGGATCACCGTCAGCGTGCCAGGCGACGTGCTGTTCGCCCCCGGCCAAGCCGGGCTCAGAACGGCAGCGCAAAAGACACTCGACCAGATCGCCGCGGTCATCAAGCGCGACTACCCCACCAACACCATTTTCGTCAAGGGCTTCACCGACACCGACCCCATCCGCAAGAGCAAGTGGCGAGACAACCTCGAGCTGAGCCTGCACCGCTCAGCCACCGTCTTCCGACACCTCGAAAAACAGGGGATCGAGCCCACCCGCATGCAGGCCGTCGGGCAGGGCCAGTGGCACCCGCGCGAGTCCAAAGCCAAGAGCAGACGCGTGGAGATCATCGTCGCGCTGCAGTAGCGCACCCTAATTTCGATTGCAGTAGAGTGGCCGCTGCGAGCCATCCGCCTCAGGCGGATCAGGCAGCGGTCCGCGTGGCACCATCATCTGATTTTTGGCGCGATCCTCGCGGCACACGCAACTGTAAACGCACGTTCTGAAAGACCGAGGCGCGTTTTAACACCAGGCTCCGTGTTCACATGATCGGCATCATCGATTATCAGATGGGCAACCTGCGCAGCGTGCAGAAAGCGTTCGAGCACGTGGGCGCCGGCGCGTCGATCCTGTCGTCGGCCAGTGAAGCTGCGGGCGTGGACAAGCTCGTGCTGCCTGGCGTCGGCGCGTTCGCCGATGGCATGGAACATTTGCGTCGTGGTGGATGGGTAGACGCCATCAGCCGGTTCATCGCATCGGGCCGCCCGTTCTTGGGCATATGCCTGGGGCTGCAACTTCTGTTCGAAGGCTCCGAAGAAGGGGCCCCGTCGCCCGACGCTTTGGTAGAGGGGTTGGGCGTCTTCCGGGGGAAGGTCGTGCGGTTCGATCACGACACCAAGCCGGGCTGCCCACTCAAGGTGCCCCACATGGGTTGGAACGCCATCACCTGGCAGCGGGACGACCCGCTGCTGCGAGGCCTAGCCCAGGGCGACGCTGTCTACTTCGTACACGGCTACTACGCACGCCCAATAGATTCACAAAACCAATCCGTAGTCAGCGCCACCGCCGACTACGGCCACCCATTCTGCGCCACCGCCTGGCGAGACAACATCTGGGCCACGCAGTTCCACCCGGAAAAATCGCAGAAAGTGGGCCTGAAAATCCTGGCCAACTTCGCGGCGATGTAAAAAATGAGAGCGTGTGTAATGAATATGCCCCGCCACGAGCCGCGACCGTCAGGGAGCGGTCCGGGTGGTACAACGCCTTGATCTTGAACGGGATCTACGAATAGAACTCGATTTTTCACACACGATTCGGGTCTACATTCTTTGCCCATGAACCAATCCAATATCAACGGCTGTGTGTTCCCGCTGCTGGCCGACCAGGCGGGGTACGTCGCTTGCGGGGTGGACCTGGGCGCCGACACCGACCGCCGCGCGTATTGGCTCGACCTGTTCCGGGGGCACTTCCCTAGCCTCGTGGAGCACGCGGTGGGGGAAGCCGTAGCACGCGGCGTAGGTGAAGCGACGATCCGCCAGGCTTGCGACGCCGCGACGCGCGCGTTTTACGCCTATTTGGACGAAGTGACCGCCGAGCCGGAAAAACACGGGCGGCTGGACATCCTGGCCATCTGCGACCACCGCGAACGCGTGCTGCGGCAGTGCGGCATCGCCGATCCTTACCGTCTAGCGAAGTCCAACGAGAACGAAGCCGCGTTGAAGCTGCTGCCCAAGGTGCTAAGCGAGTTGGACGCCATGCCGCTCGTTCAGCGCAACATGTGCCTGATCGAGGGTGTGTTCGCCGGCAATATCTTCGACCTTGGCGTCAAGCCCACGCTGGAGCTCTTCGAATCGGGTGGCTTGGATTTCTACGCCACACGCGCCCAACTCAAGCCGCGACCCTGGCTCATGGACGACCTAGACGCCTGGCTAAAGCGGTGGGGGGGCAACCCGCCGCACCGCTGCGCCGTCTTATTCGTCGACAACGCCGGGTTCGACATCGTGCTTGGCATGATCCCGTTCGCACGCAGCCTGCTTCAGCGCGGCACCGGCGTGATCCTCACAGCTAACTCGACGGCTTCACTCAACGACATCACCCACGCGGAGCTAGCCGACCTGATCGATCGCATCGCCCAGTGGGACGACACCATCGCCTCCGCCCTCCGCGACGGATCGTTGGAACTCGTCCCCAGCGGCAACGGCGTGCCGCTGATCGACCTGACCCAGTGCTCGGTTGAATTGGCGGAAGCGGTCACGCGACGCAACGCCGACCTAGTCGTCTTAGAGGGCATGGGCAGAGCGTTGGAAACCAACTTCCACGCACGCTTGACGTGTGACACCATGAAAATCGCCATGATCAAAGACCTGGGCGTCATGAAAGTCTACGGCGGGGAACTGTTCGATTTGGTGTTTCGGTACGAGCCCGCCCCCTAATCTCCGCCGGTCTCGCTTTCCACAAGCTCAAGCACCGCCGCGCGCAGCTTCGTCGTCGCTTCCCCCACACCACCGCCACCAATTACTTTTTTCTCCACGCGCGACACCGGCAGCACCAGCCAACTTGAGTTCGTCAGGAACACCTCGTCGGCGTCGAGCAAGTCGTTGACCGTGAGCATGCGCTTCTGAACCCGTAAGCCGGCTTGCGGGGCTAGCTCGATGATTGCGTCGCGCGTCACGCCGGGCAGGACCGGGGCGGGCAAACCGCCTTGCACTTCTTCACCCCGCGCGATCGGCGTCAATAGCTGATCCCCGTTGACCAGGAACACGTTGCTCACCGCACCGCTAGCCAGGTGGTTGGTCGTGTCGAGCCAGATCGTCTCGCCTGCTCCGGCCGCCGCCGCCTGGCGCAGCGTGATCAGCCGCGACCAGTAAGCAAGCGTCTTGTGCCCGGCCGTCGGGTCGAACGGGTTCGCCGCGGCGGCCGCGATGGTAGCCATCACACCCGCTTCAAAAAAAGCCGGGTCGTACACGGTGGGGGGGGTAGGCACCACCATCACGGTAGGCTCAGGCGGCGATACGTCAGACGGGCCACCCAACAATGAGACATTTCCGGGGGTCAGCGTCAGGCGCAAACGTGCCTCAGTTAGTTGGTTGTGACTAAGCGTTGTCTCAGCAGCCTTAGTCAGCGGAGCGGTGTCGAGCTGACGCGCCAGCCCCAGCGCCTGGGCGCTTCGGGCTAGCCTAGCCAGGTGTGCCTGGAGGCGGAACACCCGCCCGTGCCGGGCGCTCATGGTCTCAAACAGCCCCACGGCGTGCTGAATACCCGCGTCGTCGGCATTGACGTGGGCGTCGGCTGGGTCGAGCATTTGGCCGTTAAGGTAGACTTGCATACCGGTCCTTCACAAGGGTGATTGAATCCCGCTGCCGGGGTGATATAATCCTTGATTCTAATCTGTCATGAGACCCATGGCCCAAGGAGCCTGTGAGGCATGAAGCCTGATATCCATCCTGATTACGTTGAGTGCAAGGTCACCTGCGCGTGCGGCAACAGTTTCACCACACACTGTACGCTTCCAAAGCTGCACGTGGATATCTGTAGCGAATGCCACCCCTTCTTTACGGGCAAGCAGAAGTTCGTCGACACCGCCGGCCGGGTCGAGAAGTTCCAGAAAAAATTCAAAGGCGCTTACTTCGGGCAAGCCGGCGCCGGCAAGGCCTAGCCACGCCATCGCCATGACCCGCGTTTCCGGGGCGCGGAGGGGGGGCCATGCGCAAAGCGACCCGGTTCCCCATCCATTGGAGTATCAAAACGCACTGAGTGTTATTGTCGATCCCCTCCCCCGGTTTGCATCGAACCGATGCCCGAAGCACACGCCAACCTGATCATCAAGCTCGACGCGCTGGCCGTTCAGCACGACGACCTGCAGCGGCAACTGTCCGAGCCCGACGTGGTGACGGACCACCGCCGTGTCCAGGAACTGTCGGTTAAACGCGCCGCGATAAGCGGGTTGGTCGAGCAGTACCGCCAGTACCAAGCCTTGCATAGCCAGGTCCAAGAGCATCAGCAGATCATCGCCGAAGGCGCGGACGCCGAGTTGGTGAGCTTAGCCAAGGAGGAACTGCCGGGCTTGCAAGAGCAGGCAGACGCCCTGCTAGAAGCGATATCCAACGAACTGGTCACCGCCCAGGACCGCACCGTGGGCTCGGTGATTCTGGAGGTGCGCGCCGGCACGGGCGGTGCCGAGGCGGCGCTGTGGGCGGGCGACTTGTTCGAGATGTACCAGCGGTACGCGACGCGCCACAAGTGGTCGTTCACTCCCATGGACTTTTCGCCCGGCGAGCAAGGCGGCGTGCGCCAGGCGGTGGCGAATGTGGAAGGCACCGGCGTCTGGCAGGGGTTGGGCTACGAGGGCGGGGTGCACTGCGTCAAACGCGTGCCCGCCACCGAAACGCAGGGGCGCGTGCACACCTCAACCGCCACCGTGGCCGTGCTGCCCGAGCCCGACAAGCTGCAGATCGATATCCCCGAATCGGACGTGAAGATGCACATCACCACCGCCCAAGGCCCCGGTGGGCAGAACGTGAACAAAGTAGCCACGGCGGTGAACATGGTGCACATCCCCACGGGCATCGAGGTGCGCATGCAGGAATCCAAGAGCCAGCACCAGAACCGGATCAAGGCCTGGCAGCTTTTGCGGGCAAGGGTTTACGACCACTACCAACGGATCAGGGACGCCGAACGCGCCGACGCTCGGTCAGAGATGATCGGCTCGGGCGGGCGGTCTGAGCGCATCCGCACCTACCGCAATAAGGAAAACATCGCGGTGGACCACCGCCTAAACAGGTCGTTCGGGCTCCAGGGCTTGCTCAACGGCGATTTAGACGAGTTGGTCGAAGCCTTGATTGCCCAGGACCGCGCCCAGCGCCTAGCGGCGTTGTAAGCCCCTCCCGGGACTGCAGCGGGGGCGGGGGATCATCCGATAACAATTTTAAATGACGAGGTTTCGGACTCAAATCTGTTGGGCAGCGGTCTGCCTGGGGCTGCTGCTGGAGGGGGTGTCTGCCTGGGCCCAGCCCCAGCCGTACCAGGTACAGCCGATCCGGGGCCGGCGCCTGATCCAAAAGTTCGACTTCGAAGAAGCCAAATTCAACAATTACGAAGACCTGCCTATGTACTGGTTTGCGATCGGCAGGGACGCCCAGACCACCGACCGCAACTTCCTCCGCCAGCCGCTGCACAACAATTTGGTCAACCAGCCCGGCTTCCCCGCCTACACCACGGTCGGTTTCGATCGCCCACAGCGCGAAAGCGGCGAGCACCGGTTGCACCTCGGGCTCAACGGCGGCAGCGTGGGCGCGTTTGTCGAGATGGGGGCGCTGCCTGCTGTGCCCCAGAGCGATTACCTGGTCACCGCCAAAGTGACCACCACAAGCCTGCAATACGCGCGTGCGCGCATTTTGGCATACTTCGTGGACGAGCGCGGTCGGCGCATCGATGACAGCGTCCGCAGCAGCGATCTGAACCAGACCGGCGGGCGCGAAGACCTGTTGGCTGTGCGGCTCGAAGGCGAATACCCCGACGCGGCGTGGATCGGGCTGCAGGTCGAACTGCTTCAGCCTCAGCAGCAGGGTCGCCAAACGGACCGCCACGAGGTGCCCTACCAAGACGTCAAAGGCGACGCGTGGTTCGACGATGTGAGCGTCTGGCAGTTGCCAAACGTGATGATCGCGTCCCAGAGCCCTGTGAATATCGTCCGTTGGCCTGACAAGCCGCAGCTGGACCTGCGCGTGCGCGACCTCACGGCCCGGCCGCTGATTGTGGACGTCGACGTATACGACTACCGCATGCGCAAAGTCGACTCCACCAGCCGCCAGATCGACGAGTGGGCGCCAGCCACATGGAAATGGCAGCCGAACTTGGAGAAGTTCGGCTGGCACTTGGTTGACTTGAAAGTGCGCGAGGCTGGCCAGGGCGATACCAATTCGCTTCGGATCGCCCGCACCATGTCCTCCATGTTGTGGCTGCCAGACGAGTCGCTGATGTTTGCCGAGGACGCCACGCGGTTCCGCGTTGTGGCCGATGACGGCCCCGACCAGGAGCTGATGCTCATGCCGCTTCTGCTGGACAAGTCGCGGCTGGATTCGCTGACCATCAGCGCCTGGGCGCAGGACACCACCGTGTCCAACATCGACGAACGCCAGCGTATGCTCGGAGATATCACACAGACGGTGGTCGGGCGTGGGCGAGAATTGGTCATGACCCTTAACCCGATCCCCCACGAGTTGTCGCAGAACCACGATATCCCCAGCGATGACCCGTCCGCGATTTTTGAGAAGCCGACCGAAGCCTGGACACCGTTCTTGATGCCGCCGTTGATGCGTCACGGCCAGCGGATACACCAGTGGCAGCTCGGCTCGATGGACCGCCCCGGGCTGTTTTATAAGCCCGACCTTCCCAGCCGGATCGTCGGGATTATAAAAACGCTTCGCGGCATGACGCCTCAGCCGCGGTTGGTGCTGCCTTGGCGGTTGGACCAATCGCGTCGGCCGGGGGTCGAGGGGGACGTCAGCTACGCGATCGACATACCCACGTGGGTTATGTCCCACCTCATCGGCCAATACACCGACCAGTGGCACGACTCGCCCGGCACGGATTTTTGGCTGTACCTCAACGAGCCGACCGCCACGGAGATGATCCACGACCGACGCGTCCAAGACCTAACCTTGCGTATGCTCCACGCCTGGGAGACCGAGCCCACGGGGATTGCAATCCCTAGGCCCTGGGCGTTCACCGGGGGGCGGCACGTCTCGTTGATGCCAGACCCGCTGTTGGGTGTGTTCACGTGTGTGGCTCACCGGCTAGCGGGGCGTCGCGTGATGTCGCGCTTGCCCTTGGGTGAGGGGATGCGGTGCATGATCCTCAACGGCCCCAGCAGGGGCATGCTTGCGGCGTGGAACGAATCGGCCCCGCAAGACGAAGCGGTCGTCGAGATGTACCTGGGCAACCAACCCGAAGCGGTGGACGTGTGGGGCAACCGCGTGCCTGTGCCGTTGGTGGGCAGGCAGCACCGGCTAACGCTCACCACCACGCCTACTTTTATCGAGGGCATTGACGCGCCGTTGGCGATGCTGCGGGCGTCGTTCAAGATGCTGCCCGCGTTTATTGAGTCGTTGTCCAAGCCCCACCAGCGGAGCATCCAGTTCACCAACCCCTGGCCGATGACCATCAACGGGCACATGCGTATCGTCGGGCCGTCCAAGTGGGACATCCAGCCGCGCGTCCACCACTTCTCGCTGGCGCCGGGGCAGACGGTCAAGATCCCCGTTGAGGTCAGCTTCCCAATCACCGAAACCGCCGGCGCCAAGCGGGTCGTGGCCCGCTTCGAGTTCACCGCCGGCAGCCAGCATTACGATGTGGACATCAGCGCCCCGGTCAAGCTTGGGCTTGCCAACGTGGACTTTGACGCCACGGTCGAGCTGATCGTGAACCCGGAAACGGGGCTCAAAGAGGACGTGGTCGTCACGCAGATGATCACCAACAAATCCGATGAAATCCTCTCGCTGTACACGTTCGCCACACTCAGAGGCACACCACGCCAGGAGCGGATCGTTGCCCAGTTAACCCCCGGCCAGCTGGTGGTGCGGCGGTTCCTGTTCCGCGGCGGCGGTGACATGCTCAAGGAGCACGGCGTGCGCGTGGGCGTGCGCGAGAGCGTCGGGCCGGCGGTGCTGAACATGGAGTTGTCGGGCGAAGGGCACTGACCCCAGCGTGCCGGTGGCTGCCCGCCTCGCACAAAAACAAAGCGGCGGCATACCAAGCTGATCTGAAAATGACGCTACCCGGCGCTGCCCCCATCGGCGTTCACGGCTTGCTTGCCCGCGGCCCGCTCGCGTAGCAGGTCGAGCATGCTGCGGACCTCGTCGGCCATCTTCGTGTTGGGAAACTCACGGATGATCTGCTCGCCCACGCCGATGGCCACGCCCCATTCTTTGTCGTGAACGGCGAGCTTGAACTGCACGCCCAGGTTCTCCCGCTGCTTGCCGATCACACCCCTGGCGATTTCGCGGAACGGCGCAGCCTCTTCCTCGGTGAGGTACTTGTCCAACTCACGCAGCAGGCTGATCGCCACGTCCACGTTTTCGCGCTCCGCTTCGAGGCGGAACTGCTCTTCGAGGTGGCGTTTGTGGTTCTCCTTCGCGTCGGCCACACGCTGGTCGAGCCCACGGATTTTGGGTGAGCCTTGGAACTGCCGCTGGATTTTCGCCGCTTCGATGGCTGCCTGATCCCAGTCGTAGCGGGCAAGGATGCTGTCGAGTTTAAGGATCGCCTCTTCCACTTTGGCGGCCATCACCGTGGTGCGTGCGTTGCGGATCTGCTCCCTGAAATCCTCGGCTTCCTCGTGGTCGCCGAAGAGCTGGCTCATGAGCTTGGCCAGCGACATTGCCTGGCTAAGGTTGCCCTTCTTGATGTCTTCTTGGAGCGCTTTGCGGATGATCTGGCGTTCGTTTTCGCGGTACGCGATACGTTTGGTCGTGTCGCTCATCAGCAGGCGGTCGCTGATCTTGCGGATCACCCGGTGGGTGTCTTCGATGCTGGCGTGCAACCGATCGAGTTGGCGCAGGCTCGAAACCGACACGGCCCACCGCATCACAGCCGTCCCGAAACTCGCCGCGGCGCTCATGATGATCGCCAGCACGAACAAGCCCAGCACCGCCGTGGCCACGCTCTGGAGCCAGATCGACTCAAGCGTCGGCACAAGCGTTACCGCGAACGCCACGATCACCGCCGCCTGCACAGCCAGCAGGTAGGCAATGATAAACAGCCGCAGCGACGAGCCCCACTCGGATTTTTTTTCTGTCTGCTCTGCCATTAGCACTACCAAAAGCGGCAACACGGACAAACTCTAGCCGACACCCACCGTGCTTGGCGCCCGGCTTCTGCGCACTCATATTAAATCAACCCCTCCCGATTCTTTCTGATCGGGCCTGGCCGCGAGATACTTTGGTGTACCCTTGGCTAGCGACGCAGGCCCTGATTCAGGATTTTAGCAATTCTCAAGCGGAAGTCCCAACCGGCCCGCGGCCTCGACCCTCAATCGGGCCCCCGCCCATGGTTTGACAAGAACACTCCCACACGGAATCGGCCCGGCCCACGCCGCTTCACCGCCCGTCGTGTGCCGTTCTGATCTTGAACGCCGCCCCGCAGTGGTGGCAGCCTACTTCGCTGTCCGGCATTGGGCGGCCTGCTTTGGTCAGGCCCACCGCCAGCACGTCCCTCGCCGCGTGGATGCAGAATCCTTCCGGGACGGTTGGCCCGAAGCGGTACACCGAACCCCTGCGCATGGAAGCGGGGCAGGTGTCGCCGGGCGGCTCCGTCAAACAAGCGTCCCAGCAAACGCCGTCCGGTGATCCCGTAGCCGCGGGTGATTCAGGGTTGTTTTCAAGACGCTCGTCGTCGGCGCCCGGCTCCGAAGCCGATACCACGGTCACGTCGTGGCCAGCGTCCATCGCGAGGTTGGCCAACTCGTCTGCCCGTGAGTTGAACTCGCGTCGGACATGCCCGATCCGCCAGGCACGAAGCCCTTTGAGCCGGCCCATCGCCTCGCGGTACAGCGGCGCCAACGCCGGCGATTTTACGCGGTACTTGCCGTTGATCTGCTGGACGAGCAGTTGAGAGTCGCTGTGGATGCTCACCGCGTCGGGATCCATCCCCAGCACGATATCAAGCGCCCGCAGCAGCCCGTTGTATTCGGCCATGTTGTTGGTCATGTGCCCAAGGAAGTACCCCGCCTCGTGGATAGGCCGGGTCGGGTCGCCCGCGTGGACCACCACACCCGCCGCCGCCGGGCCTGGGTTGCCACGGGCGCCGCCGTCAAAATAAACACTCAGTTCAGCCATGGTGATGAGACCGACTGCTTGCTGTCGCTTTTGTTCGCCAACCCGGTAGGCGATGCCAAGCTTAAGGCGGTGTCGATCGGCTGGCGACTATTTGCTACCGATCGACTCTTTGAGCTCTTGATCGATATAGAGGATGCGGCTGCAGTTGGGGCAGAAGATAATCTGATCTTTCAGTGTCATCAGCGAGTTAACCCGCTCAACCGGGATCGCCATGTAGCACCCGCCACAGGTGTACTCCATGCGCCGCCGGTTTTCTTCGATGACCACCGCCATGGCCTCGCCCTCGTGAACATGGGCCGTACGGTTGAACTGCTCACGTATCTCGGTCGGCAGCCGCTGCTCGGCTTCGCCTCGCTTCGCGGTAACGCTGTCAAGCTCGTGGCCAATCTCAGCGCGGCAGGACTCGATCTCAGCCTGCGCGTTGTTCACAAGCTTCTGTTGATCCGCGACGCGGGCCTCGAACGCCTCGGCCTGTTCGTTGAGACGGTCGATCTCGCCAAGCTGCGCTAAAAGCTCGTCTTCCACCTTGCCGTTATCAACCTTCAGGGTATTGAGCTCGACCAATACGGCTGAATACTCCTTATTGCTCCGCACGCTCTGCATCTGTTCGCGGAGATGCTCGATGCGCTGCTCGGCTTCTTTGGTTTGGTTTTCGAGGGTGGAGGCCTTGACCTTGGCTTGCTTGAGTTGGTCAGCGACCTCTTGCGATTGCTGGTTAAGCTGCGAAAGCTTGGTCTGTTGGGCGTTGTGTCTTCGGGTGGCTGCGTCGAGCCGCTTCTGCATCCCCCGGACCTGCTGGTCAAGGTGAAAAAGCTCACGCAGGTCATCTAATAGCGACATGCAATACTCCAGGGTGACAATAGCCGTATCCCTACTAGTCTATCATCTGTGGCGGGCGAAGTGAACTGCGTCGGCCGAAGTACCCGCGGTTACTTGTTAGGCTTAGCACCGCCGCCCGCCCAAGCGGCCCGGCGTCCGCCCCCGACCCCTGTAAAAGGTGTCTCGACAAACTCCCAACGGCCGATATGTGTCAGACGGGCCGCGCCGCGGGCCTGGGCTGGATCGCCCGCTTCGTCGGTTCAGAGACGACCAGACACAAGCGAAGCATTTGAGGCACTTGAAGTTGTGGAAAGGGCAGCCTATATTCTCAGCCATAAACGTGCTGTACGTTCGCGTATAGACACGGGGGTGTAGCTCAGTTGGGAGAGCGCTTGCATGGCATGCAAGAGGTCGTGGGTTCGATTCCCTCCACCTCCATTTCGACAACCCACGCCGAACGCTACTGTTAGCGTATCCGGCTCGATCGCCGGCGCGGCTCGCGGGTTTACGATCGCTCCGGTTGAGATAAGTTTATCAACGCCCATTCAGCGCATTGGGCCAATACCGCCCCGTAAAATTTATCTCCCGCGTCCTTACGCAGCCGCCGACTTGCTGTCCGCGTAACGCTCTATCATGGCCAGCAGCGCGTCTCTCTTAATCGGTTTGGTGGTGTAGTCGTCGCACCCCGCTTGGATGCATTTATCGCGATCGGTGCTCATGGCGTGGGCTGTGAGCGCGATGATCGGGTGTGTATACCCGGCTCCACGGAGCTCTCGGGTCGCGGCGTACCCGTCCATCTCGGGCATCTGCATGTCCATTAATATGACGTCGTAAGGTCGACCGTGGTGCAACGCATCGAGCGCCTGGTCGCAAGCAAGCCTCCCGTTTTCAACGACAGTGACCTTGGCGCCCGCTTTTTTGAGAACATAACTGACAAGCCTTTGATTGTCGGCGCTGTCTTCGGCAAGCAGGACATGGGTGTTCAGCTTCAACTGGTGGGCTGCTGGCTTGGCTGCGGGCACAGCGAGCCTCTCGGCTTCTTGTGGGTTTTCGATCAACCCAATGCCCTCTAAAGGCCCGGTGGCCAAAGTCAAAGAAGTGCGCGTGCCCTTGCCCGCGGTGCTGTCGATGATGATGTCGCCGCCGAGCATCTGGGCCAGCCGTTTGGAGATGATCAGCCCCAAGCCCGTGCCGCCGTACCGACGCGTGGTAGACGTGTCCGCCTGTGTAAAGGCATTGAAGAGTTTCTTTTGCTGTTCCGGGGTCATGCCGATACCCGTGTCGATAACATCAATCCTCAGGCAGTGGTTTTTCGTATTGCCACGTGTGATCAGCTTGGTGCGGATGCGGATGCCGCCCTCGTGGGTGAACTTGAGAGCGTTGCTCAGGAGATTCAACATAACCTGGCGCAGCCGTGTTGGGTCCGACGAGATGGTCTTGGGGATGTTGCCGCAGTAATCAACGTCGAAGGTCAGGCCCTTTTCAAGGGCACGGGGACGCATCAGCGAAGCGACTTCGGTAATGGCTTCAATCGGCGAGATACGGAGATGTTCGATGTCCAGCTTGCCCGCTTGAATCTTTGACAGGTCGAGGATGTCGTTAATCACCTTCAGCAGGTGTTGGCCGCTGCGCTGGATGGTGTGGAGGTATTCGGCGCGTTTCTCGGGTGAAAATTTATCTTCGAGCAGGATGTCCGTGTAACCGAGGATGGCGGTCATGGGTGTGCGGATCTCGTGGCTCATGTTCGCGAGGAATTCGGCCTTGGCCTGGGTCGCGGCCTGCACCTCGGCCATGGCGCGGTTCACGTCGGCGGTCCGCTCCTCGACACGGTTCTTCAATTCGCCCCGCACGCGTTCGAGTTGCGCGTTTCTGGCCTGGATCTCGCTGAGCATGCCGTTGAAGGTATCGGTCAGCGCACCGATTTCATCGTTCATGTATTTAGCCACGCGAACCCCGTAGTCTTTCGTCTTCGCGACGTGCACCGCGACACGGGACAGCTCGTGGATCGGCCGGGTGAGGGTTTTCTTTAGGCGCATGGCCAGCAGGACGGAGACGGCCATCGCAAACAGCCCGGCGCCAATCGCCATGGCGCTCTTGCGGTTGAGTTGGCGGTAGTGCTGGGTGAGATCGTAGACCAGGTACAGCGTCCCAAGCCTTTCTTGGTCGAACACGATGGGTTGACTGATTGTTAGGGCTCCGCGGTTCCCCTCAGGGAAGGCGTCGGCATTGCCGCTTGTGTTTATTTGATACTCGCCGTTGGCTTTTCTCTCATAAGTAACAAACAAGGTCTTGTCGGTGTTGTAAATGGAGGCATGAGCGATGTTCGGGATGTGCTTTAGTGCCCCGAGCGTTTCGGCAACGGCGTCCTGATCTGAAAACATCAAGGCCGCGACGCTGTGATTCGCTAATGTGTTAGCCTGTGCGGTTAGGTTGTCGGCGGCGGACTGCTGGAGCCGGATGACGTCTGTGGTGAGTATTGTGCCGATGACAAGCAGCACAGCCGAGCCGCTGGTGGTGACAATCAGCAGCATGATTTTTAGGCCGAACGAGTTGATTTTTTTAAAACCCATCAGTAATTACCCCGCTGCTGGCCCGCCTCGATTGTTCGAGACAGATCGAGGAGTTTCGAGCTAACTTTCAATTGCGATCGTTGGATCGCGTCCGTGTTTGAGTCAAACCGGATGTCGTTTCCCGTCTGCACCATCCCGAGCATCCCGCCTTGCTCAACAAAACCGGGGATGGTGCTAACGGTAAGCGCATCGGCGCCGGCTAGCCCCGAGAGGATCGAGCCCAGCCTCGGCGCCTCGGAGCCGCCTATATAGACGACGTGGGAGTCGGCCAGTTGTTGATTGAACGCCGCGACCGCTTCATTTAAAGCGGCGCCCTGCGGCGCGTTGTCCTGCGCCGCCGGGTGCTGCAGCCGCAGGACTCGGACATTCCTGGCGGCGATTGGCCTGGACTGGATGGACGCATCAAAAACCGATGCGAACCTGTCTTGGCCTACCATGGTGATCACCAGGGGGCTATCTGTGGAAGCGAACGCGTTGTCAGGCCACCTGGTAAATCGCAAGAAGTTGGACAGGTAGTCGGTCTTGAGGCTGGCGACCCGCGGCTCGTCTAGCGTCAGGGAGTTGAGCAACGCCGAGCTTGAGGGGCGGATTATTTTCAGGGACTCAACCATGACCTCATAACCAACGTCTTCCGATCGCGTCAGTTCAACCAGAGACGACGCGAGCCATTGCTTCTCAAAATCGGTGCAGCTCATCGTCTCGATTGATTCGATCATGCCGGCAACGTCCTCCAGGTCGTTGTACAGTTGCGGGCGTTCTTTGGAGATACGATCAACGAGTAAGACGGCGCGTTGTAAAGAGTTCAAGCCGTCCGCTGCGTCGCGGTTGCCCATGATGTCTTTGTATTCCCGGCCGAGATTCGTGCGATAGGCGATAAGCCGCCGAGTCTGGAACGCCCGGATCCGTGAGTTCAGCCGTCTTGCCGCCGCCGAGTTCAGTCGGTTGATGGTGATCTGTGTCGGGACAGTGGCTGCGGCCGCGGCGCCGGCGAAGTCGTCGTGGACAAACCCTTCGCCCGCCAATCGGAATGACCGGCTGCGTGTTGTCAAAGCGACCCCCGCCTGATCATCGGCCAACTCAACCCCGAAGACATCTAACACCGAATTCAGCAGGTTGTTGTCAAAGATATCCGGCAGTATGCCCAGTATCCCTTCCGAGCCGCCGCCGTTACCGCCGCCGCCCCCATCGGGGCCTTGAGGCCTCGGGCGCTGGCTGTCGATGACACCGCTGATAATGTCAGGAAGCCCACCATCCCCGCCGCCACCCACGATAATCAACGGCGCTAGAGCAAACCCGTCAAGGATTGCCGACGCCCTCAGCGCAAGCGGTGTCAACAGTTCAGCCACGAGGAATCGGGGGTCGGCGAGAATGGCCGGGAGGATGTTGGCCTGGTCCGTCGAGGCGAACAGCGGCGTGGGCCCGCCAACACCACCGATCGTAATCGGGCTCAGCAGAGAGATCAGCCCATCGGCCAGGATGTCGAGGCCCTCGTCTTGCATCAGCGTGTTGTTGCTCAGCAGCACGCCGCCAATGGGCCGCACCAGCAGGTCGATCACACCCGTTGGGCCTGCGTCTACGGTGATGTCTCCTTTGGCGCTTAAGTCGCCGATGGTGATC
Source organism: Phycisphaeraceae bacterium (assembly GCA_029260715.1). Classification (GTDB taxonomy): domain Bacteria; phylum Planctomycetota; class Phycisphaerae; order Phycisphaerales; family Phycisphaeraceae; genus OFTM12. Next base: position 136,165 of record JAJDCS010000039.1, on the reverse strand, counting down.
GTGCCGCCGTCCGAAGTAAGGGAGATGCTGCCTAGCCCCGATGGGGTGACTGTGTCTAGCGCGCTGATCTTTTCGTTCTGACCCACCGTGATGTCGCCGCTGGTGTTGATCGTTATATCGCCTCCGTTGGGGTTTCCGATGATCGTCGCGACACTGGGTTCGTTGATACGGCCGGTGGGCGCCAGTTGGATATCGCCGCCTGCGCCGTCGGCACCGGCGCCGTCCCCGAGGCCTCCCAGCGATGTGATCGCACCCAGGATCGTGATCAACCCATCAGGGCGCACGTCGTCCACGCCCTTTCCACCCAGTGTTAAGCCGGATGCGGGTTGAACCAAGACACCCCCCGCGTCGCCCCCGGCTAAATTTGACCCGCCTGCGGCCGCACTGCCGGACGTTGTGATACCGGAGACTATCGCCGCCCCGCCCGTTGACGTCAGGGTGACGCCCCCGCCGGCCTGCCCCGCGTTGCCGCCCGAGGCGGTCCCGCCACTGGTATCGATCAACCCTAAAGCGGATATCGCGCCAGCGGTGGTGATCTGCACAACGCCGCCGGCTGCGTCTGCCAACCCCGAAGTGTCCAACGCGCCTTGGAGCAAGGTGTCACCGGTGCCGGCGGTCTGTGTGAATGAAGAAGCGGTGATGCCCGCGGCGCTGGTGACATCTTGAGCGTTGGTGACCGTGATAGCACCAAGTTTGGTGACCGCGCCCAGCGCGTCGTTGAAGGTAATATCACCACCCGAGCCGGCATCGAGCGACAAGGCTTCCGTGCCGGGTGTGGTAGCGTTGAGCGGGTTTGCAAAGACGATATCGGCACCGATCGGAGACCCGCCACCGCCGGTCGTGTCGAGCGCTACACTCTGCCCGAGAATGATGGTGGTGTTAAGCGTGATCGGTTGACCGGACGTGAGCATGCCCGCATTCAGGACGGCGATGAGTGCTTGCAGTGTCAGCGAGGCATTGCCGGTGCCGGTGATCAGGTCATTTACGGTGATGGCGCCGCCGCTTGGCGATTGCAGTGTCAGCGGGTCGGATACGGATACCGAGCCCACGGTGATCGCGTGTTGACCGTCGGCACGGCCGATGGTCACACCGCCAAAGCCGTCACCAAGAGCCGCCAGATCGGTATCGGATAGGTCCAGCGTCCCGCTGCCGCCCGCGGGCGATCCGACGTCGATCGAGACCAAGCTGCCGGTGGGCTGCATCAACAATGTGCCCACGCTGCTTGTGGTGAGTGAACCGGCCCCGCCGATAAAATCAAGCTCGTCCGCGGTGAGGCTGATGTCGTCTACGACCGCTAGGCCGTTGAGGGTGGCAGTATTCGCTTGGGTAATGGTGAAATCAGTCAGCGGCGTGATTGATCCCGCGTCACTTTGCAGGTCGATATCGCCGCCACCGACGTTGATGGCTAGCGGGTTGGCCCCGTCGATCGTGCCGGTGACGGTCACGTCGTCGGTGCCGGCGCCCGCGGTGTTGATGAGGGTGACGCCGCCGAGTGTGACGTTGCCGATGAGATTGATCGCCCCGGCGGTGGTGCTGGCTAGGGTGCCGCCCAGTGTTGTATTGCCGGTGTAGGTCTGGGCGCCGGTGGTGGCAACGTCGACTTCGGCGTCGATGGTATTGCCGGTGGCGGCCAGACTGGTCAATGGGGTGGTAGTTCCGAGGTCGCTCTGTAGCGCGATATCGCCGCCGCCGGCGTTGATGGTCAGCGGGTTGGCCCCGTCGATCGCGCCGGTGATGGTGATGTCGTCGGTGGCGGCGCCTGCGGTGGTAATAGCTGTCGTGGCCGCGAGCGTGACGTTGCCGATGAGGTTGACCGCCCCGGCGGTGGTGCTGGCTATGGTGCCGCCAAGGGTGGTATCGCCGGTGTAGGTCTGTGCGCCTGTGGTGGCGACGTCGATCTGTGCGTCGATGGTGTTGGCGGTGGCGGTCAGGCTGGTCAACGGTGTGGTGGCGCCCAGGTCACTCTGCAGGTCGATGTCACCGCCGCCGGCGTTGATGGTCAGCGGGTTGGCCCCGTCAATCGCGCCGGTGATGGTGATGTCGTCGGTGGCGGCGCCTGCGGTGGTAATGGCTGTCGTGGCCGCGAGCGTGACGTTGCCGATAAGGTCGACCGCCCCGGCGGTGGTGCTGGCTATGGTGCCGCCAAGCGTGGTGTCGCCCGTGTAGGTCTGGGCTCCGGTGGTGGCGACGCCGACCTGGGCGTCAATCATGTTGCCCGTAACGGAGAGGCTGGTCAGCGGTGTGGTGGCCCCCAGGTTGCCCTGGAGGTCGACGTCGCCGCCGCCGGCGTTGATCGTCAGTTGGCTCGCTCCGTCAATGGTATCCACGAATGTCACGTCGCCCGCCCCTGGGCCGGTGCTGACGATCGCGCCCCCGCCGAGCGTGACGGGGCTGTTGAACGTAACCGGTGAATTGGTTGTGGTGAGGTCTGAATTCAGAACCGTTGCGCCTATGGCGGTGAACGCTCCGGTTGAACTGCTGCCCGGCCCGGCCACGGTCAACGTGCCCGACGACGTGAGCGTGGCGGTTCCGTCGGAAACAAAGCCGCTGTTCAGATTCAGGTCGGTGCCCGACAGCGAAAGCGATCCGGTCTGCAAGGCCCCGCCTGCGGTGAGGGGGCCTGTTAACGGATTGGTTGTGGTCAATGGGCCCGAAACGACGAAGGCGGGCAGTTGCACGATTTCCGCGTCGGTGATCGTCACTGAGGTAAGCCCCGTGGCGTCGGCCACGCCGGCTGCACCGGAGACCGTATTGCCCAGCGTAAGATCGCCGGTGCCGGCATTGAACGTTACTGATTCTGCCAATGCGCCCGCCGTACCGCTGGTGATTCCGGTGACAGTGATGTCGCCTTCTCCCGGCCCTGTAATCAATATTGCGGCCTGAGCTTCAGGGATCAACATGTCACCGTTGACGGTGAGGTCCGAACCGTTCGTGGTAAATGTGCCGCCAATTGAAATGTTACCGTTGTAGATTTGTGCGCCTATGGTGGCGACATCAATCTGAGCGTCGATGGTGTTGGCGGTGGCGGTCAGGTTAGCCAGAGGCGTGGTGGCGCCGATGTCGGCTTGTATTATGATGTCGCCCCCCCCGGCGTTGATCATAAGTTGGTTCGCGCCGTCGATGGTATCGACAAATGTCACGTCGCCAAGGCCGGCGCCCGTGTCTATGGTCGCGTTGCCACCGAGCGTGATGGGGCTATTAAACGTAACGGCCGCGTTGGTGGTGGTTAGGTCGGTAGCGAGAACCGTCGCGCCCGTGACGCTGAACACTCCGGTTGAACTGCTGCCTGGCCCGGCGAGGTTTGTTGTGCCCGATGAAGTCAATGAAGTCGTTCCACCGGAAATAAAACCGCTGTTTAGATTCAGATCGGTGCCCGACAGCGAAAGCGATCCGGTCTGTAAGGCCCCGCCTGCGGTGAGGGGGCCTGTTAGCGGATTGGTTGTGGTCAATGGGCCCGAAATAACAAAGGCGGGCAGTTGCACGATTTCCGCGTCGGTGATCGTTACCGAGGTAAGCCCCGTGGCGTCGGCGGCGCCGGCCGCACCGGCAACCGTATCGACCAATGTAACGTTGCCGGTGCCGGCGTCGAGCGTAAGAAGTTCTGTCGCGATACCCGCTGTTCCACCGGTGCTGCCGGTGACGGTGATATCACCTTCGCCTGGGCCTGTGCTAATAACGGCGGCAGTGGATTCAGGGATAATCATGTCGCCATTGATCGTGACGTCGGAATTAGTGGTGGCAATCACGCCGCCGACTGAAACGGGTCCGTTGTAAATTTGTATGCCTGTGGTGGTGACGTCCGCTTGCAGGTCGATGAGGTTGGCAGCGGTCAGGTCAACGCTGGCTAGTTCGACGGTTGACCCGACGTCGGCTTGTAGTGTGATATCACCCAGGCCTACGTTAATGGTCAGCAAGTTGGCCCCATCGACGGGACCGGTGATCGTGACGTCGTCTGTGATGGCCCCCGCGGTGTTGATGATGGTCGCGCCGGCGAGCGTGAGCAGTCCGTTGAGGTTGACGGCCCCCGCTGCGGAGCTGGCGAGCGTGCCGGCAGTTTGTATGGGCCCGTTGTAGGTCTGCGCGCCTGTTGTGAGCACGTCCGCTTGTAAATCGATGAGGTTGGCAGCGGTCATATCGACGCTAGCCAACTCGGTGGTTGACCCGACGTCTGCTTGGAGTGTGATATCACCCAGGCCTACGTTGACGGTCAGCGGGTTGGCGCCGTCGACGGTGCCTGTGATTGTGACGTCGTCGGTGATAGCCCCGGCGGTGTTGATGATCGTGGTTCCCGCGAGGGTGAGTGCCCCGTTGATAATGCACGCCCCGGCTACAGAGCTAGCGAGCGTGCCGGCGGTCTGAAGCGGCCCGTTGTAGGTTTGTGCGCCTGTTGTGAGCACGTCTGCTTGCAGGTCGATGAGATTGCCCGCGGTGAGGTCGACGCTGGTTAGTTCGACGGTTGACCCGACGTCAGCTTGTAGTGTGATGTCACCCAGGCCTACGTTAATGGTCAGCAAGTTGGCCCCATCGACGGGGCCTGTGATCGTGACGTCGTCTGTGATGGCTCCGGCGGTGTTGATGATCGTGGTTCCCGCGAGGGTGAGTGCCCCGTTGATGATGCACGCCCCGGCCACGGAGCTAGCGAGCGTGCCGGCGGTCTGCAGCGGCCCGTTGTAGGTCTGCGCGCCTGTTGTGAGCACGTCTGCTTGCAGGTCGATGAGGTTGCCCGCGGTGAGGTCGACGCTGGTTAGTTCGACGGTTGACCCGACGTCTGCTTGGAGTGTGATATCACCCAGGCCCACGTTGACGGTCAGCGGGTTGGCCCCGTCGACGGTGCTGCCAACTGTCAGATTGCCTGCGCCAGCCCCCGTGTTGATTACGACGCTATCGATGAGCGTAGCGGCGTTGTTAAGCGTGATATCGCCGCCCACGGAGGTGATATTGCCCCCGAGGCTGAGCAGGCCGGCCAGCGCCCCACCAATGGAGACGTTGCCGGTGGTCGTGGTGATGCTGCCTGTGTTCGAGATCGTTGTGAGGCCGACCGCGTCGATGTTCACATTGCCCGTGCCCCCGATAATCGGGGCGTCGATATCAACCGTTGAGCCCACGCCCGTGGCGTCGATGTCGACCGCTCCGTCTCCGGCGTTGATCTGTGCACCGATGGTAACCAGGCCGTCTTGGTTGAGTGTCAGGCTGCCGCCGGCCGTGGTGATCGTGCCGCCGGTGTTGTCGAAATCGACACCGGTGGAGCTGAACGTTCCGCCGTTGGTGCTGATGGCCGCGTTGATATCGATGTTGCCGGCGGTCGTGTCGGGGTCGTGCCCTGCCTGTGAGCCGTCGTTGGCGGTCAGCGTCACGTTTAACGTGCCGGCGGTCGCGGTGATAGCGCCGTCAATCTGAATATCAGTGGCTGATAAGAGTGAGAGGTTGGTGATCCCCGCCGCTGTTTTTGTAATCGGTGCATCGGCGTTGACCACAATGTTGCCGGTCTGACCGCCAAGCAGGTGGTTGGTGGAGATCACCACATTGCCGCCAAGGTTTAAGGCCAGGCTAAGAACGGCCGCCGAAATGGTGGAGTTGATGACGCCTGCGATGAATAGCGGCGAGAGTATATCGAGCAGCCCGCCGGCTAATTGGATGGTGACGTTCGACGGGTCGAGCAGCCACGTGCCGGGTTGGCCGTTGGCCGCACCGACGTCGGCAGGCTGTGTGGCGTCGAGGAATATTTTTCCTGACGTCTCGACAAACCCCCCGTTGCCCGAGTCACGGCCTCCGCGCGCGGTGATCACGCCGTGTGCACGTGTGGCTTGATCGGCCCAGACAATCACACGCCCGCCGTCGCCGGTGGTGATTGCGTCGGCGTGGATGGCTGAATCCGCGCCAAGGAATGTGCCAGAGGCGTTTCGCAGGCTCCCCTCGCCCATGTATTCACCGCCGATCAATACCTCACCGCCGCCGGCGTCGCCGGAGGCGTCGATCGTGCCGCCCACCAAGCCAACGTGCTCGCCGAGCATTTTCACCGTTCCGCCTGTTTCGCCCGCACGGCGGTCGGAAACATCAATCGTGCCTTCATTGAGCACAAGGCCGTTGCCGCTGAGGGTGACATCGCCCCCGGGTGAGCGGACCGTGCCGCGGTTGATAAGCGCCAGCGAATACACGTCGCCGCTGGCGAACATCACCTCGTCGGCCTCGACGGTGCCCTCGTTGACCAAGCCCGACTCTTGGGGCACGTCGGCGGGGCGGTGGCCGCTGTGGCCTGTCGCCGCGTCGACGTGGTCGACACGGACCATGACCGACGAACCCGATTCGCTTAGGTAAACGTCTTTGCCGGACGTCAGCGTGACAATCCCCCGCTGGGCGACGATCGTGCCCGTGTTGACAACTTTGTGCCCCAGCAGGTTGGCGCCGTCGATTGTGCGGATCGCGCCCTCGTTCATCACCGTGCCGTGGTCCGTGATGAAATGGTTGATGTTATTAAGAAAATCTTGGTTGCTGATATTGCCCGCCGCCGCGTGGAACTGGGCGGCGTCCACCACCGCGCCGGGGCCGAAGATCACACCCGAGGGGTTTACGAGATACACGATCCCGTTCGCCAATAGCGAGCCCTGGATGTTCGACGGGTCGGACCCGAGCACGCGGTTTAACACTCTGCTCTGGGCGCTGGGCTGAACAAACTGCACCACCGCGTCCGAAGGGACATTGAACTGGTTGTAGTTGATGATGGTGTTGTCAGCCGCGTGGATCGTCGTGTGCGACCCGTCCTGGGTGAATTGGGCCTGCCCTTGGACCACTTGGTTCACCTGCACATTCCCCGCGGGCTGTGCCCAGGCCGGTATCGCCATGTTGATACACAGCGTCATGACCACAAGCTCTCTCAAAGCAGAGCGTGTCTTTCTCCCCCATCCGCCCCGTAAGCTATTTGTTCTTGGCTCCATCGTTTGCCTCATGAACTAAAGTTTCAACAAACTCCCCGGCTAATAAAAAAGCGAAAACAACAGGTGCACCTGGCTGGACCCGGCGGTAACTTGCCCCGAGCCGTTGGGGGTGTCTTTCATCGCCCAGCCCCAGTCCACGCGCATGCTTAGGTTTTGCTTTAGGGTGAATTCCATCCCTATCCCCGCGCCCACGAGCGTGGTGTCGCGCTCGAAGCTCAGCCGCTTGTTGTGCCAGACACGCCCCACGTCCAAGAAAGCACGCAGGATCAGGTCCCAGTCCGGCACGGCTAATTCTTGCTGAGGCCTGAAGCGGAACGCCTGCCCAAAGAGTGACCCCGGTTGCGCGTCGGGTGTTAGAAATCGCGGCAGGTGAAAGCGGTATTCGAGCGTGCCGATGAACGCGTTGTCCGCTGACGTAAACGATTCGGGATACCCCCGCACCGTGTAAAAACCACCCGCGGTTTGTGTGAAGCTTGGCGATAAGCGGTGGTCGCTGAACACGAACTGACCCCGCCCAGACAGGTAGAGCTCGTGGGCAAGGGTCGAGCCGCTGCCCGGCGTGCCCCAGTCTTTCTCCCACAGCGGGTCTAGGAAACACGAGTGCTCGGCGCTGTAGCGCAGGACGGCCCAATCCCGGTCGGCCTCCGATCTGCCCAGGCGTATCAATTCGTCGCCCTCGGTGTCCACCAAATCCGGTAGGTTGAACTCCAGGAGAGCGGAGAACCAAGTGCTCGTACTGGTCTGGCGTTTACGCTGCTCGCCTCTAATGCCGACGTAAGGCAGCAAAAACCCGGTGCTTCCCCGCACCGCCGCCAGGCCGTTTTCGGTCTCGGCGTGCCTGTACTGAATGCCCCCGACCGCATCAATAAAAAGTGTATTTTTTTGGAAGACGTTCCAAGCCAACTCACCCCCAACGCCCACGCTCTCGCCACTGAATGACGCGGTGACAATGCCCACTTCCGACGCGTCGTATTCGCTCCAGTCCGCGAAGAGCTTGCCCCTGACCCTGGGCAGGTCCGGCAGCGGGCGCTCGTAGCTGGCGTACACCGCGTGTGTCGTATCAAAATTCCCGGTCGTGTAGCTCAGCGACAGGATGTCGTCTTGGCCCGTCAGGTTCCGGTGGATCAAGCCGAATCGCTCGCGCCACTCGGCGGTTTGTTTCGTCCCCGTGTTGGAGCCTTGAAAGTACAGCGTCAGCGGGTTGGCTTCAGTGATCAGGTAATCGAAGGTCAGTTGGTGCGGCTGTGGGCCGGGCGCCAGCGCCACATCGACCCGCCGCCCGGGGTAGCGGTTCAGCAGCGATACATACCGCTCCACGGAATCCAGGTTGACGATGTCACCCTTCTGCACCGGGGAGTTTTTCTTAATCCGTTTGTGCCGCTCATCGTTAATATTTGAAGACGGGTCTTGGCCCGAATGCGCCACGGTCCGCAGGTCGGCCACCGTTCCCTCGTCGACGTTGATCGTAAGGACGCCGTCTGATGACTCGTTGACCAGGCCCAGCACCGCATCCTTAAGGATCGTGACCCGAATAGCGGCAAAGCGATGGTCGACATAAGCGCCTGAAACCGCTTTCACCAGCTCATTGAGCGCGGACGCGGACATCCGCCGCCGGCTCGCCCCGTCGTCACCGCTCAAGTCGCCTAGCTTGAACGTCTTGACAGGCAGCTCTTCCGTGGCCGCGGTGTACACGCCCCCGTTTTCGGAGAGTGAGATGGACACCTCACGGAGCTGCGATTCCGTTACGGCGTGGCCGGACACACCCTCAAAGCGGACCCCGCTTACGGAGAAAACCTCGGGGAGTTGTTGGTTGGTGTTGCCACCTTGCCCCTTCTTTTCCGGTATTTTTGCCGTGCCGGGCGCGGCTTTGGGGGGGGCACGCGAGGGCCCTAGTGCCCTTGGCCCCGTGGGCGGGTCGGCGTTTGACGGGGGCGCCGCGGTGTCGGCCTGCTTAGGCGGCGGTTCGCTCGCGGGTTTGGGTCTAAAACGCGGCAGGGGCAGCTTTACAAGATGGTCGCGCTCTTCCGAACTTGACCCGCTACCTGTCGATGGTGAATTCGATCGCACAATGGGCGGGCCCGTCTGTCTGAGCACAATTTCAGGCCGATGCGGGTTGGCGGTGCTAGGACGCGGCGTCGGCTCTTGGTGATTGACAAACATTGCCAAAGCTACAATTAAGACCACAGACGCGATCGCACTCGTATAGCGCAACCACGTCCCCTTTGGTTTCAGACGCTTCACCGCTCGGGTTACACGAGATAAGTTGTCTACGATCCATCCCATAATGCGGAAGCAATCTCAAAGTTGGGCCCCCAAATACACCCACACAACCCCATCCCTGCTGTCATTGACATCGCCGCATAGCAAGTTGCGGAAGGATCTCCGTGTGCCCGTAGGCTGGCTAAGAAGAGACCGTTCATCGTCTTGCCGCCCATTTGGGCCCCTCTTTCCTTGGACACGAAGTCCGTCACATTGTCCTGGCTTTATTGTTTGGTATGCAGCTATAACCCACGCGCACACCCTCAGCCAGAAGAAAAAAATAATTCAGCAATCCACTTATACAATCGTTACAACGGAAAAAAGACTTAAGGTTTCCGCGAACATTTACGCTGGGGTCGAGATTATCGGCGGCCTAGAAGGGGCGATAACAACGCGAATGGGGCGTTCTTTTAAGGGCATCCCCTTACGCAGTGATCCAAAAAAGTACGAGGTTTAATACTGTTCTATTTCGTTCTTGATTAGCTTCCAAGCCCACCTCAGACGCCGTCGGCTTTCGAGTGTGTCAGTGACACGGGTTGAGCGTCGGTTGTGCTGTTAGGCCCATATTTGTGGCGTCGAGCACCCTTCATTGAACCTCCCTTTTGGGTTGCCGGCTTACCCCGATTGCGTTTGTATGGAGCGATCAATTCCACGCCACGTTCTTGGGCCAACTGTTGGTCCAGTGGGTCGCAGTCAATGTTTTCATTCACACTTCTAATTTGAGGGAGATCGGTATGGAAAGATTTTTAATGGCAGCCACGGTTTCAGCGGTTAGGTCGGCAGGCGTGGGTGGGGCTGATCGGGCTCAAGCGGCGTGGCGGTGCGCGGGCATAGTGTGTTGATTCATGGACCAATTCATACGGCGGCGCCGCTTGTCTGAGTGGCGCCGTCATTTCCCCCAAATTCACGCGGTATAAGCGGTATAAAAATAGCCACGTGAGGCACAAAAAATACTTGAAAATAAACTCGGTCTGCTTTATAATTAGAATGACTACAAACTTATGAGAAGTCGCGTTCTACATCTTTCGTTTTCCTTGGCCCTGCTGTTTCAGGTCAGCGACCTGTCCCGTATCGCTTATGTGATATTTGAGTTGGCACCCGATTGCCCGGTGGTCGGGCAGCGGGAGAAGCCAACCAGCGGTTGCTGCGACAGTCAGCCCAACACAACCGCCGTTTTGGCTGGCGCATTTACGGGCGAAACGACGCCCCACCCCACAGGACCGTCCCCGCGTGAAAGAAGCGAGAAATGCCCCACCTGCCGGATGCTGGCGACGGTGCACACCTTCGCGGCTTTGGAACTGCCGACCCCGGCTTTGACCGCATTGGAAACCGGTTTGGAACAGGTTTCGGCTTCTAAACTGCCGTACCTGCTCTCGCTCACCTCCGCACACGCCCGCGCCCCGCCCAGCCTCGCATAAGGTCGCTTAAGACCGCTCCACCGAATCCATCTGTCATTTCTATTTTGTCCCTGCGTTTGATCTGTTAAAGATCGGCTGTACGGATTAAGAATGATTGAGATGTTGCATTTGTCAACAACAACTGTTTGTTAGGAGGAAAAGTCGCGCACGCGTTGACGCGTCGGCGCGGCCCAACGAGGTGATGAGGAAAGCGCTTGTCATAGCCCTGGTGTTGGCTGCCCCCTTCTACGCGAAGGGGTTGACGTGGCTTGCGCGCTGTACCTGCGACGACAAACCCGACGCATCGAGCGTTGTTTCCCCACAAGCCGCGGAAGACGCCAAGTGCAACCTCTGCTGCGGCTCAGGTCAACCCTACTCCGCCACGGCTCAGCCGCCCACGCATGACGGCGGCGGTGTCCCTCCCACCCGCTCCACGGACTGCTGCAACGGGGATTGCTCGGCGGTGGTGACACTGCCGGCGCCCGTGCCGACCGGCGCGGCCCCGGCGGTGCTCAACGCCTTTAGTCATGGACCGGCCCATGCCCGACCCGAACAGCGGCCGGTGGTTGATCAGGTCAACAACATCTGGGAGCGAGGCCCCCCACGCCCCGCCTCCGCCTTACTGGGTTGATAGGGCGAACGCACCCCCCCGAGCGTGGCACGCAACGAAGGGGGTACGGTCCGCCCCGTGTATCGCCAGCCTATAAGGCCTTCTTTACCCACAATTTGAAGCTAAGGATTTTATCTGATTGTTGCCCAATCGAGCAACAAAGAATCTAGTTGTGTTTGTTAAGTACCTAAATGGTGCCCTCGCCTAACCGGTGAGGGAGAAAACGGAGAATTTTGATTATGAAGACTTCAACTCTTATTGTTTCCGCCTCGGCTGTGTTGGCCGCGGCGACGTTCGCCCAGGCCCAGCATAGCTACCTGCCCGCGCAGGACGCCCAGGGCAAGATCCACACGTTTGTCGACGAAGGCAGCGGGTTCGCCCCGGACCGCGTGGTGTCCGGCGCGTTCGATACGTTCTTTGACGCGTTCGACCCGAGCGCCACGCCCGGCCTGGATGAAAACGCCGCGCGTGCCGGCCAGCCGTCGGCGTTCGGCGTGGTGACAGGGGACCCCGCGTACAACGACATCCCCGGCTTCAGCCCGCTGCCGGGTAACAGCGACCTGAAGATCACCAACCCCGTGCTGTCGCACTCCAAGCTCAACGGCTCGGGTAACTTCTTGTACTGGGACGGCTCGGGCGGGACGCCCAGCTTCGGCGCCGCGCCCACCGATGTGCGCATCGACATCCTGCGCCAGGACGGCGGCAGTGTTGATTTAAGAACGACCCTCGACGGTGGTTTGAACCCGATGACCTGGGTGGAAGACACGCTCAACGCCGATGGCGGCCGCAACGGGCACTTCCACATGCGGTACGACGTGGTGGGTGAGAACGGCGGGGGCACCTTTGAAGCGCCCGACGGCATCTACCTGTTGGGCCACATCGTGGGCATCACGGGCCTGACCGACTCGGAGATGGTCGCTGTGCCGTTGTTGCTCAACCGCGGCGGCAGCGCAGGCATCAACAGCGCTTTTCAAAGCGCGGTCGGCTACCTGGAGAGTAACGTGGTTCCCGAACCGACCACCGGCCTAGTGTTGGCAGTCGCGGGCGGGCTAGCAGCGGTCGGCTCACGCCGCCGCAAGGCTTCCGCGTAATCATCTAACCATCAACGACCCACAGGGGCGACCCTTGCCGTCACAAGCAAGGGCCGCCTCCCGGGTCGGCTGATGATAAGGAGTACTTGCAATGATGAAATCAAAACGTATTTTCAGTTCAATCGGCGCGTGTCTGCTGACCGCCACCGTGGCCATGGCGGACGACCCCGCGTTTAGTCCGCCACACGGGCTGATCCAGGTCGAGGTGAACGCTGCCAACAAGCTGGTTATTACCAACGGCGTGGGGGACTTGACCGGCAAGCTCTCCACCAACGCCGTCGGGCAGACCATTGTCCGGCACAACGTCGGCGGGTTCAGCACCGGCACGCCTTTCGGCACGGTCTTGGGCGGTATCGCCGAACGCGACGGAAACGCCCCGTCGAGCACATTGGCGAGTTCCACCAGCACAAAGCTGTTGGCCGACGACCCGGGGTATATCGCCGAGGCGAGCGGGCTGCCTGCTAATTACCTGCTGAGCGCTAATTTCTATAACGCTTTGCGGTACCACGACGGGACCAGCGGCGGCACGTGGACTCAGCCGGTCAGCGACACGCAACTCAACGCCCTCGACCTGACCGGCGCCGACGACACCGTCGCCACCACCGGCGGCCCCGCCGGCGACCTGGAGACTATTTACACCGCCACCAGCTCGGGGCTGTTGGGCACGACCAACCTGGACGTGTCCGGCGCCAACGGCTCGCTGCACGCCCACCTGGGGTACATGCTCAGCCGCACCGGCGGTGGCATCCCCGAAGTAGGCGCGTACATGATCGAGGTCGGCTTGTCCGCGCGTGAAGTGGGTGGGGCGGGGGCGGTGCTGGATTCGGACCCGATCTTCATCGTGTTCAACAACCAGCTAAGCACCTCCCAGTACAACAACGCCGCATTTGCGGCGATAGCCCTTCCGGAGCCGACCACGGCGGTGATGGTCACAGCGGTGGGGGCCGCACTGGTGGGCCTGCGTCGCCGGACGGCGTGATGGGTATGACACTCGACCGACGTGAGTGTTTCGCAAGCAGCGCCCTTAGCGGGGCGCTGCTTGCTTTCAGGTCGAACGGGATCAAGGCCGACCGTGGCCATCGGGTGTTTTCATGACCCACAACCGGTACACCGGGGCTTTGTTGCTCGCCGCGTTGAGCGGGGCGGCGGCGCTATCGCATGAGTTGCTGTGGACACGGCGGCTGATCGACTTGCTGGGCGCCTCCACGGAATCCAGCTCGCGCGTGCTGGGCTGTTTTTTTGTGGGCCTGGCGTTCGGGTCGGCCTGGTCGACGCGGCTCACGCGGCGCGTGACGCGACCGTGGCGGGCATTAGCCGTGGCGGAGCTGTGCATCGCGTTGCTCACGCTGCCCGCGGTGACGCTGCCGGCTTGGACCGACTGGCTTTGGCCTTGGCTGGGGCCTGAGATGTTGACGACCTGGGTCGGCGCGACGGTAAAGCTTGTCGTCTCGGTCTTGGTTGTGATACCACCGGCGTTTGTGATGGGCGTGACACTGCCGCTCTTTGCCGCGGCGGTGCTCAAAGGCGATATGGCCCTGGGACGCCACGGCGTGTGGCTGTACGCGATGAACACCGCCGGCGGCGTGGCGGGGCTGCTGGTGACCACCATTGTGGTGCTGCACCGGTTTGGCGTGGCCGGCTCAATGGGCGTTGCCATGGCGATGAACCTGCTCGTCGCGGCGGGCTGCGCCATGCTCGACGACAGCCGAGCCGCAAAACCTCAAACACACCGACAAGCAAACCCGGCGTCGCCACAGCCCGAACTAAACGCCGCCGCTAGCGGGGCGCGCCCGCCGCTTGTCGTTTTGTTCATGGCGTTCGCTTCGGGCGCGGGTGTGCTGGGCGTGGAGGTTCTGGGGCTACACCTGTTTGGTCAAGTCGCGCCGTCGGCGGTGCACGCGGTGGCCGCCGTGCTCGCGTCGGTCATTTTGTTGCTGGCGATCGCGGCGGCGGTAGCGCCGGTGCTGGCGCCGCGGATCGACGCGCCCCAGCGGCTGCTTGTGCCTGTGCTCGCATTCACGGGCATCGCCACAGCCGCGGCGCCGTTGCTTTTTATGTGGATGACCAACAACCTGGTCACGATCCGCCCAAGCACCGGCGTCGCGTTGTTCGTGTTGAAGATCACCTTCTATGTGCTGTGCACGCTGGGCCCGTGCATGTTGCTGGCCGGGTTGGTGCTGCCGCTGGTATTCGCCTGGTTCGCCGCCGAGGGGGGCGACCCGTACGGGCGGCGGTGGGGCTGGCTGTTAGCGGTCAACGGGGTGGGGGGGCTGGTTGGGACCATCGCAGCCCAACGCCTGGTGATGCCGGTCGTGGGCATGCACGGCGCGGTGGGCGTGTTCGGCTTGGGGTACGCGGGCCTTGCGGTGGTCATGGCGCTAACCAACAGCGGGTGGCGGGGCTTCCTGGGCAGCGCCCGGCAGCACGCGGCGGTATTGACCGCGTTGCTCTTGCTCGGCTTGATATGGGCTTCAGTGGGTCAACAACAGATGATCATCACAGCCATGCTGCTGCTCGCCGGGGCGGCTGCGATCGGCGTGTTGTGGCGGCTATATCTATGGTGGCGTGGCAATCCAGTGGGGCCGGGGCAATACGCCGTCGTGGCTGGCGCTGTTGTCACCTTGGCTTGGGTGAGCTTCCAATACGGCGAGCGCCGGGCCGTCATCGTCGCGGTGTTCATGCTCATGGGTTTCGGCTTGTGGATGGCGTACCGCGCCGCGCCGCCGGTGTGGCGGCAGGTCGGTGTGGTGGCCTTGATTTTAGTCATCGGCGTGGACCGCCTGCTGCGACTGCCTCTGATCCACCCCGCACCGACCAAGAAGATCCAGTTCAAGACCGTCTGGGCCAAGGGCGGGCCCGAGGGGCTTGTCGTGGTCACCGACAGCGACGAACTGGGACGCGCGATCGTGATGTTCAACCAATACGTGCTAGGCAGCACCGCGGGCGTACACGACGAGCAGCGACAAGCCCACCTGCCGATCATGCTCCACCCTCAGCCGCGCAGCGTGGCGTTCATCGGCTTGGCCACGGGCATCACCGCCGGCGCCGCGCTGATGCACGACGAGGTTGAATCGGTCACAGCCGTCGAACTATCCGAACTGGTCGCCGAGGCTTCAGAGAGATACTTCGCCGACGCCAACGGCGGCATCTTCACCGACCCGCGCGCCCGTGTCGTCATCGAAGACGGACGCACCTACCTCGCGTCGTGCGTCGAACGGTTTGACGTGGTCGTCGGTGACCTCTTCCTGCCCTGGCGCCCCGGCGTCGGGCGGTTGTACAGCCTAGAGCACTTCCGCGCCGCGCGCCGGGCGCTGCGGCCGAGGGGGCTGTTCTGCCAGATGCTGCCCATGTACCAGTTCAGCCGCGACCAACAGCAAGTCGTCCTGAATACCTTTCTGCAAGTCTTCCCCAAGGCGCACCTCTTCCGCCTCGGCTTCAACGCCCAGATGCCCGTGTTGGCGATGGTGGGCATGAACCACGCCGACCTGGACTGGCAAGCGATCGCCCGGCATTGCGACCGTGTGCGCCAAGACAACCGCATCCGCGACCCCTTAATCCGCCACTGGGAAGGCGTCGCCATGCTGCACCTGGGCCCCGTTGAAGCGGCAGACACGGTTAGCCAACCGGTCAACACGCTTGGCAACACCTGGATCGAGCTAAACGCCGGGCGGGACTTTGTGACCGGGCTTTGGGAAGACGGCTACTTCATGAACGGGCGGAACTGGCTGGTTTTTGAAGACGAATTGGCCGTGCGCTTCGACACGCGGCTGCCCAACGACTCGCGGTTGCGGCGGCTGTCCACGCTCGGAGCACAGATCACACGCTGGGACCGGCAGGCGGACCGACCAACCGCAAGCAACACCGAGTTAACCCGCAAGATCCGGTCGCTGCTGCCCGAACCCATAACAAGCGACGCCAACGCGGACCTAACATCCTGGCACGGCTGGCGCATGCTGATGCGGCGGTAAAATCTCAGTATGACTTTGCCCCATCGGCGGTTCAATTGGAGATACAGTGGAACGCACCTGGGAACGCTCCTATTTTACCCCCGCGTAGCTGCGTGTTTACGTTGGGCGGTGGGTATCGCGGCCTAGATTTTTGACCGCGCGTAGCTAGCGCCCGCTTTTTCTATATATGCCGTGCCTACGGGCTCCTCCGCTTTAGCTTTACTCTAACAACCACTATCATCACCAGCCTACTTCTTTACCCCTGAAAGCGAGACCGAGGATGGATCATTTTGAATACCGGGACGGCCAACTCTGGTGCGAAGGCGTCAACCTCGACGACCTGCTCGACAGCGTAGGCACGCCCGCTTACGTCTACTCCCGTCGCACCTTCGAAGACCACTACGACCGCCTTGCCCAAGCGTTCGCCGAGCTCGACCCGCTGATCTGCTACTCCATCAAGAGCTGCGGCAACGTCAACATCTGCAAGTTGCTGGCCAACCGCGGCGCCGGCATGGACGTGGTCAGCGGCGGTGAGCTGTACCGCGCCCAGCAAGCCGGCGTCCCCATGGCCAAAGCCGTCTACGCCGGCGTCGGTAAGACCGACCAGGAAATACGCCAAGCCATCGACGCCAAGATCGGCTGGTTCAACATCGAATCCGAAGCCGAGTTCGAGAATATCGCCGCCATCGCCAAGCGCATGGACGCCAAAGCCAACGCCGCGCTACGCGTCAACCCCGACGTCGATCCCAAAACACACGCCAAGACCACCACCGGCAAGAAAGAGACCAAGTTCGGCGTCGACATCGAACGTGCCCACCGCTTCTTCGAAGCATACGGCAAAGACCCGCACCTCAAGCTCAACGCCATCCACCTGCACATCGGCTCGCCCGTCTACAGCCCGCAGCCATACGTCGAAGCCATCCGCAAAGCCCTGGACATGATCGCCAAGCTCCGCGATAAGGGCTACGAGATCAACACGCTCGACATCGGCGGTGGCTTCGGCGCCGACTACGAATCAGGGCAAACGCCCCCATTCGCCGACTACGCCAAACAAATTGTCCCACTGCTAAAGCCCTTCAAAGAGCAGGGTGGGGGCGTCATCCTAGAGCCCGGCCGCAGCGTCGCCGCAAACGCCGGCGTGCTGCTCACCCGCGTGCAGTACATCAAAACCGGCGGCAGCAAAAAGTTCGTCATCATCGACTCCGGCATGCACCACCTCATCCGCCCAACGCTCTACGACTCGTTCCACTTTATTTGGCCAACCCGCGTCGCGCCCATGCACCAGCCGCCCCAAGGCCAACGCAGCGAAAAAATCGACCTGCCAGGCCTGGAAACCTGCGATGTCGTAGGCCCCATCTGCGAAAGCGGGGACTACCTCGCCAAAGGCCGGGCACTGCCCCCCGTCACGCGCGGCCAAGCCCTGGCCGTCTTCAGCGCGGGCGCCTACGGCATGGTCATGGCCAGCCACTACAACGCATACCCCAAACCCCCCGAGGTACTCATCGAAGGCAAAAAAGCCACCGTCATCCGCCGCCGCGAAACCTACGAAGACCTCGTTGAGCCTGAGCTTCACCCCCAGCCAGTCTGATGATAGAGTGAGTGAAGTCTATGAGGAGCACGCCCCGCCACGAGCCGCGACCGTAAGGGAGCGGTCCGTGTGGAGAAATCGTTCGATGTTTCACACAAACGATCGAATAAAGTGGGCACGGAAGAAGTGGTTGCAAGCGACAGTTTGTCATTGCTATTAAGAGACCGCTCCCTTACGGTCGCGGCTCGTGACGATGCTCTTTTGATTAGCCCGATCCATTCATGGCCAAGCAACGCATCATCTCCGCACAGCCCACCGACACGCAGGAAGAGCAGCTCAACCTCTCCCTGCGCCCCGAAACACTCGAAGAATACGTTGGACAGCCGAAACTCGTCGAGCGACTACGCATCACACTCGAAGCCGTGCGCCAGCGAAAAGAGCCCATGGAACACGTCCTGCTCCACGGCCCGCCAGGCCTGGGCAAGACCACACTGGCCCACATCATCGCCAAAGAAATGGGCACCCACCTCGTCGTCACCTCAGGCCCAGCCCTCGCCAGACCCACAGACCTCGTCGGCACGCTCACCAAGCTCCAAAACGGCGACGTACTCTTCATCGACGAGATCCACCGCCTAAGCCCCGTCATCGAAGAATACATCTACCCCGCCATGGAGGACTTCAAGATCGACGTCACCGTCGACTCGGGCATGCACGCCAAGACCATCACGCTGCCCCTCAAACCCTTCACACTCATCGGCGCCACCACGCGCGCCGGCATGTTGTCAGGCCCCATGCGCTCCCGCTTCGGCGTCGCACACAACCTTGAGTTCTACAGCACCGACGACCTATTACTCATCCTGCGTCGCAACGCCGCCAAGCTGGGCATCGACGGCGCCGGCCAAGCCGGCGGCGACTCCATGCAGATCGACTGCCTCAAAGCGCTGCAGATCATCGCCGCACGATCACGCGGCACGCCGCGCATCGCCAACCGTCTGCTACGTCGCGTCCGGGACTTCTCACAAGTCCGCGCCAACGGAAAGGTCGATCCGGAGATCGCCGACGTGTCGCTGCTGCTGGAGGGCGTCGACAAGATCGGCCTCGACGAGCTCGACCGAAAGTACCTCACCATCATCGCCCAAACCTACAACGGCGGCCCCGTCGGTCTAGAGGCCATCGCCGCCACACTCGGCGAAGACTCGGGCACACTCGAAGAAGTCGTCGAGCCGTATCTGTTGCAGGTCGGCTTCCTCGCTCGCACACGCAAAGGCAGGCAACTCACACAAGCAGCGGCTGATCACCTCAAAATACCAGGATACACTACCCAACCCGCTCCCGACCTCTTCAGCGGTGATTAAGTAGGTCCGGGCCCGCCCGGACAAAAACGCCCCATACGAGCTAATCATCCCCGCACGTGCTATGATCCGATAGTAATTCTGCATGACGACTTCCTTTCCACCGGCTAGCGTCCTACAGTAACTATTCGAGACCGGTATATCTCAGGCTATCTATAGGCATTTATGAACACAGACTTTTTCGAAAAACTATCACTCTGCAAACCCATTCTCAGTGCTTTGTCACAGGTAGGCTACCAAGAGCCCACCCCCATCCAGCGGGCGGCGATCCCCCTGGCCCTGGCCGGCAAAGACCTGCTCGCCACCGCACAAACCGGCACAGGTAAGACCGCTGGGTTCGCACTGCCCATGCTGCACCTGCTCCACAAACGCGCCGCGGCCAGCGGCAAGGGCCTCCGAGCCTTGATCCTCACCCCCACCCGTGAATTGGCCCTACAGATCGATGAAAGCCTCAAAGAATACGGCCGCAACCTATCGCTACGCACCGCCGTGGTGCTGGGCGGTGTGCCCGCGGGCCCGCAGATCAGGGCGCTACAGAGAAAGCCCGACATCCTCGTCGCCACACCCGGACGCCTGCTGGACCTAATGGGCCAGGGGCACCTGCGTCTAAACCAAATCGAGATACTCGTCCTAGACGAAGCCGACCGGATGCTCGACATGGGGTTCGCCCCCGACGTGCGCAGGATCGTGGCTGAAGTCCCCAAGGACCGGCAGACCATGCTGTTTTCAGCCACCATGTCGCCCGCCATCGCACAGCTAGCTTCGAACATGCTCCGCAACCCGTCGAGGGTGGAAGTCACCCCCGCCGCCTCAGTGTCTTCGAACATCGAGCAGCAGGTTCTTTTCGTGAACCAAAAAGATAAACGCGATCTGCTGACCAGCATCCTCAAAAACAGGGGCATCCAGCGGGCGTTGGTCTTCACCCGCACCAAACACGGCGCCGACCGCGTGGTGCGCCACCTTTCCAGCCGCGGCATCTCCGCCGACGCCATCCACTCGAACAAGAGTCAGAACGCTCGACAGCGGGCCCTAGCCACGTTCGATCGCGGCAAGACGCAGGTTCTTGTAGCGACCGACATTGTTTCCAGGGGCATCGACGTGGACGGGATTTCACACGTCATCAACTACGAGATGCCCGGCGACCCCGAAAGCTACGTCCACCGTATCGGCCGCACCGCACGTGCCGGCGCAGCCGGCATCGCCATGTCGTTCTGTGACGCCCAAGAGGTATCTCTGCTCAGAGGGATAGAGAAGCTGACAAATTCCCCGCTTACCGCGTTCAACGACCACCCCTATCACTGCGACGTAACCGCGTCGCTACGCACACGCGGCCCCGCCCCCCGTAACAGCGGCAGGCCGGTCCGGTCGCAAAAGCGTCGTGCGTTCAGGCCCAAGCACCCCATGGCCAAGCGAGGCAGGGTGGCTTGAGTAAAGCGAAGCACGCCGCCAACACTACGACACAAACTGGAAAAACGTATACGCGATATACATCGCAAGCAGCGGCAGCCCCGACCACTTGGGAAACTGCCCCCGCTTAAGACCCATCTGGATCAGCACGCGGAACACAACCAGCACCGCCAGCATCGCCGGCAGGTGCAGGTAAAGAAATACGCCGTGCCCGTCCTCCACAATCGGCAGCGGCGCCGCAGCCGCACTAGCGCCGACCACGAACAGCACATTCAAAATATCCGCACCCAGCACGTTGCCCACCAGCAACTCGCGGTGCCCCTTCACCACGCTCGCCACGCCCACCATCAACTCCGGCAGCGACGTGCCGAACGCCACGAGCGTCGCCGCGATCACCACCTGCGGCATGCCCCACCGTTCAGCCAACACCGTCACCGACCCAACCAACACCCGGCTAGACAAGAGCACAATCACCAACCCCACCACGAATAACCCCACCAGAAAGCCCGGCGACACATGCTTCTGCGTCTCTTGGGTTTCGGGCGTGACGGGCACCTTCCGGGCTAACTCGTCGGGCGTCTGGAACGGCTCGCCGTGCGGGTGCTGGCGGCTCCAATAGATCGAAACCGCCAGGTACATCGCAAGCAGCGCCAACAATCCAATGCCCACGTTCCTGCCGATCACCGCGTCGTCGCCGTCCCGCCAATACGCAAGCCCGCAAAGCCCCGCAAGCAACACACCGCAGCCAAGCTGCACCCACCCGTGGCGGTTGAGCACGAACCGGTCCGCGGGCAGGCGCACAATCAAGCTGCACATGCCGAAGATCAACGCCGTGTCCACAATGACAGAACCCACCGCGTTCCCCAGCGCCAGCCCCGGCTCGCCCGACCACGCAGCCGTCACCGACACCGCACACTCCGGGCTCGTCGTCCCCAGCGAGACAATCGTCGCGCCCACGATAATCTTCGGAATCCCCGCACGGATCGCCAAACCCGATGCGCCGTCCACCAGCCAGTCCGCCCCAAGGATCAGCGCACCCAAGCTGACCACCAGCAGCCCCAACAGGGCCGGCTGGCCAAGGTCGATGAACAGGTGTTGGGGGATCAGGTGTTCCAAAGCGATCAGTAGCGTAAGTGAAAAGCCGGGTCTGTGGCGGCGGGCCGGATCGGCGTCGTTACGCCGGCACCATCCTGCACCGCCCCGTGCCTTCGCACACGTCGCACTCGGCCGCCTGCCCCGCCGCGTGCGCCAAGCAATGGTCGATCCGCGACTGGACCACCTGTGCCATCAGCGGGTGCAGCCCCAGCGGCGCCACAACCATGTGCGGCACGCCCGGGTGGCGCTTGGCTGCGTCCGCAGCCAGAGCGGGAATATCCTTGTCCCAGTGCTTGCCCGGCAGCAGGAAATACGGGCTGATTACAACACGCTTAGCCCCACGCTCCACGCACCGCCCAAACGCCGTGGCGATCGACGGCTCGGCCAACTCCATGTGCGCCGGTTCGATGATCGTGTAGTGGCTGTGTTGTCGGAACAACTCAACCACTTCCAGCAGCATGTCGTTCGATTGGGCGCGCGTCGAGCCGTGGTCCACAATCACCACGCCCGTGTGCTGGGTATCCGTTGTGGGGCCATTGTGTGGGTTAGCTTTGTTCAATAGCAATCCTGTTATTTAAATAGCAATCCCCTCCCTTACGGTCGGGGCTCGTAGCGGTGTATCCCTTGTTTACCGCCGCCCAAGCGTCACGGTCAGCTTAATCAGCTTACCATCCCTGCGCACCTGCAGCACGACCTCGTCGCCCGGCTTGTCTTCGCCTAAGCGAGTCATCAGCCCGCGCACGTTGCGCACCGGCTTGCCGTTCCACGTGAGGATGGTGTCACCGCTTTGCAACCCCGCCGCCTTCGCCGGGCCGTTGGGCACCGTGCCCGCGAGCATACACCCCTCGTCGCCATCAAGAGAACTATAGTCGGGCATAACCCCCAGATACGCCCCCGACCCGTGCACCGCGCCGTGCGACGCGCCCCCCGGCGGCGCGACAAACGCCATCCGCTCAGGCTGCGTGTCCAGCATCTCAATCACACGCTCAGCCAGCGCCACGGCCAGCACGCCTCCCTCCGCGTTCACCTTGTCCACGGTGTCGCTGGGGCGGTGGTAATCGCTGTGGCTGCCGGTAAAGAGATGCACCGCGGGCACCTCGCGGAACTGGAAGCTGGCGTGGTCGCTGCCGCCGAATGATTGCGCGTCGTTACGCAGGTT
The DNA here is from genome assembly GCA_029260715.1 of Phycisphaeraceae bacterium. Taxonomy (GTDB): domain Bacteria; phylum Planctomycetota; class Phycisphaerae; order Phycisphaerales; family Phycisphaeraceae; genus OFTM12. The sequence goes on along the minus strand of JAJDCS010000039.1, from coordinate 113,388 downwards.
CAACCCCAACGGCTCGTTGGCTCGATCCAGCAACTGCTCAAAGCCGTCGCCCGTGCCCAGGCCCATCGCGTAGAGCTTCCTGCCACGCATCCGCCCGATCATGTCAAAGTTCACCATGGCTACGATTTGCTCTTGCTCCACACCCAGTTGGTCCAGGTTGTTCAGCGTGTAGCTTGAGCCAAGCAACCCGCGCTCCTCACCGCTGAACGCGATGAACAGCAGCGTCCGGCGCGGCCCGCCCGCGTCAGCAGGCCGTTGCAACGAGATAAACCGTTCAGCCAACAGCACCACCGCCGCCACGCCCGATGCATTGTCGTCCGCCCCCGGGTGGATTCGGCCTTTGTCTTGCCCCTTAGCCAAGCTCCCGATCTCGCCGTAGCCCAGGTGATCGTAGTGCGCGCCCACCACCACCACTTCATCCGCCAACGCGCCGCGCCCCCGCAGCACACCAGCCACATTGTGGACCATCGCCTTGGGGTGCTCCAACTCCACGCGCCCGCGCACCGTCACCCCCGCCAACAGTTCCGGCGCGCCCACGCCCTGGTTAGCCCGACGCTGATACGCCTGTACCACCTTGCCCGCGTCGCGCCCCGTCAAGCCGATCAGCCCGTCGAACCACGCGGCGCTAACGTGCAACACCGGGACAGGCGAACTTTCCTCGCCCATACTGCGTTGGGTGGATTTCAAATCGCCTTGGTCTTGCGACGGCGGGTTGACCACGAGCAACGCCGCCGCCCCGTGCTGGGCTGCCCACTGGGCTTTTTTGAGCAGGCTCGCCGATTCGGTCCAAGGCCCCGCCGCGTCGCCGCGCCCCGCCCACAGGCTCTTGCCGTCGCTGTCTTGGGGCTCATACCGGAACGCCACCGCTACCTTTCCCTTTAGCCCGTCGCCCGGCACACCGCGGTAGCTGTCGTAACCCTCATCCGGGTTGACGATGCCGTAGCCCACAAACACCGCCGGGCCTTCAAACGATCCACTTCCCGAAAACCCCATCGCGTTGAACGCTTGCTCGGGTATCGCGGCTACTGCCTCACCACCCCCAGCCGACAGCGACTGCTCCCGCACCACAACACCCAACTTGATCTCAAAAGGCTGCGTGTACGACGGCTGCCCGTCTATCTTGAACGCGGGCTCTAAGCCAGCCGACCTGAAGCGATCGGCGATGTAGTCCCTCGCCGCGTCCAACCCAGCCGTGCCCGCGCCGCGTCCCTCCATCGACGGCCTCGACAAGTCCGCCACGATTTCACGATACCGCTCCGTGCGCGAATCAACATACCCACGCCATTGCGGGCTGATCACCGTCGCGCTGCAACCCACCGCCGCAGCCGCGAACACACACGCCCACACGCCTAAATGACGGCTCAATCGGACACACCGCCCCGCCACGAGCCGTCCGCCTGAGGCGGATAAGGGAGCGGTCCGGCTGGTGTAAACGCCTGATTTTAAAGATGGCAACCTCATAGTTACGGCTTTTACCCCAGGCCCTACGTTACAGCGCCCCCAACACCAGGTCCGCCACCTGCTGCGTGGACATCTCCAGCCGATCCACCGACTGCCCAGCGAACTTCGGACACACCGCCGCCACAGCCGCCTCCAGCTTCCGACCGGCCTTCACCAGCTTCTCTTCTTCCTTCACCAGCCCCGTCTGTTCAAGCAGCATCGCCACCGACAGGATCGCCGCGATAGGGTTGGCCTTGCCCTGCCCCGCGATATCCGGCGCCGACCCGTGTACCGGCTCAAACATGCTCGGCGCCGCCCCGTCCGGGTTCAGGTTCCCCGACGCCGCCACGCCCATACCGCCGGCGATCGCCGCGCCCAGGTCCGTGATAATGTCGCCGAACATGTTCGTCGTCACGATCACGTCATAAATCTCAGGCTTGGTGACCATGTACATGCAGCAAGCATCCACGTGGTGATACTCACGCGTCACATCCGCGTAATCCTGGCCCACCTCATCAAACGCCCGCTGCCACAGATCGTGCGCATACGTCAGCACATTCGTCTTGCCCACGAGCGTGACTTTCTTGTCCCGGCCCGGCTGACGCTTGCGGCGCCCGCACAACTCAAACGCGTATCGCAGGCACCGCTCCACGCCCATGCGCGTGGCAATCATCTCCTGCGTGGCCACCTCGTGAACGGTGCCCTTGCGTAAAAACCCGCCCACACCGCAGTACAGGTCTTCCGTGTTCTCCCGCACGACGACAAAATCAATGTCTTCGGGCCCCTTGCCCGCCAGCGGCGTGCTGATCCCCTTCAGCAGCTTTACGGGGCGCAGGTTGATGTATTGGTCCAACTCGAACCGCAGCCGCAGCAGCAGCCCCTGCTCCAGCACGCCCGGCGGCACGTCAGGCCGACCCACCGCGCCCAAGTAAATCGCGTCGTACTTCGTCTTCAGGTCCGCGATTTCAGTCGCCGTGATGACCATGCCGTGGTCGAGGTACCGCTGCCCGCCGTATGGCAACTGCGTCGCCTGGTACTCAAATTTTTCGCTAGCCGCCAAAGCCTCCAAGCACCGGATGCCTTGTTCGCACACCTCAGGCCCGATCCCATCACCGCCGATGACCGCAATCTTGAGCATTACTGCTGTCCTTTTAGTTCATTTGATTCAAAGCATAGTAACCTAGCGAAGATCAGATAGCCCCGCCATGTGAGATATCAGGGAAATAGCCGCTCGGTAGGCGTCTGTTTTGTAAATAGTTAGGCAGCTTGCCGAACAAACGCCTAGATATTAGGCATTGATTCTAAATTTGCCTTAATTGTGCGCGCAATTTCATGTCAAATTCAATACTTTCAGATCATATCAATTTAATTATATGCATTCCGATAAGCCGCTTACGTCACTTTCGAATTTTAGATACCGCGTTAGGCACCATGTTTGCATTTACTGAATCTCAGTGACCACACCCGCCATAAATGATCGTTTCAAAGGCAGTGGCGAGGCAGTGCGATCTGGGGTGCCTATTGCAACAACCCAGCTATAAGAAAAAACAGACTTGGATCATTGCGGCGATGATGCTTGTATTGGCCGGCTTGGCCACATCAAGCGCCCTGGCCCAAGCCGCTGAACCATCTTCGCCGATCGACAATCTCTCATTCACCATCAACAACGTCTGGATGATGCTCTCCACCGCCCTGGTGTTCATTATGCACCTGGGGTTCGCCACGGTCGAGTCGGGCCTAACCCGCGCCAAGAACACCTGCAACATCCTCTTTAAGAACACGCTGATCCCCGCCATCGGCCTACTCACCTACGCCTTTGTCGGGTTCAACCTCATGTACCCGGGCGACTCGGCAGCCAACGCCTACTTCGGCTTTGCCGGCTGGGGCGTCGGCGCCGGCGCCGCCGACCTCACGCCCGCCTACAACGTGGGCTACACCTACTGGACGGACTTCCTCTTTCAGGGCATGTTCGCCGCCACCGCCGCCACGATCGTCTCCGGCGCCGTGGCTGAACGGATAAAGCTCCTGCCGTTCCTGGCTTTCGCCACGCTGTTCGTCATGATCAGCTACCCCATCACGGGCTACTGGAAGTGGGGCGGCGGGTGGCTCCATCAGTTGGACACACCGTTTTACGACTTCGCAGGCTCCACGCTGGTCCACTCCGTGGGCGGCTGGGGCGCCTTGGTCGGCGTGATCATCCTCGGCCCGCGCCTGGGTAAATACGCCTCGGACGGGGGCATCAACCCGATCCGGGGCCACAACATGCCCCTGGCCACGATCGGTGTGTTCCTGCTGTGGCTAGGCTGGTTCGGCTTCAACGGCGGGTCGGTCTTAAGCGCCGACCCCGCAGCCGTATCACTCGTCTTGGCCACCACCTGCTTAGCCGCCGCCGCAGGCGCGGTGGGGGCGGCTGTCACCTCACAACTGATCAGCGGCAAGCCCGACTTGAGCATGGCCCTGAACGGCATCCTCGCCGGGCTCGTGGGCATCACCGCCGGCGCCGATCAGATGGCTGCGGGCAGCGCCGGCATCATCGGCTTGATCTCAGGCGTACTCGTCGTCTTCTCCGTCCTGCTATTCGACAAGCTTCGCGTCGACGACCCCGTGGGCGCCATCTCCGTGCATCTGGTCTGTGGCATCTGGGGCACACTGGCCGTGGGGATTTTCGGCGCCATGGCCGGTATGCAGCAGTTTGTCTCACAGCTCATCGGCGTCGTCGCGATCGGCCTGTTCACCGTCGCGTTCTGCGCCGCGGTGTTCCTGGCCATCCGCGCGACCGTCGGCCTACGTGTCAGCCCGGAAGAAGAAGTCGAAGGCCTAGACCTCGGCGAGCACGACATGGCCGCGTACCCCGACTTCCAATACACATACATCAAGAGCTACCACGCCAGGGAGATTTAGAACCACGAAATACAGATCGCGCAAAAGACACCCGCCGCGCCACTGAGCAAAAACTATGCACATGATCGAATGCATCATCAAGCCCGCAGCTCTGGACAGGGTTAAGTCCCGCCTGGCCCAGTTGGGCATCCTGGGCGTCACCGCGCTGGAGTGCAAGGGCTTCGGCAAGCAGAAGGGCCACACCGAACGCTACCGCGGGGCGCGTATGGACGTCGGGTTCGTCCCCAAAGTCCTGCTGAAAATCGCTGTCCGCGACGAAGACCTCAACCAAGCCATCGAAGCCGTCACCACCGCCGCACACACCGGCAACATCGGCGACGGAAAGCTCTTCGTCTACCCGCTCGTCAAAGCCATCCGCATCCGCACCGGCGAAACGGACGACGAGGCGTTATAGCACACAACCGAACTTTTCCGGGCTGTTTTCATCCCCAGGCGGGAGCACCTACGTTGGCCGACGGCAACACCGTCGGCCGACTTTTTTAATGAGATCAATGACTGCCGGTAGGGCGGTATTTCTTACTCCACCGTCACACTCTTCGCCAAATTCCTAGGCTTATCCACGTCCAACCCGCGTAGCACCGCCGCGTGGTAGGCAACCAGTTGCAAGGGGATCACCGTCACCAACGGCTGCAGCGCCTCGGGCACGTCCGGGACTTCAAACACACTGTCCGCGTAACGGTGGATCTCACGGTCGCCCTGCGTAGCCACAGCGATGATTGTCCCCCCGCGAGCCTTCACCTCTTCAATGTTCGACATCACCTTGTCATACTGGCTGCCCTGCGTCGCGATGAACACCACGGGCATGCCGTCGTCGATCAGCGCGATCGGCCCGTGCTTCATCTCCGCCGCCGGCATCCCCTCGGCGTGGATGTAAGAAATCTCCTTAAGCTTCAACGCACCCTCCAACGCCACGGGGTAGTTGTACCCCCTGCCCAGGAATAGCCAATTGTCACGGTCCACCCAGCGTTCCACACAGCCGCGGATGTGGTCCGACTGTTCCAAAACCGTGGCGATGTGCTGGGGCAGCCGCTCAAGTTGGGCTAGGTGCGACTGCAGCGCCTCCTGCGACAGGAACTTCCGCCTGCCCAGGTACAGCGTCATCAGCGTTAGCACCACCACCTGTCCGACAAACGCCTTCGTAGACGCCACCCCGATCTCAGGCCCAACGTGCAGATACACCCCAGCGTCCGTCTCGCGAGATATCGTCGACCCCGCCGTGTTCACCACACCAAGCGCCAACGCCCCGCGGTCTTTGGCTTCGTGTAGCGCCGCCAGCGTGTCCGCCGTCTCCCCTGATTGGCTGATCGCGATGATCGCCGTGTTCTCTTCGATCAACGGATTGCGGTAGCGGAACTCGCTGGCGTATTCACTGTGCGCCGGCGTCTTGGCCAAATCCTGGATCAGGTATTCCCCGATCAGCCCCGCGTGGTAGGCCGTGCCCTGACCCGTCAGGATAAACCGCTTGGCGTGCACCAACTGCCGCGACACCTCGCCCAACCCGCCCAACACCACCCGGTTCTCACGCTGATCAATACGCCCACGCAAACAATTACGGATCGACTCGGGCTGCTCCATGATTTCCTTGAGCATGTAGTGCGGGTAATCGCCAAGCTCGATCTGCTCCAACCCGATCTCCAGCTCCCGAACCTCGTGCGTGACGGGCAGGTTGTCGATCGTGGTCGTTTTAAAGTCCACCGACCAGGGCCCGCCGTCAGCCGTCGTCTTGTCCTCCATCCCCGCGCAGAGTTTGGCCACTTGGTAGTCGTCCAGCGTGATCGCCTGCGTGGTGTGCTCGATGATCGCCGACGCGTCCGACGCTACGACGTAGCTCTTATCCGCCAACCCGATCAATAGCGGCGACCCCTTGCGCGCGCACACCAGTGTGTGCGGCTCGCGGTTGCAGACCACCGCGATCGCGTACGCCCCCCGAACCTCCCGCAACGCCGTCTGCACCGCGCTCTCCAAGTCCCCCTCGTACAACTCGGCGATCAGCACCGCCAAGACCTCCGTATCGGTCTCCGACGTGAAGTGGTACCCTTTTTTAGTCAGGTACTGCCGAAGCGTCGCGTAGTTTTCGATGATCCCGTTGTGCACCACCGCCACCGTGTTCCCGCACCGCGTCTGACAGGTGTGGGGGTGTGCGTTGGCTTCGCTGGGTTCGCCGTGCGTTGCCCAGCGCGTGTGCGCGATGCCAAGGCACCCGTCGAACGGCTCAACGCCGTTGCCCCCGTCCGTGGGCATCACGTTTGATTCGAGAACGCTCACCCGCCCGACCGACCGGCTCACCCGCATGCCGTGGTCGTTGACCACCGCGATGCCCGCCGAGTCATACCCGCGGTATTCCAGCCGTTTGAGCCCTTCGATCAGCAGCGGGGTCACGGACTTATTGCCGACGTATCCCACAATTCCGCACATAGGTTTTTCTCCCCTGATGGTGCATGAGACAGTGAACGGTCGATCCGGCGATGACGCTGCCGCTCTCATCTCATCGGCTCAAACCACCGGGGCAAAAAGGGGCGGCCGTCTCACCGGTCCGTCTGTAACGAAAGAGCGAACATTTAAGCTTAAAACAAGGGGCGTCAGCATGCTGGGCAAGCAACACCCCGCACAGGCCAACCGATAAGAAACACCGATGCCCACTGCCGCTTTGCTTGTATACGACGACGCCCAGGGCCAGTGGGGTCCTATAACGGACCTGCGCCCGGTGTTCGCGCTACGCACCGGCACACTGACCACGCTACAACGCATCGAGCGCGTACTGGACACGCCCGTCACCGCGTTGACCGTCCCCGACGCGTTGGCCGCCGTGACCCGCGATGAATTTACAGATACAAGCGTGAACGCCCCGCTGGGGCAGGGGGGGTGGTTGCTGGTCAACGGCCGATGGCTCGGCGTGGACGACGCGGATCAAGTCAAAGCGTTGCCGCCCGGCACCGCCCTGGTCGACGCCGACAACCAGATCATCGCCGCCTACCTCACCCACGACCTCGCCGCGGCGTTCGTCAGTCAAGGGCTGTCGCGACTGCCCGAGGGCATCACCGTGCGGCGCGCCGAAGGCCAAGCATTAATCTCAATGCCGTGGCACATCCTCGACAACCTCGACGCCACCCTGCGAGCCGATTTAAACGCAACCACCCTGCCTATATTCGCCCCAACTTCCGGGGGCGGCGCCGACGCCGCGTGCTTCGGGCAGTTCCCCGTGCACTTATCGCCGGAGGCCTGCCTTCAGCCGCGTGTGGTCTTCAACACCGAGCTAGGCCCGATCGTGATTGAAAAAGGCGCTCTGATTGGGGCAATGTCCGTGCTCGAAGGCCCGTGCTACATCGGCCCGCAGAGCCAGGTAAGCTGCCACGCGCACATCCGCCCCCACACCGTCGTCGGCCCCGTCTGCAAAGTCGCCGGCGAAATAAGCCACACCGTCATGCAGGGCTACGCCAACAAGGGCCACCACGGCTACCTGGGCCACAGCCTCATCGGCCAATGGGTCAACCTCGGCGCCGCCACAAACGTGAGTAACCTAAAAAACACGTACGGCCAGGTGCGCGTGCAGCTCGAAGCGGACACTCAAGCCCAGCCCACCGGGCGCATGTACCAAGGCCCAATCATCGGCGACTACACACGCACCGCCATCGGCACCCGCCTCATGACAGGTTCGTGCATCGGCACCGGCTCCATGGTCGCCGTGCCCAAGTACGCGCCGAAATTTATAGACAGGTTTACGTTCCTGACCGAGGCCGGGCCCCAGCGGTGTGAAATAGACAAGCTGCTCGGCGTCGCCCAGCGCATGATGACACGACGCGACAAGAGCCTATCGTCCGCCCTCGAAGCGCGCCTGCGCCACCTGGCCCAAGTCGCCGTCGCCTCACGCGCCGCGTGAGAGCGGCGGTTTCTACCCTGCTTGCTCTTCAATATTGCCGTCGATAAAGCCCACGAGCTTGCGGCTGCGCACGGGGTGCTGGAGCTTGCGGATGGCCTTGGCCTCGACCTGGCGCACACGCTCACGCGTGACTTTGAAGATCCGCCCGACCTCTTCGAGGGTGTACGTGTACCCATCGCCGATGCCGTAGCGAAGCTTGATGATCTCACGCTCGCGGTAGGTCAGCGTCTTGAGCACCTGCTCGATGCGGAAGCGGAGCATTTCCTGGGTGGCCGTGTTCGAGGGGTTTTCGACGCGGTCGTCTTCGATAAAGTCACCGAAGTAGGAGTCTTCCGACTCGCCGACGGGCCGGTCGAGGCTGATCGGGTGGCGGCTGATCTTCATCACGCGCCGGGTCTCGCTGACGGGCATCTTCGCGGTGTGGGCGATCTCCTCAATCGTGGGCTCGCGGCCGAGCGCCTGCAGCAGGTTCCTGGCGATATTGCGCAGCCGGCTCATCGTCTCGATCATGTGCACGGGCACGCGGATCGTGCGGGCGTGGTCGGCGATGGCGCGGGTGATGGCCTGGCGGATCCACCACGTGGCGTAGGTCGAGAACTTGTAGCCACGCTTGTACTCGTATTTGTCAACCGCGCGCATCAAGCCCGTGTTGCCTTCCTGGATGATGTCCAGGAAGCTCAGGCCACGGTTGCGGTATTTCTTGGCGATCGATACGACCAGACGCAGGTTCCCGCCCGACAGGTCTCGCTTGGCCTGCTCGTACTCGTCGAACACGACCTTGATGTCGCGCATGTGCGCGTCCAGCCCGTCCGGGTCGGCCAGCACCAGCGACCGCAACCCGCTCAGCTCCTCCTTCATGACCATCACGTCTTCGGGGTCGAACCGGTCGGGGTGTTTGTCAGCCTGCGCCAGGCTGCGGCGCAGCTCAGCCATCTTCGCGTTGATCGAACGCAGCCGCTTCATCAGCGGTTGGATGCGGCTGGTCCGCAGCGACAGCTCCTCGATAAGCGTAGCCATCTTCCGCCGCCTGCCGATGATCCGCTCGGCGATCTCGGCGATCATGGCCTTGCTCTTGCGCCCGGGCTGATCGAATTTTTCCCAGTCTTCGCGGTTCAGTTGAAGCAGCTTGTGCGTGGTCTTGATGTTCACGGGGATGCGGGCGGCGATTTTCTCTTTGGCGTCCTCCTCAGCAGTGGAGATCTTCATCGTCCGGTCGAACGGCAGGTTCCCGTCGGAGACCATCTCAAGAATCTCGACCGCCGAGCTGACCGCGTAGTCGTTTTCCAGCACCTTCCTGCGGAAGATCATGCGCGTGGTCTCGATCTTCTTGGCCAGGCGGATCTCTTCGGGGCGCGTCAGCAGGCTGATCTCACCCATCTGTGTCAGGTACATGCGTACGGGGTCGTCAATGCGGCGGTTCTTGGCCTCCTCGATCGCCTCGGCGATGTCACGCTTGAGCGTCGCCTCGTCGACCACTTCGCCTTCCGACGGCGTGTCGGATTTATCCGCTGCCTGCGGCGGGGCGGCCTTCACAGGTACCGCGGAGTGGTCGATCAGCTTGATCCCCTGTGAGTCGAGCTTGACCAGCAGCATGTGCAGCTTGTCGGGTTCGACCATCTCGTCGGGCAGCGTCGTGTTCAGCTCATCGTACGTGATGTAGCCACGCTTCTTGCCGTCGGTAATCAGGTGGTCGATGCTCTCGTGAGTTGCTGTGATCAAAGCCTGCCTGCCTTTCGTTCAAACGGTTGCCTCTGATGCAATTCTACGCACGGTACACCGCCCACGTCGCGGGCGGTGCGGGTTTTTAGGTGCCAGCCTCCATCCGAGCGATACGGGTCGCCGACGGGTGGTCGCGGCGGTGTTCTAATAATTGGTGCATGAGCGTCTCTTGGTCGTTGTCGGCAGCCGCGGTCGGGCCGACCACAGCGTCGCGCTTCGCTTGGTAGTCTTGCTCTTTGTGACGCTCTAAAATCGTGTCCACGCTGCCTCGCAAAAGCCCTTCCAAGCGTTCCAGGTCTTCGCCGCACCTCGCTTCAACCGCCGCCTCGGCGTCGGTGGCGAGCGCCGCCAAACCCAGCTCGTCGTCGGCCGCCAGATCGGCCAGCAACGCGGCAAGTGTCAGCGGCCGATCGTCGCTTAGCGTCTCATAAACCCGGGTGTAAAGCGTCTTAGCCGCTGGTGTGAACATATCAGCGGGTGTCAGTGTCTCGTCTAAGGTAGTTTGATTTGAAAGTATCAGATGGAACAAGTCCGGCTGCCGCAACAAACACCCGATCACGTTCTTCTCTGCCAAACGCAAGCCGCGAATTTTAGGCGCCGCTTCGGATAAAGCAACCCCCGACTCTAAATAATCAGCCGTTGGGCTTAGGGGGGTTGCCGTAGAACCTGTCACGTTCGCCGCGCCCCGGTACGCGGGACGCCGCCCCGCTTTGGAAACTTCCTGCTCAACCGCGCGAGCGCTGATCCCCAGCAACGCCGCCAACCGATCGATCACCATCGCCTTGCGGATAGCGCCTTGCCCCAGCAAACCCAAATCGATCAACTGCCGGATGTATTCTTTGGCCATGCGGTCGCGTCCGCTGACCGTGTCTTGCCCCTCCAATTGCGCCGCCATACGCGAAAACTTAAACGCCAGCGCGTCGGCCGCTTCGCTGATCATCTGCTCGAATCGCTCGGCCCCGCCCTCATCACCAGCCAAAAGCTCCGCCGGGTCGTTCCCTTCCGGCAGCACCACCACGCCCACGTCCAGCGCCCCCTTGAGGAACACCTCCACCGCACGGTCCGCTGCTTTTTGGCCCGCTTCGTCCGCGTCGAACACCAGCACCACCCGGTCGCACAACCGACTCAACGCCGCCTCGTGCTCACGCGTCAACGACGTGCCAAGCGTCGCAACCACATTCGCAACACCCGCCTGGTGGCAAGCGATCACGTCTGTATAACCCTCGACAATGACAGCCGTGTGCGAGTCGATGATCGCCTTCTTCGCCAGGTGCAGCCCGTAAAGCGTGGCCGACTTATTAAACAACGGCGACTCCGGGCTGTTCAGATACTTCGGCTCGTCCTCTTCGTTTAGCCTCCGAGCGCCGAACGCGATCGGCCTGCCCAACGCGTCGCAGATCGGGAACATCAGCCGGCTGCGGAACCGGTCGTAACACCCTTCACCGCTCTTGCGGGGGCTGATCAACCCCGCCCACTCAAAAGCCTTCGCGTCCCAGCCCCGGCTGTCGATCATCTGCACCAGCCCGTCCCACAACTCCGGGGCGTGGCCGATCTCAAATGCCTCCTGAATCTCCAGGCTGACCCCCCGTTTCTCTAAGTAGCCCCGGGCGGTTTGCCCGTGCTGGGCGTGCTTCAACACCGACCGGAAAAACCCCACCGCCTGCTGCGTCGCCTGGGCGATCATTTGCCGCTGGCTGGCGCCGCTCGACTCGCCGCCCCTGCCGGCGGGCTTGGAAACAGGCGCAAGCGCTATCCCCGCCTGCTCGGCCAAGTGCCCCAACGCCTCGGGGAACGTCATCTTGTGGTAGTTCATCATGAACGTGAACACGTCACCGCCCGCGCCGCAACTGAAGCACTTATAGATCTGCTTCGCCGGCGAAACGTGCATCGACGGGTTCTTGTCGTCGTGGAACGGGCACAGCCCCAAATACTCGCGCCCCTTGGGGCGTAACGCGATCTGCTCACCGATCAGGCGAACGATGTCCGTGGCCTGCTGGATCTGAAGCTTTTGATCGTCGCGGTGGATCATGCGCATCGCACTAAAGAGGGTTCACCAGCCTCAACCACAACCGGGCGTCAGCCCTGTCATGAATAGCCCAACTCCCGCTTCAACGGTTCTTATTATTCTGCGCTAAGTCCGGGCTGCCTGTGGCAATCGGTCCCTGTTAATGGGTGTAAACGGCCCCGATTGTTGGCCCGGCTTGTGTCACGTGTCCCGGCGTCTTTGCACACCTACGAATAAAGAAATACCACCTTGCCGCCTGCTGTCAACCTCACAGAAAGTATAGGCGTTAAAACCGTCGCAGTCCTTACAGACCGCAATTGAAAGATGGGTATTATGCCCCGCCAGCCGCCTCGCCCTCAGGCTTATAGGCGTACTTACGCTTCAAAGGCTTCACCACCAGGCCCATCCGGATCGCCTTGGTCGACGCCTTCACACGACGCACCGTACCGTCCACCACCGCCTGCACGGTCTGGATGTTCGGCTTGAACTTACGCTTGGTCTTACCGGTGATCTTCGTGCCCACGCCCCCGAGGTACTTGGCCTTGCCCCGGTGGGTGTAAGTACGCCCAGATGAGGTCTTCCGTCCGGTGAATTCGCATACGCGTGGCATGGGTGCGTCCTTCCTGTCAGAATCGTGATTAGCCTGACTATCATAAGCACATCTGGCCTCCAGGCAACCGCCGTCCCTCGGTGGGGTTTAAAAATTCCCCTTAAGCCGTTATTCTGCCCGATCATGCTACCGGGCGGCGGGCCGGTCCGTGGGGATCAACACCGCCTTTCTATATAAAGGAACCACACCCGTGGCCACACGCACCACCCCAGGCACCACCGCGGCACTGACCATCGCAGGCTCCGACCCCAGCGGCGGGGCGGGTATCCAGGCCGACCTCAAGACCTTCGCCGCTCTGGAGGTCTTCGGCTGCGCGGTCATCACCGCCATCACCGTCCAGAACACCACCGCCGTCAAGCACACCCACCCGATCGACCCCCAACTGGTCGATCAGCAGATCGACGTGGTGGCCAGCGACATCAAGATCGCCGCGACCAAGACGGGGATGCTCGCCGACGCCGCCATCGTCAAAGCCGTGGTTAAGGCGATCAAGCGGAACAACCTGGCTCCGCTGGTGGTCGACCCCGTCATGGCCGCCACGTCCGGGGGCGAGCTACTCGACGCCGCGGGCGTCAAGGCCGTGCGCGACGAGTTGCTGCCCTTGGCTGCCATCGCCACGCCCAACGCCGCCGAGGCCGCTCGCCTGCTCGACCGCGCCGACCCCATCGCCGACATCTTCTCCGCCACCGAAGCCGCCAAGCGCATCTGCTCCAAGTTCGGCGTCAAAGCCTGTGTCGTCACCGGCATCAAGCGCCCCAACGACGAGGAGGGCGAAGCGGTCGATGTTTACTTCGACGGCACCGAGGTCCACGAGGTCGCCAGCGAGTGGCGGCTGACGACGAACCTCCACGGCTCGGGCTGCACCTTCAGCGCCGCCATCACCGCGGCGCTGGCCCTGTCCCAGCCGATCAACGACGCCGTCCAGACCGCCAAAGCCGTCGTCAACGAAGCCATCCGCCAGACCACCGACCTGGGCCAGGGCCACTCGCCGGTGAACCACCTGGCTTATATGAACGTGAAGAAGTAGAGCCGTTCGTTTGCACGCGGGCGAACACGCCGCGGATTTTGACCTTATCCCAAACGCACCGCTGTTGGCTGAATTGAAGTACCGCTTCGCAGCCGCCGAACGTGGAGAAGTTCAACCCGCCCGCTGGTGGGAGTCCTTTTCTGTTCCTGCTGCAACCTTTTTCAATAAGCCTTTCGGCGGATTGGTGCCGGTTTGCAGGCGGTCAATGCGCGCCGCGTATTCCAGTTGTTGCGGGGGAATAACGCTCGCGGTGCGACCCAGGTTTCGATTTAGATAGTCAGGCAGCAGCCCACGCAGCTGCTGCCTGACGAAGGGGAGGGACGATTTTAGACAAACTTTGTATGGAGAAAGTAATCAGATCCTACGTCTACACACAACCTCGGAAGGGCCTGGCTACTGACTAATGGATTCGTTTGCACAATAAACATAGCAATAAAAAGTAGATTTGCATGTGCTATAAGCAGTATTTTTAACATAAAATTATCATAAAAAATAGGGAAAAGGGATTGTGCGGTGCCGCGTGCGATGGGGCGGTTTACAGTTTGGTCCAACAGTCGTAGGCCATCCGCCTCTTGGCGGTCGCGGCCTTTGGCGGCTGCGTGTGCTTTCATCTGAGTAGGTGTTACGCCTCGATCAGGTTCGTGCGGATGGCGAAACGTGTCAGGGCGACGCGGTCGTGAATCTTGAGTTTTGTCATGATGTTTTCACGGTGGCGGGCGATGGTGCCCTGAGCACGGTGCAGCTTGCGCGCGATGTCCTTGATGGAATGCCCCTCGGCCGTCAGCTTCAAGACTTCCAACTCACGCTCGGTAAGCTGCGCGAGAAGTTTAAGCTCATGATTGTTATTATTGTTGGTAGCTTTATGATCCAATTTTGTAGCACTCAGCCTAGCCACAGTTGTCTAGCCCCAGCCGTACCGGCTAAGAAGAAGGGGGGCAGTGACGCCTGCTTTTGTTTGTCTTAGGAGTTACCGGAAGATTGACAGGTGCAAGTTAGCAAGCGTATGGCCCTGCTAATGTTTCCAGATAATTACGCTTAATTGTAGATCAAAACTCCACTGTAAATTCGGGCCAAAAAAACCTTAATTTCACCATTAAAGTTTAATCATACAAACCCCCTTTTTGCGCCACATGTGTAATCCAACATATTTTGCAACTGTAATATGCACTATGGGTTGTGCGCGATGTGGAGAAGGCTTAATTGGATTATTGCGTGGGTTAAATCACGCTAATAACGCACACCCATGTGGCAGTGGTTTTAATTTTAATGTGCGGTTGGACTGGAGGAGGAATCTACAAAAGCGAAAAAGCGAAAAAGCGAAAAGGCGATTCCACCTCAAACAGTCCACCTTATACACATATATTATAGACTCGAATATTAAAGTTGAAAAGAGATATTCTTCGAAAAAAGCAGATTTTTTACATCACACACGGTGAGTACGAAGCGCTTTTTTTGCGCGACAACACGGCAATTTTGACTTAAATCCAGCTAAAATTTTAAATTACAAACGACGTGCGCCGCCACGGCGGGTCGGGGTACGCCGTCGATACGGAGTCTACGCACGTACATACGGGTTGTGCGCTCGCTCATGGCCGATCGTGGTGGGCGGCCCGTGTCCCGAGAGCACACGCGTGGTGTCGGGCAGGGTGTAGAGCTGCGTGCGGATGCCCTGTAGCAGTGTCTCTTCGTCTGAGGTGGGGAAATCAAACCGGCCGATGCCGCCGGCGAAGAGCGCATCGCCCACGAGCACGACCGCGGCGTCTGGCTGATACAGCGACACCCCGCCTGGGCTGTGGCCTGGGGTGTGACGGACCTCGAAGGCCAGGCCGTCCAATTCAAGCTTCTGCCCGTGTTGCAACAAGCCTGTCGGCGGTGGGGCGACAACAGGCTCGGTTAACGCGATCGACAGATTCAGCGCCGGGTCGGCGGGGAACTCGCGTTCGGCTTCGTGGATGACGATCGGCAGGTCGGGCCAGTGTTGCCGGATCGTTTCAAGCCCGGCGATGTGGTCCACGTGCGCGTGGGTGAGCACCACTTGCGATGGCGTCAGTTTGTGTTGCTGGATGTAGCGAATCATCGGCTCAGGGTCGAACCCCGCGTCCACGATCCAGCACGGTCGGTCGGGCCGCTGGGCGGCGGGGTGGACAACGTAGCAGTTGGTCATCCAATCTCCGAGGCAAAACGGTTCAATGTGTAGCGGTTTGTGCATTGACACGAGTATAGCGGCGCGGTGGAAACCGGTCCTTGAATTCGCGCCTGAGCACTTGGGTGTAATCTAAAAAATGTGGTATTTGTGGCGGCACTTTTCTGGATTTCGCCACACCTACAGCCATAGAATTATGCACGTCAAACATGGAGACCTGACTCATGGAAGACAGTCCACCTGACCAAAAAAATGAGGCGCACCCCCTCAAAACATAGGGTGTATGTCTTCACATAGGATCACTTGTGATCCTGAACTACTATACGAGACCCCTCGGCTGTAACCGGCACGAGGGGTTTTTTTGTGGTGTCCGGTGTTAACCGGCGTGTATCTCTGCATTGATAGCCCGTATTAAACGATGATGATGGATAGCCATGCTGCGTATCACGCCCACCATTGCGATCGACGAAAGCGAGTTGCGGCTCGAGGCTGTGCGTGCGTCCGGGCCGGGCGGGCAGAACGTGAACAAAGTCGCCACGGCGATCCAGTTGCGGTTCGACGTGCGTGGGTCGGCGGCGCTGCCCGACGACGTGAAGGAGCGGCTGATTCGGCTTGCGGGCAAGCGCGTGACAGGCGGCGGGGTGTTGATGATCAAAGCGCAACGCTACCGCACGCAGCAGCGTAACCAGCAAGACGCGATCGATCGGCTGACCCACTGGCTACGCCGGGCAGCCCAGAAGCCCAAGCCGCGACGCAAGACCCGCCCCACGGCTGCGTCGAAAGAAAGGCGGTTGGCGGGCAAGCAGCACCGCGGCAAGGCTAAGCGTATGCGTCAACGCGTCAGCGACGCCGACGCGTAGCCTTGAGGCGTGGCGCCGCTGGCGCGATGTGGTTTTGATACGATGCCCCAATGGCGCTCCCATGGATCGGTTGGGTATTGCTAGGCTACGCGAGCGGCTCCGTCCCGTTCGGCTGGCTGATCGGCCGGGTGTGTGGTGTGGACATCCGCGGCCACGGCAGCGGCAACGTTGGCGCGACGAACGTCGGGCGCGTGTTGGGGCGGAAGTGGGGGGGCATTTGCTTATCACTGGACCTGCTCAAAGGGCTTGGCCCAGTGTTGCTAAGCGGGTGGGCGATGGGCTGTCTCCGCGAGCCAGGCATCGCCCCGTCACAGGCTTGGCAGTGGATGGCCGTCGGGGCCGGGGCGATGCTGGGACACATGTACCCCGTTTGGCTGGGGTTTAAGGGCGGCAAAGGCGTTGCGACGGGGCTGGGGGTGACGCTGGGCTTTTGGCCGACGCTGACGATCCCCGCGGCTGCGGCTGCGGCGGTGTGGGGGGTGACGCTGGGCTTGTGGCGTTATGTGAGCGTTGCAAGCATGGCCGCGGCGGCGACCGTCCCGCTGCTGGTGTTGGCCCGGTGGGGGGTCACGGGCCGGTCGTTTGGCGAAACAGCTCCCTTTTTCATACCCACGCTGGTATTAGCGGTGTTGGTGTTTGTGCGTCACCGGGGCAATATTGCCCGATTGCGCGTTGGCACCGAGCCGAAGGTTGGCCAACGAGACGCCCACGCCGAAAAATAGCCCCCGCGAGAACGGCATCACAATCACGGCTTGGCAGTTTCATAAAAAAACATGCCTCCGCTGGCACCGTGTGGTTGCACAGTGCGAACGGAGGCATGACCGGTTCTAGCGAGTCTTGTTTGTGGGCGGCTACAGCCGGCTCTTGATCTTCTCAAGGATCATCATGCTGGTCATCTCATCACCGAGCCTGCCGACTTTGATCTTGACATGGCTGATGTTCTTGGCCTGGTGTTTGACGTCGATGTTTACCTTCTGCCCCTGAGCGGTGCTGGCGACGACTTTGCCGTCGAGCCCGGTCGATTCGGCTGTGATCAGCACCAGCTTCAGCTCGTGCACGGCGTCTTTGGCCGCCGCGGTCACTTCTTCTGGTCCAGCGGAGATCATCGCTTCTAGTGTGGTGATGTTATAGGTCACGCCCGGGGCGACCATCTTGCAGCCTTGGAGCAACGCCACGCCCATCAGAGCCGCGGCCAAGCACGATAGAAAGCCTTTTCTGCCATAAGTAATCATGTAAACGCTCCTTTAGTCGATCCACCTAACAGTATATACACATCTGCGCTTACGCGGTCATAGCGCGTAAGCTCTTCTATCGCCTAATCTTTATCCGCTTGATTGATCGTCGACTTAAACTCCCCGCCGACCGATAACACTCTATGGCAAACATAACACGGTATCGGGGAAATGCCATACAATCTTTTTCAATTTTCAGGTCCGTAACGAGGAGTATGACCCGTGCATAGCAAGGGATACCGGCCGGTGGTGTTGATCGTCAGGGACGGGTGGGGGCGCAACCCCAACCCGGATCACGACCCGTTCAACGCGGTGAAGCTCGCGTGTACACCCAACTGTGACCGCTTGCTTGGGGGTTACCCCTCGACACTGATCCACACCTGCGGCGAAGACGTGGGCCTGCCCCAGGGCACCATGGGCAACAGCGAAGTGGGGCACCAGAACCTCGGGGCCGGCCGCATCGTCGATCAGGAGTCGGTCCGTATAACCAAGGCCATCCGTGAGGGCGCGTTTTTCGAGAACCCCGCTTTGGTGGGTGCGGTCAAGCAGGCCAAAGCGAGCAACCGGTTTGTCCACCTGCTGGGCATCGCGTCCGACGCGGGCGTGCACGGGCTGATGGACCACCTCTACGCCTGTTTGGCGTTGTGCAAGCGCCTGGGGCACAGCCGCGTGGCGCTGCACCTGTTCACCGACGGGCGAGACACCGGGCCGTTCACGGGCAAGGGCTATGTCAAGCAGGTTGAGGATCAATGCGCCGAGTTGGGCGTGGGCAAGGTCGCGTCGGTCTGCGGGCGGTACTTCGCCATGGACCGCGACAACCGCTGGCAGCGCGTCGAGCAGGCCTACGCCTGTCTCACCGGCATCCACGCGCGCAAGCTGGAGCTGCCGTGGGCGTCCTCAGCCCAGCAGGCGATCCAGCGGTACTACGACAACCCCACCGATGAAAACCGCCGCGGCGACGAGTTCATCACGCCCACGATGATCGGCCCGTCGATCGACGGCTGCCTGGCGGAGCGGATCAGCGACGGCGACACCGTCATCTTCTACAACTACCGCGGCGACCGCCCGCGCGAGATTATCAAAGCGTTTGTCCTGCCCGACGACCAGTGGGCGGCTGTGCCCCCGTCGCCCGACACCGGCCACAACGGGTTCAACCGCACGCGCCGGCTCGACCTGCGGTTCGTGACCATGTGCGCCTACGAGAAGGGCCTGCCCGTCGAGGTCGCTTTCCCCAAGGCCAAGCGCTTGGCTGACATTGTCGGCCAATACCTCAGCGACAAGAAACTGCGGCAGTTCCGCTGCGCTGAGACCGAAAAATTCCCCCACGTCACGTTTTTTTTCAACGACTACCGCGAAGACCCGTTCCCCGGCGAAACGCGGCAAGTAGCGCAATCGCCGAAAGTGCCCACGTACGACCAAAAACCCGAGATGAGCGCCGACAAGGTGTGTCGCTTGGTGCTCGACCGGCTGGCGGCCAAGGGCGGGGCGGACGGAGACGGGTGCGAGGATTTCATCTTGGTCAACTTCGCCAACGCGGACATGGTGGGCCACACGGGCAACCTGGACGCGGCGATCAAAGCGGTCGAGGCGGTCGACCGCTGCGTGGGCAAGATTGTTAAGGCCACGCTAGACCGGGGCGGGGCGTTGATCGTCACCGCCGACCACGGCAACGCCGAGCAGATGTTCGACCCGAAAACGGACAACCCCCACACCGCCCACACGCTGTACGACGTGGAGTGTATCGTGGTCACGCCCGACCAGCGGCCCTACAAGCTGCGCGATGGCGGTCGGCTTGCGGACGTCATGCCCACGGTGCTGGCGCTGATGGGGTTGCCCAAGCCCAAAGCGATGACCGGCGAGTCGTTGATTGTGTAAGGCCCGTGTCCGCGCGGCGGTGTGTATGCACACCGTTTCACTAACTCGAAGCAACTTGCCGGCACATGACGCAGCTCCCGCCATTAGTTTTGTTGGTTTTTTGGGCTTTGTGGGTGACACAGGCGGCGTTGTCGGCGGTCAAGGTGCGCAAGTTTGCCAAGCTGTACGACCGCCCGGCGCGCGAGCCTTTTGAACGGTACCGCCCCCCGGCGGTGGTGGTCGTCCCGTTCAAAGGGATCGACACGGACTTAGCCGGGGCTGTGCGCGCGTTGTGTGAGCAGGACTACCCCGGCTACCAACTGCTGCTGGTGGTGGAAGACCAAGACGACCCCGCGCACGGCGTGTTAACCGAGCAATTGAAGCAATACCCCCACCGCGACGCTCGCGTGCTCGTGGCGGGTCGATGCGGCCCAGACGAAGGGCAGAAGGTACACAACCAGCTCTTCGCTATCGACCTGCTGCTTGGCAGAGCCGACGCCGAAGCGGACCCCGACGAGGTGTGGGTCTTCGCCGACAGCGACGCGGTGCCCGACGCCAACTGGCTGGGGCGCTTGGTCGGGCCGTTGTTGCAAGCCGATCACACCGCGGTGACCACCGGCTACCGCTGGCTGATCCCCGCGCAAGCCGACACCACAAACCCGCCGACGGTTTGGTCCCATCTAACGAGTGTGATGAATAGTTCGGTGGCCTGCTTGAACGGCCACGACCGCTGGAACCACGCGTGGGGCGGGTCCATGGCGCTGCTAGGCAGAACCGCGCGCGAAGGGGGGTTGCGTCAACTGCTCACCGGCGCGCTGTGCGACGATTACCAGTTCAGCCGCTTGGCCCGGGCGCTTGGAAGGCGGGTCTACTTTGTGCCCCAGTGCCTGGTGGCCACACCTGTGGCGTTTCATTTCAAGAGCATGGTCAACTTCGCCCACCGGCAGTACCTGCTGACGCGCGTCTACGCCCCAAAGCTGTACGCGTTGGCGATAGCGTTCACCTCGTTTTACCTCGCGGGCTTGGTGTCGGCGTGGGGGTGGCTGGTAGCGGGGTTGTGGCGGGGCGGGGCGGGGGCGTGGCTTTGCCCGGCGGGCGCGATCGTGGCTGTGTTCGTGGCCAACCAACTGCGGTCGGGTTACCGCCGGCGCGTGGTTGAAAAAGCGTTTGGCCCAGACACGCTGACCCGGCTAAAGACCACGCTGCGTTGGGACCGCTGGGCCACGCCGTTGTGGATGACGCTGCATTGGCTGCTGATTGTGCGGTCGGGGTTCGGGCGCACCATGAAGTGGCGGGGCATCCGCTACTGCCTGTACACGCCGCAGCGGTGTGTGCGTCTTACCGGTTCGTCGTGACGGGTTACTTCTGCTGTGCGGCCGCGTAGCCGGAGACCGATTCGATCTCGCTTCGGATCTTGCGGATGTATTGCTTCTTGATCACCACGGCGCTGTACGGGTAGGTCAGCACTTGGGTGACCGGCTCAAACTCCGCGGGGCGGTTGGCGGTGCCTTGAACATACAGATGTTCGCCCTTTCGCTGCACGCCGTTGATGCGGGCCCAGTACCCCGTCGTGGGTTTCTCGCCCAACGCCAGCAGCAGCAGCGACTCGTTGTTGAAGTCCACAAGGTGAGTGGCCAACTCTGTGCTGCCCAATTCAGCGAGCTCTTCAGGTGAATTGATCAGCAGCACGGTCGGGTATGTGAGCGCGGGGTCGCTGCCGTTGTAGTGCTTGAGGATAGGCAGCGCCTCGTTGCGTTCTCTGGAGATGACGATGATCCCCCGCGGCTTGCACCCGGCCAGGCCCGATGCGGTCGCCGCGATGACAACAGCCGCCAGCAGGGTCACTGCCCGTCTTCCCATCTTCAGCGGTCGGCGGTGTTCGGTAGACATATCAGGCTTAGCGGTAACTCTGGTCATGGTTAGGCTGTCCTCACAAATCAAAATCGCAATAATTTTACCCCCAACCGCGGTGTCTAGACTGTAGGTCCGGGCTGGACCGGACGCGGGTGTCTATGGTCAATTCTTTGTGCTGGCCCGGACCTACGAAAGCTAGCTGCGCGGGCCGCATCAGCTTCTATCGGTTCTATCGGCTGGATCGCTTCCGAAGTATCATGGCGTAAAATGGGCGGTTTTCCTGCCTGTATTTACGCTCGAAGTTGGTCCCGACCAGTTCCCCGTCGCCAGCCGAACCGGGGCTGCTGAACGGTTCACGGTCGAACAGGTCGGCTGCGGCTTGGGCGTGTTCGAGCATCCACTGGTAGTAATCGCCGTGATCGGTGGCAAGCCGAATACACCCGTCCGTCTCCAAAGTCCGATACACCTGCCGGAGAAACGCTTCCTGGACCAGGCGGCGTTTGTTGTGCCGCTTTTTGGGCCACGGGTCGGGGAAGTAAATATGGACCTGCCGCAGGGCCTGGTGGGGCACGTAGTTTCTTACGAACAATCCAGCTTCCGTGTGGACCAGGCGCACGTTTTCTAGTCCGTGTCGCCGGCAGCGGTCGGCTGCGTATCGCCAGAACGACTTGGCGTATTCAATGCCGATGTAGTTCACGCCCGGTGTCTGGCCCGCCTGCTGGATCAGGAACGTGCCCTTGCCCGATCCGATCTCCAACTCGAGCGGGTGGCCGGGCGTGGGGAACCAGCTTTTCAGGTCGATCGGCCCGGCGTCGGGTGGGGGCAGTTGGTCTTGATCGAGCCCGATGTGCCCGACGTCCAGCGTTTTTCCGTGTGATAGCGAGCAAGTCATGCGTTCACCTGCCAGCAGGGTATCGCGTTTCTGGCGGCGATGGAACTCCGCTCGCGTGTTGTTTCGCGTTTGGGGCGGTCTGGTTGGCCAGTAGAGCGGCGATCGTTTCCGCAGCCCCGGCCGGGTCGGGCGCCGCGCAAATCGCGCTACTCACCGCCACGCCCTCGACACCCGCCCGCACCAACTGGTCAATGTTTTGCGGCGTGATCCCGCCAATAGCAAGGTGCCCCAGCCCGCCCCAAGCCAGGTATTGTCGCAGGTAGCCCACGCCAACGATTGTGTCCTTGTGCTTGGTGTCGGTTGCGAACATCGGGCCGACACCGCAGTAATCGGCGCCATCCCGCTTGGCTTGCTTGGCTTCTTCCAGCCGTGACGTGCTGACCCCGATGACCACCCCCGGCCCGACCAGCCGACGGGCTTGGGCGCATGGCAGGTCGTCCTGCCCCAGATGCACACCGTCGGCGTCGGACAGCAGCGCGATATCGGGCCGGTCGTTGATGACGACGCTGATCCCGCGTGGGCGGGCCGCCTCGACGAGCCGCTTGGCCCGGTCGAGCAGCTCCCGGTCGGGGATCGCCTTTTCGCGTAGCTGGATGCACCCCACAGCCGGCGGGGTTTCGGTTCGTGGGATGATCGCCCTTGCCACAGCCCACCAATCACCGCCCGGGCACAGGGCTTCTGAGATCAAAACACACAGCCGCCATGGCGGGGCGTGTTCGGCACAGATGGCCGCGTCGTCGCCGGACGGCGTGCTGTCGGTGGGGGGTAGTGCGTCGTTGGCCATGAGGTACTTTACGCGAGGAATTCAGCTTAGCGAGCGCCGCCGGCGGTGCGTGTTATCGGTCCGGTATTCAGCCATAAGGCTGGGAAGTCACGGGTTGATCCAGCCGATGTAATCCCTACAGACGGACAACCGTTATAGCCGGTAAGCCCGGTGTATACGGTGCAAAGTGTATTCGGGGATAGCTCAATTCCCGAATTGCCAGGGCGAGGCTGCATGCTTCGCGGCTTCCGGGTGGGTTTGCCGGTGTGGGTTTTGATTTCCGGCCGGCTGGTGAGATTGATTAGGAGTGGGACATGCGCTTATCACGTTTTGTCACTGCGCTTGGCGTTGTCGGCGCGGTTGCCGCGGGCGCGACGCCGTCGCTGGCGGTCACCACGGACCGGGGCACGTGGTACTTCGACGTGGCGCACGCGTTGGGCTCGGGCACGGTCGTGGGCAACAGCAAAGTGGAAAACCTCACGATCGGTCAGTTCCAGAAATTCAACATCACACGCACGTTCAACTCATTCGCCAACCCGGTGCCCCCGCCTTCCGCCGCGGATCTGGGTGTGTGGAACGCCAAGCTCGACGCGGCGGGCATCTCGTCTTACCTGATGCTCAGTGTCGCGTCTGACAGCGCGAACCTCAGCTTCTTTACCGATCAGTTGATCAACTTTAACAGCGGCGTGCCCGCCGCCCAGCAGTACGACGCGGTGAAGCTGGATATCGAGCCCCAAGCCACCGGCGCCTGGGCAGCCGGCACCGCGACCGACCGCCGCGACATGCTGCTGAACCT
The DNA here is from genome assembly GCA_029260715.1 of Phycisphaeraceae bacterium. Classification (GTDB taxonomy): domain Bacteria; phylum Planctomycetota; class Phycisphaerae; order Phycisphaerales; family Phycisphaeraceae; genus OFTM12. The sequence continues at coordinate 89,415 of JAJDCS010000039.1, read as the reverse complement.
ACGCGACACCTACTCGAGCATCCGCGCGCACCTAGACGCCAACGGCGAAGCCGGCACACCGATTTTCGCGGACATCCCCGTGTGGTTTGATAGCACGGACGGCTTCATCGGTTGGGGCGACGGCACCGCCTTGACCGCCACGCAGGAGCGTGACCAGTGGTTCAGCGACATCGCCAACGACCTTGACGGCCTCACGCTCATGGCGTTCGGCACGTCGAACGTATCGGTCGTCTTGGCCAACACCGCCTGGGAGATCGCCAACTTCGCCGGTGACGTGCGGATCGGCATCGAAGCGGACGTCGGCCCGGCCGCGACGTTCCCCGATTTTCCCTCGCTTATGGACATGGTGGCGCAGGTCGAAGATTTTTATGGGCAGCCGGCGAACAACCCGGCGGGCCACACCATCGGTATCGAATTCCAAAACTTCACACAGCTCTTCACCGCCGCGGCGCCCGAGCCGCTGACCGTCTTGCTGAGTTTTATGGGGCTGGCTTCGTTGTGGGTGCGTGTGCGTCGGCGGGTTTAAGCAGGCGATCAGGGTGCGATCAGGTCTTCGGCGATCTTGATCTTGGTGTCGCGGGGTGAGGTGTGGCGACCCAGCCGCTTGCCGTCTAGGCAGTGCTTCAGTTGTCCGCCGACGATCGTCGCGATCGCTCTGCCAGAGACATCCCACCCGTGGAACGGGCAGTTACGGCTCTTGCTCTTGAACTTGTCCACATCGATGGTCCAGGGTTCTTTGGGGTTGATGACGGTCACGTCGGCGTGCGAGCCGGGTGACAACTCCCCGCGTCCCTCAAGCTGGCAGAGCCTCGCCGAGTTGACGGTCATCATCGCGATCATGGCCGGCCAGTCGATGGTGCCGGACTCGATCAGCGCCTTGGCGTACAGCGGCAGGGCGCACTCCAGGCCGATGATGCCGAACGGCGCCGCGGCGAACTCCAGCTCTTTTTCCTCTTGGGTGTGCGGTGCGTGGTCGGTGGCCAAGATGGTGATGGTGCCGTCCTTGACGCCTTCGAGTAGCTCCTCAATATCGCGGCGCGTGCGTAGCGGCGGGTTCATCTTGAACTGAGTGTTGTAGGTGGCGCAGCTTTCTTCGGTGAGTAGCAGGTGGTGGGGCGAGACTTCGGCGGTGATGTGCGCTTGGCCGAACAGGTCGTGCCTTGCCCGGCGGATGAGCGCAACGCTGCCGCCGCTGGACACGTGCTGGACGTGGTAGCGTGCGCCGATGTTCTGGCTGAGGTTTAAGAGGGTGTCGCGTTGGATGATCAGTTCCTCGGCCACTTTGGGCCACCCCGCCAAGCCCAGACGCGTGGCCAAGGCCCCGGCGTTCATCACACCCCCGCCGATTTCGGGGTCTTCGCAGTGCTGCATGAGCACCTTGCCGGTCATGGCGATGTAGGCAAGCGCTTTGGCCATCATGCCCGCCGAGGCGACCGCGATCCCGTCGTCTGAAAAGCCGACTGCCCCGGCGGCCGCCATGAGCCCGATCTCGGCCAGCTCCTTGCCCGCCCGTTCTTTGGTCACGGCCCCGACGGGGAAGACATTGGCCAACCCCGCTCGGGCGGCTTGGTGGTACACGAAGTCCACGCGCCCGTCGTCGTCGATCGCCGGTTCGGTGTTGGGCATGCAGCAGACGCTGGTGAACCCACCGGCCACAGCCGCGGCGGCGCCGGTGGCGATCGTCTCTTTCTCTTCCTGGCCCGGCTCGCGCAAGTGGACGTGGATGTCGATCAGCCCTGGGCAGACGATGCAGCCCGAGGCGTCAAAAACCTGGTCGGTTTGGGGTTTGCTGGTCTTGCCGATCGCGTGGATGCGGCCGTCGGCGATCACCACGTCCGTGGTCTGGTCGATGCCGTTTGCGGGATCGATGACCCGGCCTTGGGTGATCGTCAGGGAAGACATTGTGATTATTGTAGCACGCGGTTGTGGCGTTGGCCCGCGGCGACGGTGACGCGGTTAGTGGCTGACGGTGGGCTTGGGTTTACAGCCCCAGGTCTTCGAAATACTGGCGGCGCATGTCGCGGGCTTTGCAGATCCGGTCGTGCACCCGCACCTCGTGGTACAGCGCCGATGACAAGACCCACACCATCATCTTGGTCATAACGAAAACCAGAAGTGCCAGGACGGGCCAAACGCTCTGTGCCAGGGACCATGTCATCTCTAGAGGTATCGGCACCGGGCTGTGCCTAGCTGCACGATTTGAGGAAACTACCCACGATCAGGGGTATGGCTGTGACGGGTAGGGAGGGTAAAAGGGCTGGAGGCTTGGGACCGGCTGTGCGTATAAACTGGGTGTCATGGTCGTTTGTTTGCTAAGGCGATTCGCAGTGCGTTGGCTAATCCTGTGCTGGGCGTGTGTTTGTGTGATACCGCCGGTGTTGGCTGCCGGTGACGGGGTATCCGTGCGGATCGACCCTCGGTGGGTGGGGGTGCAGGGTGTGGTCCGGCCGGGCGCGTGGACGCCGATGCGCGTGTCGTTGGACAACCACGGAGCCGATCCCAAGCGGGTGCGTTGTCGGTGGGTGTTGAACGACGGCGACGGCGACCGCGTCTACGCCCAGCGTGTGGCCACGGTGGGCCCGCAACAAACCCATGTGTGGCTGTACGCGGCGCCGTCGCTCGCCACAAAGGCGGGGGATCACTGGCGGGTTGAAGTGATCGACGAAGCGCAGGGGCTAGCCCTGGGCACCGCCCAAGCCCGCCCTCGAAGCGTGCTAGAGCAGGGCCAGTGTGTATTGGGCGTGACGGGGACCGCGTCGCTCGGCCTAGAGCCTTACACCAACGGCGTGACACGCCACGAACCGTGTACGCTGCTGCGTGGGATTGAGCCTTCACAGTTGCCCGACCGTTGGTACGGCTTGTCCATGCTAGAGGCGTTGATCTGGACGCCACAAGGCGGCGACCCCGGCTCACCGGCGATCTCGGTGGACACGCACCGGGCTGTGCGCCAGTGGGTGCGTCAAGGTGGGCACCTGGTGGTGGTGTTGCCCGCTGTGGGGAGCCTGTGGTTCGAGTCGCCGTTGAGCGATCTGCTGCCTTCGGTGCGTGCGGCGCGTCGGGCGGTGGCCGCGCCGCCCGACTGGCTGGGCCGGCCTGAGGGAGACGCCCCCGACACGGTGTATCTACAAGTATTGGAGCCGGACGCGGATCGTGTGGACGGCGGTGCGGTGTCCGTGTTGCTCCGCGACAACGAAGGCGGGGCGGTGGTGGTTGCTCAAAGTTACGGCTTCGGGCGGGTGACGCTCATCGGCGTGGACCTGACGGACCCGGTGTTGGCGCGCATGGGGTTGCCCAACGGCGGTGGGCTTTGGAACGCGGTGTTCGGCTGGCGGAGCCCGGTGTACACACAGAAGTACATCGACGACCAACTGCAGCAGTGGCGGATGAGCGAGGCGCAGTTCAGGCAGCGTGTTGACTTGGGCAGGTTTATCCCCGGCTTGGTGGCGATGCGAGAGGAGGTCTTGTCGGGGCTGCTGGTGGTGATCGTGTTTTTGGGGGTGTATGGGCTTGCCGCGGGGCCGGTGGGGTTTGCCGTGCTCAAGCGGTGGGGCATGACCAAGTACAGCTGGCTGGTGTTCGTGGGTGTTGTTGTCTTGGGCAGCGTGTGCGCGTGGGGCGGGGCGTGGGCGATGCGGCCGGCGCGCATGGCGATGTCGCACTTCACTGTCATCGACGTTGAGGCGCGTACGGGGCTTGCCAAGGCCCATAGCTGGTTGTCGCTGTTGGTGCCCCGGCACAAGCGTGTGCGCATTGAGGTCGCGCCGGGCTGGGAAGCGCCGATCGAGGGGACGCTGTCTAGCCCCGGCATGGACAGCGGCAACAGGGGCGGTGGTTTTCCCGATACCCAGTTCTACGAGATCAACGCCGACTCGCCGCATGCAGCCGACGTGCCGATCCGCGCGACGGCTAAACAGTTCGAACTGCGCGGCGTATTCGCCAACGGCAACCCGCCCGATGAGCCTGGCGAGACAACCTCGCCGCTGGGCCTGGGCGGCCGGCTAAGCCTTGAGGGCGGTTGGCCACGCGGCCGGCTGGTTCACCACGGCGAGGCGGTGCTTCAGAACGTGCTGCTGGTGTATTGCCCCGGTGATGGTGGGGTGCCGGTGGTTTGGCGTCACCGCGAACCGTGGCCCGGTGGTGAAGCGCTGGACGTGACACGGCCCGAGGCGTTTGAGCCGTTGGTTCGCCCGTTTTCGTATGATGATTCGGGCAAACGGTCGTGGGTGCAAGAGGGGTACCTGGGTCGGCTGATGGGTTTCAAAGCGGGGCAGGCCTGGGGCAGCCACACGACCGGCGAAGGGAACGCCCGCGGGGCGGCCATCGCAAGCAGCGAGATCGTCCAAGCTGTCGAGATGCTCAGCTTCTACAACGCGCTACCCCCGCCGGACTTCCGCCACACCGGGCTGGCCGACCGGGCGGTGAACTACGACCGGGCCGGCACACAGGGGCTGGACTTAACCGCCACAGCCGCCACGCGGTGCCTGATCGTCATCGGGCACACGCTCGAAGCGTTTGCCGCTTTGCCTTTGCTCGTCGACGGCCGGCCCCTGCCCGCCAACGGGTGGACCGTTTTGAGGTGGATTGTCCCGATCGACCAACGCCCAGCGGACTGACCCCTATGCCCATGATCCAAACAATCAACCTCACGAAGCGATACGGCGGGCTTGTCGCGCTGGACCAGTTGAACCTCCAAGTTGAACAGGGCGATTGCTTCGGGTTCATCGGCCCCAACGGCGCCGGCAAGACCACCACGATTAAAATCCTCGCGACGCTGCTCAAGCCGTCTTCGGGCGAGGCGAGGATCGACGGGCTTTCCGTCGGGCCCGTCAACGCCAGGCAGGTGCGCGCGGCGATCGGGTACGTGCCCGATTACTTCGGGTCGTACGAGGACATGCTTGTCAGCGAATACCTGGCGTTTTTCGCCGCGGCGTACAACATCCACGGCTCCAAGCAGCGGCAGGTGATCGATGATGTGTTGGAGCTGACCGACCTGCGCGACAAAGCCGACGCGCAGGTGAACAGCCTGTCCCGTGGGATGCAGCAGCGGCTGAGCCTGGCGCGTGTGTTGCTGCACGACCCGAAGGTGCTGCTACTCGACGAGCCGGCCAGCGGGCTGGACCCACGCGCCAGGATCGAGATCCGCGAGTTGCTCAAAGAGCTTCACCGGCTGGGCAAGACGATCCTGATCAGCTCGCACATCCTCTTGGAGTTAGCCGAGCTGTGCGACAAGGTCGGTATCATCGAGCGTGGCAAGCTGCTGTTCACCGGCACGGTGAATGAGATGCTAGACCGCGCGCGCGTGGGCAGGGTGTTGCGTGTGAGCGTGACACAGCGTGCCAACGAAGCGGCCGAGGCGTTGCGCGCCGTGCCGGGGGTGGTGTCGGCCGAGGCGTTGAGCAACGATAACGGTTGCCTAAGCGTGACGCTCGATCACAGCCTGGGCGATCCCGCGCTGGTGGCCAAGTGCCTGGTCACGGCTGGGTACGGGCTGACACGGCTTGAAGAAGAACACGTCAACCTGGAAACCGCGTTCATGCGCCTAACCCAGGGGTTGGTGCAGTAGGGATAGCCCCGGACTCGGGGATCAGGGCTTTGGATTTGATCAGTAGTTCGGCGCGGCCATGAGCGACCGCCCTTTGGGTGTGCCGTCCGCGTTATCGTCCGTGGACAGGTCGTTGCCTATTTCGGTCGACAGCTTGGCCGCCGCCCACAGCGATATCGGCTGGCGATTGGCGCTGGCGGAAATGGGCATAGCCAGAAGCTGTGTCTGGTTTAGGCGGTTGTACAGACTCAGCGTGGCAGACTCGGACCACTGCCGCTCGACGCGGGCGCGGAACACGCCTTTGTTCGGGTTGTACCAGAACCCCGCTTGGACTTGCTCAGTGATAATCGGGTCGGGCGGGTGGATGGACATGTCGCCGGGCGGCGCGATATCCAGCCAGGGGTGCCACCCGGGCACGGCCACATTCATCGGAAGCCCGCTGCGGAACCACAGCGGCGACATGACCGAGGGGAACCCGGTCCGCCCCGTCTGGCGTACCGCCAGCACGCCGTGGTATTCCGCTTGATCGTGCAGCCGGTCCAGGGCCTTGACGACCGCTTCGTAGCGTTCGTTTTTCTGATGTTGTTCACGGCGGTAGAGGATGACGCTCGCCAACACGCCCACCAGCAGTAGGCCGATCAGCGCGTCCACCATCAGCCGCTGCTGCTTGCGGTGGTACAGCAGCACCCCGATCAGCAGCCCCAGCAGGGCAAGCCCGATTAAGCTATCCGCCAAAAAGCGCATGGTATAGTGCTCTCACCCCCGGCTGGTCACGTACTGGGACGCACAGTGCTTTGCATCGGCACAATTTCAGCCGCGGGTAAGCCCAGGCTGTGTTATCGCCCGATAACGCGGCCACACAACCCGCATAACCGGAACGAGCTTCCATTGCCTAACGCCTCAGCCTTAGACAGACTCAATCATCGCATCACAGCCTGCGACCGCTGCCCCCGGCTAAGAACGCACTGCCTGGCCATAGCCCAAAAAAAGACGGCCCGGTTCCGGGATCAAGCATACTTCGGCAAGCCCGTGCCCAACTTCGGCGACCCGCGGGCCAAGGCGCTCATCGTGGGCCTGGCCCCGGCGGCGCACGGGGCGAACCGCACGGGCCGGATGTTCACCGGCGACCGCTCGGGTGACTGGCTGTACCGGGCCATGCACGAAGCGGGCTTCGCCAACCAACCCACGGCAGAACACGCGGAAGACGGCCTAAAGCTCCGCAACGCCATGATTACCGCCGCCGCCCACTGCGCCCCGCCCGGCAACAAGCCCACACCAGATGAACTAACCAACTGCGCCGGGTTTTTAGCGGACACGTTCAACGCGCTGCGTGATTTACGCGTGGTGGTCTGCTTGGGCAAGATCGGCTTCGACGCAACGCTGAAGCTGTACCAACAGCGAGGCTGGATCGCCAAGCGGTCGCCCTACAAGTTCGCCCACGCGGCTGAACACGTGATCGACGGGGCGCCCACGGTGCTGTGTTCCTACCACCCCAGTCAGCAGAACACGTTCACGGGTCGGCTGACGCGCGAGATGCTGTTGGGGGTGTTTACGCGTGCTCGAACGTTGGCGGGCGACAAATAGATTTGAAACGCGTAGGGTCCGCCATCGGCGGACCAATCGGGGGACGGAATGTCAATGCGGCGCTCGTGGTCCGCGAATCGCGGACCCTACCCGGCTTAGCCGTGTAGGCCCGGCACTCCTGCCGGGCACCGGGGGGATGAATGCCGTTCGTGTGCCAGGCATGATGCCTGGCCTACCCGATTAATCAATTACAATATTCAATCATGGCCTCCGCAATCAAAATCCCATTTCTTGGCAGGCAGCGTGAACTGGACCTCCTCGAAGCTCGCTGTGCCGATCCCGGCCTAACCATCGTCAAGGGGCCGCCCCGGATCGGCAAGACGACCCTGCTCAAGCACTTCGTCGATCGCAGCCGAGCGGCCGATTCGCGCAGGGTCGGCATGGCCGAATCCGGCGAGGCCGAGGGAGACGTGCTGCTGCGCGCCATCAAGGATGCCTACGACCATTGGCGACAGAAAGAGGGATTCGTCGCCGAAATCAAGTCCATCCACGCCCAGATAAAGGGCCGGCTGATCACTACGGTCGGCACGGCCCTGGGCCAGGCGCTGGGCGAGTTCGCCGGCCCCGGCAAAGACCTGGTCAAGCTGTTTTTCAGCGGGCTTGATGAGGCCCGTCGGATGACCGAGACCGGGGGCCTGCAACTGCCACGCCTCACATCGGAGGAAGCGAGAGACTTGCTGATGATTCTCGCCCAAGGCCAGACCGCCCCCGTGGTCATCGCGCTCAACCAGTGGGAAGAGGGGCAGGACCTGGAGAAGGACACCGCCACGCTCCGGTCGTTCCTAGACAACCGCGACCAGTGGCCCGCATGCCACGTACTGCTGCACCTCCGCGACCCGCGCTTCCGCAACGACCGCAACCAGGGGGCAAAATCCCTCGCGAGTGGTCTACACGAGTTCCCAGGTGTGAAAGAGTGCACGGTGGACGCTCTCAACTTTGAGGCCGAACCCCGCGCCCTCGAGAACTTGTACGGCTGGTTGGTAGAACATTTCCCCGCCTTCGTTGGCGTAACCAGTGACGCAGCCCTTGCCGAGCGGGTGCTGGAAGAAATCGCTGGCAATCCAGCGGTGCTCGACGAGTGGGCGCACCTGGGCGAAGACCAACGATCCTCGCTCGACGCGCTCGCCAACACCGCCGCCAATGCCCGTGCCATGAGGTTCCCCGAGCTGCGCGAGATTTACCGCAAATTGCTGGACCGAGCCAGGCAGGAGAAGCCGATCCTCGAACTTGCTCTGCTCGCCGCGGTCCTGCCGCTCCCGCCTGACCCGGTTGCCCTCCAATCCGTACTGTCTGCGGTCATGGGAGACGCCACGGAGGACGACCGGATTTATTTGGCGTCCGAGGGTTTGTTCAGGCCCCAAGATGGTTCGCCCCTGGCGTTCGGCCACCCGTCGCGCCGCGAGGCCGCCGCGCGGTGTGTCCTGGGCCTCAACGAGAAACACGAGAAGCTCGACCCGGACCTCGCACCGAAGCTCAAACCCTACTTGCAAGCAGCGGTGACGCGCGTCGTCCCCGCTGTCATCGATCTCTTTAGCCCTGCGGTATGGAACAAGCTTAGCGAGGAAACAACCCCCGCGGCAGTGATGATTGTAGTGATGAAGGAACTGGTCGAGACCGTTGGCGTCGATGGCCTCCCATTGCTGCTCTGCCAGGCAGTGACCACCCAGTTCAAAAAACGCGTGGAGTTGGCCCAATTTAACGGGTGCGCGCGATTTGGAACCTCCCTAAGCCCGTCGGGTCGGCTCGTGCTCGCCAAAGGGCTGTTCAACGTCTTCTACCTCAGCGGTTTAGACTTTGCCCGCGCCAACGTGCTGCTAGAGGAATTGCGTGCTCTTGCCAAGCAGCATCCCGGTGACGCGGCCGTGCGCGAGTTGCTCGCCAAGGGGCTGGTCAATGCCTTTTTCCTGAGCGGTTTAGACTTTGCCCGCACCGACGTGTTGTTGGGAGATCTGCGTGCCCTTGCCGAGCAGCACCCCGATGACGCAGCCGTGCGCGAGCCGCTCGCCGCAGGGCTGAATAACGCAGTTAGCTACAGCGGATCAAATTTCGTCCGCGCCGACGTGCTGCTGGGGGAGTTGCGTGCCCTTGCCGAGCAGCACCCCGATGACGCAGCCGTGCGCGAATGGCTCGCCAAGGGACTGGTCAATGCCGTCGACAACAGCGGATCAAACTTCGTCCGCGCCGATGTGTTGCTGGGGGAGTTGCGTACCCTTGCCGAAAAGCACCCCGATGACGCAGCCGTGCGCGAATGGCTCGCCAAGGGACTGGTCAATGCCGTCGACAACAGCGGATCAAACTTCGTCCGCGCCGATGTGTTGCTGGGGGAGTTGCGTACCCTTGCCGAAAAGCATCCCGATGACGCAGCCGTGCGCGAATGGCTCGCCAATGCGTATGGGGCTTCTGTCGATAAGGCGGCATGGGCGGGCGATGCGGAACGGACGGTGGCAATGGCCGAGGCCATGGTCCCGCTCCGCGACGTCTTGTTATCTCGGCGGGACCAGCGCCTACTCTTCATGGAGACATTCTCGCACGCCTTCAACTTGGTGTTCATGACGGACCGCCTGGACCTCCAGCGGCGTCTCCGTGCGGCGTTCGAGACCCTGTTCGAGTAACCCGAGCCTAACGATGGCAGCTTGCTAATGACAAAGACGTAGACGAAGGCGGAAAAAATCGGTCTCATTAAGGAAGGCGATTTTCGATTTGAAGTACGGCTCGATGGCTGCGTGATTGCTTTTCGGTTCCATGCGGGACCGCTCCCTTACGGTCGCGGCTCGTAGCGAGGGCTTCATGGTTTAAGCCCTCGCTCACACCATCATCACCGCCGGGTTCTCCAGCAACTGCTTGAGCGTCACGAGGAACTCCGCCGCCATGGCCCCGTCGATAATCCGGTGATCGGCGCTGAGCGTCGCGGTCATCTCGTGGCCGAGCGTGACCTTCCCGTCGCGTGCCACGGGCTTCTCGTTGGCTGCCCCCACCGCCAGGATCGCCGCTTGGGGTGGGTTGATGATGGCTTCGAAGTGCTCGACGCCGAACATGCCTAGGTTTGAGATGGTGAACGTGCCGTCGCTCATCTCTTCGAGGCTTAGCCCTTGTGTGCGGGCTTTCTTGGCGAGTGTGCGCGTCTCGGTACTGATCTGGCGCAGGCTCTTGTTGAGCGTGTCGCGGATCGTGGCCACGACCAAGCCGCCGCCTTTGTCCGCGGGTAGCGCGATGGCTACGCCCACACTGATCGCCCCGTGCTGCTGGATGCCCGCGTCGGTCCAGGAGCTATTAACCATGGGGTGACGCTGCAGCGCCATCGCCGAGCCGCGCACGATGAAATCGTTCACGCTTAGCTTGGTGCCCTGGCTCTCCAGGTAAGCGTTGAGCGAGGTGCGCATCTCCATGAGCGGGTCCATGTCCACCGCCACAGTCACGGTGAAATGGGGGATGGTGGTCTTGGATTCGACCAAGCGCCGGGCAATGGTCTTGCGCATGTTGGATAGCGAAATGGTCTTCGACTCACCGACCGGCAAGGAAGTGGGGGGGGCTTGCACCACCACGGGCTTGAGCGGCTTGGCGGGTGCGGGGGCGGCGGGACTTCCGGGTGCGGCGGTTCCTTGGGCGGCTGCCAGGATGTCTCGCTTGATCACGCGTCCGTCGGGCCCGGAGCCGGTGATGGTGGCTGGGTCAAGGCCGTGCTCTTCAGCCATCTTCCGCGCCACCGGGCTGACACGCACGCGCCCGCTCCCGCCGGTAGCCCCGGAACCCCCGGCCCCCCCGGAAGTCGCCGTGGCGGTACTGGTCGCGTTGGGGCTGTCGCCGGGTCCGCTGCCGCCCGCAACGGCGGACGTTCCGGCCTGCGCCTTGCTTGCGGAGCTAGACGCCGCGGCTGCGCTTTGCCCGCCGCCTACACCCTTCAACGCGTCATCAACGCTCTCACCCACCTCGGCGAGCAGCAAGATCAGCTTGCCCACCGGCGCGGTCTGCCCCTCTTCAACGGCTAGCTTGGCGACCGTGCCGTCGTCGTAGGACTGCAGCTCCATGGTGGCCTTGTCGGTCTCCACGTCGGCCAACACGTCGCCGGATTTGACGTTGTCGCCGGCCTTCACACGCCACTTGATCAGCGTGCCTTCTTCCATGGTGTCGCTTAGCCGGGGCATGGTAATTTCGATGGGCATGGTCGAGAGCCTCCCAGGGTGTCGGTCTTCCGTGATCGCCTCCCCTCGCGGGCACATCCTATCATCCGGGGCCACGGGAGTGCCAACGGGCGGGTAGGGTACGGCTTGTAGCGATCCGCGTGTTTTTGCGGGCTGGGGCAAATGGGTTACGCAGCCTGTGTCAATCGCGTTGGATCCGCGGCACGAGGAAGCGGGATTAACTTGGCCCGCCTCTAGCCCCCAAGCAAGCTGGATCGTTTTATTACCGAAGTGTCATTGCGTCGGTGGCGCCGTCGTTGGGTAGGGTCGCAAGGCCGGTGTCGCCAAACAGGGAGCAAAGATGATGAGATTTCACCAATGTCTGTGGGCGGTCGTGGTCGGGTGTTTGTCCGCCGCGGTGTGGGCGGGGGCGACCGCTAGTGACGAAACCGACGCTTCACTTCTCGAACCCACGGCGGGGCTTAGTGAGTTTATCGATATCGAAGAGCCCAACTTGTACAAAGACCCGACGCTGGTGCGCGAGTGGTACGCCGACGCCGATGACGAGGATGAAGACGAAGAAAAAGGCGACGACGAAGAGGTGGTGTAACGCGCGGTGGGTGCCGCGCCCATAACGTAGCCGACTGGTGCTCAAGCCCACGGAAGTATTCCGTGGGCTTTTTTATGCGAAATGATTGGTAATCACCGCCACCGCTCGCTGGGTTTGATGTGGCGGGTCCATTCGGTGTCGGGGTCTTGGGCGAAGGAGCGGTCGGCTTGCTGGATGCAGTCCCAACAGATCACCGCTTTGGGGTTAGCGTTTGGCGGCGGGTCCGCGTGCCGCCAGGCCTTGGTCAGGGGCTGGTGCGTCCGCAGGCACATCGTACACTCGAACTGCTCCTTAGCTGGCGCCGCCTGCTCAACAGCCATCGCCAAAGCCCCAAGCGACAGCACCGACCCCTTGTGGCCCTCGATCATGGGGAGTTCCTCGTCCCAGTCGGTGCCGGTGAAGTCGCAGCTGATAATGACCATTCCGTCTTCGGTTCGTTGCATAGTTGTTTCGTGTAAAGATGAGTAAATCGGTTTATACGATCACGCCGGGTCGTACCCATGCGTGCCCCACGGGTTGCAGCGGGCGATGCGCTTGACGCCACGCCACCCGCCGTGGATCGGGCCGTGCTTGTGAACCGCGTCGATCATGTATTGGCTGCAACTGGGCTGGTGGCGGCAGTAACCGCCCAAGAACAGACCCACCGTGCCGCGGTACACCCACACCACGCCCACAATCAACGCGCCTGCCACAGCGCTAACCATTTTCATCGCCCACCCTCCGCCAGCCAAGCCGCCGCCTGCGGCGCGAAGTAGGTCAGGATCATATCCGCCCCGGCGCGGCGGACGCCGGTAAGGCTTTCCAACACCGCTGCCCGTTCGTCTAGCCAACCACTTGCCGCAGCCGCTTTGATCATCAAGTATTCCCCGCTGACCTGGTACGCCGCGACGGGCAGATTCGTCTGGGCACGCACGCGGTGGATGACGTCCAAGTAAGGCCCAGCCGGCTTGACCATGATCACGTCAGCGCCCTCAGCCTCGTCCAGCGCCGTTTCACGCAAAGCCTCGCGCGTGTTCGCAGGGTCCATCTGGTACGTCTTCTTGTCACCCGACTTCGGCTCAGAGTCCAGCGCACCCCGGAACGGCCCATAAAAAGCCGACGCGTACTTCGCCGTGTACGACATGATCGACACCTCGGTGAACCCTTCGCTGTCCAACGCCCCGCGTATCGCACCCACGCGCCCGTCCATCATGTCGCTTGGCGCGATCACGTCCGCCCCGGCCCGCGCCTGGCACAGCGCCTGCTTGCACAGCACCGCCACGGTTTCGTCGTTAAGGATACGCCCGTCAGGCCCAACCAACCCGTCGTGACCGTCGCTTGAATACGGGTCCAACGCCACATCGGTAATCACCGTCACACCCGGCCACCGCGACTTAATCGCACGCACCGCTTGCGGCACCAGCCCACCCTCGTTCCACGCCTCATCCCCCGTCGCCGTTTTCAGACCCGCCTCGATCGCCGGGAACAGCACCACCGCGCCGATCCCCGCGTCCTGGGCCCGACCGACCTCTTCAACAACCCCATCCACGCTCCACCTTTTGCAAGCTGGCATGGCGTCGATCGGCTGGTCGTTCTCACCCGCGTGGATGAATAGCGGGTAGATCAGTCGATCGGCGGACAGCGTTGTCTCACGGCAGAGCGACCGGACCGCCTCGCTCTTGCGGTTTCGTCGCGGGCGGGCGAGCAGCGGCAGGTGTGGGGCGGGGTCCGTGGATGTCACAGTTGTGTGGGGTTGGGCGCGTCGCCGTACACGGCTTTAGGGTCGAACGTCTTTTCCGATTCAGTGAAGTTGAGCTTCACCGGCCCCGGCTTACCCACGGGGATGCTCCGGTAGAAGCACGAGCGGTACCCCACATGGCAGCTCGCGCCCGTGCCGCCCACTTCCACGCGCATCCACACGCAGTCTTGGTCGTCGTCGATCAGCAACTGCTTAACCTTCTGCACCAAGCCGCTGGTCTCCCCTTTTTTCCACAGCTTCTTGCGGCTGCGGCTGAAGTAGTGGGCCTGGCCGGTCTCGATGGTCTTGGCTAGCGCTTCGTCGTTCATGTACGCGTGCATGAGCACTTCGCCGGTGGCGTGGTCGGTGGTCACCACCGGGATATACCCGCGATCGTCGAACTTCGGGGCTAGCTCGTTGCCTTCTTCGACCTGTTCGACGCTCGTGCGCTGGCCGAACTGTATGGCTTTCGAATCCATTGCCAATGTGCTCCTGGTCATGGTCTGATTTAATTTCCTTAAGCCCAAGGATTAATACGGTGGGCTTGGGGCGGCGGCGCGTCGTGCGCCACTCAATATAGATGGTATAGAAGATTGTCCCCGCTGAATCAACGGGGCGCCGTTTTTTCGCACGTGTCGCACTGCCCGTAGAGGACCAGGTCGTGCCCCTGCAGGCTGAACCCGTCGGGCACCATGTCGCTCAGGCCGCCCGGGCAGCCGTCCACGTCGTACACCTTCCCGCAGTCGTTGCAGTGGAAGTGGTGGTGGTGGCCCTTGTTGGCTAGCTCGTATTTACAGGTCGGCTCGCCCGGCAGCTTCACCGTCACCAACCAGCCTTCTTCGACGAGCTGATTGATCGCCCTGTAGACCGTGGCGATCCCCAGCTTTGGCAGTCGTTTACCGGCTATATCGAGCACCTCCTGCGCCCCCAGCGGGCGGTGGGTACGCTCGAAAGCCCGGCGGATTTCATGTCTTTGTGAGGTTTGACGCTCCATAACCGTCCCCATTTTACCCCTTGACAAACCCACTATACTTGTTGATAATGAATTATCAATATCATTATAGCGTCGCCACAGGCGGCTTTCTGTGCAGCGGGGCGGGGTGTTCAGATCGATGTAAGGTACATGACCCCAGCGGGTCGAAGGGACAGTGCAATGCTCAACGCAAAGTCTATAAGCCTGGAAAAAGTCGGGGTTACGCTGTCCTTGGCCTGCGCGGTCCACTGCCTGCTGCTGCCGGTGCTGCTAGTTGCCATGTCGATCGGGGCGGTGGAGTGGCTCGCCGACGAGCACACGGAGTTGATCATCTTATCCGTGGCGGGCTTGATCGCGGCGGTGTCCCTGTGGCGGGGGTGTATGCTGCACCGGCAACTGAGCGTATGGCTCATTTTCGCCGTCGCCGTGGCCATCATCATCGGCGGGCACACCATCGAGATTTCCATCATCAGAACACCCCTGCACATCGCTGGCGGCGTGGCCCTAGCCGCGACGCAATTAATCAACGTCTGGCTGTGCCGTCGCTGCCCCAAGTGCTCACAAGAGCACGACCACGCGCATTAAGACAGATCTACATTTCGTAGGTCCGGGGCCCGCCCGGACCTACAGAACACCTGCTACGCCGGCGCACTCTCGCAGCCCATCACAAGAACGCTACACTATCAAGCAAAGCCCACAAGACCTGTTTCAAATCACGGCAAGGACGCGCCGACCATGCCTAAAACGCCGCCTAAATCTGCAACGCCCGCCCCTCAGTTCGTCCACCTGCACCTGCACTCGCAGTACAGCCTGCTCGACGGCGCCAACCGCCTCGACAAGCTCGTCGACCGCGTTAAGGAGCTGGGCATGGACGCCGTGGCTGTGACGGATCACGGCAACCTCTTCGGCGCTGTTGATTTTTACACCAAAGCCAAAGCCGCAGGCGTTAAGCCTATTCTCGGCATCGAGGCCTATGTCGCGCCCGACACGCAAGGCCGAACCAGCGACCGCACCAGCCGCGAGCACACCGGCATCTCAGACGGCGGGTTCCACCTCGTCCTGCTCGCCGAGAACGACACCGGCTGGCACAACCTCATCAAGCTGTCGAGCGACTCCTACGTCAACGGCTTCTACTACAAGCCACGCATGGACAAGACCACGCTCGCCCAGTGGTCCGACGGCCTTATCGCCATCAACGGGCACCTCGGCTCGTCGCTGGCCCACTACATGACCCGTTACGTCAACACACAAGACGAGTCCCACTTCACCGCCGCCTTAGAAGAAGCCAAGTGGCACGCCGAGGTTTTTAAGCCCAACGCAGACGGCCAGCCCCGTTTCTTTGTTGAGCTACAACGCCACGACACCCCCGAGCAAGACGCTATCAATGAGCCCATGGCACGCCTCGCCAAAGAGCTGGACCTACCCCTCGTCTGTGACAACGACGCCCACTTCCTCGAAGCCGACGACTGGGGCCCGCACGACACGCTGTGCTGCATCTCCATGGCCAAGCTCAAGTCAGACACCAACCGCTTGCATTATCCCAAAGAGCTATACGTCAAATCGCCTGCGCAGATGGCTGAGCTTTTCGCCGACCACCCCGAAGCCCTGGCCAACACCGTGCGCATCGCCGAACGCTGCAACGTGGAAATCGACCTCTCCGCGAGCCATGCCCCCGTCGTTCAAGTCGCTGTCGGCGACCGCCTGGAGCAAGCCCGCGCCGAGCAAGACACCGCCGCCAAAACAGCCCAAGCTTTCAAGAGCGACCACCCCACCGGCTCAACTGAGTGGTTCAAAGACTTCTGTAGCCAATTTCAGATTCTGCCGTTTGAGGAAGGCACCGACGCAGGCGGGTAATGATTTGTAGGGTGGGTAGAGCAAAGCGAAACCCACCACGGGGCGGCTAAAATTAGACATGACGAGGTGGGTTTCGTGCCTCTACCCACCCTTGTATCTTCCATTTCATGTTGTGATGAGGGCTAACAGGTAGCTGTTGGTGGCAGTGCTACTTGCTTGGCTGTTCGAGGGGGAAGTGGTTGCGGTGGTCATGAGAGTATCCTTTTTGTGGAGTGCCCTGATCCATATAGACACGTTGCCCGGCAGATGCCAAGCAACCATAGCCCATGGCACACCCGCGCCCACCAAACGTGGGGAAGGTCAGTACTTCAGAATCGGTATTCCACACCCATACTGAAAACGTGACGTGTGAAGTCGTTGAATGTTAGGTTTGAGTCGGTGCGGTCCAGCGAGTATTCAAGGATGATGTTCAGGTTCTTTTCAATCGGGCAGGTTAGTACCGTTGATAGCGAGTACTGCGCGTCGCGCCGCCGCTTCAGGTCGAACGTGTTGGCTAGGTTGTATAGCCGCAGGTGTGCGCTCCCTACGACGGCGAGGTTCATATCCGCCACCGGCAGAGGCCAATTGAAGCCGATGATCAACCGGTGACCGTTGTAATCAAAGTTGCTCCCCTGAGCCAGATTCGTGTCGAACTGATACCCCAACTCAAGCGTGGCGTTGTCCCAGGGCAACAAGAACGCCTGGGTGAGCCCGAGAAGGTAATTGTTGGAATCTTGATCGTCTGCTGTGTCTTGGTCGATCCCCTGGCCCAGGAAATCGAGCATCGAGTACCGGAACATCGCCGTGGTAGAAGTCTGATCGTTCTGAGTCAGCGTGAACGTCGGGGTGGCGGAGACTCGTTGCAAAAAGCTCATTTGGCCAACGAATAGATAGTCGTAGTCCACACGCATCCCCACCTGATAAGGCATGTTGTTCCATAGCCCGCGGTGGGCCGCCGCCGCGAACACGGCATGGTCGTGCAGGTCGAAATTGTGGGAGCTGTAGTTAGCGGTATAGAGAATTGAATATCCGGCCGCGACGTCCGTTTTGTCGCCGCGGACGAGGTCGTAGACAAACTGCCCGCTGGTCAATGTCCCGAAGGATTTTTCTTCGTTGGTTGTCGCGCCAAACACATCGGTCAGGGGCACCAGCCCGGGGTTGCTGTCGTGGTATTGAGCCACTTTGATCGACCCGTGCAGCCGCTTGCCGCTGGCCTCTTCGTCGAGCTGATCTTGCAGGATGGCCGCTGCCTGGGCCCAACCCGTGCCGGGCGCCCCGTCGATTAGGCTGCCCAATTGCGTCCGGGCCTGGCCGCGCATACCCAGCCTCATCAATGCGATACTCTTTGCGAGCTGCGCATCAGGGGCGGCTGTCTTGTCCTGCCCCAGTGCCCCTAGCGCCGATACCAGCCTGCCGGCGCGTAGGTGGGCCGTGCCGAGCCAAGTATCCACTTGCGGCCAATCCGGTCTCAGCGATTTTGCAAGATCGAATGCCGCGATGGCGTCCAAGGGGCGGTCCGCGGCGAGGTAGGCTTGGCCCAACACAGCGGCCAGATCGGCGTCCTCAGGGTGGCTGTCCATCGCCGGCTCAAGAACCGCCAATGCCTCATCGGCCTGATCCAGTTCGATCAGGGCCATACCCAAGCCGTTGATCGCTCCGGCGTCATTGGGGCTGCGCCGCAGCGCTCGGCGGAAGCTCTGTCGGGCCAGATCAGGTTCCCCGCTGTCAAGGTCACTCCACCCCATCTGCACCAACATCCGCGTGAGTTTGTCGGGGCTGGGTTGTGTAGCAGCGGTCTGATCTTGCTGAGCAAATACCACACCTGAGGTGATTGTTGAAAACATCACCGCACAGCGAAACATATTGGCAGGTATCTTCATATACCTGAGACGCGTCCGAAGAAGCAGGTCACACATTCAGTATCTCACCGTCAAAAAGGAAATAGCTAAAAGCTAGTAGAAGAAATGATGTAATGTAACAAGGCCCCCCCGCAACACAGCCGGTCATCGGCCGGACACTTCCTCGTGGGTCTTGAAGCCGGGCGTTTGTACCGCGACAACCTCTAAGGCTGGCTGCAATCAATCGTGGAGTGCGATGTCAGCTTGCAAGAGGCGGGCAGTGTTAGGCCAGAGATAGCCCCTCCAGCAGTTGCGGTCGAACCCGAGATGATTGTATAGCCCGACACGATCGAGCCGGGGCGTGATGCTGTTACAGCAAAAGTATTATGCCCACTGGGATTAAAAATTCTCAATTCTGTAGCAAAAGTATTCAGCCCACTGGGATTAAAGCTCGTTGTTGCTATTGCATTGGTGTTTGCCCCGCTAAAGCTATTGCTTGGCCCCGCAGTCGGGCTAACGGTGAGCGACCCAGTGCCCGCCAAACTTCTCCGCTGGTTTACCAATGAAGTGCGGCTGCTTAACCTTGCGTGTCGTGCCTTGGCACGCATGTTTCCCGAAACGGAACCGTTTCCCCTGCCATCGTTCGGAGTTAGGCCGGGCGTGTCTGACAGATTCTGCTTCCACATATGGGCTATACGCCCGCTGGAAAGTTTTTGGATCGTGGTGGTCATCTGAACCGCGGGTTGGTTGTCGGAAATTTTGCTCATCGCCAGCCGCACCAACGCGGCCTCTTGATCAGAAAAGGCCTTGGTGGCTTCGCCGTGCGAGTCGTGGATCGCCCACAGCAACTGCCGCTGAGAATCTCGCGTCGGGTCCGCGGAGGCTGACTGGGCCATCCACACGGTCATAACCATGCTTACCACTATCGCTGCGATGAACGATTTGGTCCGCATTTTGGCAACCTCCTTCTAAACGTTGAATTGACTGATGAGTCGCTGGATAATTAATGTCCCCTGTACCGAATTGTACTTTACAGTATATCACGAAAAGCAAGAACCGCAATAGTTGCTTGGCACTTCATACGATCTCCACTTCCTAAGCCTCATATCTCAAAGTAGGATATTTTAGCCCGGTGCTAAGGCTAATCCCATAGGTCAGGTCATCGACCTGACACCGAACGACCCTGTGGCTCCGAATGTCAGGTCGATGACCTGACCTACTCGCCATGAAAACACTCGCCGCCCTGATCCTCCTGCCGCTGGCCATGATCGGCCTCCAACTCGCACTCGACCTCGACACCGCCTGGGGCATACTCGGCTACTCACTCTACAAGCTCTTCTTCATCGTCCCGCCGCTGCTGTACTGTTGGGCCAAGGGCGTGAGCGTGCCCCGTGATATCCTCAAATTCAAAAATTGGCGGAACGGTTTGTGCGGGGCGGCTGTGCTTGGCGGGTTAGCGGTGTTGATCTTCTGGGGGGCGTACTACTTGTTGGGCGATCTTCTGCTGGACAAAGCCATGATCGTGGACAAGATCGCCGACCAGTTCAAGGTAACGCCCAGCACGGTGTTCCTGATCGCGCCGATCACGATCTTCGCCAATTCATTTTTGGAGGAGTTCTTCTACCGCGGCTTCGCGTTTGGCCTACTTGTCAAGAAGCACCGCCGCCTGGGATACTTGCTGCCGGCTGCGGCGTTCACGGTTCAGCACCTGTTGTTTATTTACCACTGGGTGTCGCCGCTGCCGTTCGCTTTGGCTGTGGTGGGGCTGATGGTCTTCGCGTTGGTGGCCCAGGCGGTGTACGAAAAAGCCGACTCCATCGTCGCCCCCTGGCTGCTGCACATCTTCGGCGACGTGGCCATGATGGGCATCGCCGTCACACTGCTGTGGGGCTGACCCGCATCGGCCTCACCCGCTCTGTAGGTATTTCTGGTTGATCTTAAACGCCATCGCTCCCAGCCCGAGCATGGCGAGTCCTAATAGGATCATGGCGATGGGCCAACCCACCACGTCCGCGAAGTTTTCGTTTGTGAAATAGCCGATGTAGAAGAGCATAGCCGCTGTGCTGGTGACCAGAAGCTGCCTGCTGCGGCACACGACGCTGACGTAGATCATAAAACAGCAGATGCCCAGGTACAGGACCTCCACCGCGGTGCCTTCCAATACGTCGAACGCCCCGATAAAAAAGTGAATTGAGCCGGCGAGGTACCAAAACGGTGTGATCGCCGCGAATGGGGTTTTGTCGATCCCGTAAGCAATGCTCAATAGCGACACACCGACTGCCACAGCCGCCCACTCGCCGTCCATTTCCATCAAGTCGAACACCGCCCAGCACAACCCCGTCGCAAAGAGCAAGGCGAAGAACAGCAGCGCGCTGTCGCGGCCTTTCCGAAACGCGGCGCCGAATTGGACCGCCAGCGCGCTCGTGGTGGCCAACACCTGGTGCAGCGGGTCGCTGTTTGCTGCATATTCGTGGAACACCACCATCATCCCCGTCGGCTCCAACACCGCGGCGATCAAAAACAGTGGCGTGGCCGCGCGGCGGTACCGCTCGTCCCTCATCGCGGCAAGCCCCATCAAGAACGCCGCGAACCCCGAGCCCAGTGTGATCACCACGCGCGCGGGGCTAGCCATGTGCTCCCACTGCATCGCGATGAACGTGCCGATCCCCGCGAAGACGAAGATACCGCCGATGTAGCTAAACAGCTTGGCGATTAGACCGCTCTTGTTTGTGGCGCCTGTCTGTCCGCCTTGAGCTTGCGCCTGAATCGCCGCGGTGATTTCCTCCGGCGTCAGTCCGTGGCGCTGGGCGATGACGCGGATTTGTTCCAAAGCGTCTTGGCGGCTGGTCATGGCCGCTCTCCCACCACCCAGCCCAGGAAGTTGATGTGGCTGTAATACCGCCCGTCGGGGTCGGGGATTGGGTAGACGGCGCCGCTCTTGACGATGGCCTGTCGACGACGGCTGCCGCTGTAAAAGATTTCACCAACCAGCCCGCGCCGGTGGTACTGGTCGCGGAACTCGTACCCGTCCGGGGCCTTGTGGCTCGTGTCGATCTCCCAACCAGCTGTGCCGGCGACCCGGGCTTCGGCGCCGTCTTCGATATGCTCCAAGTCTTTGGGCAGGTCGACGGTCAACCGCCGCACGGCCTGCTGCTGGTGGTCGTACAGATACAGCTTCGGCTCGTAGCCGCTGTGATTCTCCGGCGACTTGTACACGCGCGCACGCAGCCGCCCCTCGTGTACATCAAAGTTCACCGTTACCGGGGCGCGGTTTCGGTGGCTGTAGTCGTCCGTCGTGAACACAAAACTATGCCGCGGCGGCGCCACCCACTTTTTCGGCAGCCCACTAGCGACAACGAACAACACAACCACTACCACCGGCAATGACACGCCGACGACGAGCACGAAATTTTCTTTGAGTAGCTTTTTCATCTCATGTTCACCCGTGGCGTGTAAGCGATTGTTGGTGTTGCGATTATATGTAAATCCAAGGTGTCCTGCTGTTTACGGCAGGCGTGGCTGGGGCGTCTCGCCCGCGTATGAAAGTGGGCGCCGTTGAGCCGACGCGTCAACCACTCGACGCACACAGTATACTCCAACGAACACCCCGTTTATAAATCGGCGCGCATGGAATAAACTCAATCGTTTAGCCGTTTGTCGGCGTAAGGATCAGACAGGTATGTGTTCCGGAATTCAAATAAGCAAAGGAGTTGGTCATGAGTAATCGTGTTTCGCGAGTCTGGTTGGCGGCGTTGTGCGCTGTGATGGGTTTTAGCCTGGCTGCGCCTGGCGCCCGCGCCGAGGCCCAGCAATACGGGCTGGACACCACACACACGGCCTTCGTGTTTTCCATCAAGCATCTGGGCATGAGCTACACGTACGGGCGGTTCAACGACGTGAAGGGCGAGATCGCCATCGACCCCGACAACCCCGGCGCGTGCAATTTCTTCTTTTCCATCGGTACCGACAGCGTGGACACCGGCCTCCAGAAGCGCGACGACCACCTGCGAAGCCCAGACTTCTTTAACGCCAAGCAGTTCCCCGTCATCACTTTCAAGACCGGCAAGGTCGAGGCGGCTGAGAACGGGTACCGCGTCACCGGTGTGCTGTCGCTGCACGGCGTGGCGAAGACGATCACCATCGACCTGGAGAAACTGGGCGAAGGCAAAGACCCCTGGGGCAACTACCGCATCGGGTTTGCGACCATGCTGAAGATCAAACGGTCCGATTACGGCATGACCAACATGATGGAGGCCGTGGGCGACGAGGTGAAGCTGATGATCAGCTTCGAAGGCATCAAGCAATAGACCGATACACCAATTGCCCTCCGCTAAGTTGATACGCGATGTTTGAAGCCCAGTGGTTCTTTTGGGGCTTGGCGTTGCCGGCGCTCATCGCGGCGGCGGTGGTGCTGGGCGCTAACTGCCTGTCCCGTTTTGCATGGGTGGTGCGCATCGCGCCCGCGTTCGCTGTGGCGCTGGGGTTCGAAGTCGGCTACTTCGCCACCTACGGCTGGCCGAACCTGCCGCCGGTTGAGGCGCAGGAGTGGGTGTTCCTGGTGTTGCGGCCCGTGGCGCTGGTTGTGGCGGTATTGGTCGCGGCGCGAGGCGGCGCGGCGACAGGGGTCGCGTGGCTGCTGCGATTAGCGCTGGCATTCGGCGCGGGGCCGCTGCTGTT
Source organism: Phycisphaeraceae bacterium (assembly GCA_029260715.1). Lineage (GTDB taxonomy): Bacteria > Planctomycetota > Phycisphaerae > Phycisphaerales > Phycisphaeraceae > OFTM12. The sequence continues at coordinate 66,523 of JAJDCS010000039.1, read as the reverse complement.
GCAGCCATACCTGGAACACACGTGGACCGCGGGGCAGGCGTGGGCGTGGCTGGCGGGTATCGGTGTTGTCGCGGCGATTGTCTGGGTGCTGCTTTTGGGTTTGGAAAAGCGCGCGGTGACACGAGACGAACGGAAGCACACGCGCGGGTGGTTGCTCATGGAGCTAGCCATCGCCGCCGGCGCGACGGGCATGGCCATCATGCTCTCGGGCAGCCAAACGCTGGGGCAGTTGGGGCTGACGCTCGCGGCGATCTTGGCAGCCATCGAACTCGCCGGGCAATTCACTAAATACGACCAACTTGATACAAGCCACGTCGACGTGCCGCTGGTGATACTCGTCGGGCTGTGGCTGAGTGGGTGTTTCTACGCGGAACTTCAAACTTGGCAAGCATTACTGCTGATGCTCGCCGCCCAGGTGGGTTGGTTGGTGGAGCAGCCGTGGCTTCGGCGCGTGCAAGGCTGGCGCGTGGTCGTGGTTCGCCTTGCCGCTGCCACGCTGATTGCCGGCGGTGTCGTGATCGAAGCGGCCGTCCGCTTCAGCCGCGAAGCCACCGACGCCTACTACTAAGGTTCATAGCCCCACACACCCCAACCCGGTGGACAGCCCGATCGCACACTCTATTGGCACATCCGATAGCGGGCGGTATGATCCGCTGCTATAACGGACCACCCGATTCGGGGCCGTAGCTCAATTGGGAGAGCACCGCGTTTGCAACGCGGGGGTTAGCGGTTCGAGCCCGCTCGGCTCCACTGATTCCAGTTTTTGGTTCTTGCTGTGGCGTAGGTTATCGGTCGGTGCGGATAGTTTCAAGCCGGAGGGGGCGGTGCGGCCGATGAAGCGGGCATGGTCGAAATCCGTCACGTCCCTACTTGGACATGGTTTTTTGTCTTTCTTTGTGGCACCATGCTGATCATCACCGGCTCGACGCTCAGCGCGTTGCAGGGGCTGGTGGGGGTCGCCGGGGCGGTGCTGTGTTTGCTGCTTGCCCAGGACTACTCCAAACCCACCGCCACGCGCATGCTCCTGTGCGCCAGCATTATGGCGGTCAGTTGGCTGGTCTTCGTCGCCCTGGCGATCGGTAAGCTGGCGATCGCCTAAAAACGCTTTTTTAAGGTTGCGGCAGCGCCTATACTGCACCGCCTATCCCCCCAACGGCTGGCGGGGTAGGCAGGGCGTACGGGTCGTAACGCCGCGGCGTCCCTCGAAGCGGGCGTGTAGCGGTGGTTTTTGCTTTTTTTCTCCCCCGGCTGCCATATGATTAGGGTCTACGAGCGATATCTGTAATACCAGAGGTGGCCGGTACGATGACGTCTTCGCAGGTGCAATCCGATTCAATGATGTGGGACGCGCTGCGAACGCGTCGCCGCCGCCAAGAGCCGATGCGCGGGTTGGACGCCGCGGCCTTCCGCTGGCAGTCCCGCTTCAAGCACGCGCGCACGGGTCTTGCCAAGCTGCGCCGCGAGGCCGAGGCGGTCGTGGCCATGGAGGACCAATGGGCGGGCCTGACCGACGGTCAACTCGACGAGAAAATCGCTGAGCTGCGCACCGTGTTCGCCCGCCGCCTCCACAAAGACGAGCACATCCGCCAGGGTATGGCCGCGATCCGCGAGGCGGCGCTACGCGAGGTCGGTGAGAAGCCGTACATGGTGCAGGTCATGGGCGCCTTGGGGCTGTTCCACGGGCAAGTCGTTGAGATGGTCACCGGCGAGGGCAAGACGCTCACCGCCTCGATCGCCGCGGCGCTATTGGGGTGGTTGCGGCGGCCCGTGCACGTGATCACCGTGAACGATTACCTGGCCCAGCGCGACGCCGACGGGCGCCAGCCGATTTACCGCCGCTGCGGGTTGGTCGCTTCGGCTGTCGTCAACGAGACCACCGAGCCCGAACGCGTCGGCGCCTACCGGCAGCCGATTGTTTACACCACGCAGAAAGAGCTCGTCGCCGACTGGCTGCGCGACCAGCTACGCCTGGGCCGCATCGCCGACCCCGTGTCAACGCGGTGGCTGCTCGACGGGCTGAACACAGGGCGCCCGGGCGGGGCGGCCGGGGCGATCCTTGTGCCCGGGTTGCACGCCGCCATCGTCGACGAGGCCGACGCCGTGCTCATCGACGAAGCCGTCACACCCTTGATCATCGCCCAGCCACGCGGCGAAGACGCACAAGCGAAACTCTACGAACGAGCACGCGACCTAGCCAACGAACTCGAACTCAAGAAAGACTTCACCATCGAGCAAGTCAAGCGACGCGCCAGGCTCACCACCGACGGCCGCGCCAAAGTGGCCTCACTCTTGGGCGAGCAGGAACACGCCATCTGGAAAGCCCAGCGCCGACGCGAAGAACTCGTCGAACAAGCGCTCGTCGCCGCACACTGCTACCACCACCGCCAGCACTACCACATCGTCGAGGATCAAATCGTGATTGTCGATGAATACACCGGCCGGTTCATGCCCGACCGCCAGTGGCAGCACGGGCTACACCAAGCCGTCGAAGCCAAGCACAACCTGGCTGTCACCGCCGACCGCGACACGCTGGCGAGCATGAGCTTCCAGCGGTTCTTCCGGCAATACCCGCTGCTGTCGGGCATGACGGGCACGGCCGCCGACGCCAAGGCCGAGATCGAAACCACCTACGGCCTGCCCGTGCGCGTCATCCCCACCAACCGCCCGCTCCAACGCACACGGCTCAAAGACCTGATCTACGTCACCGCCGAGTTGAAGTGGAAAGCCGTGGTGGCTGAGATCGCCGAGGTCCACAACCAAAACCGACCCGTGCTGATTGCCACGCGGTCCATCGAGGCGTCGGAGCTGCTTAGCGAGATGCTCAACCAACACGGTCTGGAGCACCAAGTGCTCAACGCCGTGCACCACAAAGCCGAAGCGCAGATCGTCGAGAAGGCCGGGCAGCGCGGGGCCATTATGGTCGCCACGAACATGGCCGGACGCGGCACGGACATCAAGCTCGACCCCGGTGTCGCCGAACTCGGCGGGCTGCACGTCATCCTCACCGAGCGTCACACCGCCAGCCGCATCGACCGCCAGCTATACGGCCGCTCCGGCAGGCAGGGCGACCCCGGCTCGGCACGCTGCATCATCAGCATGGAAGACGACTTGGTGCTCAAGTACGCCCCACGCCGGGCAGCCGCCATCCGCCGCATGTTCGCCAATCGCACAACACCGCTGCCGCTGTGGACACGCAGGTCGCACGACATCGCCCAGCGCCGCGCCCAGCGCAAAGCCTTCCACAGCCGGCTGTCCGTCATGCGCCACGACGAAGACCTCGATAAGTCACTGCCGAAGTAGTGCTGGCAAGTCCAGCGTCCAGCGTCCGTGGTCCAGCGCCCAAGGACGCCGGCGCCGGGTGATATACCGCGATTGCAATAAGGAAACGCTTCACGCCATTGGCACGCTGCGGAAGACGCTGCGCGTGGGGTCGAGTTCTTGGAGGTGTGCGGCGATGCGGTCGCCGGCTTTGTCCGCCTGCTCAACGAGCCAACCAGCCAAACTCGGGTGGCCCGCAAGCCGGTCCACTTCGGCTCCCACGCTGCGTTGGGTCCACTTGGCGCCCATGTGGTCGAGGAACGGGATGGATTGCACCAGCAGTGTGCCGGCCCGGTCGGCGGCGTTGTAAAGAAGGTCCGGGCCGTAGTGGTCTCGGACGACCAGCAGACAGTGTTCGCCGACGGGCAAGACGTGTCGCTCGTCGGCCGGGTCGACCGGCACCACCGCGCGGATCTCACACTCCTGGCCGTTGATCAGCAGCACGGGCTGGTCGTCTTCGCTGAATGAGACCATTACCGCGTCCGGGTTGCCGCGCATCGGGCGCACCGACGTCAGCCCGATCGTGTTGTCCCACTGGTCGATCATGTCGTCGCGGCTGATGATGGAGACGCTCAGGTCGTACAGCGACTGGTCCCCCATGCCCGACGGCCACCAGCGGCTGGGCGCGCCCATCTCGAACCGCGTGGTCCCGCACCCTTGTTTGACCGTGACCTGGGCCTTGTGCTCGTAGGCGCACCCATCGGGCCCGATGAGTTGGACGTGTATCTCAAGTGGCTTGGCCGGCTGCCCCCGGCGCGGGCCTCGCACCGTGATGCAGATGTCCACCACAGCTTGGGACTCGTCCACGTACCGCACCAGCGGCCGGATGGAGATTGTTTGCTCGCTGTAGCCTTCGCTTGCCTGCATGATGCCCTCTCAAACGCAAAGCGATTTCTATTACATTCTATTCGGCTCAAACCGGTCTTGGCCATAAGCAAGGGCAATAAAGATAAGGGTTGGCTGGTTGGGAAGGGCGTTATTATTGGAACAGGCGAACGGCTTTTGGCTGCCACGGGTTCACGGGGCGTTGTAGACGCTGGATATCCACCGAAACACTGGGAAATGCTTTTCCCTTGTATCAGCGGTTGGACGTCATTCGGCGATGATAATTGCTGTTTTGAAATGAGTGGGTTGAGGTCATTGGCCCGCCGACTCGCGTTCCAAGAGAGCGCGCTTTCGGGTGACGCCCCAGCGGTACCCGGACAAGCCGCCATCGGTTCGCACCACCCGGTGACACGGCACCGCCACGGCCAGTTGGTTGGCTGCACAAGCCCCGGCGACGGCCCTGTACGCGGCGGGGCGATGGATGCATTGGGCCACATCGCTGTAGGTCCGCGTTTCGCCTGTCGGGATGTCGCGTAACGCCGCCCACACGCGCTGTTGAAACGCCGTGCCGCGGATATCCAGCGGCAGGTTTATTTCTTGGTCTGGGTGTTCGATGCTGGCGATGACGGTTCCGAGCGTGTCGGCTAATTCATCGGTTTGCGATACCTGCGCGTCGGGGAAGCGTTTGTGCAAAGTTTGGGTCAATTCGGTTTCGTCGTCGCCCAGTTCAATCGCGCACACGCCGCGACCCGTTACCGCAATTGCCACAGGCCCCAAAGCACACCGGCCCACGGCGATGCGGATCGGTTCGGGGTGTTCGTTTCGCTGAGATAAAGTGCTCATCACACTCGACAGTTTATCCGTTGTCGTCGGGCGTGTCTCGGAGTCGATGGGCCTCGGTCGCGGCGTTTGGCTGACCTCAAGCGGTGGGTCGTGTCGTTGATCCGGCTCCGAAAGAGCCTGTGTTGCTGAGTGCTTGGTCGCTGGTTCGGCCTGCCTGCTCAGCGGCGGGCTGATAGGGGAAATACTTTTTAAGCAACAGGAGGTGCTTCTCAAGCAGGTGCCAACTCCCGTAGGCGGCAAGGAACGATAGGCCGAATGTAAACAGATAGAACACCGCTTGGGCCGGCAGACGCGACCCCAAGATCGTGGGCATCTCGGCGACATCGAAAAAGACGTTAAGAACCAAGCTACGCATTGGCACGTGGAATAAATACAACGCGTAGCTATACCGCCCAAAAGTACGAAAAAACCTGTGGCTGCACACGCGGATGATCAAGCGGTCTTCCGCCAACCCGATCGACAGCACGAGCGTCGCGGCAAAGAATACGGCCAGCAACAAGTACCCAGCCACTTGAATAACCGGGTCGAGGTGATACAACCCGCCGCGGTACACGACCAGCCCCAGCAGAGCCAGCCCGGCAACGGCGGCTGTGCGTTTGGCGATGAGCAATACTTGAGCCCAGTCACACCCCGGGCCACGCAGCACCAGCGCGACCCAACTGCCGATCGCAAGGGCGTCCATCCTGGCCGGGGTCAGGACATACGCCACGTTCGCCGGTGATCCCAGCGTGACCAACCCAGCCCGCAGCGCCAGGGCCGCGAAGACCATGCCCACACAGGCGTACATCAGCGCTCGGCGGGACAGGCACAGGACCATGATCGGCCATATCAGATAAAACTGCTCCTCAATGGCAAGCGACCAGAACACGTCCGTGGCGTCGCCGGTAAAGTCGTGTATCGCAAAATAGATGTTGGCAAGGTACAGCCAGAACCACTCCTGGTGTTCGGCGATGCGCGCGTATACCTGCGTCTTGGGGTGGGCGATGAGCGGCAGCCCCAGCAGCAGAAAGGCCGTGACCGTGTAGTACAGCGGGAAGATCCGCAGCGTGCGCCGGGCGTAAAAATTGCGGAAATAGTGCCGGCTGCCGCGCGCGTCAAACAGAATCCCGGTGATGAGAAAGCCGGATATGACAAAAAATAAATCAACCCCGCACCAACCCGCGGACGCGATCTTGCAAAAAATAGAGTCGGCTGCGGACGTCGGCTTGATGACGGTCTCGTGCATCAGCATCACGAGCAGGATCGCAATGCCTCGCAGCCCATCAATCGGCGCCAGATGCCCCGCAAGGCGGCTCTGCAGACGGCGGGCGGAGTGGTCGTCGCTGCTTGGTATATAGGGGTTAACCGCGGAAGCTGTCATGGTGTCAACTCCAAAACAAGCTCCCGCCCGTGCAAGCATCGGCTGTTTATAGAGTTGACTTCAGTGGTGTTGGGTTCGCCGTGGGTGGGCCGCCCCAGGGGCAACGCCGCCTGTGGTTCACAGCTCGCGGCTTTCGGAGCCTGCGGGGCTGTGCGGCTTTACGACCAGCCTACGCGGTACCCTTCGAGCAGTTCCCAGAGAAAGAACGCCCATATGAACCACATGGCGTCCAGGATGCCCAGGCGTACGCGGCGGGGGTCCACCAGGATTGAACCCGGCTCAACGTACAGCTTGAAGTTTGGAATCCATCGCGGTGTCCGGTCACAATACTTTTCGTAGGCCGATCCGAATTTCCCCCTTAGGTATCGCTCTTCGTTCCGAACGACAAAGGTGTAGTACAAGAAAAAGCATACAGCCATGGCCAAGGCCAAGATCGGGTTCTCCACCGCGAGCCCAAATCCGACGGCGCCGATAAAGCTGAAGCAATAAAGGGGGTTTCGCACAAGTGAGTACGGCCCTTCCGACGCGATAACGTCATTCTTTTTTCCGGCGATGAATATCAAGCACCAGACCCGTCCAAACGCGGCGCCTGCAAGCAGGACCATGCCCAGCAATTCACTAGCTTCCAATACCCAGGGGTGAAAAAAAGCGGGTGGTTCTTCCACCAGGATGTAAGCCAGGAGGACAATCCCCAGGATGCGGCTCCAAAGTGTACGGTTGTGAGATGAAAATATGCTGCGACTCATCCGAATGCTTCTTCTCGCGTAGTTGTGTAGGCCAGGGCATCGGCCTAACTCCGGGTGCCCATGTGTTGCCAAGTGTCAGGCGGATGGCCTAACCTACACTATTTATACGAAGATTTAGGCTGCGCCGCGATCAGCAGGGTAGGGCGTGTACCCAAGGGGGATCGCACTTTGCCCTGCGGGTCAAAGTGCGGCACCCGGCACATGAATATAAGTTCGTAGGGTCCGCCATTGGCGGACCGTCCCAAGGTCAACATCATCTGTGGATCGTGGTCCGCGTATCGCGGACCCTACTTGGCTGAGCTTGGTGGGCTTAGGCACGCTGAGCATGGCGACGCGGCGTCGGCGCACGGCGTAAGCCTCGATCTTAGTATTCAAAATCTCACGCAACCCTCGGCGAGATCCGTCGAGGGTTGTTTTTTTCTATCTTTAGTAAAGGAAGCGAAAGTCAACAGGGGCACCCTTCGCTTAGCCCCAGCCACCCGCCTTAGCCTCGGCACCACACGCTTATTTTACCTAGCTTCAAATTCGGCTAAGGGTTTTTGTAAAAATCGCTTGCGGTGTCGTGTGTTTGGGGTAGGTTTCATACGGTATATCGTGGGTAGATTGTCTTCTTCTTCGGAGGGGGGAGGCGTTTACATTGTTCAATCCGTGTTGTGACCGGCTTCTTTAGCGGAGCGCCCGGAAACCGTATTTTGTTGCGTTATTAGAGAGGGAGTTAAAAGATGAGAGCTACGAGTATTGCAAAAAGCTTGGCTTGTGTCGTTGTCACGGGGGTGGGCATGTTGATCGCCCCGTCCAACGCGTCGGCTGTGCTGTACCACTACGTCGATTGGCAGACCGCGGACGTGGCCGGCGGCACCGCGTCGGGCGTGATTACGCTGCCTGATATGTCAACCGTCACCGTCGGCTTCGAGGCGATCAACCCCGACGGTTCGCCCGGCAATCTTTATTTTGCACAGACCAACGGCGGGACCAACTACTGGAACCCCAGCACGCCGTATATCAGCACCCAAGTCGACAACGCCCCGCCCGACACGGACATCGTCGCGCTGATCGGCGGCGTCAATCAGACTTACCGCGTCACACTGTCTGAAGCGATCAAGGACCCGATCATGGCGATCGTGAGCCTGGGCAGGACGACGCTTCCGACGACCTATGACTTCGATTCCCCGTTCACCATTGTCAGCCAGGGCGCCGGCTTCTGGGGCGGCAGCGCCACGGCCCTGCAGCAACAGCCGGGCGATATCCTCCTGGGTAACGAGGGGCACGGCACGATCCAGTTCATCGGCACGTTCAACACCTTCACCTGGGAGGTGCCGACGCCCGAACAGTGGCACGGCTTCACGTTCGGCATCCGCACGACGCTGGCGATCGAGCCGGACCCGGTCGACCCGTCAACAGTGCCCGAGCCGATCACGGCGGGGTTGAGCTTGGTGGGCTTAGGCACGCTGGGCATGGCGACGCGGCGTCGGCGCACGGCGTAAGCCTCGATCTTAGTATTCAAAATCTCACGCAACCCTCGGCGAGATCCGTCGAGGGTTGTTTTTTTATCTTTCGCGGAGGCGAAGGTCCACTGGGGCACGCTTCGCTCAGCCCCAGCCACCCGTCGGAAGTTTTAACCACGGCGTGTTCTGTTTTTTCGACTTGTTTTTTAGTCGAGGTTTTTCGCGGAAGATTTCGGCACCAATGCGCATTGATGAGGGAGCGGTCTATGTGCGCAAAGGCGGTTGGGCTGAGGTGGCCTTCCCCGCTCGCTTACTAATCCCGGCCCGCCTATCCTCCCTGTCCCCCTTTCTGTCCGCTCCCTGCTCACACACGTGGTGGCGAGTTCTCATGAGGGGTCATGGGCTTGCATAAAATTGCGGGGCCTCTCGGCGGTCCCGGCCGGTCCTCCCGACGCGGGGCTTCAACATTGGGGCGGGTGACGCGTTTGTGCGCGCAGGTGTGTGGAGCGAAGCAGGTGGGCGGTGCCCACCCTACGGTTAAAGTGCTGTTGTTGTGTTTGTTGGGGTGGGGGGAGGCGGGAATGCGGTATTTTTTCTTTTTCGGCGTTGAGGCGTGCAGGTTGTGCGCACTGTCGTGGATGGAGGAGCACACTTTGCCCTGCGGGTCAAAGTGTGGCACCCGGCAGGATGCCGGGCCTGGCTAAGCAAGTGAAGGTAAAATAGTATACATCTTGGTGACGTATCTCGGTTCGGCACGGCCGACTCGCTACGTTCGCTGGCCGAGGCACCCGGCTTGCTAGCCGAGGCACCCGGCTCGCTGGCCGAGGCACCCGGCTTACTCATAGATGGCACTCGGCCCCCGGCGCTCATGTGAGCACATCAACAGTATTGCTACGGCTGTGCCGACTACATTCGCAAGAATCCTAGTGAATCCATGCTCCAGGAGGACACCATTTCCATTGGAGACGGCCTGTGTGTTCCAATACCACGCGATGATGGGCAGTCCGATCACCACTATGCCGGAGAGAAGGACTGCAGTGGTCATTCTGTGGTTGGGTGCAGTTCGGGCTGCACCATAGATAAAAGCAAATGGGCCAAATGCTGCTTGAAGGACCGACTCGATACTTCGGAGCGTATTTGGATCTCGGATCTCAATTATTGGATCCATGCCCCAGCCCCCGAGATTTATCATGACAAGCCAGTGGACAGGGAACATCACAAGCGCAGCGGCGATGATGCCGACAGGAGCTGCGCCAAGCCATCGCAGTAGTTTCTTAGAAGTTGACATGGCTCGCTATTTCCTCAAATCAGATATCAAAATAGCCCCAACAAATACTTCCCGACGAGCCTCTGGTTCGCGGCCATCTCATTATTCTTCGGATCGCCGTTTGAGTTCAGAAGAGATGATAAGAATGTTCGTGTGATATAGGATCGACCCGATTACCAATACTGCGGGAACAAGGAGCAACCACTTGTTCCATGAAAAAAATAGGACAAGCGCCGCGGCGATAATTCCCAGGAACATACAAGCGTTACGTTTCCCCTTATTCTGCTCGATAGCGATCACAAGGTTGACACGAGGTGTGTCCCTCACTTGTTTGTCCATTTCTGACATCGGTTCATTCATGGTAAGCTTCCTACTGATTCAATGACCAATCGTAGCCGGGCAGGGTGTGCTTCAGTTTTGTAGGTCCGGCCCTGGCCGGACGTGAACGGCGTATTGAATTATCGATTTGTCCGGGCAGGCCCGGACCTACGGATTTCGGGGGGTCGGCTACTTCCCCGAAAAGAACGACTTGATCGCATGCACCGTGGTTTGTCTGCCGATGGCGGCGATGGATTCGGTGAGGGGGATGTCTTTGGGGCAGACCTGTACGCAGTTTTGTGCGTTGCCGCAGTCGGAGACGCCGCCTGGTGTTTCGAGGGCTTCGAGGCGGTCGTCTTGGAGGGTCTTGCCGGTTTCGTGTGCGTTGAAGTAGCGGGCTTGGCTGATGGCGGCGGCGCCGATGAAGTGGTTGTCCAGCAGGAACTGTGGGCAGGCTTCGAGGCAGCAGCCACAGGTCATGCAGCGAGACAGTGCGTAGCGGGTGTCTTGGTTGGCGGGCGACTCGGTGGGGCCTGGGCCTAGGGCGTGCGTGCCGTCGATGGGGACCCAGGCTTTGATGTCGATCAGGTTTTTGAACATGCGCGAGCGGTCGACCATGAGGTCGCGGACGACGGGGAACTTGGTCATGGGCTCGAGGGTGACGGCGGCGGCTTCTTCGGCCAGTTCGCTGATGAGTGCGGAGCAGCTCTGGCGGACTCGCCCGTTGATGACCATGGTGCAGGCCCCGCAGACTTCTTCAAGGCAGTTGCAGTCCCATGCCACGGGGGCGACGGTGCGCCCGTCGGCGGTGACGGGGTTGGCGGCGATGTGCAACAGGCAGCTAATGACGTTGGCGCCGGGGGGGTGGGGGACGTCGAAGTCCTGCCAGTAGGGCGCGGTCTGGGGGGCGTCTTGGCGTTTGACCTTGAAGCGTATTGTTTTTTGATCGGTGTTGGTGGCCATGTCGGTGGTCTACTCCAATCCGCTGTGGCGGTTTTACAGGGTCTGTGGCCAACGGACTTCAAACGGCAGGTCGGCGTGTTGACGTGCCCAGCCGAGGAAGGCCCTGGTTTCGGCCTGATCGGCCAGGAAGTTCGTGTCCAGGTGCGCCAGCACGCGGTCATCGCGGCCGAACAGCCACAGGCCGGGCTGGTCGTCTTCTCGCCAGTGGGCTTGGGTGATATCGGCTAAACGGATGTCCAGCGATACGTTTGGGGCGTCGGGGTTGTCCGGGGCGTCCGGGGTGGTGACGCGTAGCGTAGTGGCGTTGATGGCGATCTGCCGCCCACGGGCGCGGGCGCGGTCGTCGATGATCGAGGCGATGACGACCCAGGCGGTTGTAGCGATGAGCACACACGCGAGCACGCGCATGACCGGGTTGGACCACTGGAGGATTAACCAGCCGACGAAGATGGCCGTGACGAGCGCGCCGCCGATGGCTTTGTTGAGTTGATAGCGGCGCAGGCGTGTGGGGGGGAGCCAGAGGTTGTGCTCCGGGTTGCTGCTGGTGGGTGGAGCATTTTTTGTAAGTCCGCGGCGTATGGGGCTTCGAAGAGACCGCTCCCTGACGGTCGCGGCTCGTATTGGATCGCTAGGGCGTAATGAAGCGTTTTTTTGTGGGGCGGCGGTGGTCATGGTCAGCTCGTGGCGGCTTCTTCTTTTTTATCTTTTTTGTTGTCGTCGGCTTCCGCTTCGACTTTGCCGTAGGTGCGGGCTCGGGGCGCGATGAGCGGTGTGGGCACGGGTTCGTATTCGAGCGTTGCTCGGCCGGTGACGGCGTCGAACTTGGCGACGGTGGTCTTGTGGAACTTTTTGTCGTCGCGCTCGGGGTAGTCGGGTCGGTAGTGTGAGCCGCGCGACTCTTTACGCGCGATTGAGCCGGCGAGGATGGCCTCGGCGTAGATGAGCATGTCGCCCAGCGCCCGGGCGAAGCTGAGCGTTTGGTTAGTCCACATGCCGGCGTCGCTTAGCCCCAGGTTTTTATATTGGGCGTTGAGTTCGCCGAGCGCTTCGTAGGCTCGCTTCATGCGGTTTTCTTCGCGGATGACGGTGCAGGAGTCGGTCAGCTCGTCGCCTAGCTTGGCGTGGATTTGGTAGGGGTTGTACTGCCCGTCCGCTTCGAGCAGGCGCTTCATCTTGGCTTGCTCCTGCTGGACGACGGTGTTGAACGGCTGAGCGGGTAGCTCGGCGGCGCGGGCGCCGGGCTTTTGGTCGCGTACATAGTTGACGACGCTCAGCCCGCAGAACAGGCCGTCGAAGATGCAGTTGAGCAAGGCGTTAGCGCCGAGGCGCGTGGCGCCGTGGTACTGATAATTCACCTCGCCGAATGCGTACAGCCCTTCGAGGTTGGTCATCATATTGTTGGGGGCGCCCTGGACCATGCCTTTGCTGTCTTCCTTGGCGGTGTAGACGGTGTACAGCCCGCCCATGCTGTAGTGCACGGCTGGGAAGATTTTCATGGGCACGTTGCGCGGGTTGTCGCCGGTGAATTTTTCGTAGATCTCGAGGATGCCGTCGAGCTTGTGCTTGGTGGCGTCTGGCAGGTGGGTGACGTCGAGGTAGACCATGCGTCCGCCGCCGATGCCGTGGCCCTGCTGGCAGACGAAGAAAATTTCGCGTGTGGCGATGTCGCGCGGCACGAGGTTGCCGTACTTGGGGTATTTCTCTTCGAGGAAGTACCAGCGTTCGGCTGTGGGGATGTCGTTGGGTGGGCGGTCGTCGTTTTTCTTGCGTGGCACCCAGACACGTCCGCCTTCGCCGCGGGCGGATTCGCTCATGAGGCGGCACTTGTCTTCGCCGGGGATGGCGGTGGGGTGGACCTGAATGAACTCGGGGTTGCCCAGCCAGGCGCCGGCTTGGTAGCAGCGGGAGGCTGCGCCGCCGGTGCAGATGACGCTCATGGTGCTCTTGCCGAAGACCATGCCGCACCCGCCTGTGGCCATGACCACGGCGTCTGCCCGGAACGCGCGGATCTGCATGGACCGCATGTCCTGGGCGACGATGCCCACGCAGCGTTTTTTGCCGTTGCTATCGTCGAGCACGGGCCAGAGGAACTCCCAAAACTCGTGCTTGGTGACTTTGCCGTCCGCTTCGTACCGGCGGGTCTGCTCGTCGAGGGCGTAGAGCAGTTGTTGGCCGGTGGTGGCGCCGGCGAAGTGGGTGCGTTTGAAGAGGCTGCCGCCGAACAGGCGCAGGTCTCGCTGGCCTTCGGACGTGCGGTTGAACGGCACGCCCATGCGGTCCATGAGGTCGATGACCTTGGGCGCCCAGTGGGTCATTTCGTAGACGGGGGGCTGGTGGTTGAGGAAGTCGCCCCCGTAGAGCGTCTCGTCCATGTGCAGCCACTCGGAGTAGCCTTGCTGGCGAGCGACTTCGTTGCAGGCGTTGATGCCGCCTTGGGCGCAGACGCTGTGGGAGCGCTTGACCGGGACCATGCTGAAGAGGTCGACCGGGACGCCAGCTTCCGCGATCCGCACGGACGCGGCCAGCCCCGCCAACCCGCCCCCGACGACGATGACTCTTGGTTGGTTGTCAGCCATGGTTATTCGTGCCCGTGTGTGGCGGTGTGTGGACGCGGTTTGGTGTCGGCGTCGGTGCCGCCGCTTTCGTAGAAGTCAACGGTCATGCGGATCGAACGGCGGTCTTCGTCGGTCACGTGGTACTTCAGTGCTCCCACCACCGCGCCCAGTGAGAACACGGTTAATGCGATGCCCAACGCTGCACAGACATACCCCCAGCGTCGCTGGGCGGGGGCGCTGATGGTGACGCCCCATGTGATGGCTGAGGTCCACAGGCCGTTGGACCAGTGGTAGACGACGCTCATGGCTCCGATGAGATAGATCGCGACGACCCATCGCGCGTGCTGCAGGGCCATGGCTGTGGTGGCGTGTGCCAGGGGTTGGCCGTCGAAGCCGCGCACGTAGAAGGGCGTGAACCAGCCGAACAGGTCCCACCGCCAGCGGAGGGTGGCGACGTGGACAAAGATGAAGCCCAGCGCGATAAAGCCGGTGATGCGTTGGAGGTAGTAGCGCCAGTTCCCGCCGTAGCGGTAGCGTCGGACGTTTGGCCGCCCCGAGAACGTGTAGACCAGGCCCAGCCCGGCGTGGAAGGCGATCGAAAGCCAGAGCGTGATCTCAACGACAAGCAGGGCCGGGGTGGAGTGGATGAAGTCAACTTCGTGCTGGAAATCTCCGCCTAGCATTTGGAAGTTCGTGAACAGGTGCATGATCACAAACACGCCCACGGGCAGGATGCCCGACAGGGAGTGCAGCCGTCGGAACAGGAAGTGGTGCTGCTGTAAGAAGGACGTCGCCGGATCGCCCGACGACGCGGCGGTTGATGGGGTGTGTTCGGTCATCGGCTGGCGATTCCTATAGCTTTGACACCCCAACCTCTAAACCCGTGGAGCCCCCGGGAACTCTCGGAGCCCCGGTCGTGCCGTGTGCGCCTCCGGCGATCCGACCCGGTGACGGGTAAGACATTAGCATGTTATCTGCCGAGTCGCGTGTGCTCAACTTCACGATCGGTGTCGCGTGCGGTGGTGATCTATATTGCAGCTACGATTCGCGTGCGCGTGCGAGTAGCCTGCCCAGCAGCACCCAGCCTAGAAGGGCGCCGCCGGTGTAGAGCAGCACGTCCGTTGAGTCGGGCGTGCGCGAGTTGGTCAGGGCTTGGCCCGACTCGATGACCACCCCAAGCGCAAACGTCGGCACGGCCGCCATCAGCCACGCCGACTTGCCCGCCAGCTTGCCCGGTTGCACCAGGCAGTAACGCAGGGCGGCTCCGATGGGCACGAACATCAGGACCGAGCGCAATAGGTTGGACAAAGCGTTGTACTCGCTGCCCCAGTAGTAGCTGACGAACGGCAGCCCGATGAGCCCGTTCCACCGGGCCATGAAGCGGTCGGTGTCGAACACAAAATCGAACGGGTACCAAAAGGTCGCGACCACCCATAGCGCATAGGCTATCGTTACCACGACCAACCCCGCCGGTACACGCCTCGGCGCGTCAAGTGTTCGCCCGTCAATCGATCGCCATACCGGCCCACACGCCGCGACGCCGACCAGCCCGCCCAAGCACGCGATGATGACATCCGTCACCGACGCGTAACGGGTGAAGATAAAGATTTGGCCGAACTCGATCGCGGCGGCCAGGCCCAGTGTGAGCGCCATCGCGGCGGGGGCTGACCGCATCCGCTGGGGCGGCACCCACGCCACGCGCATGAGCATGCCTATGGGGATGAACAACGCCACGTCGGCTGATATCTGCCACAGCGCTTGAAAGAGGCCGCCGTAGCTCTCGGTAAACGGGACGAGGCTTATTCGGCCCTCTTGGACCTTGCGGCGTATTTCTTCCGGGCTGATCACGACGTCCAGCGGGAGCATCGCGTAGACGGCGAGCCCAAGGGCGTAAAATTGCAATAGGCGGATGCGCCAGTCGCCGGCGTCGGTGTGGTGGCTAAACAAGCCGCGCAGCCACGACGTGGCGCGTCTGCCCACGGCAAGCCAGCACAGCACTCCAGCGAGCGTGCCGGCGGCCTCGGCGAACATGTCGTTTTGTGAGACGGTGCGTCTGGGAAACCATAGCTGGGCGAATTCCACGCCGACGATCGCCGCCCCGGCGATCACCGCCACGACCAACACACCGGCTGCTTTTAAGAAAAGATTGCGGCGGTCCCCGTCCACGACCCCAAGCCACAAGAAGCCTACGGGTATAAACAGCAGCGCGTTGGCTACAAAGTCGGCGCGGGCGTAGACACTCAGGCTCAGGTATCGCACCGCGCCGAATCGTTCGATTGCCTCGGGCAGGCTGATCGGGTGGTACTCAAACGGCGCCAGCGATCCGTAAACAAACATCAGCGTCCACCCGACGGCGGCGATGAGATAGTGGAAGCGGTTTGGGAACGCGCGCGGGGTGCCGCAGGTTAATTGCGTGCCGGGCTGTTGGGGCATATCACGACTCTTGTTTGTGTGTGTTGTGCCACCATAGCCCGATGAGCCCGCCGGCGAACACACCCGCGACCCCGCCGGCGGCATCGGAAGTGTCCATCAAGCGGCTGCGGATCGGCCACTGCAGCGCCTCGGTTGCCAGGACCAGCAGCACGCCGAATAAAAGAAGCGAGATCAGAGGGTATACCCGGTCGCCCCATCGCCTGGAGCTTTCTTGTACCGCTTGGCCCACGGTGATCACCGCGACGGCAAACGTGATCAAACCCACTGCGACCCTTGCCGCCTCCTCCATGGCGGCTCGCCGCAGCCACGGGTTGGCGGTTGTGTCGGTTGCCCACGCGCGTGTTGCGGACATGGGCAGGCCCGCGGCCCGGGTGTCGTACAGCGAAAATCGCAGGTAACGCGTCTCCAGCGAGATATCAAAAGGCGCGGTTTTAACAATCACAACCATCGCCAACACCAGTAGGCAGCGTTTCGCGACGGGCCGCTGGGCCAGCCAAAGCTCCAGTGAGTCCCACAAGTCTGTCAGCAGCCCCGACCATTTCCAGCCGATCGCCGCGCCAAGAAGCCCCCCCAGCGCGTTGGCGGCGATGTCCACTGCGGAGCTTTCCCGCTGGACTTCTAATACCTGGAGCGTCTCCGCGATGAAGCTTAACGCAGCGGCGTCGAGTAAGACCAACACGATCACCACTCGCTTGGCTCCGGGGAAGAGCCTCGCGCCCACCCACGCCGCGACGAGCCCATAGGGCACGAACAAGATAATGTTGCTGAGGGTGTTAAGCTTGGCCAAACGGTTGTGGCTTAACCACTGGCTGCTGTCCCAAGGGCGGAAGTGGAAAGGGTACAGCAGCATCCACAAGATGAGTAAGCCGACAACGACAACCAACACGGCTTGGCCGCACAGCCCTGATAAGCTGAATGGTCGTTCCTTCACAATAAGACCATCGGCTGACGGTGAAGGGTTTTCTTGGCAGGTCTTGGTGCCCATAGTGGTGGTCTAAATGTAGCTGTGTTCTTAAGAAACCATGATCATAATGAGTAAGCCGCTCAGACGCTGCGAGAAGCTAACGTATAAGTCCATGTACCCATCATCCAAGGCGCTTCGGTCTCTTTTTCTATACGGATCGATTCGGCTAAGTGCTGTAGATACAACAAGGCTTCAATTATTGTCCTAAAAATTTTGAAGAATATCGATCAACCGGATGGGTTTGTACGTAGTAGTAGTGGTATGGGTATATGGAGACGTAATCAAAGTGTTAGTTCGTACCGAGTGCCGCAGCACAGTTCTGTGAATCTAGATAAGCGGCACAAGCCTGTATACAAAAGAATAAGTTTGGTTGGATAGCAACGGGATCGAGACAATGTTTGGACGGAACGGTTTTTCTTCTATCGAGAACGCGTAGTCAAAATAGGGTATCTGGGTAATTAGCCACAGCTGATCTGAATACGTCCAAGGGCTTATTTGAGTGTGAAAATAGGCTTAAATAAAACTCTTGACGATGTTTTACAAGCTTTTGTCGCAGAAAAATAGGAACACACCATTGAAGAAAAGGCAGATTCGAGTACAATAGATTGATTAGTTTTTTTTATATTACCGGGGCGTGGATCGGAGAATGAAGAGACGCGGAACAGTTTTTGGTATGGCGTGCGTGAAGAAAATATTTGAGAAGACTGCGGCACTGGATATAGTGATTGAATAACAAACAGGCCGCTATGTAATTTTGGATTTAGCGTATACGGATTGTTAGCATAACTTAGCAAGCGAAATTGGAGCGGAGAAGTAAACGTAGCCTGCCTTGGACCTGCTTTTGATCGAAGTGTAAATCCTAAAAAAAGATAGACGCGTAAAAGCGAGATAGAAAGACAGATAGTATGTCTTTTGACGAGATGAAACCGCCTATGTATTGCACGGATCAAACCTTAGTTCACAGCAGCATCTTTTAACCCAAGGAATCTTTTTATGGTTATGGTTGCAGGGTTAGAGTGTCTTCCTGGTCAAAGGCGGTCTAAAACATTGTCAGACGAGTCTTCGCGCACGGACTCGTCGCGCTTAAGCCAGCGTGCGCGAGCGATCACGCCGGCACCACCGGGCCAAATCAAGGTGGCGAAGAACTTGTCAGAGGTTACCCGGGCGTGGGGTTTGGTTTACGATGTTTACAGCCGCAGCGGCTTTATCCATCACAACGACTATAAGGTGCATACCACCCCCCAGGCTGTAAACCGCCGCACCGCTGTTTTTTACAGTGAAATCAATGGCGAAATCGAATCCACGCTGTCGGCTATCCTAGACGGCCCCGACGGCTTGCCGCTGGATAAGGTTTACAAAGCGGAGTTGGACACACTGCGTGGCCGTGGCCGGCGTTTGACCGAGCACGGGCTGTTGGCCCACCGCGTCCAGATCGCGGGCTCTCAAGCGGCGGAATACTTCGATCGAAACAAAGACAGCTTTCACCGCAGCCAGATCGCACGCGTACGCGAGTCGCTGATCCATCTGATGTGCCGCACGTATTTCTTCGGCTTAACGATGAACTGCACCGACATCGTGATCGGTGTTCACCCCAAGCACGCCAAGTTTTATGATCGCGGGTGGGGCTTTGTGCAGGCGGGTCCCCAGAAGGCGTACCCCACCGTCAACAACCGGCCGGTGGTGTTGATGCGCATGGATATCAGGGAAGTCCTCAAGCGGCCGTCGATGCCATACGGGCTGGACTTCTGCCTCAATAACCCGATCGCGATCGACACCTTCCAAGAACGCTGCCGGTTCGATCCCAGCCGTGTGATAAAAAATGCCAAGTCGCTGCACCTGTACCTCCAAGACATGTACACGGAGTGGGAGCAGCGCACCATCGCTTGGGCCCAGCAGCGCGCCTGCTGAACTCAGCCGAGCCGATCGGTAATCTTAAACCGCTAATTAATAAGCACCCGCGCGTATCGCCGCCGGGTGCTTATGTCATATAGCGGTTCAATATGACGCCGCTGGGCCGCCGCCTCATCGGATGAGATATTTTTAGGTATCGGTTGAAATATTTTTTATATCTATGAGATTTCATATCATACTGACGCGGCGCGCCCGGGGTGTGGGCGCTGAGGGTTGTACGTGAACCAGGGCACGGAAACATTTACTTGTGTGGATCGGCTAAAGGTATTGGCTGATCCAACGCGCCTGGCGGTGATGGAGTCGCTCCTGGACGGGCCACTGCACGTGGGGGCGTTGATCCAGCGGCTGGGTGTGGAGCAGACGCTGCTGTCGCACCACCTGAAGGTCTTGCGGGACGCGGGGCTGGTGCGGTCGCGCCGGGACGGCAAGGCGGTGTTGTATCGGCTGGGGGCCGATGTGCGTGGGCGGTCGTCCACGCGGCCGTCGCTGAATCTGGGCTGCTGCCAGCTAACGTTTCCACCGAAATAACCGGGTGTCAACTGTATGAAGCATGTCGCGTTGATGGGTTTGGGGTTGCTGTTGGTCGGCACGGTGTCCGGCTGCGACAACGCCACGGCTCGCGGCACGGGGGCTGACAAGTTGGTGATCACAGGGTCGAGCACGGTAGCGCCGCTGGTGGCTGACATGGCCAAGCGGTTTGAGCAGGCCCACCCCGGCGTGCGTGTGGACGTGCAGTCGGGCGGCTCGTCACGCGGTATCGCCGATGCACGCAAGGGCTTGGCCCACGTCGGCATGGTCTCTCGCTCACTCAAAGACGACGAGAGCGACTTATATAGTTTCACCATCGCGATCGACGGGGTGTGCATGATCGTTCACGCGAGCAACCCGATCGGTTCGCTCACGAGCCGGCAGGTGGTTGAGGTCTACACGGGGGAGATCACAAACTGGCGGCAACTGGGCGGCCCGGACCGGCCCATCACCGTGGTCCACAAAGCACAAGGCCGCTCCACGCTGGAGCTATTCCTTGAGCATTTCAGCATTCATAACGAACGGGTTAAGCCCTCGGTCGTCATCGGCGACAACCAGCAGGGGATCAAAACCGTCTCGGGCAATCCCTACGCGATCGGCTATGTCTCGGTCGGCAGCGCCGAGTACGAAGCCACCCACGGCACGCCCATCAAGCTATTACCAATGAACGGCGTCGAAGCGACCGTAGCGAGCGTCGCCGCCGGCAGTTTCCCGCTGTGCCGTCAGCTAAACCTTGTGACGCCTGAGCCGTCTTCGGGGTTGACCCAGCGGTTCGTCGATTTCGCTCAATCCCTCGCCATGCACGACCTCATTGCGGAGCACAGTTTTGTCCCGATTGTTCATGAGTGACAAGGTTCTTGCGTGGGCGTTGCGTGCGTGCGGCATTGTGTCGGGCGCGGTGGTGCTTTTGATCATGTTCTTTTTGATGCAAGAGTCGCTGCCCGCTTTGCAACGCCTGGGGTTAGCGCGGTTTTTCACCGACGCTTCGTGGCACCCGGCCGCGGACGCGAGCCAAGGGCGGTTCAACATTACGGCCATGGTAAGCGGGACGTTGTTGACCACCGCCGGCGCTGTGCTGCTGGCCGCGCCGCTAGGTGTGGTGTCCGCGGTTTTTAGCCACTATTACGCGCCGCCGCGTGTGGCGCGTGTCCACCGCCGGCTGATTGAATTGCTGGCGGGTATCCCGTCGGTGGTGTACGGCTTTTGGGGGTTGGTATCGCTGGTGCCGCTGCTTAACGCGTTGCACCCGCCGGGTCAGAGCTTGCTTGCGGGCATCGTTGTGCTGGCGATCATGATCCTGCCCACGGTCGCATTGCTGTCCGACGCGGCGTTGGCCAACGTGCCCAGGTCTTACCTCGACGGTGCGGCGGCGCTTGGGTTGACTCGGTGGCGGACGGTCTGGGGTGTCGCGCTGCCGGCTGCGAGGTCGGGGCTGTTCACGGGTGTGCTGCTTGCAACGGCGCGCGCGGTCGGCGAGACCATGGCGGTGCTGATGGTCTGCGGCAATGTGGTGCGGTTGCCCGGCAGTGTGTTCGACCCGGTGCGCACGCTCACCGCGAACATCGCGTTGGAGATGGCTTACGCCATGGGCGACCACCGCTCGGCGTTGTTTGTCAGCGGGTTGACGCTGATGGGCTTGGTTGTGTTGCTGGTCGCCGCGGCGGGTGTGTTTAGCAGGGAGCGGGTTTATGCTTGACGCCACCGCACAGGCGGGGTTGGTTGGGCCCGGTGCGCTGCCACGCGGCAGGTCGCTTGACGCGTTTGTGACCACAGCTGTGTGGCTGGGCGCGGGGTTGATCGTCGCTGTTTTTTTTTGGATTGTCGGCGACGTATTTGTGCATGGCGTGGGTGGGCTGTCGTGGTCGTTTTTGATTGATTCGCCGACGCACGCGGGGCGGGGCGGGGGGATCGGGCCGATCATAGTGTCGACGGGCCTCATCTTGACGGTGTGCATGGCGGTGTCGGTGCCGCTGGGCGTGGGCGCCGGCGCGTGGCTGGCTGAGTTCTGCCCGTCAACAAGCCTGCTGGGCGCGTCGGTGCGCCGCAGCTTGGACATGCTGGCCGGTGTGCCGTCGATTGTGTTCGGGCTATTCGGCAATGCTTTTTTCTGCGTTTACCTGGGCATGGGGTTTTCGATCCTATCGGGCGGGCTGACGCTGGCGTGCATGGTGCTGCCGATTCTGATCCGGTCGGTGGAGCAGGGGTTCGGTTCGGTGCCGGGCGAGCACCGTCGGTCCGCGGCTGCGCTTGGGATGACGCGCGCCAGGACGCTTGCCCACGTGCTGCTGCCCGCGGCCACACCGGGCTTGATGGCCGGGCTGGTGCTGGGCATCGGCAGGGCGATGGCTGAAACCGCGGCGCTGATTTTTACAAGCGGGTACGTCGACCGCATGCCCCAATCCCTGGCCGACTCGGGGCGGGCGATGTCCGTACACATATACGACCTATCGATGAACGTCGCTGGCGGTGAGCCGAACGCATACACCACTGCCCTTGTGCTCGTAGCTTCTTTGCTGGTGATCAACGGAGCCACGTCCGCGATCGGGCAACGCTGGCTGTGTGGCCGATCACGCGGCTGACTCACGGCAGCGGATAAACCGCTACGCGGATTGAATGACAACCCACATGAATACAACCCTGCTAACAGAGCGAAAAACCGCGGCCGCCATGCACCGCTCCGCGTCCAACGTATCGCCCGGGCCCGTCCGCGGCTGCGCCGCCATCCGCGTGGAGAACCTATCACTTGAATACAACGGCAAGCCCGCGTTTACGGGCGTTAGCATGGCCTTCACTCAAAACCGGATCACCGCGATCATCGGCCCATCGGGCTGCGGTAAGACAAGCTTCTTGACCTGCCTCAATCGGCTGACGGACCTGGTGCCACGCTGCCGTGTGACCGGGCGCGTCACAATTGGCCAAACCGAGGTCTACGCCCCCGAGACCGACGCCGTATCCCTTCGCCGCCGCGTTGGCATGATCTTCCAGAAGCCCAGCCCATTTCCGCTGTCGATCCGTAAGAACATCGAGTTGCCGCTGCGCGACCACGGGGTGCGGAAGAAAAAGCATCTTGAACAGACGGTTGAAACCGCGCTGCGCGACGTGGGTTTGTGGAGCGAGGTCAAGGACCGCCTCAACAGCCCGGCGACAACGCTGTCGGGAGGCCAACAGCAGCGGCTGTGTCTGGCACGCGCGTTGGCGCTGGAGCCGGAGGTTTTGCTACTCGACGAGCCTTGCAGCAGCCTCGACCCTGTCTCCAGCGGTGTGGTTGAAGACCTTATTGTCTCACTGAGCGGCCGCTTCACGATTGTGATGGTCACCCACAATCTCGCCCAAGCTAAACGCATTGCCCACGACGTGGCTGTGTTCTGGATGCACGACAACGCGGGGCAATTAATTGAAACCGGGCCCTGCGGCGATGTGTTCAACAACCCAAGCCAGCCCATCACGGCCGCTTACATCAACGGCTCACGGGGCTGACGCAATTCCCGCTGTCTTCACGCATTTAGGTTGCTGTATTTACTTTCAAGGTTTTGATGCAAGGGGTACCTGGGGTTTACACCGATGGCGACGCCACGCGGGTATAGCCAGCGGGGCTTCTTTTTGCTAGCCTTTCGTGAGTGGCGGCACGGCGATATTAATGCCGCTGGCTTAAAGTGGCAGCGGCTCTGAGCAGTGATTTGAAGCGGCTGATCGCTTGGCAAATGAGCGGGCTATCGACTATAAAGCGAGCCACGTTTTGGATATAACGGAATTGAAGACACGCTGACCCCGTCGTCTAGTCAGGTCTAGGACACCAGGTTTTCATCCTGGTAACACGGGTTCGAATCCCGTCGGGGTCATTGGTCACTGCCGCATCGGCTGGCAACATATCAAAGTCAGCGCAAACTCCGCTGACCCCGCGCCTATTAAGTGTAAGTCCCTTCCATTGGCTTTGGCTGGCTGCCGTGCCCATATTGCGGCGATTGTCCGCGTGCTGTGTGTGTTGGGTGTTCATTTCCGCCGTATCCGTTTCTGGCGGCTCGACTGCCCTAACGGCAATTGTCGAGAGTGGGGGCAAGTGGTCACGATCTTGACCCGTATAAAGGGTTTGCTCTGCGTGAAGAGTGATTAATGAGGGATACGAGCCGGGCCCACCAAGCGTGGGGAAGGTCAATAACACCGAAGACTACGCAGCCACACTCCGGACATTTGACAAAGTAGGGATCAGGAATCCGGTTATTCGCTGCGCAAGCGGAGAAGAATCGCTGGATTATCTCTTCCAACGGGGCAATTACGCCCCGCCCGCGGCCGCACCCAGGCCGGGGGTGATCCTCCTAGACCTGAACATGCCGGGCACCGACGGGTACGATGTCTTGAATGAGATCAAAAAAGACAAAGATTTGCGGATGATACCGGTTGTTATTTTAACGACCTCTTCTAATGATGAGGACGTTCGTAGGTGTTATACCGCCGGTGCAAGCAGCTACATCCAGAAGCCGGTTGACCTTGATGGATTTATTCAAGCCATGGGACGATTTAAGCAGTACTTGTTTGAGACCGCCTTTCTGCCTTAGCCGACTTTGGGACGTATATGGGTGTAGATAACCCTAGCTTGAAAATCCTGATTGTTGACGACAACCCCGATGACATACAGTTTTACACGCGGGTCTTGTCACACGACCCCGACGCGCAATACACCCTGATTGAATCCGAGGTGGGCGAGGACGGGCTTCGCCTCTACCACGAGCACCACCCGGACTGTGTCTTGTTGGGTTTCAACCTGCCCGATATGGACGGCGTCGAGTTCATGCGCCGCTTGGCGCAGGAGGGGGACGGGTCTGGCTGTCTGCCGGTTGTCATGCTCACGGGCCAGGGCAACGAGGCTGTGGCTGTGGAGGCGATGAAGAGCGGTGTGTGCGATTATCTAGTGAAGGGGGATATCACCCCCGACGCGCTGCGCCGAGCCATCCGCAACGTCATCGAAAAAGTATCTCTTGAAAGAAAAAACCGCCAGCTTACCCAAGAGCTGCAGATCGCCAACGACGGCTTAATTAGAAAGAACAAGAAGCTCGAGGAACTCACCGAGACGGCCCACCGTTTTGTGGACAACGTGGCCCATGACTTCCGCACGCCGCTGACCGTGATCAAGGAGTTTTCGTCGATTATCTCCGACGGCCTTGGCGGGCCGGTGACCGAGGAGCAAGCGGAGTATCTGCTGTTTATCACCACGGCGACCCGCGACTTGGCGCAGATGGTCGACGACTTCTTGGACAGCAGCAAGCTCAAAGCGCGCGTGTTGCGGATCGATCGCAAGCCGCACAGTGTGGACGGCGTTATCCAGCCGATACGCTCGATGCTTACGACACGGGCGTCCGCAAAAAAAATCCGGGTCGTCGAGCGGATTCAGCCGAACCTGCCGCAGGTGTTCGCCGACGCCGAGAAAGTCGCGCGTGTGATCATGAACCTGGCTGTCAACGCGGTGAAGTTTTCACCTGAATCCAGCGAGATCCAGCTCTGGGCCAAGCGGCGGGGTAGCGGCTGTGTTGAGATCGGCATCACCGATCACGGCCCGGGCCTCACGGAAGAAGACCTGGCGGTGATTTTCGAGCGCTTCAAGCAGGTGGGCGATATCCAACGCGCCAGCACGAAAGGGTTCGGCCTGGGCTTAAACATCGCTAAGGAATTGGTCTGGCTTAACCTCGGCACGGTCAACGTTCAAAGCCAACGGGGACACGGCAGCACCTTCTCTTTCACGCTGCCGGTTTGCGATCAGCCCGCGATTATCAATCAATATTTTGAGAGGCTTGATGAGCTGAGTGAGCCGCCCACCCACATGGTAGTGCTCCAGGTAACCCCGACGGTGCCGCTTGGGGACCTCGAACCGCTGCGTCTTTTTTTGGCGTCGGCGTGCTACCCTATGGACCTGGTGCTGAAAGTGCCTCACGCCGGTTCGATCTTGGCCGTCGGCTCGACCGGTGAGCCCCAACAGTGGATCAAACGACTCGAGTCGGCGTGGTCTGCAAACAAGAAGAAGCGCGGGGCGTACGATCTGCGGATCCACAACATGGCCTGGCTTCCCTATGCCGAGATAAAAAAAACAGATTTGATGCTTGCGCTAAGACACATGACGGAGCTGCGTTCCTGTGCCTAAGAAGGTGCTGATTATTGACGACGACCACGCGATCATCGCGGCGTTGACCGTGCGATTGCGTGTGGCTGGCCACGAGGTGATACAGGCATCGAGCGGTCAAGCCGGCCTGGCCCAAGCCCAGGCGGGCTTGCCCGATGTGATCATCCTAGACATCCGTATGCCCGACATCGACGGGTATGAGGTTTGCAGGCAACTCAAGGCGGACCCTCGGTTAGCCGCCATACCTGTCATATTTGTTTCAGCCAATGCGACCGAAACAACCAGTCAGGAAGCGTACGAAACGGGAGGGGCCGTGTTTATCGCTAAACCGTACGAGCCGAAGGATATATTGAACGCGGTCGAATCCGCTGCCGCTTAGCGGAGCTAAGAAACCAGCATGACACGACCGACACGGGGCGGTTTGTAAGGGGAACTTCTTATGGCTACGAACGCAACCATCCTGATTGCGGACGACGACGATCGGGTTCTTAAAGCCCTGCTGATTCGCCTGGAGAAGGTCGGGTTCAAGGTGATTACCGCGACGGACGGCTACAACGCGCTATCGTTAACCGCCAAGCACAAACCAGACCTCCTGGTTCTTGACGTAAACATGCCCGCTGGGGACGGCTTTAGCGTTTTGGAGCGGATGAAGGAAATCCCTGGTACCTCGAATATACCGGTGATTTATGTGACGGGCGACCGGTCGAGCCGACTCGATGAACTGGCGGAGAAACTCGGGGCGTTCGCCATACTCCACAAGCCGTTCCATGTCGAAGAGTTGATCGACACAATCTTGGGCGCGATATCTCCACAGCCCACGACGGGGTAGGGCTGTCTCAAAACAGGTGTTATTAGGGCCGCGGCCATACGGTGGTCTTCTCAGTTTGGGCTATGCCCGAATGCTCAACATGAGATGAGGAAGTTACAGCAATGAGTAAATCTCAGATTCTGATTGCCGATGACGATGAAAGTCTATCGACGGCGTTGAAGATACGCTTGGAGTCGATGGGTTTCGAGGTGGTGACAGCGAGTAACGGGGTACAAGCGCTAGAAGTAGCGCGTGAACGCACGCCCGACCTGTTGATCCTCGATGTTAATATGCCCGGTTGCGGCGGCTTTGAGTTGATCGAAAAGATGGACGGCATACAAGGCTTGGACTCGATCCCCGTGATTTACATCACCGGCGAGGCGACGCCAAAAGAATTATTCTCCACGGGCGAGCGTCTCGGGGCGATGGCGATGATGCGCAAGCCCTTTGAGACAGATGCCCTGATCGCGAATATCCATCTGATCCTGCCGCCGATGGAGCAGGCGGCCTAGATACGGGCCGGTCGGCAAGGCGCCGCGTGACACGAATCGTCCCCCCATGCTGGGGCGGCTGTTGAATATCCCGTGCGGTGTTTAGCAAAACAATACGTCTGCCACCCACACCGCCCGAACCCGGGCCGGTATCGGTTTACTTGATAATCGGATCACGCCTTACGGCTTCACGAAGGCTTTGTAGATCGCGCGCACGGCTTTTTCAAAGTCCGCGGTCTCGACGCCCACGATGATGTTGATCTCGCTGGACCCCTGGTCGATCATGCGGATGTTGACCTTCGCCGCCGCCAGCGCCGCGAACAGTTTTGCAGCCGTGCCGGGTGTGTGCGACATGCCCCTGCCCACCGTCGCGATCAGGGCCATGTTGGGGTAGACGTCGACCGTGTCGGGTCGGCACTCGTTTTTCAAGTCTTCGAGCACGGCGTCGAGCTTGCCCTCTAGCTGCGCGTCTGCGATGACAAGGCTCATCGTGTCGATCCCGCTGGGCATGTGCTCGAAGCTGATGCCGTGTACTTCCAGCACGCTCAGCACGCGCCGGCCGAACCCCATCTCTTGGTTCATCAGCGCTTTCTCGATAGAGATGACGGTGAATTCTTTGCGCCCGGCGATGCCGCTGATGGTGCCTTGGTGGGTGATCGGCTGGGCCTCGTCGACGATCATGGTGCCTGCGTCATCGGGGCGGTTGGTGTTGCGGATATTGACGGGGATGCCGGCCTTGCGCACGGGGAAGATGGCTTCGTCGTGCAGCACCGTCGCGCCCATGTACGCCAGCTCGCGAAGTTCGCGGTAGGTGATGGTGTCGATCGTTTCGGGGTTGTCCACGACGCGCGGGTCGGTCATGAGCAACCCGCTAACGTCCGTCCAGTTTTCGTATACATCCGCGCCGACGCCCCGCGCGACGATTGCGCCGGTGACATCCGACCCGCCGCGTGAGAAGGTTTTGATCTGCCCGTCGGGTAGCTGGCCGTAGAAGCCGGGGATGACCGCCTGCTCGGTCCCGCTTAGCCGGTCGGACACGCGCTGCTGAGTTTTTTCGGCGTCGAACCGGCCGCCGGCGTTGAAGCAGATGATGTCCGCCGCGTCCACGAACGGGTAGTCAAGCAGTTGGGCGATGATCCGTCCACACAAATACTCGCCTCGGCTGGCTGCGTAGTCCACGCTGGCGCCTTCGGCGATGTCGGTTTTGATCTTCTCTAAGTATTTCGACAGGTCCATCGACAGGCCCAGTTGGGTGATAATGTCGTGGTAGCGGTCGGTGATCAGCTCGAACACGCCATCGAAAGGGATGTGCTGTTTTGCGTGTCCGTGGCAGAGGTACAGCAAGTCAGTGATTTTCCGGTCGTCGGATCCACGCTTGCCCGGCGCCGACGGCACGATATATCGTCTTTTAGCGTCGCTGTTTACAACGTCTTGCACTTTGCGGATTTGGCCCGCATCCGCCAGCGACGTCCCACCGAATTTACAGACTTTGATACCCATATGGTCATACCCGTACCCAGCGACAAGCTCAACATTAAAACCGGGTTTGGTTCAAGTCGCAAAGCCTGGTGCGGTTCGTGCCGCAAGTATATAGGCGGTGATTCACCGGCCATGCAGGGGCGAATCAAAAAATGTGATTGAGGGCTACGGATTCCACGGTACCCCCGGATGCGGCTTAAGCAACCATTTGATACTTTATTGGACATAGGGTAAATGTGATTTGGGCCGTATGGTTCCACCTTAAGGCCTATGGCGGCAGCGGTCGAAAACGCCGATAATAACGGTGTCAAGCTGCGCTGCACAACCGGGGGTGTATCCCACCCGAGACTAATCGCAAGCCACGGAGAGCCACGCACGCTCTTACGGGTCATGGCCAACCTTGGCTAGACACCACGACGTGTCACACAAACATGCCTCGACACCGACACAACCTCAGCACCAGCGTCCACCACGGCCTTGACCCGCGCGCAAAGGGGCGTGTGTGATGCAAGATCAGCGCCGCTACCCCCGCATGGACTTCGAGTCCGAGGTCAAGGTGTCCCACCCGTCGTTCGGCTCGGCTGTCTTGATGATGCGCGACTTTTCCGACGGCGGCATGTTCGTCTACACCAAGGATATTCAGATGCCGCCGATCGGCAGTTTCATCGAGGTGCAAGCGCTTGCTTTTGGTGAGAACGCCCCGGTGCTCCGCGCGGAGATCGTACGCGCTACCGAGAAGGGCGTCGGTTTGATGTTCCACCTGGACAACGGCGACGCCGCCCCCGACGAGTCGGCCGCATAGATCGCTCACTAATTTTATAGCGTCAGCGGGTTTCGTCACGCCGTGCGATCGGCTGTTTGTTCGGCCATCTGCACCGGCGACGCGGCCAGGCGGTCGGTGGAGATCACCTCACCCGTCGCGCGGTCGACCTGCCCGAACGTCAGCACGCCCGTGGGGCAAGACTGCACACAGGCTGAGCAACGCACACACTCGGGGTCTTCCATGGGCAGGCCCTTGTTGGCGAAGTTCATGACGTCGATCCCCTGGTGGCAGACGGAGGTACAGACGTTGCACGAGATGCACTTTTTCTTATCGGCCAGGATGCGAAACCGGCTGAACCGCGCGTAGATGTGCATCAGCGCCGCCAGTGGGCATGCGAAGCGACACCACATACGCCCGCTGTACCAGAAGTACAACCCGTACCCCAATACTCCGGCAAGCAGCAGGTCGACGAACCACGCGTAGTTCACCACCGGCACGCCTTTAAAGCCTTTGTCGAACACCACATTCGCCCACCCGTTCCACGACACGGGTAGCCAACTGATGATGCGCACCGCCATCAGCACTACGGCTGTAAACAGGATCACCTGCCCCAGCATGTTCAGGCGGTTCCATTTGGGCCCGTGGGGCATCTTGTGGCGGTGGGTATCGCCCAGTGTTTCAGCCAACGCGCCGCAAGAGCAGATCCACCCGCAGTAAGCCCCCTTGCCCCAGAAGTAGATCATCGCGGGGATAGCTACGAACGTCTGCAACGCGCCGATGAGCAGCCACCCCCACAGCGGCGCGTCGGTGAACCAGTTGTAAACGAACAGCGGCCACGCCAGGATCAGCCCGTAGGCACGCCAGTACTCACGGCCGTGCCCGTAGCTGACTTCCGGGAACAGGTGGTTCGTCACCCAGCCCAACGCGCCGCCATCGAACCAGCCGTTGTGCCCCAGCAAGGGCAGGATGATTTCCGGCAGTACAAATAGCGGCACGCACTGGATCACCATGAGGCAGGTTGTCTGCAACTTCACATAGGGCGTCTTGCGCCGGCGGATGCGCTTGATCCCGAAAATGATCACAATCAACGAGTAGGCCAGCGTGTAGTAGAACGACGGGCCTGATGATGAGATTTTCAGTGTGCCCAGCAGCGTGGCTGGGTCGTTGGCCCATTGTGCGATCGGGTCGCTTAACGACGACAGCCACGCCCACAGCTTCGCCGGGTCGGGGTTTAGCCAGGCGGGTAGCTTCCCAAAAAGCGGGATGGCCTTGCTGCTTTTCCAGTGGTAGAGCCAGAAGCAGAACAGCATAAAACCCGCCATGGCGGCGACACTGGGGAGCCGCCACTCGCCGGTGATTCGCACACCGCTTCTGCGGAAGAAGTCCAGCGGCGGCTCTCGCCCGATCATGCTGAAGACCGCGTCGTTGGGCAGGGTCTGGTCTTGGCCTTCTGAATCGGTGACCACCACTTCTTTTTCGCGGACCTCCTTGGGCTTGGACGCCATCATGAGCCTGATCGAGCCGGGTTTTTTGTGCTGGCCCATATACGGGCCGGCGGAAGTGGTGACGCGCTCCGACGACGGCTCTTCGACCGTCACGTCGGCCATGGGGTTTGGGGCGAGCGTGTTGATCTTTTCAACGTTGTCCGGTTTGGGGCGGGCGAACTCGGGTTTGCGGTATGAGAGCGTCACGCGGCACCCGCAGGTGGCCAATGCGATGGCGGTCTCCAAAGCCGAATCGCCGCCGCCCACCACCAGCGCGTCTTGCCCGCAAAAATCTTTCGGGTCGTGCAGCCGGTTGTAGACCTTGTCGAGCTTTTCGCCCGGCACGCCCAGCTTGCGGAAGTTGCCGCTGCGCCCGATGCCGACGATCACGCGGTGGGCACGCAGCGGCTCTTGGTTGGGGATGACCACCTCAAAAACACCGCCTTTACGTGTCACCCGCTCGGCCCTTGCGATGCGTGGCTTGATCCCCTGTTCGAGTGTCTGGGCGTGGAGCTCTTCGACCAGCGGCTCTTTGACCTTCGCGTGAAACTGGATTTCCCCGACGGGGGTCATGTCCGTGGGGTAGGTGTAGATCGGCTTGGCTTTGGGAAAGTTAACGATGGTCGAGAACGGCTCGCTGGCTTCGAGCAGCTCGAAACTCAAGCCCAGCTTCTTGGCCTCCAACGCCGCAGAAAAGCCGCTGACGCCCCCGCCGATGATCGCGAGGTCCAGCACGCCGCTGTTAGACGTGTCGCGTTTTTTGAAGGCCGAGTCGTTGGCGATGGTTTGCACCGCTCGGGCGCCGGTGTCCGCTGAAAACTTTAAGAGGGGAATGCCCGTCAGGTCGCCGACGATGTACAGGCCGGGCACGTTGGTTGAACCGTCGGGCTGTGCTTCGGGCAGTTTTTCCACCGTGCCCGCCGGCCAGCGCGTGTGCAGCCAGCGTGAGTACCGGCCGATCAATCCGATCATGAGCAGCTCCTGTGTGGGATTAGTTTAATGCATCGCGGTGTTGTCCGTGTCAAAGAAGGCATTAAAAAAGTCCAGGGATTGAATCCCTGGGCTTCGATGCTTGTGATTCGTGTGTTTGTTGAGCCGTACCTGTTTTGCGGGGTTTTTATTCCGGCTTGGCTGCGCGTAGCACGGGGTAGTACTGCGTGAAGACCCAGTCCTCGTCGGCGCTGGCCTCGTGGCACCCGTTGCAGGACGCGGTGGGCAGCGGCTCGGCGGTGGGCGTGAGGTTTGGGTGGTTGCCGAAGCTGAAGAACCCCCAGTGGCCCGGCTCGTCGGGGAACTGCTTGGAGTCTTTGACCGACACGGCCACGGCCACGTAGTCGCCCATGAAGTAGCCGCTGCCGCTTGTGGCTTTCTTGGCCCCGACGCTGACGAGCTCCTTGAGCATGATCGTGCCGTCGGGGAACGTGCCGGTGTTCTTGTAGCCTTGGTAGCCCTGCGGGTTGATGTACACGCTGTGGAACTCGGGGAACTCGGCTTTGCCGCCGTTCATGTCGTTGGGCGTCAGCGGCGCGCCGACGTAAATCCACTCCCGGTAGCCTTGGGGCAGGATCAACGCCCCGGCTTCGTTGTAGCTGGGCTTGCCGGCGTCGTTGCCCGCGACGGTGGGCGCGGGAATCAGTAGTAGCGAGGCTGTCGCAACCAGCGTGGCAACCAGCGTTAGCCCGGGGGTTACGCGGCGGTCTGAGTTTGAGCGGATCGTCATAAATTTCTCCTTCTAATGTTGTGGGGACTCGTAGCGGATAAAACCATAATAAGCTTCAATTATTCCAAGCCGTTACCTCATTCCCCCAAACGGCCTTGGGGCTAGCGTTAAAGGGATGTCTAGGGGGTTATAAACCAGGCTCTCATATGAAGATTGATAATCAAGCATGTACAGGGTGGTATATTGTGACGTGGCTTTGCCCGTTGTGCAATACTCTAGTGGGCGGTTTCATGGGTCGTAAAAAGATGTTGAAAACTAAAAAAACCGGGCTTTTCGCGGCCTCCCTGGCGGCACTGGTTGTGATGGTCGGCTGGGTTGGGCGCGTCCACGCCCAGGCCGCCCCCGCGACCGACCGCTGGTACGCGGTGATGGTTGAGGGCCACAAAGCCGGGTGGATGCGTTTGGCTGTCGAGCCGACTAAGGACGGGCGCATTACCACGGTGACGCAGATGCAGATGTCGCTGCGTCGTGGGCCGGTTGCCTTGCCCATTACCATCCGCTCCACGTTCGAGGAAACCGCAAACGGCCGGCCGATCGAGGCGAGCGTCGTACAAAGTTTCGGGCAGATGCAGACCACGCAGCGGCTGCGATTCGGAAATGAGACGATGCAATTCACCACCCAACAAGCGGGCATGGAGCAAACCCAGCAACTGCCGCTGCCCAGGGTGAACGCGCCGGGCGCCAAGGCGGCGGGGGCGCTTGGGTGGCTGACCCCAGCGGGCATCCAGCGGTACGTAGAGCAGCGCCTGGCCGCCGGTGACAAAGAGATCAGCTATTGGATGGTTGACCCGGCTTTGGGGCCCGAACCGACGGAAGTAGTGGTGCGTGTGGTGGGGCGCGAAAACGTTGAGGTATTGGGCAAGGTCGTCCCGGCTATCGCCTGTGACACGTCCGTTTCTAAGATGCCGGGCATCACCACGCGGTCGTACCTCGACGACCACGGCCGCGAAGTCCGCATGACCATGGCCGCCATCCCTGGCATGACCATGACGGTCGTCCTGGCGGATCGGCAACTGGCGACCAGCCCGAACGACCCGCCCGAGATAATGGCCACGACGTTCATCAAACCCGACAAGCCAATCACCAGCCCCCGGCAACTCGAGTCAGCCGTGTATGAGTTGACGATCGAGAACGATCTTCGCAGCGGCGACCCCGTTAAAGCTTTCGAGCCGCCCGACACACTGTTGCAGCGTGTTAACAGGCTCAATGGCCACGCGGTGCGTGTGGCAGTGGATTTGTCTAAGCCGCCGCCCGATTATCAAGACCCGCGTCCCGACGACACCCACCTGCACGCCACCATGGCGCTGAACAAAGACGACCCTGAGATACAGGCGCTGGCTCGCCGGGCATTGAGCAGAGCCGCCGCGACAACTCCGGCTGCCAAGGCCGAGGCCCTGCGCCGGTTTGTTTATGAGTACATCGACGCCAAAGACCTTTCGGTCGGGTTCGCCACCGCTAGCGAGGTCGCCCGCACCGCGCAGGGCGATTGCACGGAACACGCCGTGCTGCTGGCGGCGCTGTTGCGTGTGGTGGGTATCCCCAGCCGGACTGTTAACGGCGTGATCTACATTGATGAGTTCCTCAATCAGGCGGGTGTGTTCGGCTACCACATGTGGACGCAGGCCTGGTTGGAAGGGGGGCCGGGCCGGGGCGGGCGATGGGTCGACCTGGACGCCACGCTTCAAGACCAGCCGTTTGACGCGGCGCACATCGCGTTTGCCACCAGCGCGATGGACGACCCGACCATGATCAACGATATGATCAGCATGCTGCCGCTGATCGGCCGATTAAAAATCAAAGTGGTCGATGCCACCAGTGACCCGGTGGCACCGACCACGGATGGACGCTGACGCTTGGGGCAAGCCCGACGGGGGGGTAAAAATCGTGCTTGCGGTAAACCCAAGGCCAAGCCGCCCCGGAAAGGGAAACGACAGCTTGGCATGTGTAGCGCCGTCAGGGGTTTATTATCGTTGTTATGGTTTTGCGGGAGTGTCGGCGTAGTGGCACTGGTGAGAAATATATTTATGGGGTGTTGTGGATCCGCCGGGCGGCGGGTTGGGTCACGCTTTTGCTGTTTGACCCATTTGCGGCTTCGTAATGAGTGATTTTGAAACGATAACCAGCCTGCCCCCCTTGCCCACACGTCCAGCCGACGGGCACAAAGGCACGTTTGGCACCGTGATCGTTGTGGGTGGGTGCAAGACCATGATGGGCGCCCCGGCGTTGTGCGCGGCTGCGGCGCTGCGTGCTGGGGCGGGCTTGGTCAAGGTCGCAGTGCCGGGGCCGGTCTTGCCGGTGGTGCTGGCGATTGAGCCGGGGGCGACTGGGGTGATCCTCAGCGATAATCCCAGTGACAGCCTTTGCAGCCTCGACGAGGCCGACCCGCGTGCCGGGGCGGTCTTGGCGGTGGGCCCGGGCATGGGCCAGTCGCCGGCGGCGGGGGAATTGGTGTCGCTATTGTTGGCGGGCTCGCGCCCTATGGTGCTCGACGCCGACGGGCTCAATCTGCTCGCCGCTAGTGGTGCTGCCCGTTCCACGCCCACGCCGGATTTGGTGCTCACGCCACACCCCGGCGAATTCGCACGGCTGGCCAAGCCGCTTGGGATCACCCCAAGCCCCACCGACGCCGGCACCCGCGCCGACGCGGCCACGCAACTGGCCAAAGCGCACAGCGCCGTGGTTGTGCTCAAG
The DNA here is from genome assembly GCA_029260715.1 of Phycisphaeraceae bacterium. Lineage (GTDB taxonomy): Bacteria > Planctomycetota > Phycisphaerae > Phycisphaerales > Phycisphaeraceae > OFTM12. Next base: position 31,502 of record JAJDCS010000039.1, on the reverse strand, counting down.
GGCAGGCGCACGGTCGTGGCCGACGGGCGACGCTTATACACCAATACCACGGGCAACCCGGCCCTGGCCACCGGCGGCAGCGGCGACGTGCTCACGGGCGTGATCGCGGCGCTGATTGCTCAGGGTATGGCCGCGTTCGAGGCCGCGGTGCTGGGGGTACACACACACGGGCTGGCGGCCGATCTGTGGGCCAAGCAGCACGGCCCATCGGGCATGACGGCGCTGGACCTGGCGAGGCTGCTGCCGGACGCGTTGAACCGCCTGCGGTAGCGTCCCCATGCACAGCGATACGGGCGCGTGTCGAGGGGCTAGCGGGCAACCCCGCTTCACATCACTTGTAGCGATTTGATCCAGCGTTGGATGTTGTCGATTTTACCCGTGTCGCGGCGTTGCCTGGCCGACAGGGTGAAGTAGCTGTGGGATTCGAGCATCTCGAACATCACCCGGTGCCACTGCGGGTCGGTGTATTCAAGGCTACAAACCGCGTGCAACTCTCGCCGCAGGTCGGCGCTTTTTTCGAAAAAATCATCACGGCCCAGGTTGTCCATGTCCGCGTCGCAGAGGGTTTCTTCCAGCGGCGTGTGGGGGGATTGGGGCCAGCGCGTGGCGAGGATCATCTTGACGATGGATTCGATGTCGCCCTGCGTGTATCCGAAACCGGGTAATACTTCTTTGGCGATATCGGCGCTGGCTTTTTCATGGCCGTCGTAATCGCGTGAAAAGCCCGAGTCGTGCAGGAGGGCGGCGGTCCGCAGCAACAGGATCGCGTCACCGGGCAGGCGCTGTTCTTGAGCGTAGAGCACGGCTTGCTCGACCACATCGAGCGTGTGCTCCCAGTTGTGGTAGTAGAACCCCTCGGGGAGGCCTTGCGTCAGGTCCGAGACGAATTTTTCTACAGCCTCGACGTCCCCGGTCATAGTAATCGCCTTAAAGCATGCCTTATCGGTATTCCAGGCCAACATCGCCGTGCGTGGGTGGCACACCGAAAACCGCGTCCATACCTGTTCAGTATCGCCTTTTTCATACACGCACTTACCCACAGCCAGCAACACAGCCGCACGTCACGCGTCGGTTAAGAGTGTGACTGATATCAAACGAGATTATAGGACTGTCTTATTCCAAGCGGCGGTCGATGCCGTTGGGATTGCTCTTGTGCATCCCGGCACCGCGGTTTGGCCGCAACGGGTGTGCGGCCGGGGGGGTCAGATCAGGAAACTCCCGTCTAGTTCCATGTTTGCCTCTCGGCAGCGAGAGACCAGCAGCCGAAGCAGGTTTTTGTAGATAAGGTTTTCGGCCAGCAGGCGTGTGCTTGCGATTTCCTGAAAGTCTATCGTTGAAAGGTGGGCAAGCCTGACCGGCGACAGGGCCTGTACCGTGGCGGACACCTCTTTTTGGTCGATCAGCGAGTACTCACCAAAGCACGCGCCCGGCTCGTGGGTCGCCAGGCTGATCCTCATCTCCGGCTTGGCGGGTTTGTCTTCATCGGTCTCGGTCAGGGGTAAAAATATTCTCACCTGGCCTTCCAGGATCACGTAGATCCCGTCGCCGACGTCGCCCGACGAGATAATCACCCGGTCGGCGTCGTAACGCTGGATTTTGATGGCGGCGAGGATGTGGGCCATCTCATTCTCCGGCAGGCCCTGAAAGACGCTAGAGCCCGCCAGGATCTGCTTGTCGGCTTGAGACAGTGTCGCGTCGGCGTGCATGAAGGCCCCCTGTGTTTGAGCGTGTTGCCGTTACGGTTGCGTTGGAACCGTGTTTTGTTGAATGCCGCAATCCGTTTACCCGACTCTTGTGCCGCGAATGCTCCGGTTACAGCTAGCCTCGCCCGTATAAGGCTGTGTCTTGGGTAATCCCCCGCGGGCCGCGTGACGGGCAGATCCAACAGCCGCTAAGTTTAGCAATTGTGTCAGGGTTGAAAAGCAATGCGGCTGTTTACACGGCTACGGACTCAATCCGCATAAACGGCCGGGCCACGCGTATTTTATGTTATATAAGTACCATAAAATACGGTTCTTCCCGGGCTATTGTTCTGGTATTGAGACTAAAAAAATATTACAGTTGCCCCCGTGCCATAAGACTCAGTCGTTACAATACGATTGAGCGCCCCTCGAATGAAGTACCGGACCAAATTAACACTGCTGATTATCGCCTTGACGGTGTGCACGGCTGGTCTCCTGACCGCCAGTTCTTATTTTTTTGCTAAGAAGATGTTGGAGGATCAGATCCAGAGCCAGGTGCTGTCGATCGCGGCCACAGCGGCTTCTCAGATAGACGGAGACCTGCACCGGCAGATCAAAACCCGTGCGGACGAGGCGAAATCGCCTTATAAAACCATCGAATCACAATTGCGGAAAGTGCGCGACGCCAACCGCCGCGACCGAGTCCATATCAAATTTGTCTACACCATGGTCCCGTCAGACCAAGCCGAGAGCGGGGCTATTTACATCGTTGATGCCGAAGAAGCCGGCACCGGTGATAAGTCACACGTCGGCGACGCATTTGAACCACAAACAGACGATTTCCAGCGGCTGGATATCGAGTCGTTCCAAATCGACCCGGTGATCCATGACGACTTCGGGGTCTGGGTCAGCGCCAACGCCCCGATCCGCGATGCGCGGGGCAACGCGGTGGCGGCCCTGGGCGTCGACCTGTCGATCGATCAGATGATCGAGAAAACCAACACCCTGCTTATCAGGTGTGTGTTGGCTACGCTCTTCGCGCTGGGCGTTGCGGTTGTCGTCTCGGTCTATCTGTCCAAGCGGGTGGCCCGGCCGGTCGAAGTGCTCAGCCACACGGTCCGGGAGATCGGCAACGGGAACCTCGACGCGCGCGTCAACCTGAAGACATACGACGAGTTCGACCAACTGGGGCAGGCGGTCAACCGCATGGCGGTGGCGATCACCGAAAGCAAGACCCTGCGCGGGGCGCTGGCCCGCTACCTGTCCCACCAGGTGGCCGAGGATATCGTCCGTTCGGGTGTTATGCCCACGCTGCGCGGCGAGAGCAAGAAAGTCACCGTCTTGTTTTTAGATATCCGCGACTTCCTGAACATGACCAGCCCGATGAAGCCCGAAGACGTGGTGGGGCTGCTTAACGAGTTTTTCGACAGCATGGTCGAGATTGTGTTCAAGCACAAGGGGACACTCGACAAGTTTCTCGGCGACGGCTTGATGGTAATGTTCGGCGCACCGCTCGAAGACGCCGAACAGGAGCACAACGCCGTGTGCGCGGCGATGGAGATGTACGAGCAGGCCAAGAAGCTCGACCGCAAGTGGCGGTCTCAGGGGCTGCGAGGGCTACACATCGGGATCGGTATCAACACGGGCGTGGCTGTGGTGGGCAACATCGGTTCGACGCAGCGCATGGACTACACCGCCATAGGCAACACGGTGAACCTCGCATCGCGGCTGGAGACCGCGACAAAGAAATTCAACCATGACGTCCTCATGGCCCAAACCACCTACGAAGTGGTAAAAGGCCAATTCCCCGCCGAGCGCGTCGGCGAGGTGCTCGGCGGAGACGGCAAGCCGGCCATGATTGTCTACGCTCTACAAGGCACCGCCCGTGCCGCGAAAGACGCCGCCGCCAGTGACATCGCGTCTGGTCCGGACGCGGCTTAGAGGGGATAAATCGCAAAATGAGGGCCGCGTGGAGCGACGGTGGGGAGGCGAGTGCGCCAATTTTGATTGCTGGGCGAGGATTAATCTACGCGCGCACACGCCCAGCGGATGAGGCCCAAGCGCCCAACGCCGCGCCCGCGATGGACCCTATGGCGTAGCAGGGGAAATCGCCCCAGCTAAACGTGTTGCCGATCAGGGCGTGGCCGATGAAGGTGTTGCGCACGGTTTCCAAGCTCGCCGGGTGCCACAGTTGCAAGACTTCCAACAAACACGTCACCACGAAGACACCCGCCGCCGTTCGCGTCGGCGACAACCCCCGCCACACGAGCAATGCCAACAGGATCCAGAACACCTCGTACAACACCCCGCCGGCATACGACCGCACCCACACGTCACCAGGACCGGTGTACAGCTTCGTCGCAAACCCCATCGGAACGACGGCGGCAAGCAGCCACCCAAGGCGACGGGCTTCTTGTCCGGGCGCGGGGCGCGTGAGTTGATCCGCTGCGTGTTGGCTAGTGTTTGGCGGCATGGGTTGTGGTCACGGTGGGTAGAGCCCGCGGACATGTTACACGCGGCGGGCCTGATCTAGTCAAAAGCTACACAGCTTTTTCTTTAGGGCGGTGAGCACCGGTTAGGCTTGTTTTAACGGCGCAGCGCCGCGGGCGGGCTCCGTTGAAACGACGTGCGGCTCGGGTGGTAGGTGCGGTGCTTGCGTGCGCTCCAGGGCGGCGCGCAGCCTAGAGGAGCTTTGGCTGGTGGTGTAGGGGAAATAAAACACCTTCTTGCCCTGCCGTGTCATCCAGTGGTGCCCGTTGACTTTCTCCGCCCACCAGTCGTCGCCCACAACGAGGATGTCCGCGTTGAGCCGCTCTAGCTGCTCGTCTTTGTCGAGTGTTTCTTGAGGCACGACCACGTCCACGTAGCGGCAGGCGTCTACGATGGCAGCGCGTTCCTGGTAGCTCATAAGGGGTTGGCGCTTTTTGTAATTCAACACCAGTTCATCGGTACTCACACCGACGATCAGCACGTCGCCCAGCGCTTTGGCGGCCTTGAGGAGGTTGACGTGACCGATGTGGAACACGTCCCACACGCCCGCAGCGTAAACAATGGTCTTATTCATAGACACAACACGGGATCGCGTATTTCAATATGACAGCCGTCTCAGATCACCCTCCCCGGAAGAAATGAGTAAAGGTGTTGACCCCGTCGCCGGGCCCTACGCTTCACTAAACCAATAAAATCCTAACAGAAAAAACACAGATATCAACACGCTAGTAACCTGGGTGTTCAGGCGCCGGCCATGCAGAATGTTTTTGCAAGCGGCTTTAAGTCCAGCAATAGATAGGTTTTGCTCCGTACTCGCTAGCCCTCCCCGCTGCCGCAGATTAAAAAGCCGTGAAATACAAGGTGTGCGTTAAGGCGGTCGTGCGGCGTTTTGTTGTCAACGCTATCACTTACTGCTGGCGGTTTAGCGATTTAGTGGATGGATATGGGACGTTTGGTTGGTATAATGAAGCTGTCCATACCCCTACTTAAGCCAACAGTTATTAATATAGTGTTTCATTAGATTAACCAACTGTAAAACGTGCTTTCTTAAAAGATCCCAAAAAATGCCTGACAAGAATATCGATACCCTCTTTGCCGAAGAAATCGAACCCGCGCTGACTCTGTGCGATGAAAATATCGCCGACTGGAACAGCCAATACTTCCATCAACAGAAAAGCAGATACGCCCAAGACCTGGCGAGCATTAAGCAATACTGCAATGGCGGACGGGTTTTAGAAGTCGGCTCAGTCCCCTGCCACATGACATGCTGCTTGCAGAAAACGGGGTTCGACGTAACCGGCTTGGACCTCAAACCCGATCGAGTCAAAGGCTTTATTGATAAGTTTAACCTCCGTGTGTCGGCTTGTGATATCGAACGAGACAAGTTCCCTTTTGACGACGGCCAATTCTCTTTTGTCGTATTTACCGAAGTGTTTGAGCATTTACGGATCGATCCTATTTTTACGATAAAAGAAATCCACCGCGTCCTTAAACCAGACGGGCTTATGTACTTGACAACACCCAACGTCTACGCAGCCGAGCGGGTGTTCAACTTTATTCTCGGTATTGGACTTTACGACCCATACAAGGAATTTGAAAAGCTCTACATTCTTGGGCACATGGGGCACGTCCGTGAATACGCCCACCATGAAGTCAAGCAGTTCCTTAAATCAACCGGTTTCGAAGTATTGTCCGTTCAGTACCGAAACTATCAATCCAGTACAGGCCGCAAGGTCAGCGGCTTGTTCAACTTTTGCTACAAGTTCATCCCCAAGCTCCGAGGCTATCAAACGATTATTGCCAAAAAATTCTAGCCGGGTCGTTAGCAAATAGATTTTCCTTTGACCCACGGCGACAAATCACGATCAATCAGTTCGCCCAACTCTAGAATGCCTTGCTCAAACTGCTTGCACAAACGAAGCCTCATGGCTGAATCACGCTTGGCTTTGTGATTGCCCGGCCCCGGAAACAAGACCGAGAGCGATCTGCCGATCCGCGACCGTAGCCCGAACGGGATGGTTTTGCCGACCAAGGTTCTGACCGCTGGGTAGGTCTTGAGAACACGCCTGAATGGGAGGTTCCTGGGCGTCTGGGCGGCGTTGGCGACCTCGAACTGCGGCACAAAATCGCAGTCAACGCCGAGAAACTCAAGGGTCTCGCGGTAAACCTCGCTGGTCCGTCGAACAAAATCGTCGAACAAAATCACCCGGACGGCGTCTTTTCCAAATTGGTCGATGTACCTTCGGACCTGCGGTGCGAAAGCCGAGGCCTTGGAATAGAGCAGCCCTTGGGGCAGGTGGGCCGACCGGGGGATGCGCTTGCCCGCGGCGCGGTCGGGCTCGGCGGCCAACGCCTCTTCAAAATCAACGATCGGCTCGTTGCCGTCAGCCACAAAATGGTTGTGCAGGGACAACAGCATATCCACCGGGTGGCGGAGCATCACAATGATATTCGCCTTGGGTGAGAAAGCCTTGATCTCTTCGGCCGCACGCTGTGAAAACAAGTACCAAGTAGACCCCTCGCCTAGTCTGATCTCACCACGCGCCGGGGCGAACAATTCCAGATACGCCTGCACATCCTTCACAACCGGGAAGCTGTGAGGGTGCTGGTAGACCATGTCCGAGCCGAAAAAATGCGGCTCCTTGAACTGGGGCATAAAGACCTGAGGGTGTACCCTTAAGTATTCATAGAGTGATGTGGTCGCACACTTAGGAGCACCAACAATAAAAAAATTCGGCTTGGGCATTACTCACCTTCATCGATGAACCGGGGGCACCCTGTTTTGAGCAGACGCGGGCTGCTAGGATTGAGGGCCTGATATTATAGACTCTGTGCGAAGCAGGTGAGCCCCGAACATGCCCCACCCCGATCTTACAACCCCTTTTTTTTCAGTCATCATCCCGACGTATAACCGGGCCCACTTGATCGGCCAGACCATCGAAACGGTCTTTAGGCAGGGCTACCAGGACTACGAAGTGATCGTAGTCGACGACGGCTCAACCGACGACACACCCTCCGCGTTGGCCTCGTACAAGGACCGGATCAGGGTGTTCACCCAACCCAACGCCGGGCCCGGCGTCGCCAGGAACCTGGGCATCCAAAACGCGAGGGGGCGGTACGTGGCCTTCCTGGACAGCGACGATTTCTGGTTCCCCTGGACGCTGTCCACCTACGCCGCCGTCATCGAAAAATACCAGACCGTGTCGTTAATTACAGCCAAAAAGCCGCCGTTCCAAGACGCAACACAACCCACTCTGAACCAGTCCGCCGTATCGCTTCAGGCCGAGTATTACCGCGATTGGCTTGATTACTACGCGGGTCCCGCCTGCGGCTCGTGGATCGGACTCGGAGGCGCCGTGGCGTCCGCGGAATCGCTCAGGCGGATCGGCGGTTTTTTTGAGGACCGCATGAACATGGAAGACCTGGACCTGCTTATGAGGCTTGGCACGGAGCCGGGGTATGTGCAGGTCCTCTCACCGGCGGTGATATCGCTTGGCCGAAACGACAACAACCTCACGGCCGACCCCCAAAAATCTTATGGCGGAATGTGCCGGCTCTTGGATCAAGAGCGCGCCGGGGCGTACCCCGGTAGGTCGGGCCGTCGGCGCCAGCGGCTAAAAATTCTCACCAAGCTTGCCAGGAACTGGAGCATTACATTTATCAGGAATCGAGAAACAGGCTGGGCAAGAATTATCTATAAAAAAAGCCTTCCGATGCAGTTTCGCTTGCTTCGCTTCAAGTATATTCTGGGTCTGCCACTACTGGCATTGATGGAAAAAATACGAATGTCAGCACAACAATAAATACTCCTCCAGTACACCGAATGAGGGCGTTTGCTTGCCTTGTGCAGGAATCCGGAGTCCGTCCGCTCACGCTGCCTGTTTCGCCGTTTCGCTGATGGGGATAGGCTGCTTGCTTGACGCCAAGGTATTTCACGTAAGCGGCTGCAAATCAAGCAGTTGAAATGCCTCTTTTTGCACTCGTTGCGCTGCTTCGCCGGGGTGGGCGTTGATCTGTTTGGCTAGGGCGGCTAGGCGTTCTTTTGGAAATTGTTTGACCGCGGTTTCGATCTGCTGTGCCAGGTGATCGGGGCTTTGTAGACGCGGCAGGAAATCCATTAGCTGGCCTACAGGCATGCTTTTGAGTACCCCCGCTGCGTCGTTTGCCACACACAGCATGGGTTTGCCTAATAACGCGTAAGTCACGGACAGGGAGGTGTGGTCTGTGATCGCGATGTCGCTTGCGATCATGTAGGGCCCCCAATCGTCTTGGGGGTGTATGACGTGGAAGCCGCGCTGGGTTTGTTGGCTGAGGTATCGGCCATACGAGGTATCGACCGAGCCGGTGCCGTCCCAGTGGTGGGGGTGGGTCGAAAGGATAAACCGGTATCGGCTGTTATTTTGTAGGGTCGCGGCTTGTTCGATGAGGTCTTTGCCGACGGTTTCCAAGAGGGACGTGGGTCCCCATGTGGATTGGATTAGCACGACGGTGTCGCCCTCGGCAAAGCCTAGGCCGCGTCGTATTTTTTCGCGTTGTGATTGTAAGGCCAGCAGTTCGTCGGCTTGCAGGTCGCCGACGATGGCGATGATCGGTCGCAGGTCGGGCTGCTGGGTGACGGTCTGGTCGCAGACCTCCTTGCTGGCTTCGAATATCCGTGTGTAGACCAATTGTCCGTTTGGGTAGTACATGCGTTGTTGGCCGTACCGGTAAGGCAGACCGTTTTTTTCCAGCTTGCCGCCGGAGATTGAATGGTTGATCGAGAGCTTAGGCGTGGATGGGTTGTAGGCGGTAGCGCCGTGGTGCTCGGCCAGCGCGATCAAGTCCCACCGCATGACCCGCGAGAGCAGGTGTGGGACGTGCCGCAGGCCATGCTCGTGCGACCACTGCTTGATCTGGCGGTGTGTGTGCGGCAGGCGGGAGTATGAGGTGACGGTGAAGCGCAGGCGGGTGTCGTCGGCGATGGTCTGTCTGAATCGATCGAGGTAGGCCAGGGCCATCATGTGCGCGGCTGGCAGTAGGATTTCTTTGGTGGCTTTGTTGGCTCGACGCCGAGGTTGTATGGCCCACACACTGTGCAGCGCTACGCGGCTCAGTGGTGAAACGACGCTCCGCCTAAACCATCGCCAGAGTTTAATCATAAGTCACTCTCAATTTTCTCCCGGTTCAAGAGCCGATGTTCGTGCGTGCCGCTTGCATTTTAACCGGGGTGATTCGGGGTTTGTTGCAGTCGTGAAGCGGGGTCGGCGGGTTGGATACGGATCGTTGAAGGATGCTATGATAAGCGGCTATCCCATAACAACCCTCCATAATAGTTTATGCCGTACCCTAGCGTTTCTATCCTAATCCCCACGCACAACCGCTGCGAGATCCTCAGCCAGACGCTCGATAGCCTTGGCGAGTTGCGGGTTCCGGATGGGACGGAGGTTGAGCTGGTTGTTGTGGCTAATGCTTGTACGGACGACACGGAGCGTGTGGTTAGGGAGGTGTCGGCCGAGTTGCCATTGCCTACGAAGTGCGTCGTCGAGCCCAAGGCGAACCTTAATGTGGCTAGGAACCGCGCGGTCGAGTCTGCGCGTGGTGATGTCTTGGTGCTCCTTGATGACGACGTGTGGGTTGATCCGGGGTGGCTAGAGGGCTTGCTGGACGCCTACCAGAACAGTTCGGCTGACATTGTGGGGGGCAAGATCACGCTTTCGTGGGACATGGTGGCCAGGCCCGATTGGATGACCGACCAAGCGACCAAGCTCCTGACGTGGAAAGACCACGGCGACAAGCCGCACGAGCGTCACAGTTGTTACGACGCGGCGGGCGCAAACTTTTCGTTCAAGCGAAAAGTCTTTGAGACCGTCGGACCGTTTCAAGAAGGGTTGGATCGTACGGGCCACCTGCTGTTGGCCTGCGGAGAATCAGAGTTTATCCAGCGGGGCTTGGATGCAGGGTTTCGGCTGTTTTACACCCCGTTCGCGGAGGTGAAGCACCGCGTGATGCCCGAGCGGGTTTCGCTGAAGTACCTCGCTGCGGTGTCGTACGGGAACGGCATTTCCCGAGTTTTAATTAAACCGAGGTTTGGCTTTACCCAGGTGCTGAGAGCGGCATTGGGCTATACATATCTCTTCTTGTTCCATGGGGTGGTGGCTTGGGGCGGTAAGATTTTGGGTCAAGAGAAAAAGTTGGTTAGGCACTTATTGTTACGGCATGTGGGGGCGGGGGGACTGGTGGGTGTGTGGCGGCGTGTGCGGGGTGTTGACACGCCGATGCGACGGTGAGTATGGCCGGAGAATCATTGATACGATACGACAGCGATCAGTAGCGAAGTTTAACACCTGGCCGATACGATCAAGCGCAGTTCGCCTTGCCTTCCCTATTGGGGAATCTAGACAGAATCACTTATGCGCCAATCCACTCGCTTAATCCTCAACACCATGGCCACTTTTGCCCGGATGTCGGTGACGTTCGTGGCCGGTCTGTTCGTCACACGCCTGCTGATCCGGTACCTGGGCAGCCAAGACTACGGCGTTCTCATGGTGTTGGGCGCCAGCGGTGGTTTTTTAACGCTGCTGACCGCGGCGTTCACACTCAGCGCCCAGAGGCACCTGGCCTACGCACTGGGGCTTGGTGATCTTGAGAAGCACCGGGTTGTGTTCAACACGGTGCTGGTCATTTTTTTTACCGTTGGGACAACGCTGATCGTCGTGGGGTGGCTGATAGGGCCCTTGCTTTTGAGCGTGTTGGATATCCCCGAGGCCCGCTCAGACGCCGCTTATTGGGCGTACCACGTGACGCTGGTGTCCATGGCGCTGGGCGCCTGGACCACGCCCTACACCGCCGCCGCGACCGCCCACCAGGAGATGGTCTACCTCGCCGTGGTTGATGGTTTGCTTGCCGCCGGGCGGTTTGCCGCGGCTCTGGCGCTTGGTTTTTTAGGCGGCGATCTGCTTGTCTGGTTCGTGATGCTGGTTTTTATCGCGAATTTGACGAGCCGTATGCTATTGGTCGCGATGTGCCTGATAAAATTCCCGGAGACCCGGCCCCACCCGTCTCGGCTGCAATGGTCGGAGGTGCGCGAGGTCGGCGCCTATGCCGGGTGGAGCCTGGTGGGTCAGATCGGGTGGAAGATGCGGTCGCAGGGCGGGGTGATCCTGATCAATCTTTTTTTCGGCCCGCTTATCAACGCGGCATACGCCATCTCGATCCAAGTGATCGGCTATTTCTCAAATTTTAGTATGGCGATCATCCGGGCGGTTCAGCCTGTCATCGTTGCCGCCGAGGCACGCGGGCACCGCCAGCAGGTGCATACCTTGAACCTGTTGACGGGCAAATACGCGTCCATACTGCTGTCGTTTCTGATGATCCCGCTGTGGCTCGACACCGACAACGTGCTGCATCTGTGGCTGGGGCAGCCGCCTCCATATTCCGCTTTGTTTGTACAACTGGTGCTCGGGTGGTCGTTCATGGAGCAGATCTCGATGGGCTACGGGGTCGCGTTGGGCGCCACGGGGAACATCGGGTGGTACTCTAGGTCCGTTCTTGTCTTGTCGGGTTTGGTCTTGCTCGCGGCGTGGGTCGGGTTTTCTGTGTTCGGTTTGGGGCCGTGGTTTTTGCCCGTGATGACGATCACCATGTACGCGGTGTTGCTGTGGCAAAAAGTGGTGATCATCGGGCGGATGATTGAATTGTCGCCGAGCGTGTGGGTCAAAAAAGTATTGACGCCCACGATGGTGGTTATAGCTTCGGGCTCCGCCGCGATCGTGCCTGTTCGGCTCATGATGCCGGAGCAGGCCTTGCGGCTGCTGGTCGAATGCGTCGTGTATGCCGCCGTCGCTTCGCCGTTGGTTTGGTTCGTCGGTCTTGAGGCTTGGGAACGCGAACACTTCACGCGCGTGGCGGGGGGCGCGTTGAAACGCTTAAGACCAAACACAGCGGGGTAAGCCGTCAGCAGGCTGCGGCGGGCGGCATCTAAAGCGACATCTGGTCACAGTGGCGCTGGGCGCCGGGTCCGAAGGTGATGGCGTTTTTGCCTTGCTGCTTGGATTGCAGGGCCATCATGTCGGCACGGTCGAGCAGTTGCTGTGGCGTTGCGCCGTCCCAGGGGAACCCCGCCAGGCCGCCGGAGATGGTCAGCGTGCCCGGCGCCTCGTGTAGCAGCTTGGGGAACCGGTGGGTACAGATCGCTTTGCGGAACCGCTGGGCAGCCTTGATCGGGTCAAGCGGGTGGGAGCTGTTGGGGCGGCGGGGCCCGGCGGGGTCCCAGAAGATCACCGCGAATTCGTCGCCCCCGATCCGGGCCACCACGTCGTGCTGACGCACCTGCGATTGGATCAGCTTCGCCGCTTCGCAGAGGATCTGGTCTCCCGCCGCGTGGCCGTAACGGTCGTTGTATTTCTTGAAGTCGTCGATATCGAACACCATCAGCGAGATGTAAAACCGGCGTGCCGCGGCGCGGTCCAGCACAGCCTTGAGGAAGCGGTTGAAGTACCGGCGGTTCCACAAGCCCGTCAGGTCGTCGTGCATGGCCAACTGCCACAGCCGGCCCACGTAGCGGTCCATCGCCAGCCAACCGCCCAGCCACCGCGCCCAAGGCAGCAATTGTTCATCGCCAGCCGGTGGGGGCGCGTGCAACAGGCCCAAATTCTGGCCACGGTGCGCGACGGACACACTGACGTGCGACGCGGGCACGTCTTCGGCGGTCTCGCACCACCCAACGTGCGCGATGCCGCTTCGGTTTGCGATCAGGCGCAACGCCTCGTCTCGGGTCATGCCCTTCTGCGCCATGACCTGATCGATCACCGCCAGGTCGCCTTCACCGCTTCTAGCGGAGGTAACGCCTACATCGGTCTGCTCAGTGGGCGAATCGTCTGGGGGTTGCGGGGGGGCCGGGTCTTGATGAAGCTCTTCTGGTGGCCCGCTTGCTTCGTGGTGTTCCCATTCATTACCGCCGGCGTCTTCAATGCCGCGGTCTAACGCATCTTCGATATCGCGGCTGTTGTCCATCAGCCACGCCGATTCGGCTTCCGCCTGTGGCAGGTGAGTTTGGAACACCCGGGCCAGCCGGTCAGACGCCCCGGCGTCCAGCGGCTCAAGCAGGTAGTCGTCACACCCGTTGACCAGCGCCTGTTCTGCTTCGGGCTGGCGGTCCGCCGAGCACACCAGCACCAGCCGCGCGTTGGGGGCCAACTGCCGCACCGCTTCGATCGTCGGTTCGTCAAGGCCCTCGAGTGGCCCGATCAACGCCGAAGGCGCGCTGACGGCAACCCGCCCCAGGGCCTGCAAATAATCGTCCACCGATTCCACTACGGCATCGACGGTGCCACGATGCAACAGCCGACGGATTTTTTCGGCGTGCCGGGGTGTGCCGACCACCAAGACACCCAGGCCGCGTCCTTGGCCCAACACCGTGGAGGCGCCTTCGGCGCTATATGAAAATGAGTCAGACATTAAGTGTCGCGCTCCCGTTGTGCGTCGAGGTCGGAGTCTTCATCGTCGCCATCACCCCAAGCGGGGCCGATCAGCATGGCCAACTCGTCACGGCTAATCAGCGGTTCGGGCAGTTGGTCTTCCGATGGGGTCCACTGCTCATCGTGGTATTGTAGCCCGTGGTGTCGGCTGTCCGCCGCTGGGCTGAGCGGGCGGGAGGCTGCGACCCCCTCGATTGGCGGGGCGTCGCATGGTTCAGGAGAGCCTGCCGCCGATACGGGGGCGGCCGTATGACTCGCTAAATCTTCACAAGGGGCGTTCGTATTTTCACAACGCTGGAGCCGTCTTTTGGAGTTGGCGTCGGCTTCGTACCGCCAGCACACCACGGCTGGGTAGTATCGCTTCACCGCGCCAAGCAACTGTTGCAATTGAGGGACCGGGCCGGACTGGTCGATCACCACGTTTTTATAGGGGCCTGACGCCAACACCGCCATCACCGACGCCGGGTGTGACACCACACACACCTGGGCGTGGCGCTTGGCGAGCGCTCGGACCAGCGGTTCGGGGGTCGCCGCCGCGGCAGGTACCAGCACAACACAACCCGGGCCGCCGCTTGCGGTACCCTTCGTGCCGTTTCTAGGTAAAGCCGGTTTCGTTGAGCTGTGCTCTCCCATACTCAATATATCTTATCGCTTTTGCGGGGATATTCTCAATGTGCTGAAGATCTAGTCATTTATGCCATGCCACGGAGGGATTCGCTTTGCATCGTTTGTGCACGGGGCCACCTAGCGAAAGGTCTAGATCACCAATTCGGCTGTGCCGATTGTGGATAGGTATTAGAGCGTGTATGTAAATTGTCTACGGCAGAAGCACGTGTGCGGATCATCAGGCCTGATCACCACCCGGGTCGCTCCTTGATCCGCCTGAGGCGGACGGCTCACAGCGGGGCGACACCGGCTACGCGCTTTTTAAGAAGCCTCGAAGAACCGGTTGGACGATCCCTCCGGCCCGATGCCGACCCGGACCGATTTTTGGCATCGGGGGCAGCGCCCCTCATACGCCGAGCCCGCCCGGTTGCGGTAAATCCGGCTGTACGTGGAGCAGCACTGCCACCGCACGGCTAGCCACGGCCGGCCCTGAAGCCGGGTAGCCCCCTTGTTCGGCGTTGGAGAGCCGGGGGTCGCAACGCCCTCAATATCGACGATGTAGTCCGGGCTGGTCATAACAGGCTATATATCGGCCTACAGCCGTGCTACACCTAAAGCCGGAATGATTTTTCTAACAACGTGTGAAAAAATTGCATGCCTACACACCACTCGGACCACTCCCTGATCCGCCTGAGGCGGACGGCTCGTGGCGGAGCATATTTCCACAGGCTCATTAAGCTTTTTCGGGTTCTTCTACTTGCTCGGCGTCGGCGGGCGCATTTCCGATCCCCTTGGCCTTCATGATATCCAAGCGGATTTCCTCAAACAGCGAGGGGTTTTCCTTGAGGAAGCGTTTGACGTTTTCCCGGCCCTGGCCCAGGCGCACGTCGCCGTAGTTGAACCATGCGCCGGATTTATTCACAACGTCACACTCCACACCCAGGTCCACTAAATCGCCTGTGGCGCTGATGCCCTCGTCGAACATGATGTCGAACTCGGCCTGGCGAAACGGCGGGGCGACCTTGTTTTTGACGACCTTGGCCCGGACACGGTTGCCCACAGCCACGTCGCCCTCCTTGATCGACGCGGTGCGGCGGATGTCCAATCGCACGGACGCGTAAAACTTCAGTGCGCGTCCGCCGGGGGTGGTCTCGGGGCTGCCGAACATCACACCGATTTTCTCGCGGATCTGGTTGATGAAGACCACGGTGCATTTGCTGCGGCTGATAGCGCCGGTGAGCTTGCGCATGGCTTGGCTCATGAGCCTGGCTTGCAGGCCCACGTGTGTGTCGCCCATCTCGCCTTCGATCTCGGCGCGGGGGATCAGCGCGGCCACGGAGTCGACCACGACCAGCTCGACGGCGCTGGAGCGGACCAGCAGTTCGCAGATTTCAAGGGCCTGTTCGCCGGTATCGGGTTGGCTGACCAGCAGGTCTTCGAGGTTCACACCCAG
This sequence comes from Phycisphaeraceae bacterium, assembly GCA_029260715.1. GTDB lineage: Bacteria > Planctomycetota > Phycisphaerae > Phycisphaerales > Phycisphaeraceae > OFTM12. The sequence continues at coordinate 15,816 of JAJDCS010000039.1, read as the reverse complement.
ACGACGGGACCAGGCGGGGTCCAGGGCGTGTTCGGCGTCGATGAACGCCGCCACGCCGCCCTGTTTTTGCACGCTGGCGATCAGGTGGAGCGTAAGTGTTGTTTTGCCGGACGATTCAGGCCCGAAGACCTCCACCACACGCCCGCAAGGGATGCCACGCCCGCCCAGGGCCAGGTCGAGGCTGATCGACCCTGTGGAGATGCCGGGGATCACGATGGAGGGGTCGTCGTCGAGTCGCATGATCGAGCCTTTGCCGAAAGCCCGCTCGATCTGGGACAACGCCCGGTCTAGGGCCTCTTTGCGCGCGGGGCCGGTGGCGTCTAAAGCGGACACGACGACGGGTGCTGGGGGGGATTTTGTTTTAGCCATGGTGTTGTTTGCCTTTGTGCGGGTTTTGGAGTGTCCGTTGGATTTGGCTGGTGTCTTGGATTCTACACTGCGGGTCATGCTCACCATAATTCACCTCGTTTTCAGGGCCAGCGTTCGTGTTTTGGTAGGGTATTGGCTTGTTAGGGTTTTGTCAAACCGCCCAAATGGCTTTTTAGAACAACGGATAAGGTCTTTCTATTTGCCCGTTTTTGAGATAAAAAACACTTGGTAAATACTTAAGTATTGCTATAATACTTTCTTGCAGAGATAGGCCCAGCTTGTCACGGGCCTATCCAAAGGGGAGGGCGCGGTGTATCCATGCCGCTGGTCAGAAAGCTGAGGAGATAAAAATGAGACGATTGGATATCAGCCTATGTGCGGTGTTCGCGGTGGCGATCGGCATGAGCGGCGGCAGCGCATGGGGGGTGAACTTTAGCTGGAACAGGACCACCAGCTCGACTTTCAACACCGCCGGCAACTGGACGCCTAGCGGTGGCCCGCCCAACGACTCAAACGATTTCGCGATCTTCAACCAGTTAGCAGCCTACACCGTCGTTTTCAGCAGCAACGTGACCAACTCGGGCTTCAGCGTCGGGGCCGGCACGGTGACTTTTGATCTGCACAGCTTGACCACACTCTTCGACTACACCCTCGCCACACAATTCGGGAACGCGGCGGTCATCAGCAGCAGTTCGGGGTCCTCGTTAGCTGCGAAGCTGATCTTGGACGGGTTTAACACGGGAAGCGATCGCCCCAGGGTGATCACCACCGGATCGTCTTACGTCGGGTTCGGGAACACCCAGAAAGGTATCCTCGAATTGCACGACACGTTCTGGAACGGTGGCGCCGGTATGTATGTGGGGTTCAGAGGGCAAGGGGGGCTGGACCTGGACGAAGACTCAACGATTAGCGGGGGTGTCGGGTCCTTGGGGCACTTCGCCACCGGGAACGGGACCGCGAACATCGAAGGCTTCTGGCAACCGACATCAATGACCGTGGGTTATCTCGGGTCCGGGACACTGAACATCGAGGGTATCGCCATCGTAGCAACCGGTAATATGAATATCGCCGGCGAGCCTGGTTCCACCGGTGTCGTGAATGTCAACCTCAGCACACAGAACCAGGGCGGGTTGCTCACGGACTTTATCCACGTCGGTGGCGGGAACAACGGGGACTTGGCCAACGATGACGACGGTGGGACCGGGACGCTGAACATCAACGGCGGCACGGTTTATTCCGGCGACGCCATCATCGGCAGCGCCGACCCCGGGTCGGGGGTCGCGGCGGCGACGCTCAAGCAGATGCCGGGGGCTGCGGGGTCGACGATCTGGAATATTGACGTCAGCTTGGGAGGCTCGGGCGAGCTTCACGTGCGCGGCGCCAACGGGGCGACCCTGTCTATCCAGGCCCGCACAAAAGTATTGTCATCGCAAGCTTATATCGCCAATCTGGTCGGGACTTCGGCTGACGTGGAGGTCACCGGCGCCAGCGCCCTTTGGCAACACACTTTCGGCTTCCTCGGTGGGGATGAAAACGGGCCGGGGGGGACAGGGACGCTACAAATCAATAACAATGGGACGGTCGATGCATCCGTCCTGCTGAAGGTATGGGACAACTTCGCTGTTACCGTCGACGGCGGGACAATCAAGACGGAGACGCTGGACGTGGCTGGGACGTTGACGCAAGTCGGATCGCCCCTGGTGGTGGGCACGAATCAAGACATCGAATCGTTTGTGCTTTCCGGTGGAACCGTGACCGCACCCGTGATCGAAATTCTTGACAAACCGCTCCAGGGCCGCGGCACGCTCGCCGGCGATGTCATCGCCCACAAGGGCGTTACCGCCACGGGGAACCTGACGCTTGGGGACGCGAGCAGCTTCTCCGGCGTTCAGATTCTTAGCGGTGTGCTAGACGTTGGTTCGCACGCCGTGACGCTGCACCACAAAGGCTTCGTTCATGTCGGAACAACCGTGATCGCAGGCGGGACGCTGGTTGTGCCCAACGGTCTGGCGCTTGGCGTGGGCGACAACCTGATCGGCGGCAGCGCGGTGGCGGGGAAGATCGCGGCGGGGATCGGTTCGACCATCGAGGCGACCGGGAACCTGTTCATTGGTAGTGTTTCAGCGTTCGACGGTTTTTTTAGTGACGGCTCGTTGGTGGTGGGGGATCACATCGTGACACTTTTGGACGCGAACGAGGCGGTGCTGGGTTCGTTGACAACGTTGGGCAACGCGGCGTCGGCAGGCAACCCCGGTACCTTGACCGCAGCCAACGGGTTCCTGCTCGAACAGGGCAAGAACGTTACCGGCTACGGCATGATCAACGGCGACTTCATTAATCAGGGATACGTCGAGGGCGTTGGCCCTGACGCGGGCGACGCGATCGAGTTCACCGGCGACGTGTCTGGTATCGGCAGCTACGCGGGGAACATCATTTTTTCGGGCGGGTTCAGCCCCGGCAACAGCCCCGGCGAGGTCGGCGTGGATGGGAACATGATCCTGGGTGAGTCGGCGCGCCTGGAAATGGAGCTTGGCGGGTTGATCGCTGGGTCGCAGCACGACCGTGTGGTGGTGGCGGGGGATTTCATCGCTGACGGCGAGTTGGACATCGTGTTGATCAATGGCTTTGTGCCGCAAGCGGGTGACGCGTTTGATCTGTTCGCGTTCGCGGGCGCTGCCGGCGCGTTCGACCGCATCGGCTTGCCGACGCTCAACAACGGGCTGCAGTTCAACACGTCGTCGCTGCTGACGACCGGGCGGCTGTTCGTGGTGGTGCCTGAGCCGGGCGCGGTGTGGCTAGTGGCTGCGGTGGGCGCGGGGGTGTTGCGGCGGCGGCGTGAGGATCGTGGCGGGGCGCACTAGAAAGCGGGGGTATTCGTGCGCGTCGTTATCAAACGGGGGAGGTATCAAAAATAGCGTGCTGAAGCATAACGACTCGTTTTTAGGGTCAACGCTTGTATTTTGATAGGGCATTGGCTTGCCGTAGCGTTGTCAAGACCGACTGTATGAGTGTGAACGAGACACTTGTGGCGTAAGTTTTTGCCAACTATTTTGAGGTAAAAAACCTTGGAAAAAGCCTTAAGTGCAGGTATAATGGATTGTTGTAAATACAAATTGGGCGTGCCGTGGAGCCAGTCACAAGAGGGGCGCGGTTAGTGCGTACCATTGCCCAAAGTGCTGAGGAGAAAAAAATGAGACGTACTTTTTACCCCGCGATAGCTCTGATTGTTGCGGCCATCGCCAGCCCCGCTGATGCGATCACCTTCAGTTGGACAAACCCCAGTGGCGGAGACTTCGACGATCAGGCCAACTGGTCACCCGGCAGTACTTCGACCTCCTGGCCAAACGACGGAGCCGACGTCGCCACTTTCAACACCGTTGCGAACACCTACACCGTCGACTTCGACGCCAGCATTACCAACGATCGATTTGAGGTGCGCGTCGGACACCCCACCTTCGACCTGCACGACCCCGCCATCCCCATAGGCTCAGCCTACACCTACACGCTAGATACCACCACCAGCGCCGCGGCTATCATCAGCACCTTCCCCGGCGCATTGTTCTCCACAAGCCTCACACTGTCCGGTGGCTCCGGCGGGGGCGGCTCCCGATCGGCTGTACAAACCAGCCAAGTGCTGCAGATCGCTGAGGGAGCCAGCAACACCCAAGGCACCCTCAACCTCAACGGCACCAACTGGACCAGCACGGCTGCCACGTACGTGGGCCTCAACGGCAACGGCACCCTCGATCTCAACACCAGTTCCAAAATGACTTCCCACTCCGGTGTGCTGGGCTTCACCCAATTCTCGGTTGGAACAGCCGACATTTCCGGCGAATGGGAGAACACGACCGGCGCCCTGGTCGTGGGCAAGGAGGGCACCGGCACACTCAATATTGACACCACCTCCGGGTTTGTGCACACCACCGCGGGCGACATCCTCATCGCTGAAGAGTCCGGCTCCGTGGGCACGATCAACCTCTTCAACGACGGCCGCCTCGAATCAGACGGCTCCCTGTACGTCGGCGGCGGCCCCTCAGGCCCAGGCGGAAACGGAAACCTCATCTCTACAGGCTTCATCCTTGGAGAAAACATCACTATCGGCGACGACTTCGTCATCTACGGCAACGGCACCGTGGACCTCGAACTGGGAGACCGCATCTACATCGAAAACGACACCGTCATCCACCCCGGCGGCTCGCTCACACTTGGTCGCGGCGATTTCGTCACCGAAACGCTCACCGGCCCGGCCAACTCAATCACCTGGACCGAGGGTCAATTTTTCGTGCAAAACGAGATTTCCATCGACGCCAACGCGCCGCTGGGCGGGAACGTTTCCGTCTCCTCCTTCTTCAACCAGGAACTCTCGACCAACCTGCTCAAGGTCGGCCCCACCGCCGGCGGGACGCTCACCTTGACCGGCGAGGCTGGTGGGGGCATTGTCGAAATCGGCTCGCTCATCCCCGGCACCGATCCCGCCACCGTCACACTCAACAACGCAGCCGCTCTACTCGAAGCCGTCTCCATCGAAGTCCGCGGCACCACCAACGCCACTTTGAACGTCCAGGGCGGCGGTGACGTTTACCACCTCTTCTCATCCCGACTCGCCGAGTTCGCCGGCACCAACGCCACCGTCAACGTCACCGGAACAGGCTCCACCTGGGACGGTGGCGCCGCCCTTTACGTCGGGGGCAACCTCAACACCCCCGGGGGCACCGCCGTCGTCAGCGTTTCCAACCAAGCTGTGATGCAAGTTGATGACTTCCTGAAGCTCTGGGGCGGGGCGACCATGCTCGTCGACAACGCGACGCTAACAATCGACAACTTGGAGGTGGCCGGGTCGCTGACGCTGCAGAACAACGCGGTGTTCAACACCAACGCCGCCACGGATGTGGTCGTCTCCGGGGCGCTGTCTATAGGCACTAACATCGCGTTCGACATCCCCGACCTGACCGTCACCGAAGGCGGGCACGTCACGTTCGCCAACCAATTCGTGAAGGTCGATCCTCTGGGCTCGGGCAACATCGACCGCCTGTTTCTCCAAGGCGGCACGATCACCGTAGGCCCGCCCATCGAGTTTCTTTCGAGCACCTTCCAGGGCTACGGCACGCTTGACGGCGTCGTGATCGCCAACAAGGGTGTGTTCGCCACCGGCGACCTGACCATGGGCAGGGCCGATGTTGTCAATGCCGTGCGCATATCCGAAGACATCGCCTTCACCGTCGGCGCCCACCACGTCACCGTCCTCGAAAAAGGCTTCTGGGACATGCACAGCTTCACGCGCATCATGGGCGGGACGCTGTCGGTGCCCAACGGTGTTTCCATGCGGCCGGGCTTGTACCTTTCCGCCTTTGGCGCCATTGACGGGCGCATGTTCGTCCACGGCGGCACGACCATCGAAGCCGACGGCGGCGACCTCACGCTTGGCGACCCGAACTCGTTGGCAGGGTTCTTCTCCGACGGCGAGCTGTACACAGGCTCAAACACCGTGACAATCCATGACGCTAACGAGGCTGTGCTGGGTTCGTTGACCGTGCTGGGCGATGGAGCCAACCCCGGCACGCTGGTCGCGGCGAACGGGTTGCTCGTCGAGTTCGGCAAGAACATCGCCGGGTACGGGACGGTGGACACGCCCAACGACCCGACCAAGCCGTTGATCAACAACGGCTTCATCGGCGGCAACTCGGTGAGTGAGCCGGTGACGCTTAATGGGTACGTGAAGGGCGTGGGGACGTTCGGGGACGTGGTAATCAACGGCACGCTTTCGCCCGGGTTTAGCCCGGGGCGGGCGGATGTCGCGGGGAGCGTTGTTTTCGGTGCCGCGGCTACGTATGAAGCTGAGCTGGCTGGGTCGGGCGGTGTGGCGGGCGGCGATTACGATCAGGTGAACGTCACCGCCAACGTCTCACTGGACGGCACGCTGGACGTTGTTCTGCTTAACGGGTTCACGCCGGAATACCTCGATGAGTTTGTCATCCTCACCGCCGGCTCGCACAGCGGTGCGTTTGGCCAGATGAGCGGGCTGTTCATCAACCCCGATATGACATTGGCGCCGGTGTACGATTATGCGGGCAATATCGGGCTGACGCTGGTGGCGGCCATCCCCGGCGACGCGAATCTTGACGGGATAGTCAACGGCTTGGACCTGCTCCGCTGGCAGTCGAACCTGTTCAGCGGTGATCAGTGGGTGCAGGGTGACTTCAACCTCGACGGGCTGGTCAACGGTCTCGATCTTTTGACCTGGCAGAGCCACCTGTTCGACTCGGTACAGAGCCTGGGCGGCGGCGCGGCGGCAGCGGCGCAAAGCGTGCCCGAGCCGGGTGCGGTGTGGCTGCTGGCGGTGGGCGGCGCGGGGCTCTTACCGCGGCGGCGCGTCGGCCGTAGCACGCCGATCGGCTAAAATATGAATCATTGAACCTGCACCGGCGTGTTCGCTGGGTAACCACAGATAAAAATCGGGGGAGGAGATTTTTCTGATGAAACATTTGGCCAACTGTTCGTGGGTTGCTTTCGCGGCTGTGTTTGGTTTCGCGGTTGCGGCCACCCAAGGCACGGTCTTTCACTGGGCGACACCATCTACCGGTGGTTTTACTTCTGCAAGCAACTGGACGCCCGGCGGCGGCCCGCCCAACGACGGGAACGACACGGCTGTGTTCGACGTGCTGGGGGGCTACACGACTCGGATCCACAGCAACGTCACCAACAACAATTTCGAGGTCCGGGCGGGCAGCGTCACGTTCGACTTATACGAAGAAGAAGCCGGTCAATTCGGGAACCTCGAGTTTGGTTATGTGTACACTCTCGACACCACCACCGGCATCGCGGCCAACATCAGCAGCAGTGCCGGCGCCTCTTTAGCCGCGAAGCTCACAGTCCAGGGCGACACCGAGAGTTTCCCCGCAGCCGGAGAAGACGCCCAGGTGAGCACCAGCGCCGCTGTACACATCGGCAGCGCCGCCGGCACCAAAGGCATACTGGAGATCACCAACCACGCCGAGTGGATCAACTCGCAATTCACCATCGTGGGCAGCAGCGGCCAAGGGACGATGATCCTCAGCGACGGCGGAGAGATGTCCAATTCTTTGGGGTTGGTCGGGTTCCTGCCCGGCTCAAGCGGGACCGTGACGGTGTCCGACGGTTCCAGCCGGTGGGATAACAGCGGCACGCTAACCGTGGGCGCGCACGGCACGGCGAACATGACCATCGCGGACAGCGGGATCGTCAGCAACCAAGGCGACGCCTTCATCGCGACCATCCCGGGGCACAGCTCAACCGTGACCCTGAACGACGGCCGGTGGATTAACAACGCCGCGCTGTATGTCGGCGGCACCGCCATCGCAACCGGCGGCTCCGCGCGCCTGACCCTCGAAGACCTCCTCCCCAACGGCCTCAACACCTCGGTCGAGGTAGACGACAATATGGTGATACGGTCAACCGGGACGGTCGATGTGATCAACCAGGCTACGCTTGATGTGGGTGGCCAACTCACCATTGATGCGGGGGGCAAGCTGAACATCGACGGCGAGTTCGCGGTGGTGAATGCCAGCTCCCTGGCGGGCGGCGCCGGCACGCTCAACTGGACGGCCGGCACGGTCAACATCACTAACGGCGACTTCACTGCCGACGCCAACTCACCCACGGGGTTTGTGTTCGTGGTGGGCGAGGACATGACGCTGAATGTGTCGGACACACTGCGCGTGGGGCCAACCGGCAACGGGTTGCTGTTTATCGTCCGCGACGGAGATGTCAACAGCGATAGCGTAGAGATTGGCGGCACGGGCACTATCCCGCTTGCTGTTGAAGGCTTAGGCAGCACACTGACCGTCACGGGTGACATCAACATGGGCAGCGTCGGTGGGGCGGGGGCGCAGCTGGTCGTTTCGGAGCAGGGTGTCGCCTCGAACGACAACGCGTTTGTATCCGCCGCTGCTGGGCAGCACTCGGAGTTGCTGATGCAGAGTTTGGCTGGCGGCACCGCCCAGTGGAACAACGCCGGGTCGGTGTATTTGGGCGGCAACGAAACCACCGCCGGGGGCACCGCTGAGCTAACGATCAACACGGGCGGTGCGGTGACCATTGGCGGCCAACTACGCGTGTGGGACAATGCCACAGTCGAAGTTGATACGGGCACGATCACCACGCCGTTGATGCATGTGTCTGGCTCGGTTGATTACACGGGCACGCTCGACCTAACCGGGGCGGGGCCAGTCACCGCGCTGGACCTGGACGGCGGCACCGTATCGGCTGACAAGATCGACCTGGGCGTCACCGACTTCTCGGGCCACGGCACGCTCGCAGGCGACGTGGTCGCCCACGGCACTGTCACGGCGGAGGGGTCGTTGACACTCGGCGATCCAACCAGCTTCACGGGTTTAACGCTGACCGGCCCGCTGAACGTGGGGGCGCACACGGTGACGCTGCTCAAGGCCGGGTTTTTCAACATCGGGCAATTCACGACGATCGCGGGCGGCACGCTCAGCGTGCCCAACGGCGCTGCGGTGCCGGTGGGTAACAGCATCCTGGCTCACGGCGCGATCACCGGGCGCATCGCCGCTCAGAGCGGCACGACGGTCATGGCTACGGGCGATCTGGCGCTCGGTGATGCCGCGTCTGTGGCGGGGTTCTTCAGTGATGGCGAGTTGGTGGTGGGGGATCACCTGGTAGAAATCTTGGACGCAAATGCCGCGGTGCTGGGGTCGCTGACCACGATCGGGGATCAATCCACGTTGGCCAGCCCCGGCACGCTCACGGCGGTCAACGGGTCCCTGCTTGAGCAGGGCAAGAATGTGGCGGGCTACGGCGTGATCAACGGCGACTTTATTAATCAGGGTTACGTGGAAGGCGTCGGGCCCGACGCGGGCGACGCGATCGAGTTCACCGGCGACGTGTCGGGCATCGGCAGCTTCGATGGCAACATCATTTTCTCAGGCGGTTTCAGCCCGGGCAACAGCCCCGCTGCGATTAACATCGGGGGCAACGCCATTTTTCCGCAAACCAACACCGTTGAAATCGAGCTTGGTGGCACCACGCCGGGCGACCAGTACGACCAGATCAACATCACTCAAAACGTATCGCTCGGCGGCGGCGATCTGGACGTCTTTCTAATCAACGGGTTCATGCCGTCGTACCTTGACGAATTTGTCGTGATCACAGCCGGCTCGCGCAGCGGCGAGTTTGGGCAGATGAACGGGCTGCTTATCAACCCCGACATGACGCTTGCGCCGGTGTACGACTACGAGGGCAACATTGGTCTGACGTTGGTGGCGGCGATCCCCGGCGACGCGAACCTCGACGGGATTGTGAACGGGCTGGACCTGCTGCGGTGGCAGTCGAACCTGTTCAGCGGCGATCAGTGGGTGCAGGGCGACTTCAACCTGGACGGCCTGGTCAACGGGCTTGACCTTTTGACCTGGCAGAGCCACCTGTTCGACTCCGTGCAGAGCCTGGGCGGCGGAGCGGTGGCGGCGGCGCAAAGCGTGCCCGAGCCGGGCGCGGTGTGGCTGCTGGCGGTGGGGGGCGCGGCGCTGTTGTTGCGGCGGCGGGGTTTCAGCTTTGGCCCTGTAGCCAGATGATGATCGCAGCCACGGTACAGCCGACGGTGTTGGCGACGAGGTCCCACCCGGTGTTTTCGTACCCGCCGACGTTGGTTTCAGGGACGGTGAGCGTAGCGAAGAACTCGACCACTTCATTGAGCGCGCCAAAGCCCAGCCCCGCAGCAGCGCACAGGACCATCAGCCCGAAGGTCGGACGCAGGTTCATGCCCACCAGCGCCAGTCCGCGTTGGAGTGTTTCCCAGCAGACCCAAGTGGTCACGCCGAACCCGTAGGCGTGGACGACGTGGTCGTACTTGAGCATATCGGGGACCAGCCAGAGGCTATACAGCACACGTATGTCCCCGTCGATCGGCCAGTCCGGGGGCGCCGGCACCAGCCCGCCCGCCATGTGCAGCATGCCCCAGACGCTCAGCGCCCACAGCACTGCTTGGCTGAGGCTCACACGCAGGTGCACCACGCTGACCACCGCGATCAGCACGATCATGACCGCGACGTAGAACATGAACTCGGTGTTCTCGGTCACGAGCGACACCAGGATGGCCGCGGACATATAGAGCAGCGTGAACGCGATGACAGGCCAGGGCAGGCGAGCGGGTTGTGACGGGGTTAGGGGCATAAGAAGCACCTCCGGGGTTCAATTGGCGGCTGGCGATTGCCGTCGTCCGTTCACCGGTTATCATACCCAACCATGGGCAAGACACGCGAGATCAAGAACCGGATGAAGGCGGTGGCCAATATCCGCCGGATCACCAAGACCATGCAGATGATCGCCACGGCCAAGTTCCAAGCCTCGCAGCGCCGGGCGACCGAGGCGCAAGCCTACACGCGCAAGATCGCCGAGTTGGTGGGCGAGCTATCCGCGGCAGGCGGGTCGGTGGAGCACGCGCTGCTCAAGGCCCCGGCCCAGGCGGTGGGCAAGCGGCTGGTGTTGGTCATCACCTCCAACCGCGGGCTGTGCGGTGGGTACAACGCCAACGTGCTGCGCACAGCCATGAGCAAAATGCGCGAGCACGCCGGACAGAAGGTCGATCTGGAAGTCGTGGGCAAAAAAGCGATGGCCTACTTCAAGTTCGCCGGGGTGCAGACGGCGGCATTCCACAGCCACTTCACGGACAAACCCGAGTACCTAGAGGTCGAGCGGCTGGCGGGTGGGTACATCAAGGCCTTCACCGAAGGCGTGTACGACGCGGTGGAGGTGGTCTACATGGCGTTCCACTCGGCCGGCCGGCAAAGCCCGGTGGCGCTGACGCTCCTACCGATGCAACGCGTGTCCGGACAAGACAAGCCAACTTCAGGAAAAACTTCCGACGCAATTTCCGGGGCCGGGGGCGAAGCGATTTATGATTTCTCACCGAAGCCCGAGGAGCTGCTCAACGAGTTGCTGCCCATCACCGTTAAGACGCAGCTCTTCCAGTGCTTCAACGAAGCCGCTGTGAGCGAGCACATCGCGCGCATGGTAGCCATGAAGTCCGCCACCGACAGCGCCGGCAAGATGGGCAAAGACCTCACCCGCCAGTACAACCGCGCCCGCCAAGCCGCGATCACCACGGAGCTATCAGAAATCATCGCAGGGTCGGCGGCGCTGGCGTAAAGCCCTGCCATGGGGGCGGTCTGTCTCAAAATCGCCAATAAAAAATACAACTCGGCTTACCGGTGGTAGAGAGAAAAAACGATTTTTCATTGCAATTTAGGGCATTTTTCAATTTGGTGTACGGTTTCACGACGAGCCGCGACCGTCAGGGAGCGGTCCCGCATGAGGCAAAGGATCGATCTCGAAACTAAACAGCCGTACACGAAACAGAAAAACGCTATAGGCATCGTCGTTCACCGTGGGCAGCCGCACGGGCCCAATCCGCTCCCCACGCGTTAAGCTGGGTGAGCTTGAGCGTCTTGACCGCGGTGTGAGGGGCAGATCGATCAAAATAGATTGAAAAATAGTAAAAAACCTTGGTGGGGGTTTCACTTGCTACTACAATAGCTTTGGGTCGTAAAAGCACGGTTCACCATCATTTTGAGACGGTTTCAACAGCGGCTTGTCCGCTAAGTGTCGGCTAAATATCTTCAGGCTCATCTTGCCTGACACCCCCAGGAGGTTTCTGTTCGGGCGGGTCGGGCGTCGCGCGTGTATGTAGGCACCGCTTTTCGGGTTGTTCTCGCCCGGGTATTTTCAACCGTTCAGTTCGGCTTGTTGTTGTGGAGTAACCCCGTTATGCAACGATTTTTGTCATTGCGTCGCGTCCGTGCAGCCGTCGGTGGTGTGGTGCTTGTGGCCACCCTCGCCGTTCCCGCCCACGCGGCGGACCGCTTCTGGCACGATACCGGCGGCGATAATCTGTGGAGCACCCCAGCGAACTGGGATGGTGGCGTTATCGGTGGGCCTGGCGACGTCGTGCTCTTTACGGATAACTTTACTACCAATAAAAATGTCAATCTCGACAACAACCGCGCGGTCCACTCGGTTTCCTTTCAGAGCGATACCAACTACAGCATCTCAGGGGGCAGCTTCCTCGTGCTCCAGGGCGGGTTCCTGTCCCTCCACGTCCCCGCTGGGGGGGGCGCCACCCACACCATCAATTCCCTCGTCCGCATCCAGGCCGACAGCACTTGGCTTGTCGAAGGGGCGAACACACTTGTGATTAATGGCGCCATCTCCCACGAAGCAGGCGTGCCAAACTCTCTGACCAAGACCGGAAACGGAACGCTCGCGCTCAGGGGCGACAACAGCGCCTTTGCGGGCGACGTGTTCGTCAACGACGGGACCTTGGAAGCCGGCGTCAGCGACTCACTCGGCGACATTACCAAGGTCACGGTCGCCTCGGGAGCCACCCTGCGCATGGCCGAGGGCGACCGCTTCGGCAGCCTCGCCGGGGCCGGAAACGCCATCCTCGATGGCGTCATGATTGTCGGGGTCAATAACGACACCACCACCTTCTCCGGGTCGCTGTCTGGGGCGCAACCCCTCACCAAGCGAGGCTTGGGCACCATGACCCTCTCCGGGAACAACAGCTCCTTTACTGGAAACATGAACGTCGAAGCCGGGACATTGGAAATCGGTGTCGGCAACTCGGTCGGGTCCGTCACCGAGGTCATCGTCTCATCCGGAGCAACGCTGCGTGTCGCGGCTGCCGAGGATTTTGGGGGGCTATCGGGGGCCGGGAACGTGGTGCTCAACGCTGGCGCGGCTGTCGGATTTAATAACAACAACACTATCTTCTCGGGCGTGATATCTGGGTCAGGAAGCTTTCAAAAGTCCGGCACGGGGACGATGACCCTGTCCGGCTCAGCTCCCAACACGAACACGTGGTTTACGACAGTCGCTGATGGCACACTTCAACTGTCCAAAAACAGCGGGGTGAACGCGCTAGCCGGACCTGTCATCCTCGGCGACGGTTCAGGAATCGTCGGAACCGCGGTGCTCACCCAAACCACCAACCACAACATCCCCGACACCACGGACGTGTTTATAAACTCCGATGGGCTCTGGATCGTGTCGACCGAGACGGTGGACGATGTCGGCGGCTCGGGTGTGATCAACCTAGGGAACCTGACGGTGGGGGCGGACAACGGGGGGGGCATTTCGTTCGGGGGGGGCAATACGTTCTCGGGCCGACTCCAAGGCTTCGGCGGGACGTTCACCAAGACCGGCACGGGCATGCAGACCCTCTCCGGTGCGTTCTTCAACACGCACACGGGGTTGACCAAGATCAACAACGGGACGCTTAAACTGTCCAAGAACAGCGGTGTCGACGCGATGGCCGGGAACGTCCAGGTGGGCGACGGTATAGGGAACGCCGAGTCAGCGATACTCAACCAAACCACCAACCACAACATCCCCGACACCTCGGACGTGGAGGTGCTCACCGACGGGCGTTGGTCCGTCTCGACCGAAACGGTGGACGCGATCAGCGGCGCGGGTGTGATCAGCCTGGGGAACCTCACGGTCGGCGCGGCTGGCGGGTCGGGGGATTTTTCAGGCACCCTAGAGGGCACGGGCACATTGACCAAGACCGGAGCCGGGACGCAGACGCTTACCGGTAATAACTCCTACGAGGGAGGCACCACCGTCTCCGGGGGCAAGCTGGTAGTCAACACCAACTCCCTACCCGCGTCCAACGGCGTGGCCGACAACGCCACACTCGAATTCAACCAGACGGCTCTCGGTACTTACGCCGGGGTCATCTCTGGCTCTGGGCAACTGGTAAAAACCGGCGGCGGGATGTTGATCCTCAACCAGACCAACACGCTCACCGGCGTGATTGAGGTTCATGACGGCACGCTCGAAGTGGGCAGCAACGCGGCGCTGGGGTCGGCGACGGTGTCGATGTTCGGCGGGGGCATCCGGGCGGGGGCCGCGCCGCGCGTGTTGTCTAACACACTGGACATCTACGGGAGTTTCACGCTGGGGCGGGTGACGGACTTTGTGGGCGCGATCAACCTGAACAACTCGGCGACGATCTTCATTGACAACCCGGACGGACCGGCGAACTTTTTTTCCAACCTCGCGGCCATTAACGATGGCGGTGGGGCCCGTGGCCTGACAATCGCCGACGGGCCACTCTTCGGAGCGGGCATCGGCGGCATCCGGCTAACGGGCGTGAACACGTACACCGGTGGCACGACCGTGGACTCCGGGCGGCTGGTCGTGGCCTCAACCGGGTCGCTGGCCCCGACCGGAGCGATCACAATCAACGCCGGCGAGCTGAAATTTGAAAACGCCACCCAGACGGTGTCAAGCCTGTCGGGCACCGGAGGCAGCCTCGTGCTCCCCACCACCATGCTGACCGTCAATCAATCCAAGTCTAAGAACTTTCTGGGCAATATCTCCGGCGCCGGCGGGTTGACGAAATCAGGGTCCGGCACCGTGCTCAACCTCCTGGGCGAAAACACCTACACCGGCCCCACCGCGGTCCAGCAGGGCACGTTGGACGTCAGCGGCGCCAGCGAGCGGCTGCCCAACGGGACGGCCGTGACCGTCGACAGCGGCGCCTCCCTGAGGTTTTTCTTGGGGGTGGGCACGGAAACGATCGGCTCGCTATCCGGCCAAGGCTTTGTGAACTTTGGCAACTCCAACGCCGGGGGCACCAACCTGCGCGTCGGGGACAACAACGACAACACGACCTTCAGCGGCCGCATCACCGAAGCATTCAGCGGCACAGGCTCGCTGACCAAGATCGGCACCGGCACCTTCACACTCACCAACGCTAACACCTACACCGGCCCCACCACCATCGACGCAGGCACGCTGCTAGCCAACAACACCACCGGCTCCGCCACGGGCACGGGCGGCGTCACCATCAATAGCGGCGGCACGCTCGGCGGCACGGGTTCCGCCGCAGGCACCACCACCGTCAACGCCGGCGGCACCGTCGCACCGGGCGCCTCCGTCGGCACGCTAGGCCTGGGCGCCGCGGTCTTTGAAGCCAACTCAACACTCGCGGTCGAATTAGCTGCCAGTGGCGGCGTGGCGGGCACGGACTACGACCAAGTGAACGTCACCAGCGACGTCTCACTCGCAGGCGAGTTGGATATCGTCCTGGCCCCCGGCTTTACACCCGATTACTTCAACGAGTTCATCATCGTCACCGCCGCCGCGCGCAGCGGTGAGTTTGATGAGATGAACGGGCTGCTTATCAACTCGAATATGACGCTTGCCCCTCTATACGACTACGACGGCAACACCGGTTTAACGCTTGTGGCGGCGATCCCCGGCGACGCGAACCTAGACGGCATCGTCAACGGGCTGGACCTGCTGACGTGGCAGGCGAATCTTTTTAGCGGCGATGGATGGGACCAAGGCGACTTCAACCTTGACGGCCTGGTCAACGGGCTGGACCTGTTGGTCTGGCAGAGTCACCTGTTCGATTCCGTACCGAGCGTGGGCGGTAGCCCAGCGGCG